>NZ_JAFCVW010000001.1:0-690834 GCF_049897245.1 Sphingomonas sp. DC5200-1
AGCCCGCACCCTCTGGGTGATCCATGAAACGCGCCCCTCGCAGCCTTCAACACCATGTTTTATATAGGAAATATAATGGTCAGGACAGCGAAATCAGCGCCTTACTTGGGAAATGTGGGTTTAGGCGAAACAGCTTGCAGCTGATCTTGTAAGAAGTGCCGACCGCCAGCGCGGGGCCGGTCAGACCCACGCTCAACGTGGTGGCGTCGACCGCGACGACGTCACTGATGACGTAGCCGGGAAGCACCTGGGTCGGCGCGAGGTAGAGGCTGTCGCTGGCGACGATCCCCATGGCAGCTGGCACGGTGACGAGAACGCGGCGCGCACCGGCCGCCACCGTCACATTCACCGTCGCCGTCTGGCCGATCGTCACCGTGCCGAGGTATGCGCTGGCATCGCGCCCCTTCAGGCTGGTCAGCCATGCCGCAGCAGTGCCCTTGAACCCAAGCTGCTGCGCGAGGTCGAACGCCGAAGCACCGGGCGGGCCGCGTAGCGCCGGATCCTGCGTCGGATCGCTAACGACGAGCATGCTGAGCGGCTGCCCCATTGGCAGCACCCCCCGCGCGATCAGAACCGCGGCTGGATCGTCATAGGAGGGCGGCGTCAGCGAGAACGCCAGCCGCATCATCCCATGCCCCGCGTCCTCGATCCGCATGTAGACGCGGCTGTTGCGTGGCGTCGTTTCGCGGATCATGACGCCGACGGATCCTGCGCCACCTTATTGTGGCTGGGCCACCACTTCCCGTCATCGCCGACGATGACATAGGTGTGAGCATCGGCGACGGTCATCGCGACGACGCGCCCGCGCCCAGCCGGTGCGCCGATGCTATCGGCCTGCGTCCACGCGCCAACCTCACCCCACATATGCGAGGGCGAGACCAGCGGGCGGCCGGCAGTTGCGACCAGGTCCGATTCGAACACCCGCGCGAAGGTGACGCGGTATGCGCCCCACACGCCCGTCGTTTCGTGCCGTGCCCAAACCCAGGCCCCCGCCTCAATTTGCCCGGCCGGGATCGTGCCACCCGGGCCCGTCCTATCCGCATTGGCGAGCAGGATATGTGCGGTCTCGATCGGGCAGCCACCGCCGCCATACCCGCCACCCCCGTCGCCGCCCGGCGCCGTCGGTTCGCTCGGATAGGTGCCGTCGGCGTTCGCCGTCGTCATTTGGCGGATGATGACGTAGTTGCTCGACGCACTTTCCGTCAGCGCCGGGGCCGACACCGCGACGAAAGTCTGCGCCGCCATGTCCCATAGGACGATGTACGTGTTCCCCGGCGACAGGCCTGTGATCGTCTGAGCCGGGAACGAGAGGACTCGGCCGTCGTCGATCGTAGCATCAAAGGCTTGGATCGTGATCGTGTCGGCCGTGCTGTCGAGCGGATAGGCGACCGACTGGCGGACGATCGAGAACGCTGCTCGATCGCCTGCAACAGGCGCAGCCACGCCGTCGAGATCCGCGGTCGAGCGCAGCATGGGGATGGGCGGCGCGACTGCCGTCTGCCCCAGCGCGAAGGCGTGCTTGCCCGGCGTCTCGCTCATGAGCGTGAAGCGCCAGGCCATCCGGTCGGGCATCGGCTGACGCTTCAGGATGACGCACGGCATCTGAGCGAGCCCATCTTCGGGCAGGTCGACGATCAGCAAATCACCTGGGCCATAGCGGCGCAGGCGCGGCTTCACGACGATCTCAATTTCGCCGAGCTCGCGCCGATCGACTAGCTCGTAAGCGGCCAGCTGCGCCGCCTGGTCCTTCTGCTGGACGAGGTTGTACTGTCGCTCCTCGCGCTTCACCTCCCCATCGACGTCGACGTATGCAGCGACCTGCACCGGTTCGGTCGACGCGACATATTCCCATTTGTGATCGCGGCTGCGGTATTTGGGGACGAGGGTGTTAAGCCGCTCTTCCCAGCCCAGGCCAGAGGCCGCTGACACCTCGTCGTCGGCGAGGTCGACCGCGGTGATTGTGTCGAGCGCGATCCGCGGGGCGCTGATCTTCAGCCCCAACCGGCCACCGCGGAAACACGGCGTCGCGCCGCCCGCGGCGAGAATGTCCTTCAGGTTCTGCCATCGCGTCGACGCGGTCGAAATAGCGGGTTCGAACACGACGCCCCCGACCTTCCACCCGTTGGCATCGCAGACGTTCGCGAGGTGGACGAAGTCCTCGACAATCACGCCGTCGATGGGCAGGCCGATGCCGGCGACCTTCTGATAGGTCGATTGCGACACGCGAGGATCGCGATGGAAGGTGCCGAGCGCATATTTCAGGGCGACGAGGCCCGGCGATTCGCTGAACGCCCAGGTCGCGCGGGCCGCGTCGTGCCCGGCTGTATCCGACGGCACCGCCCAGCGCTGCGCGCCCGAGCCGCCGGTGTACGTGCTGTCTTGGCGCGGATCCCATACCTTCTGCCCGCGCCAGATGGCGCCGAGCTGCGGCACGCCGGAGGCGAACACCTTGCCGTTGCGGTCGAACAGCAGGCTCCACGCGATCGCGGCATAGCCGGACATGCGGTAGCTGCCGCCCCAGCCAGGAACGCCGCCCCAGCGCGACGCGAGCGCTGACGGTTCCGGCACATTGCCCACCTGCACCGACGCGGAGAGGAAGCCAGAGGCATAGCCCGAAGCGTTGCCGCCGCCCGACGGGATGCCGAGCGACACGAAGTCCGCCTGCGCATCGACCAGCCCCTGCACCGGTCCGCCGCCCGAATAGACGTCGACGATGAAGGCGTAGGGGTTGGGCACCTTGTTGAGCGTCGGGCCGTAGCCGATCTGGTGCTCGCGGTTTCCGCCGTAATAGGTCTCGCCGATGAGCCAAGGCTGCGGCTGATCCGATCCGATCGAAATCCCGTTGACCGTGCCGCGCGCGGGCGGGGGCTGGGCGGTAATCGACGCGCCGACATTGGCGACAAGCGCGATGGCCGCCGCTGCAGCCGCGATCGGCTGCGCGCCAGGGATGAGGGCCGCGACGGTCGCGACGACGCCCGCCACCTTTCCGACGGCAGCCAGCACCCCGCTCACAAGCGCCACGCCCCAATGAACGGCGAAGGGCCGACCGGCACGATATTGACCAGCCCCAGGTCGAGATGGTCGACATGATAGCCCATGACCTTGCCGCCGACGGCAACGACGATGCCCCCCAAACCATCCGCCCCTTCCATGAGGGCGAGATCGCCTATCCACATGGAGGCAGGCGCAACGCGCGGGAACAGGCTGTCGAGCAGAGACGCGAGATCGGCGTGCCCGGTTGCCGCCAGTGCGCGACGCGCCCCGGTCGGCGAGCGTATGTCGGGAATGGGCGGGAGCTTGTGGCCCATTGCGCGGCCCTGCGACCGTGCGAGGTGGATGCACGTCCGCCGCGCCACCCAGTCGAAGGGATTGCCACGGAATCGGGCGGTCCCCCGTTCCGTCGCCGCGACACGCTGGGCGAGGTCAAGCACTGGTGTTGCTCGCCACGACGCCGCGGGGCGGCGATGCGATACCCCAGGCAAAATTCGCCTCGAGGCCAGTGCCGTTGTCGAAGCCCTGCTCGCCGGGGAAGATCGAGGAATGGAAGGCGCTCGACAGGACGTTGCCCTCCACCTTGGCGAGCAGGCGCTGAGCGGTGCCGACCATGTTGATCGCCAGGCTGCGCTCGCCCTTCTTGCTCTTCAGGACGGTGCGGTCGAGTTGCCAGTCCGCCTGGAGGTCCGGCGCGCCGACGATCTGGCCGGTCATCTGGTCGATCTCGGCGATCCACATGCGGACGCGCGCGCCCTGAAACGCTGGGCTCGACAGGTCGATCGCCGCCTGCCCGCCGGGCGGGAGCATCGTCAGCGAGCCGGAAGGGATGACATCGCCGACGCCTTCCTCTGGCACATCGAACGACCCGATGGCGCCGAACCGCGGATCGGCGCTGACATAGACGTCATCGCCCCACTTCACCGTCCCGCCATCGCACAGCAGCAGCGTGTATCCGGGCAGCTCGGCCTTCATCATGCCGCAGAGCAGGATCCTGTCGATCATGCGGCCTCCGTCAGCGTGAAGGTGAAGGAAACGGTCCGGTTCGCAGCGACCGGATAGGAGAAGTCATCGACGATGATCCCCTCGATGCGCGGTTGCGCGAGCTCGACGACATCGCCGACCGCGAGAGGCGCGCGCAGCATCGGCGTGACCTGCAGGGTGGCCGTGCCGTCCTGCGCGAACTGCACCTCGGCGTCGACGCTGTGGAGGTAGCGTTTGCCGCCCGAGACGATCGACAGCCACTGCCCCTCGCGGACGACACCGCCCGCCTGGCCGCCGGCGATCGGCAGGATTCTGCCTCCCACCGTCACCGCCGCGACCACCGGCGCGCCCGCGGCGCCCGGCCGGAAGTCGACCTGCGGCATCCGCATGAAGGCGCCCTCGGTCTTCGCGCGCTTGATGCGCGACGCCCAGATGCGTCCGGCAGGCTCCGCACGCATGGCGGGCAGCACGAAGTCCACCGCGTGCCGGTTGCCCAGCCGGTCGACGCGCAATACCGCCGCGCCCGTCGAGGGCGTCAAGAAGCCGCCGAAGTCGATCAGACGCGGGGTGTGCGCTGCCGCGGCGAGCGGCGTCAGGTCGATCATCGCAGCGTCTGCCGCGCGCGGGTCGCCTGCGCACGGCCCGCGGCGCCGACGGTGCGGATCGAGACGTCGCCGGCTTCCGACCGGACCGTCGGCCGGAACAGCGCGCCTTCCTCGACGGCCAGCACCACGGTCGCCGGGCCGCCCCGATCGTTCGCCGGGTTTACATGGACCCGCTCGTTTGCGCCCACCATCGCACGCGGGATGCCATTGACGGAGAGGACATTGCGGTCGATGCCGCTCCGACCGCCGACGTTGAAGAACCCGCCGGTCGCCAGCTTCGGCAGGCCGCTCGAATCGGGGATGAAGGGCATGGGGCTAAGCCCGGCACCGGCGAACGGACTGGTGTAGCTGCCGCCGCCACGCTTCCCCATCAGGTTGCCGAGCAGCGAGAAGATGCCGCCGCCCGAACTGCTGCCGGTGCCTTCCGACCCGCCGAACAGCCGCTGCGCCAGCGGCTTGATGATCATCTGCTGCACCGCGATCCGCGCCAGGTCGGCGATGATCGAACTGGCCATGTCGGCGAAGACGGACGTCAGCGACTTGCTGCCCATGATCGCCTCCGCGAGCCCATCGTTCAGGTTCTTCAGGCCATCGGTCGCGACCGCCTGATATGCCTCGTTCAACTCCGCGGCGTTGCGCGGCATGCTGTCGAGGTACTGGCCGAGGGGGCCGGCATTGTCGCGCTCGGCGCGCTGCTGCGCGAAGGCCTTCAGCTTGTCGAGCACCGTCAACCGCGCGCGTGCGTCCTCCTTTTCGCGTGGCGTGGCGGTCGCGGAATCGACGATCGCCTGCTGCGCGAGCTTCAGCTGTTTGAATTGGAGGTCGAGCAGCTGCAATTCGAGGTCACGGCGTTCCTTCGCGGTGCGGGCGAGGCCGGACTGGGCGTCGAGCAGATCCGACGCATCAGCGCTGATCCGCTCCTGATGCTCCAGCTCCTGACGGGCCAGTTCTTCCTGATCACGACGATGCAGGAGGCGGGCTTTCAGGACAGCCGTCTCCTCGACAAGGCCGGATAGCTGCGCCTTCTGCTCGGCCGTCAGATCACGATCGCGCGCGATCTCGTCGAGACGCGCCTGCTTATCGGCGTCGAGCATGGCCTGCTCGGCGTTGACCCGCTGATCCTGCGTGATGGCAAGGTCAGCCTCGCTGCGAAGCTGTTCGGCACGCTCACGGGCGAGATCGCGCAGAAACCGTTCTTCGTCGCGCGCGGCCTTGTCGGCCATGCGCTTTGCCTCGGCCGCCGCGCGCTTGCGTTCGCTCTCCGCCTTGTTGGCCGCCGCGGCATCCTCGCCATCGCCGGTCTTCCGCAAGCGGGACGAGCCGGATGGGGCGTAGAGGCCTCCATTCCAGCGCTTGCCCAGGGATTGGAGCCCGGCCTTGTCGCGGGCGCGGTCCTGCGCCGCGAGCCGGTCACGAAATTGTCCGGCCAGATTGGAATTTGGCGAGACGTCGCCGGTGAAGCCGAGGCGACGTCCGAACGTGCGTTCGTCGAACTGCTGGGCCGCGCGCTGTAGGTTGGGCAGCAGATTGCGGACCTGATCGATACCGTCGAGGATGTTGGCGATCGATTCTCGGGTCCAATTCGCGTCTTCCCGGATACCAGCGAACGCACCTTTGGCGCCTTCCAGCAGCGGGTCGAACGCGTGGTCGAGCGTACCGAAGAGGGCGCTCATCTCGTCAGCGCCTTCGCCAGCCGAGCGGGTGATGGCGCTGAACGCGTCGGCCGCGACCTGCGCCAGCTTGGCGATCTCGTCGGCGTTCTGCGCGACCGCCGAGGCGAACTGCGCATCCATGATCATCTTGAGCGTGTCGAGCTGATCGTTCGCCACGCCCGCGTTGCGAATGACATCGTCGCGCAGAACGATACCGAGATCCTGCGCCTTTTGCGCCAAGAGGTCGAAGCCGGAGGCGCCGGCGCCAAGCAGGCCGGTCAGGGTGCCGGCAGACTTGCCGAATATCTGCAGCGCGGTCGCGTTGCGTTCCTGCACCGTGGGCAGTTTGGACAGGCCGTCGAGCGTCTGGCGGAAAGCGACATCGAAATCAGCGCTGGTCACGCCCAGATCCCGGAAGAGCTTGACCTGCTTGTCACTGCCGGACTGCGCGAGGCCCAGGGTCTTCGTGAACTTTTCCAGCGATTCGTCAGCGGTTTCGACGCTCGATCCGCTCAGCTGCGCGGCGAACCGGAACTCCTGGATGAGCTTGGTGCTGGCGCCGGTACGATCGGCGAGATCGGCGATGGCGTCGGTATAGTCGAGCGCGCGCTTTGCCGCCTCGGCAAGCTCCTTCAGCGCGAGAGCGGAGCCGATGCCTGCCAGCGCACCGGTGAGCGTGCTCGCCGCCGCCTCGGCGCTGCCGAAGTTCGATCGCAGTTTGGTCGCCAGCGCGGACGAGCGAACCTCTGCCTGCTTGGCGCCGCTCTCGAACTGGGCCGTATCGAGCCCCAGGACGACGCGCAGGGCGCCAATGATCGACCCTCCCGCCATCCTATTCCCCCGCGCCAGTCGCCGCCGCAAACGCGGCGAGGTTGAACGTCATGTCGTCATCGGATTGCGGCTCTGCCGGATCGCCGAGCAGATCGGCGAGCGGGGGCAGTGTCTCGGCACGGTAGAGGACCGCGGTGTGCCAAGCCTGCGACATCGCCAGACGCTGGCGCTGCTTCATCGCCTCCGCGCGCCCGCGAATGAAGGCGCGGATTATGCGGGGCGTCTGTGCCCAGAACGCCTCAGGCGAGCCGCCAGCCTCGCAATATTGCTCCAGCAAATCGAACCAGCCAGCGCGAGGCTGGCTTTCCGAGGGTGGCTGCTATCCCCACCCTCCGCTGCCAGGCCGAACGCGCCGCGAAGGCCGGCGAGGACCGCATCCTTGGCGCCGGCATAGCCAAGGTCCTCGATCAGGCTCTCGGCGCGCGCCAGCGAGGAAGGATGCTCGGCTTGCATGCCCGCCCAGATCATCGCGCGAACATTCTGCAGATCCACCGTGTCACGCTCGAGCGCGAGGATGATCGCGTCCGTCGTGCTGTTCATGGCCGCTTCTGCGAGGCAGAGAGCATTGACGTCGAAGACCAGCCGGAACATCCGGCCCGCGGCAAAGACTGTCGCCTCGCCGCGGAGGGGGTTGGCGCCCATTACGCGGCGAACGGCCCCTGAATCCATTTGCCCGACGCTTTGACCGTCAGCGTGGCCGCTTGCTTGCCCTGCACTGGCTGGTCATCGGGTTCATAGCCGGTGACGATCCCGATGCCGGCGGTCTGCATTTTCTGCGGGGTGCCGTCGTTCTTTCGACCATTCGACGTAACCTTCATCGGCAGGTTCAGTCCCGATGCGACAGCCCGGAGAAACAGATCGTCGGTTTCGCTTCCGGGCACGCGATGAACCTGAACGGTCAGCTCGCCAGGATCAGCCACCCCCTCGCCGATGAATTCCATGATGCCGTCAACACTGTCGTGCGTGGTGGTGTCGATGGTCCCGCGGGTGAGGCTGGGCGCTTTCACCGACAGAACCTCAGCGGCCTTTTCCAGCGGGCCGGTCGGTGCGGCAGGGTCAGCGATATAGAAAGCTGCCCCGAAATTCTTCTCTGCCATAGGTTCCTCCGTCAGGCCGGCAACGGCCGATTGGTCACGATCCAGTCCATCCGGCGCCGGTAGACCTTGCGGCCCCCGCCCAGATCCTCGGTGCCGCCGCCATCCTCGCTATCGAGGAAGCAGGGGCCGATTTCCCATTTGCCCGCGGCCTGCGCGTCGATGACGCTGGTGGGCTCGATCGCCGGGATCAGTGCCCGGCTGATCGCCAGCGCCTGCGCCTTGTCGAGCGACCAGACATCGACCTGCACGCGGCTCTCGCTGAGCCCGTCGAAGCCGTCGTGGGTGTATTCGCGGCCCGGCGACACCAGTGTCAGCACGGTTGCGGGGTAGACGTCCTGCGGTCGCTCATCCCAAACGACCTTCGGGCAGAGCGCTTTGAACGCGGCGTTGGCGAGCAGCTTCGCGCGGAGGGCTTCTTCCATCGTCAGCCTCCGCGGCGCTTCGCGAGGCGCGCTGCCGTCTTCTCGATCTCCGGCCCCAGCTCTTCGCCGATCCGCACCATGACTTCAGTCTGCTCGGCGTCCCAAGCCGGGCGCATGTACGGCTGCGCGCGTTGGTCATGGGTGCCGAATTCCTGCGGGACCGCCGCGGGGTTGTTGGGGCCGACGAACATCTCGACGGTCGACTTCGGCGCCTTCTTCGCCATGCGCGCCTGGCGACGGGTCAGCTTCGTGCCGATGACGATCGATGCCTGAAGCGCGCCGCTAAGATACGGCGCCAAGCGCTGCGCATGATCGCGGAGCGGTTCGGCTGCGCGCTTCAGCACACGGCGCAGCGTGGCCTTACCGACGGTCTTCGGCAGCTCACCGAGCGCCGCGTCCAGCTCGCGCAGGCCCTCCATGCGGATCGAGAATTTCACGCCGACTGCCCGCTCGGGTTCGTCGTGATCTCCAGCCCCTCACGGCGCCCAATCTCAATCACGCCGCTGATGGGATAGACCTGCCCCTGATAGACGACACGGTCGGTCGCCCCGCCGGTCACCATGTCGGCGAGCTTCGGCGTCCATGCGACCCGCCAGACGACCTCGCGCTGAGCAGCGGTGCCGCCAGCTTTCCACGCCTCGATCGCACGCTGCGTGAGCTGCTGAGCCCAAGCGTTCTGGAGAACGGCGAACGTTTCTATTTCAGTGCCGAGCGCGTCCTCGATGCGCGTCGCGCGCTCAATGCGGATGCGTCGGTCGAGCGGTCCCTTCTTCATACGCGCCGCAACCGAAGGCTGCCGCATAGGCGGCGCGCCGCCTCTTCCGCTTTCGCGAAGATCTCGCCGCCTTCACGGTCTGCATCATAGGCGCCGATCAGCAGGAGCATCGCGCGCCGGATATTGCCGGGAACGCTCGCAACATCGGGATAGCCAGCCGTGATTGTGACGGTGAGCGACTCGTCGGTGCAGGATAGTGGCCACACGGTGCCGACGGGTGGGTAGATGCGGGCGGGTCGCCTGCTGGTATCCAGACGTGCGCCAGCGACTGGGGTGCCGCCCGGCCCGGTCACAGTAAGCGCGGCACCAGCTGCGATCGGCCACGCGCGCAACTCGATTGCTCGGCCGGGGACCCGGACTTGCTCGGTAACCTCTTCCGTCGACAGCAGCCGCCCCGTGTAATCTTCGACCCATGCCGCGGCATCGGCGATCCAGCCGATCAGATCGTCATCGCGCGAGACATCATCTGCCTCGAGCTTTACCTGCCGGCGAGCATCCTCCAGCGTAACGGGAATGGCCATGGGTCACCTCGCTCGCTGGAGGGATGTCGGCGCCGCGCGAGATCCGCTCGGCGTTCGTGGATCAGCCCTGCGCGGCCAGGTTCTTCTCGACCGCCTCGTGGCCCTCGATCGTCGGATCGTTAAAATCGATGCGGTTCTGCGCGGCAGTAGTGCCCGCGCGCGGATCATTGTCGACCGCGGGATGATCCATGTCGACGTCTGGGACGATCTGCTGCGGAGCCCCCGAGGTGTCGATTTCGGTGGCCGGGGCGACGGCCGCCTTGCTGGTGTTCCTGTCCATGAAGTCCTCCTGGGTTCACCGAAACCGTGGCGCGCCGCGGCTTCGAAGAACCGGGCCGACGGGAGTCGGCCCGGCGGAGGTTAGGCGTTCGCCGCGACCTTCAGCGCCCGCATCGGTTCGGGGTTGTGGACGCCGCCGCCGACCCGCTTCGTGGTGTAGAAGTGGACGAACGGCTTGTTGGTGAACGGATCGCGCAGCACGCGGATGCCGATGCGATCGACCACCAAATAGGTGGCCTCCATGTCGCCGTAGAGCGCCGCGATGTTGCCCGCGCCGACGAGCGGGAAGTCGGGATGCTCGACAATCGGCGCGCCGGCGAGGGTCTGGGGCTGACCCGACGCATACGACGGCTGCCACAGATAGTTGTTCTGGCCGTCCTTCAGCTTCCGTGCGGCACCCATCGTCAGCCGGTTCATGTGGAACTTAGCATTGGCGGCGAACTGGGTCGGCAGGTCATACATCAGGTCGAGCAGACCGTCGCCGGTGAGGGCCGCCGCCGCGCCACTGTTCTTGACCTTGATCGCGCCATACGGGTGGCGGGCTGCGTTCGCCGCACCCTCGACATAGGTCAGCACGCCATAGGGCTTGTTGACGCCGTCGCCCGAGGTGAAGCCAATGCCCTCCTGTCGGGCGAACTCGGTGTCAACCTCGCTGCCGAGCCACGCTTCCAGGTCAACCGCGGCATCGTCGAGCAGCTGCTGGGTGATGGCGGGGTTGGCGTAGAGCTCGCCGGGGGTGAAATCGAGGACGCCGATCTGGGGCGTGGTAGTCGCGGGCCGGCTGGCGGTCTCGCCGACCCAGCCCGATCCGACGTTGCGGTCGCCAAAATACTTCTTGAAGCCGGCGACGCTAATCGTGATCACGCGGCTCTCGGCGCGCATCGGACTGATCAGCTTCAGCTTCTCGCCGATGGTGCGATCCCACTCGATCGGCGCAAGATAGCCGCCGTCGGCATCGGTCCCCTTGTTCATCGCCGCTTGGAATTCGGCGGAAGCCTTGTCACCCTTGCGCATGTGCGCCTTAAACGCAGCGGTGTATTCCGGGTCCGCCTGGATGTCGCCGATAACGGCGCCGTTGCCGAGCTTGGCTGCGGCGGTAATCTTCGCCTGCTCGTCGACGGCATCTTGCAGCTCGCCGAGCGTCGCGTTGATCTTCTCGAGGTGCTCGGTAGTGACGACGTCGGTCTTACCGGCCTTGATCTCGGCGATCGCTTCGTCGTTCTTCTTCTTGAACGCCTCGAACGTGGTCAGCACCTCGTCGAGGGTGGCGGGCTTCTTGGGCTCGGGATCGACCTTGGCGCGCACGGCGACGAGGCCCCGGCCCGTCGCGGCAACGCCGCGCAGGGTGGTCATGGTCTTCATGTCTGGTCCTTTCAGACGTTCAGGGCAGCGAGCCGCGCCGCCTGGTCGGCAGTGACCTGGAAAACGGGCTCATCGGGGTCGCCAGCGCGCGGCGTGGCAGGGTCGGGATCGACAGCGTTATGCGTGCCACCCCCAATCGCGCGAAACAGGTCACGGCGCGCGCTGCGCGGCATGTCATGCTTGGCGAGAAAACGATCGAGCGAAGCCTTATCGCTCGGAAACTCGGTTGCGGCATAGACGGGCATCTCCGCGTCCCGCTCCATCAGCGTGTCGGCGAGGCCGGCGTCGATGGCTTCCTGCCCGCGGAAATAGACGTCCTTGCCCGCGATCATCGCGGCAAATTCTTCCGGCGGCCGACCGGAGCGCGCTGCGTAGGTGCTGACCATGCTCTGGTCGATGTGCTCCAGCGTCTCAACCGCCGCGGCCATTTCGGACTTCGTGCCGATGAACACGCCGGACGCTTCGTGGATCATGATCTCAGCATTGTGCGCGATTGCGATGGTATCGCCTGCCATGGCGATGACGGATGCAGCAGACGCCGCGATGCCAAGGATCTGAACGTTGACCGCCTTGGGGTGGCGGCGCAGCAAATTGTAGATCGCCACGCCCATGAAATAGTTGCCACCCGGCGAATTGATCTCGACGTCGACGTCGCAGTTGCCGATCGATCGGAGGGCGGCGGCAACCCGCTTGTCGCTGACCCCGCCGCCCTCGCCGTCGTCGCCGATATAGTCGAAGATCGAGATGGTCGGATTGCCGCCTTCCACAGCGGCGCGAACTTCGAAGTGGCGGAAATCTGCGGCAAGGGCTGTGGTTTCGAACTTCCAGTCGCCGCCGCTGCCGACGCCCGTGATCTCCGGTGGGCGGGCCGCGAGGATCGAGCGCAGGCCCACCCAAGGCATCATGCCGCTACGCTTCATTATCGTCCTCCTGGGCGATCACTGCCGCCGTTGTGCCGGCGCGAGGCAGGTCATCGCCGCCGGCAATGGGGTTCTTTTCCATGAACTCGCGCGCCTCGTTCGGCGTCAGATATGCCGCGTTCGGCCCCAGGGCAGCCTTCAAGAACTCGGCCTGCTCCTTCAACGACCCGCGCAACAGCGCACCGTCATTGATCTTGGCGTACATGCTTTCCTGCTCGGCTGGCGTCAGCAGGCAGAACCAAACCGCCTCTTCCCAGATCACGAACCACTGCAGGAGGCAGTACGTTACAAAGAACAAGCCAAGCTGCTGAATGCCGCTGCCCCAGCTGGTCTCGTCGAACATCAACAGCGGCCGGGGGGCACCGGTAAAGCGGCTCACCTCTTCCGCTTCTAGCTTTCGCAGTTCCACGACCTGATTGTCTTTGGTCGTTCCGGACAACACCTTGGCCTTCAGGCCTTCCTCAAGGATCAGAAAATCCTCATCGGCATCGACGCCGGTGAAGTTGTCGCGGAGGCTGCTGCGGAGGCGTTCATATGCCTCGTCGCCGAGTTCCTTGTCCGTTTCCAGCGAACCGCGAACCATCGTCCCCTTGTTCATGATGCGGCCAACCGCCTGCTGGGTACGATGCGCAATGCTGAGCGTGTCGGCCGCGACATCGAGCAGCGAAACGCCGGTCAGCCCGTCCAGCGAGACAGGCGCGCGAAAGTGAAAAACGTCATCCTTCGACAGCGTAATCGGGCCGCCTTTCTCTCGCTCATATCGAAACGATAGATCGAACGTTGCTGACAGCTGAGGCTTCACTCGCCGACGGGGCAGGGGGATCAGCTGGCGTACAGCGCCGCGCGATCTGACCTTTAGAGCATAGGCATTCCCGTCGAGCAGCGCGCACATCTGCATGTAGCTCTTGAACTGGCTCGCAGTCTGGTAATCGTTCGCTTTGCGATGCAGCACGTTGAACAGCGGATGGTCCCGCGCCTTTTCGCGGGTGCCGTCTGGCTTCATCCGCATCAAGTGCATGGGCAGCATGCCCATTGATCCAGCAATGAGAGATACCGCGCGAAAAAAGGTGCTGTTGCGAAGCGCCATGCGCTCGTTGACCGCTATACCCGCAACGCCAGTCCGGCCTGCACCCGCGCGCATCATCTCCAGGAGGCGTGGGTCGGATAGGTCGTAACCGTCGAAAGCAACGATGGGGCCGGACAGCTGGGGACGAGCAACGGCAACCGTGCCCGTCGCAGTTGACCGCCGAAAGCCGGCCGCGCGCTGATAATCCGTGGGCGACAGACCCGCCATGCGCCCTCCTTAAACCCGGCGGATGCCGCGGGATTGGTAAACCGATTTTTTCTTCGGCTTGGCAGCCGCCGTCGCAGCGCCAACGGCCATGGTAATGGTAACCATGCCGTCGATGCGGCCACGCGATTTCTTCTTGTTGAACATGCGGTTGTTGAGGCCGTCGGCCTCGATCACCGCGTTGGCCGCGCACGAATATGTCACCGGTGAATCGTCAACGAGCAGCTTGCCGTCGAGGATATGGTCTTCGGTGCGGGTGATCGAATGCGGCATGCACAGCTGCCGGTCTTCGAACATGATCCGTTGACCCTGAGCATGCTTCACGATCTTGAGGCCGCGGCCCTCCGGCTTGCCGGGACCCTCCCACAGCCACCACACTAGCCCGACCTGATCGCAGGCATCGGTGAACGACGTGAGGAAGGCGGGGTCGACGACAAGCGCCTCGACCTCATGATCGGCCAGCTGCTGCTGCACCTGCACCGCAACGAAGGTGTAATCGATCGTCGCACCAGGCGTGGCGGTGAGATACTTGTCCTCAACCCAGTCGAGATAAGGCGCCTTGTCGGCGTCCGCGCGTTCTTCGAGCCCTTCCTGCGTCGTCCAATACCAGGTTTTCACGGCGACCAGATCGTCGGGAAGCTCCCAAGCCTGCGACAGGGCGGTAAGGTCGTTCTTCTGCGACAGGTCGAGCGACAGCCATGACTTGCGGCCCCGCATCGCACGCGCATCGACCACGCCCTGGACCGCAGACCACTTCTCTTCGCTGATCCAAAAATCGGCCGCGGCGCTGTCGATGCCGAAATACAAGCGCTTCACGCTCGATTTGGTCGACGGCCGCAGCTTGGCCGAGTTGACCGTCTCCCGGATGTTCTCGATCGGGAACGTCTCGCCCAGCGCGGGCAGCGACTTTTGCCAGGCGCGCTCGTTCTCGAAAATGGTGTCGCGGTCGCTCTTGTCGATACGAGCGATGAACGCGAAGGCGGTGTCGTCCTTTGCCTCTCCCTTCACGATGGCCTGATAGGAATCGGAGTAGGATGTGCCGACATGCTGCGACGAGCGGGCCGGCGTGTTCGTGCCGAGAAGCATGAGCGCGTTGCCGGCGACTTTGTCAATCGCGGCCTTCCACGTCAGCAGCGCCGATTCGGACTTCAGTTCGTGGATCTCGTCGGCTGCCACTAGCGAGGGGCGGGGCCCTGACTGGCTTTCGCCGTTGGCGATCGGCATGAAGAAAGAGCCGCTGTCGGGGTGCTCTATCTTCCAAGCGTTTTCCAATTCGCCGCGGATCAGAACCTCGCCGAGACCCTCGAGGCTCTCACCTTCCTCGCCGCCGGGCACGTCGGCGCGACACATGGCGACAGCATCGCGAAAAAGGACGTTCGCCGTCGCCTTATCCTCGCCGATAGCATAGCACTGCGCGCGCGGGATATCGCACCAGCCCATGATGTAGACGCCGATCGCGCCCATCAGCGGGGACTTGGCCTGCCCCTTGCCGGTCTCAAGCCAGCCTGTCCTATACCGCCAGCGGTTCGTAGCGGTCCGCCAGCCGAACAGGTTGCCGCCGCAGAAGGTGTGATACTCCAGAGGATAAAAGGGCTCGCCGGCGGCCGGGCCGTCGGTCACCTGAAATACCGACGGCAGGAAGTTCAGGAAGTGGGCCGCCGCTTCCGGCCGCCAGAAGATGCCGCGGCGCTCGCCGTCGCGCAGATCGCGCAGATGGCGTTCGGCCGCGTATCGGACGAGATCGCCGCAGGTGAACAGCTTGCCATCAACTGCCGCCTTCGCCCAGGCGGTCGTCGGATCAGGGTCCGACAGGAAGCGGTTAGCCACGGTTCCTCAGGTATCCGCCGCCGGCCTGCTGCCGCTTTACCCTCTTCTCGACCTTAGCACCGGTCCCGCGCTCGCGCGGGCTGATGCACAGCGACTTCTCCAGCGCCGCCGCCTGGCTGTCGGCGTTTGACATGGTCGTCCACCACGGGTTGTACGTCGGGACGCCGGTCTTCTTGGCCTTTATTACCGGGCCGGATTTCAGGACCTCCTTCGCGCTGATGTCGTAAGTGACGTATGCGACGACGAGGCGCTTGATCGAATGCGAGTTGGCGACCGCAAGCTTTTCCGCGCCGCGCAACTCGCTGATGATCGATTTCCAGTACGCCGCCGCCGCTTCGCGGTCCGCAGCGCGCCCAAAGATGGTGCGCCAGTTCGGCTCGGGCGGGATGCCGTCGCCGCCCTCGATCTCGACAAGCTGGGCCATCAGACCTCCGCGGGCGGGACGGCCGAAACCCTCCCCCCTAAAAATTACTTCTCAGCGCGCACGGAGGGGGCCGTCGGTGTCCAGCCTTGCCGCTCCCAGAGTTTTGACCGGGGGGTGGGTTAGGAGAGGCTACCCTCGAACGACCAAACCTGCATGAAGGCTCGCTGCCACCACTTCAGAGGCATCCGGTCACCATCACGATCGAGAGCCGTCATCGTTCGGTTGAAACAATCCGCTTGAAGCGCTCGCATCTCAGTGACGCACTCCGCCTCAATTCCATATCGTTCTCGAATCCAGGCCGACATTGTTGCTGGATCAGGATCGTTATTCGTTCGTATCTCATGCAACATACGCAGCCACTGCTTGAGCCATTGCTTGTGCATGGCCGCCGCGGTGTCGATCTTGAAGATCAACTGGATCGCACCGACTGCGGCAAGGAACAGAGTCGCGATCTTGGCGATCAACGTGCTGTCGCCTCCGATCAGCGTGAGGAAAGCTCCTGCGCCCCCGATTACCGTTACGAGTGACATCAGCGAACTTGTCAGATCGAGAAACGAGGCGCGACGCCGGTGATACCGCACCGACATCTCAACGATGAAGAGCATGTCGGTGCGCGTTGTCATTGGCTACCCCTTCGGCTTCGGCGGCGGAATTGGCCGATCAAAGGAGACGGTGTTGGGATTTGACTTATTGCCGATCCCTCGCGCGCCATCGTTGAAGTTACCGGGCTGGGGTCTTGGCGGCGGAGGTGGGGGAGGAGGCGGTGGAGGCGGAGGGGGCGGCGGTGGATTATTCTTGTCGGCCATGAAGCTCTCCTGTTGAGGAAAGCAAGTCACCATAGAAACCCAGTCGAGTCGAGTCAGGCGGGCCGGTTCCACGGATGTTCGGCGCTGATGGGGCGCCCATCGCGACCGACGCCCTTGCCTCGCACCGCTTCAGCCTTACCAAACTGAGCCGCGGTCACCGCCGCGTCATGCTCGGCACAGAGGTTCTCAGTGTTGGCGTCGACGTCGTCACCGCCTCGTGCCAGCGGCAGGATGTGGTTGACGACGGTGGCAAGAGTGACACGATCCTCCCCAAGGCAATGCTCGCAAAGACCATCAGTCCGCGCGAGCCTACGCTGACGCTGCTCTTGGCCAGCTCGTCCCCTGAGCCGCTTATCCGGTCCAGTCCGTTGCCAAGGCTTGCGAGACCGCGTCACATCGCCGTCTCCGCCTGCGCATACAGAAAGAGCCGCAACCCCCGTCGGGGCGCGGCTCTTCCATCTAATGTTCCTGATACGTTGCGGGCGGAGAAGCGTCAAGCGGCAAGTCGCTCTTTCATCGCGACAATATCCGCCACAAACTGCACGACTAGGCGCGCGGCCGTCACCTGATCCGATCGCACTGCGGTCAGCGACGATCCAGCCTGACCAGCAGCCTCGTCGAACCGGCAAACATTCTCGAACACTGACCAATATTTTGCAGGCACATAGCCCTTGATCCGCTTCAAATCGTCGAGCGCTTCCTGCTCAGCCCACCCATTGCCCTGGCCTGTGCCGGGGATGCGCGCCAAGTCCATCACCATGGCCTTTCCGTTAAGCCTAGCCCACAGCGTCTCGCAATGATCGATGGCCGCGATCTGGCTATCGGACAACAGCCTAGCCGCCTTCCAACGCGCGACCGGGGTGCCGCCCCGATTCACCAGCGTTTCTAGGGTCACAAGCTTCTTTCCGTCGCGCAGCGGCATGTCGACG
This sequence comes from Sphingomonas sp. DC5200-1, assembly GCF_049897245.1. Lineage (NCBI taxonomy): Bacteria > Pseudomonadati > Pseudomonadota > Alphaproteobacteria > Sphingomonadales > Sphingomonadaceae > Sphingomonas > Sphingomonas sp. DC5200-1. Next base: position 17,717 of record NZ_JAFCVW010000001.1, read on the forward strand.
ACAGCGTGCATACCGCGCGCGATCTGCGCGGCTGGCACTCCAATCTCGGCAGCTTTCGCCTGCACGCGTTCAGCTGCCTTCTGCGCTGCCGTTTTCGGCACCTTCTTGATCTTGGTGCTCTGCTTCGCCTTGCCCGCCATTTTCCTCAACCCCGCTACCTTCGAATTAGATCAATGTGCCGATCGGCTCGGCAACTGTCCGGAAATCTTGGATAGTTGCGGCCCGCTCCCGCGCGACCGCGGGCGGCACCCACTGCGCCATGCTGCCGCCACACCCGCAGGGCAGCGATGCCGGCGCATCATCGCCGGTACGCTCATCCCTCCAGCCGCACGGACATGCGTAGAAGGTGCGGCCGTCGTGCCATGCCACGTCATGCGGCCTCAGCTTGGCTGTCATCGTAGCCGAGAGCTGCATCCACCTCGGCCTGGGTGATAAAGCCGGCGCGCAGGCCAAGCGCGCGCATCTCCGGTTTCATGGCGCGGATCCCGGCGGCGGTGATTTCGGGTGCGGGCAGGGCGGGCGCAGGATTGGCCGCGCGCTTGATCGCATCCCGCATCCGCTGCAACGCCGCGGCGCGGACGTGACGCCGCTCGATCATCGCCTCGGCAATCTCGCGAATCGCAGGCTCCACCTCACCGACGAAGCGGAACGGCTTGTGGATCGCCTTCTTCGCCGCGGTCAGCGCGATCATGGCCGGCAGGTCTGAAAGCGCCTCGACCATCGCGTCGCGCCATGCCGTAGCAGCCTCCGCGCTGGCGGTCGGCAGCACCTTGGCGGCGAGCCGGCGCAGGCGCTCGTCCATGGCGCCGTCCCAGCTGCCGCGCCCCTGCCGATCCGCGGGGACCGGTGCCATCTCGGCAGCGTTCTTCGCAGTCGCTGCGTCGATCGCCGCATCGGCGTCCGCGCCCAGCTCAGCGAGCGCCACCTCAGTCGGGGAGAAAAGCAGGCTCAGCGCCTTCCATGCCAGGTCGCGGGTTCCAGCCTCCGCGCTGGTAGGATCGGGCGTGGTCAGATTGTTGGCCATGTCGGTTTCCGGTGTTCGGTCGTGGATCGAAGATTGCGCCCCAGCCGCGCTCGGCGGCGTGTTGGACGATCCGGCCTGGTGGCCATTCGTCGTCAGCGTGCTTGGCGATGTCGCGCAGGATGCCGGCGAGGGCCGTTGGCGTGTTGGCGAGCCGTTTCGACTTCCGGTTTGCGATCAGGTCCGCCCAATGCTCGGGGTCGACGCCGTCCGGGCAGGGCCATGCGGCCGCCTTGCGCGTCCTCGCGGGAGTAACCTCCCGGGTGGGGGCGGGGGTGGGGTTATTGGAGGGGTCTGGGGAGGAAGAAGGGGAGGGGGTGGGGGAGGGGTCGGCCGTGACGTCACGTGTCGTCACGCTATCTAACGTGATGTCACGTGACATAGCGTGACGGCGGCGCGTCTGGCGCTCGCGATCCTTGGCCCGGCGACCTTCGATCTGCTCTCCGGCGGCGTCCGCGCGCGCAGCGAGCATCGCCACCTCGGCGACGAGCGCCGCCGGTGTGCCTGCCTCAATCAGACGTGCGAGCAGATCGGCGCTCACGCTATTGCCCCGCCTCATCACGCAGCTTCTGCGCATGCTGGGTGAGGGCGGATGCCCGTTCGTCGAGGGCTGCCGCCGCCGATAGGAGGTCGCTGTTCGACACGCCACGCTCGGCACCTGTCTTCGCGCGAAGACCGCGCTCGCCGATCCCCATCGCCTCCGCCAACGCCTTTGCGCTGCCGAGCAACGCGCCGGCCCTCATCAGCAGGGCCATGCGCGGCATCGCGATCAGGTGCGGCGCATGAGCCGTTTTACCGGCGCGGCGCGCGGCCAAACGACGAGCCGTCTTGTCGGCGTCGCGCTGCCGCCGCTCGTCGCCGCGCGCGCGCATCGCTGCATCGAGATCAGCAGCCGAGGAAAGCCGAGCGACCGTCATGCGATTGCCGCGCCAATGCCGGGGCGCACACACCGCGGGTCGAACCCGATGCTCGTCGCGACTGCGCGAGCCAGCGGAAGGGCGAGATAATGCTGCCCGGCGCGCAGCTGTGCGCTGACGAGCATATCGCCCGAATGTCGGATCGCGCGTTCGCGCATCGTGTCGGCGTAGCGGTCCTCGATCGCGGGACAGTTAGTCGCGACGTTCTGGCGGGGCATCAGCGCGCCTCCTGCTGGTATGCGGCGAACCCGCGGGCGATGAGCGCCGTCACGAACACGTCTAGCGGCTGGCTGGCGTCGCGCGCGGCGCGGATCACCTCAGCTGGAATGAAGGGCTTGCGGCCGGGCTCGAACGCCGCGTCGCCGAGCGCCGCCATGAAGACTCCGCGGGCCCAGGCGCTGGGCGTCGACCCGGTTGCTGTCGCAATGCGGACGATGTCGTCGTAGCGGTCGGACGGGAAGTGGATGTTGATCTGGCGGCGATCCTGGCGGCGCGCGATCGCGGCGGGCTTGTATCCGCGGCCCATACCCTTGCCCGGTGACGTGAGCCGCTTTTCCGGCTCTGGTGCGACCGGCTCTGCCGCTGCCGCCGACGCCGGCTGGCGGATCACGAACGTCGGCGCGGGCTGCGCGCTCTCCGGCCGTTCCCGTCCGTCATGGCACCAGGCACACAAGCCGCCGAACAGCGCGGGGCTGTCGAGCTCGCAATCCTCACAAACGCCGGCGCCCGTCTTCCGCGGCGCATCGCCTACGCGTCCGAGCGACAGCGCAATGTGCTCCTGCTCCAGTGCCTGGGCTTGGTCGATCTGGTCAGCCATCTATGCGGCCTCCTGAGTGGGGCCGGGGCGGGCGGCAGCTAGGCGGCGCTCGGCAATCCCGGCATATTCGGGGTTCAGTTCGATAAGGACGGCGTCGAGCTTCAGCTTCTCCGCGACCAGACCGACCGTCCCGGCGCCGCCAAATGGATCGAGCACCACGCCAGGGCGCCGCGGGAAGGCCTCGCAGATCGGACCACAGCCGCTCGCGCAGCCACAGCAGCCGCAGACCGATGACGGAACGCCTGCTTTAATGCAGCGCTCGGCCAGCGCCGGCGGGAAGGTGGCGAAGTGCGCCTCCCGAAACGCGCGCGGCGCGATTGTCCAGACATTGCGGGCGTTCCGGGTCAGGCCCGTGAAGTTGCCCATGGCCGCGTCATAGCTGGCGTTGTTGCGTATGCCGGATCGGTCGGCCGCAACTTTTCGGCTCACCGGTACGCGGTCGACATTGACCCGGGAATTCGGTCCTACCGGCTTCGCGGATCCGCGCACAACTGCCTTCATCGGACGATCCGGGCGCGTGCCGCCGTTCGCCCGCTTCGAACCTGCCTGCGCCGCGACGTTCTGAGCTACACGCGCGTGTGTGCCACCGGTGACAGGCTCGCGGATCGCTTCGTCGTTGTAGAAATATTCCTCGCCCTTGGTCAGCAGCCAGATCTTCTCATGGGCGCTGGTCGGCCGGTCATAGACCGACTCGGGCATCGGGTTGGGCTTGTGCCAGATAATTTCGGATCGGACGTACCAGCCGTCATCCTGCAGCGCGATCGCCAAGCGGTTCGGGATCATGCACAGATCCTTGGGCTTCAGCTGTCCGCCCGCGACGACACGACCGCCATGGGCTGCGGCCAGATTGCCGCCGTTCGCGCTCGTGCCGACCCTCGAGGTTTTCTCGAAGTCCGGCACGTAGATCGGCCCGACGGTGCTGAACGGCTTGTCGCGGAACGTCCGGTCGTCGGTGCCGTCAGCCTTATATGCGGCTGCCGACTTTCCATTGGGCGCCGCGGCGTAGCAGTCGCCATAGTTGAGCCATAGGGTGCCATGCTGCTTCAGGACACGGCGGACCTCGCGGAATACGTCGACCATTACCTCGAGGTGTTCGCCCAACGACGGCTCCAGCCCGATCTGACCGGCCACCACATAGTCGCGCAGGCCCCAATAGGGCGGGGACGTGACAACACAGTCGACCGAAGCCGTCGCCAAGGTCTTTAGCTGATCGCGCACATCGCCGATGAGGATGCGGGTAGTCACCGCGCGCGCTCTGCCGGCAGCGGCAGCCCGATCACCGGGTGCCAGCCCATGACGCAGCCGTTCACGGCATACAGGCCCTTAGCGAGAGCGCTCGCCGCAGGACGCAGAGGTTCCTCCGCCGTCCCGCCCTGCGACGGGATCGACGCTGTTCGCATCGTCATCATTGATCTCCCGGGCGGGGTTGCCGCCGTTTCGTCAGTCCTCAGGTCTTCGGCGCGCTGCCGTCGATGATTGCTCGGAGATGGGCCTTCAGCCCCATCAGGCTGTTCGATAGGCTCACCATCTGCGGAAGCAGGTGGCGGGCCTCGTCGATGTCGATCTGACCGTCGGCCAGCGCCTGGATCAGGTCGCTCGCAGTGCGCGCATGCTCAGCCGCACAGGCGAGCGCGTTCACCGGCGCCCCGCAGGCGTCGATCTGGGTCAGGCGATAGTTGGTGTCGGCGAAGATGCCGTTCGCCACCGTCGGGCCGTCGGCCTGGGTGATGCGGCGCAGCTCATGCACCAGCATCTGGTTGGCGACGTCCTCATCGTCGAGGCGGTTCCGGACGCTTCCCTCCGAGCAGTCCATCGCGTCGCCCAGGTCGGCGTTCGACCACTTGTTGCGACGCTTGGCCTCAGCGAGTGCATCAGCCGCCGCCTGCTTCGAAGAGCTTTTCGTAATTAGCACGCGCTTCGTCATGACCTTGCGTCCGATCCCGACGCATAAGCATCGTCATGAACAGCGACACCCTGCACCTCGCCCCCAAGGCCGTCCGACTGGCCGTGGCCCGCGCGATCCTCGCGGATCATCTCGCGGATGCGATCCTCCTGCGCCGCCGTGAACGGCTGTTCGGGATGACAGGCCATTATACGGGCGCCTGCTCTGCGACGCGGGCGCGTGCGGACAGGGCCTCAAGCGCCAGGGCGGTTCGCGGATCGATCGGAAGGGCTCCGCGCTCGAGCCGCGAAACCGTCGACTGATTGATGCCCAGCATTTCTGCCAGCTCAGCCTGGGTCGCCCCCAGCTTCTTGCGCGTCTGTTTGATCGCATCCATGACCCGGAGAATATTCCCCAGTGCATAGTGCGTCAACTACTTTATTCCCTAGGGCATTAGGCCCACGGAGGGGTGTCGATTATGCACTGGGCATGTCCAACGTCCTCGCCGACAATATCCGCCTTTTGCGGCGACAGCTGGGGCTCAATCAAACCGATTTCGCCAACAAGGTTGGTGGCGGGCAGCCCAATGTATCGAAGTGGGAGGCGGGGACTTTCACGCCGAGCGGGGACAGTCTGGCCGCTATGGCCAAGCTGGCAGGTGTGAGCTTCGAAAGCTTCAAGAGTGAACCACTCGGATCGGTTGCGGCTCATCCCGACCAGCCCGTTGCGCGGTCGGTCGATGGCGGTGAGATCGTCGAGATTTCGCGCCTCGACCTGTCTCTGCCGATGGGGCCAGGCGCGACCGTCGACGACTATGTCGAGGAAGAGCCGATCGCCTTCGACGCAGCCTATGTTCGGTCGTTCACTCGCACGCCGCCGCACCGGCTGCGCTTGGCCGCCGGGGCAGGGGACAGCATGTTCCCGACGCTTGTGCCGAACGATCTCGTCTGGATCGACACGACGCAGAACCAGTTGCTGCATTCCGACCGCATCTACGCGGCTTCGATCAATGGCGGCGCCACGATCAAGCGGCTGCGCCCGACCGCCGGCGGGAGGCGAATCGTGGTGATCTCCGACAATAAGACGATAGAGCCATACGAAGTTGATGCGGGTGATGTGGTGATTTGGGGCAGAGTTATCCGCTTTGCGAGAGACTTGTGAACCGGAGGGAGCGTAGATCTGTCAAGCCGAGCGGGACTTGTCTATTTTGCGGCGGCCCCGGGATGTCCAAAGAGCATTATTACGCGAGGTGGCTCCGTAAATACCTGCCTCCGGATGGCGAAACTACCTCTCATAACGTGTTGCGGCCGGATGGCCTGTTCGAAACAGGTACCATGCGCGCGGATCGTTCACTGTACGCTCAGACTATTCGAAAGGTTTGCAAGCGCTGCAATGGCGGCTGGATGAGTCGGCTGCAGGTCAAAGTGAAGCCAATCCTGCAGCCTTTGGTTTCTGGCGAAACGAATTCCGTGCCGAGCTCTACGCAGGCCGACTTGGCTCGCTGGCTCACAATGTCGTTCATGGTTCATGAGCAATCGGTTCCGGATTTGGTGACCACCCCCTTTGATGTCAGGCGGCATTTCTCGTCAAATCAAGACGTTCCGCCACACTGGCGAATTCTTTTAGGCCGAGTTATTTCCGGCTCGACCAACAAAGGGGCGATGACGTCGGCAGCCCGGTTTGTAGAAAGCGAGATCGGCGAACCAGAGGTGCCGAATTTTTTAGTGGGCGTGGTGCCGCTCGGCGGCCTCGCTGCAGTTGTGCTGGGCGCCCAGCGAGATTCTGCATGGGCCCTCGACGCCATCCCACTATCCCCAAAGCTGGATCAGTTGTGGCCCCCGCAGGGCGACCTCACTCTGCAACGCCAACCGTTATCAGACGACGAATTGGTCGCTCAGGCGTGCGTACTTCGCACACTTTGAACAGGAGTGACGTTGGTAGTCTTCCGATCGGATTTGAACCGACGCGCCTTCGCCGACTGGCCAAGTGCTCTATCCGCTGAGCTACGTTATGATCCACCAACGTCGGACGACATGTAGGCCCGGAATGATATGCGTGCAACCAAACAGGGCATGAGCATTGCTATCGTAGGCATAGACTACCCTAATAAGCGGGGGCCAGCGCGACGTTTCGAGCTTGAAATTTGCCGGCCTGGCGAGCCTGTCGAGCTGCGGCCTGAGCCCAAGAACCAGTTCGACGAGCACGCGATCGCCGTCTTCTCCTGCCGCCGGATTCAGCTGGGCTACCTTCCATCGGAGCGGGCGGTGCTGATCGGCACCCTCATGCGGCAGGGGCATGAGGTGCGGGCTATATTCCAGGCGCTCGAGCCGAGGGTCGGATGGGTGCGCGTCGCATTCGACGGTGAAGACCCGGTGCTGCCGCCGGCGGCGCAGCAGCAAGATACACCAGACGATAGCGGCTTCTACCCTGATCCGGTATACGACGACTGATATGAACCGCGCGTCGCTGATCCTGCTGACCCTGACCGCCCTCGGTGGATGCCAATTTATACCAGGCACTACCGCAGCGCTCGAGAGCGAAGCTCGGGGCGGATTGCAGCGCACTCTCACCGACGCGGCGAGCGCCAAGTTCACGGAGGTGCGGCTGGTCGACGGCAAGGCGCCGTCAGAACCGAAGATTATCTGCGGCTTGGTGAACGCCAAAAACATGATGGGCGCCTACGTCGGTTGGCGCCGTTTCCTCGTCGAGCGGGGCACCGGGTTTGCCGTGGTTTCTCCCGATGCCGATCGTGACAGCAGCGACGATGCGCAGGGTTATCAAGCGGGCTTCGACGAGGTTTATCCGAAAGATAGATGCCCGCGATAATGCTGAAATAATATTCCCCAGTGCATTTTATGGCTTGTAAATATGCATAAGGGAATATAGGCTGCCCTCATCACCGCATAGAGCGGTCGTGGAGGCAACCCGTGGCAACAGCCGCATCCCAGATCGAGCAGCAGAGGTTCCGCCAAGAGCGTGATCGCTTCGAGGCACTGAGCCCGTATGAGCAGGCAAGCCGGTTGTTCGCTGTGGCGAGCGGGGCAGCGGTGCAGGCGCGGCAGAGGCGGGCGTGACGGAGGCCGCAGATCCTGCCGCCGCGATCGCTGCGTTGCTCGCTGATGCCGCCTGTCACATTGCCGATGCGCTGCCGGAGCTGATGATCGTCACCCGCGGCGGCGAGCACTTCGAACGCCGCCTTCGCCCATACCTCAACGAGGTGACGCACTGCCTTGCAAGCGCGCTCGAAGCGGCGCTGGAGGCATCCGCGGACGCCGAGGCCCAGCTTGGGATCGCGGATCGCCGGGTGGGGGAGGACGCGATGCGGACCGCCGCCCGCGCGTATCTCGACGTGGCTGCGGCATGATGCGCGCCGGCTCGCTACCCCGGTCGATGTTCACGACCCGCAAGCCGCCCCGCGCCGGACGCCCCGCATGGAAGTGCGCGGACAAGTTCAAGCGCTGGCTGCGGAAGCTGCCGTGCGCGCGCTGCATGTATGCGCCCGGCGACCGGTCGAACCCGATTGTCGCCGCCCACGTCGACCATGCGGGCGGGAAGGGCACCTCAACCAAGGTCGCCGACCGCCACTGCATTCCCCTGTGTGACGACTGCCACAAGCAGCAGCATGCGATGGGGTGGAAGTCGTTCGAGCTGGGCCTGCCGACGCGGGAGGCCGTCGCGCTCGCCGCGGCATATTGGCAGCGCTGGCCTGATCGCGCCGAATGGGAGCGCGAGCTTGCCGCGCAGGGCGGTGAGCAATGACCGGCCACCACATCAGCGTCACCCGCCATGCCGTAAACCGCTGGATGGAGCGGATTGATCGGCGCGCGGATTACGAGCAGGCTGACGAGGCCATCCGTTCGCATGCCAAGGCGGTGTGCGCGGCTGCGGCCTTCGGCTGCACCTGCGTGAAGCTGGCGACCGGCGATCGTCTCATCCTCGACGGCCGCAGCGTCGTGACTGTGCTCAGCCGCGAACAGGGCGTTCTATCGGCGCCGGGGGTGCGGACATGAGCGCCGGCACAATCACCGATCCCGACCTGATGCAAGCGATCGAGGAAATGCAGTTCGTCGCCTCCCGCCTCGAACAGCTCACCAACCTCATCCTCGATCTCGACGAGGCCCAGGCATACGAGCGGATCGCCAGCATGAAGCGGGAGCGCGCCGACCTGCGGGACCAGATCAGCGCGCGAGCCGAGAAACTGAAGCTGCCGGCGCGTGCCCTGGCGCTCATTCTGTCGACCGCGGTGAGCCTGCGGACGCCCCGCAAGCGCCAGCTGCCGACGCTGCTCGCCATCCGCAACCACATCGAAGTCGCGACGGATGCCGCAGCGCGGGATCAACGTGAGGCTGAGGTCGAGGCGAAAATCGCCCGCGTCACTGCGCGCGGCGCTGGTCTGCGCGCGCAGGCTGGCCGTGACGCGATCGCCTATCTGGAGGCAAGCCGCGATGCTGGCTGACCCGAACAAGCCGCCCGTCGCCCGGCAACCACCCGTCGCTTACTGGATCCCCAGCAAGCCGAAGGACCCGTGGTTCGGTACGATCCGTGGCGCGACGAAGAACGCGTTCGGCTGGGAGGGCGGTGCCCGATTCACCGAAGAGCAAGAGGCGGCAATGATCCGTCTCAATATCGACATCCCGACGGCCAAGTCGATGACGGTGAAGCGGCAGGCAAACCAGTCCGAAATCTGGACCGGCATCGGTACGCTGCCCGCGGTCTTCGCGTTCGAGTGCCCACTGGTGCCCGTGAAGCCGAAGGCTGACGGTCGCATCCGCGTCATCACACCGGCCGGGCTGCTTGCCTGGGTGCTCCCTGATGGCTGGGCTCATCGACCTTACCGCCAAACCGAATTCGACCCCTATTTGCGAGATCGCCGATGACCTGGCTTGATCATGCCGCGCATGTCGCGGGCGTGCTGTCCCTCTGCGTCTTCGCCGGGGCGGGCATCGCCTCGGCCTATGCGATCATCATAACGACTGTGCCGCAATGGCGGCGCATCATCAGCCTCGCGATGGGCCGGATCGAGGTCCTCTATCCCGAACCCCAAGCCGCCTCGGACGCGCCGCACGCGTCGGCATTCCCCCAGCACCGCGTCGACGAGGCCGTCGCCGTGCCAGCCCTCGCGCGCGCCCGCGCAGGTCGGAGCCATCCCCATGCCCGCTAACCAAAGCACGCCAGAGGTCACGAGGGCGCTGAAGCCGTGTCCGCATTGCGGATCGCACAGCGAGTTCAACCCATCCGTTTCCCAGAGCCAGAAGTATGCCGAGCCGGGCGACGCAAAAGCTGGCACTGTCGCCAACCTCGCTGCTGGATTGGTTCCGGCAGGTTGGTATGTCGAGTGCGATGAATGCGGCGCATGCGGAGGGCATAGCGACAACCGCGACGAAGCAATTCGCCTGTGGAACACCCGCACCCCGGCACGCGGGGGAGATGAACTGCGGGAGGCGTTGGACTTCGGGCGGCAGTATTTTGAGCGCGGGTTCATCGCCGCCTACGCATGGGCGTCCGTTAAGCTGCCTTCGACGCAGATAAGCGACGAGGTGATCGATCACGCTTGGGATCACCGTAACGAAGGCATGGATGAAGGCGACCTGTTGCCAACCGCCCTCGCGTCTACCGACATGGCCGGTGCGGGGGAGGGGCAGAGCGTGGATTTTAAGGCCGCGTGGCAAGCACTTTCCGAGCCGCTTTCATGGATGCACGATAACCCTTTTCTCAAAGGTTATTGGGGTTGGGGCCTCGCTGACATCGCGAACGACCTGATCGATCGTGCTTATCCAAGTCTGCGACCCGCCGCGCAACAGACCAATTCACAAGGTCAGCAGGCTCATCCGCGCCCTGCTGGTGATTTCCCATGCGCGGACATTTCGGAGGTAGAACCCGATGGAAAATGCAGCCCACGTAACGAAGCTGATCGAGAAGGCAGCATCAGCGGACAAGTCGGAGGACGCGATGCGGTTCTCGCAGGCAGCATGCAATGCGGCCAACGCAATGTGCGCGGTCAAGACGTCAGCGAAGTGACGGAAGGTGGCGAGGGGGTAACACCTCTCGCCATATCCCCCGCGACTAACCGGATGCTCGAACAGGCCGCGAAGATTGCAGAGGGACATGAGCCGACGGGCTACATGTCCGATCGCGAGCGCGATTACTGCCGGGATCATGGTCAAGAAATTGCAGACCTCATTCGCTGCGCCGCCCCACAGGTGGAGGGGCTGACGAGCGGGGAGGGGGACGCACGGAAACTGCTGGTCGATATGTTTGGCAGACGTGTCGGTTATTCGAGCCGCATGGCCGTAGAAGCGATGCTTGCGTTTGCCGCCGCCTCCCCCAAGGCCACCGCGACCGCGAGCGTGCGGGAGGCCTATATCCTGACCGTCGCGAAGGCAGCCGATTACGTTGTCCGCTTCGAGGCTGCGGTGGAGCAACAGAAGGATGATCCTTCGGCTGCGCTGACCTACCTCGCATCGCAGGCTGAAGTCGCCGTTCGCTACATCAAGCGCCTGATCGCCCTCACGGACAGCGGTACTGCCGCCACCATCGGGGGAGAGCGGGCAAAAGACTTGGCGTTCGTGATCGCTGAAGCAAAGCGCACCCTCCACGTCGTGCAGCGCACCATGGAGTGCAACGCCGACGATGAGCGGCGCTGGGCTGACACGATCCAGTGGCTGGAGGGGCTGGCATGAAGCGCTTCCTCACCATGATCGCGGCGCACGCGGTCGCTGACTATCCGCTGCAAGGCGACTTCCTCGCGAAGGCTAAGAACCGCACGGCTCCGCTACCGGGTGTGCCGTGGTGGCAGGCCCTTGGCGCACATGCGATCATCCATGGTGGCGCCGTTGGCCTCATCACCCGATCGCCGGCCATGGGCGTTGCCGAAGCTGTCGTCCACGCAATCACCGATGACCTGAAGTGTCGCGGAAAGCTGACCTACAACCAGGATCAAGCCATCCACGTCGCGTCTAAGGCACTTTGGGCCGTTCTCGCCACCATCGGCCAGCAGGACGGGGGGAAGTGATGGGCGTTGTTTATCCGCAATGCGAGGCTTGCGGCGCCAAAATCCCCGAAAGCCACGCACACATCGACGAAGACGGGTTCATTGGATGCCGGCCATGCTTCCCGGTGTCCAATCGACCGGAGGATGGCAATCGCTTCCTGCGTGGAAAATGCTTCCGTCCTCGTGACCCCTCCATCCGGGACACGCCCAATGGACAATGAGAAGGGGGCGAACCTGCAAGGAAACGTTGCAGGTTGCCCGGAAGACGCCCAGCGAGACGCGCTGGCGATCCAGCACCAGATCGGCTTGCTGACCCCGCTTGCCCGCGTCCTCGACGTCTATTCCGATAAGCCGGCCGCTGGTGACGATTTCGTAGCCAGCGCACTCGCCGAGTTCATCCGCATTTCGCACCTCGTGGCCAGGCGAGCCGCGATTGCCATGGAGACACGCCCATGACCCCCGACGTGCCCGCGATTTGTGCGCCCCGCCGTGTGCAGCTATCCCGCAGGAAGGGCTGGCGGATGCCGGCGAATACCGTGTCGGTCGCGCGGCCGACCCGATACGGGAATCAGAATATCGTCGGCATTGATGGCACCGCAGCGGAATGCGTCGCCAAATTCCGCGCGGATATGCTGGAAGGCTTGAACCAGCCGGAGGGGAGCCTGCACCGGGCGCTATATCGGTCTGCGATCGGCAAGCTGCGCGGCAAGAATCTCGCCTGCTGGTGTGCGCTCGACCAGCCCTGCCATGCCGACGTGCTGCTCGAATTGGCGAACGGCCCAGCCCTCCTGAAGGAGCAGCAGCCATGATGCCGCCGCTTCCGCCGTTCGTGTGCGAGGTCGTTCGCGTCCATGACGGGGACGGGCCGCTGTGGTGCCGATCGGGCCAGAAGGTCCGCGTCGCTGGCATCCAGGCGCCGGACTTCGAAGATGCGGCCCCGTGCCGCCGTCCGCCCGCGCGCCGTGCCGCATATACCTGCGACGACGTCGCCGCAGAGCGCGCACGGCTGATCGTCTCGCGCCTGACGCTCGGCCGCCGCCTGATCTGTCAGTCGACCGGTCGGAGCTATAGCCGGATCGTGGCGCGCTGCACGCTGCCCGACGGGCGGTCTCTGTCGTGCGCCGCGATCGCCGCCGGCGCCGCTGTCCGCTGGGATCGGTACTGGCGCCAATATCGAATGGGAGATTGTCGATGACCGATACGGTCGACCGCCGCACGGACAGCCTGCTGCGCGTGAAGGAAGTGAAGCAGCGCACCGGCCTATCCGTGGCCACGATCTACCGGCGTGTCGCGGCTAAGACTTTCCCGCAGAAGGTTCAGCTGGGGCCGAAGTCCGTCGCCTTCTACAAGAGCGACGTGGACGCCTTCATCGCGGACCCGCTCGGCTATCGCGCCGCCTGATCGCGTAGAAGGCCGTCTGGGTGCTCCAGTCCTCGCGAGATCATCTCGGACCACACCTCGGCGAGGGCGCGCCGCCGCGCTGCGAATTTCGCGCGCATGTAGGCAAACTCGCTGCCGGACACGCCCTTCGGCCGGTGCGCCAGCATCAGGTCGATCAGCAGTCGGTCGCCTTCCTTCCCGTGCTCCATAGCCCACTCGTTCATGAGCGTGGAGAACGCGGAGCGCCAGCCATGCGGGACATGCCGCCCCTTATAGGTGCCGCCGTCCATCCGCTTATAGAGCGTGCTCAGCGCGGCATCGCTCATCGGCTCGCGCGCGGACTTACCACCGGGGAACAGCAGCTTGCCGCGTCCGGTGAGGCGATGCAGCGCGCGGAGGGCATCGATCATCTGCGACGTCAGGGGCACATCGTGATCGAACGCCTCATCGCCCTTGTCCTCGACGTCGAGCTTCATCCGCTCTGCCGAGATACGCCAGACGGCCGCCGCCGGCCGCTGATCGGGATTGGCCCAATCGATGCCCTCGAATTCTGCCCAGGTCGCGGTGCGCAGAACGCCGACACGGATAGCAGTCAGGGCAAGCAGGCGCGAGGCGAGCTTCGTCGTGGGGCTGGACGTCGACCCATCGACGGTACGCTGCAGCTTTGCCAGGTCGGAAAGGCCGGTAATCGCGGGCTGCTTGGCGCCACGAGGCGTAGGCTTCAGCGCATGGATCAGGTCGGTCGTTGGGTTGACGGCCACCAGATGCTCGCCCTTTGCGCGGACGAAGATCGCGGAAATGTAGCCCAGCACGCGCTTCGCCGTCTCGATCGATCCGCGCCGTTCTATCTTGCGCAGCACTTTGAGGATGAGGGGGCCGTCGATGTCGCTGATCGGCAGGCGGCCAAGGTCCGGGAAGACGTCGCGCTCCAGGGCGTTCATCACCACCGTCGCATGTCGCGCCGACCAGCGCGGCCGCTCGTCCTCATGCCAGGCCACCGCCGATGTCTTGAAGGCGGCGCCGACTGCCGCGATCGCTGCGCGCCGCTCGCGTTCGGCTTCGATCGCCGGATCCTTGTTGAGGCGCAGCGTGGCGCGCGCGGCGTCGCGTCGCTCGCGGGCTTCGGCGAGGGGCACCTCCGGGAATTGGCCGAAGGTCAGAACCTTCTCTTTGCCGCCGTACCGATATTTGAGGCGCCAAGACTTTGCGCCGGTCGGCGTGACGAACAGGTAGAGGCCTTTTTCGTCGGCCACCTTGTACGGCTTTTCGGCTGGCTTTGCGTTGCGAACTTCGACGACGGTCAGCGGCATGAATCACCCCAGATGCTCACCTGCGCCGCCGGTTTGGGGGTATCGGGAGCGATCCGTGATTCGGATACCCCCAGCGATTACCCCAAGCGCGCCGCGCTGGTCCGTTCTACTATGAGAACGAATGAGAAACAAATGTGGCTCAAAAGGCGCCGTAGTGCGCAGGTATGCAGAGGTATGAACCCCATGACACTAGCATTTGGTGGGCCCGGCAGGACTCGAACCCGCAACCTAGCCGTTATGAGCGGCCAGCTCTAACCATTGAGCTACAGGCCCCGCCATGATGCTGGCCGTGCGCTAGCCCAGCTTGGCGAGAAGCGAAAGATGGGAACCGCGCGATCCCCACAGAAACGGCAATAGAAAAGGGGCGCTTCCCGCATGGGAAACGCCCCTTTCGATCGTGCAACAGCAGATCGGCGCGTCGAGCGAATGCCCGACGCAGCGCGATTACATGTTGTCCGCCTTGGCTTCAGCGGCGTCACGGACGTTGTCCGCAGCGGCGTTGATGTTGTCGGCCTTGTTCTCGAGAACCGCTTCGGCAGTCGCGTTCGAGGTGTTGTCGGCCATGGCGTCCAGGTTGTCGGCCTGCATTTCCATGTTGTCCGCCAGCATGTCCGCGTTGTTCTCAACGGCGGCGGCTTCAGGCGACTTCGAGCAGGCAGCGACGGACATCAGGCCGGCGGCAGCGAGAACGAAAGCGATCTTCTTCATTCGAATGCTCCCAAGCAAAGCAAAAATCGCGGCCGGCCCGATCGCCGTCGCGAGGCAGCCCAAATACCGCACGACTCCCCGCGGTCAATCATGAAATTCATCGAAATGAAAGCAAATGGGCCTTCTCCGCGGGTTAGGTCGGGCCGCAACGGCGGTTCAACGACGTGGCGTGACGGGCCCGATCTCCTCCGGCGCGTTGGCGACGACGCCCAGCATTGTCGTCCACGCAGCGACGTTCTGGCGCAGCTGCACGGGGTCGATCCGCTCGAGCGTGTCGTCGGGCGTGTGGTGCGTATCGAAATAGCGCGTACCGTCCTGGTTGAGATCGACCGCCGCGACGCCCAGCGCCAGCGTCGGGCCGACATCGGTGCCGTCGCCGCCCACACCGGCGCCACGTGCGATGCCGAGCGGCGCGAGCGCACTTTGCAGGCGATCCGCCACCGGCTTCGCACTGTCGGGAAGGTTCACCTCGAACCGCCAGACGCGGTCGGCGCCGAAGTCGCTCTCGCTGGCGATGGCGTGGCGTTCCTGGCCGTGGACGCGGGCATAGTCCTTGCCGCCATAGCCGCCCGGCTCTTCGGCACCGAACCAGACGACGCGGATCGTGCGGCGCGGCCGCGGACCGTCGAGCAGGCGCTTGGCCGCCGCGGTGGTAATCGCGACGCCGCTCGCATCGTCGATCGCACCGGTGCCGAGGTCCCAGCTGTCGAGGTGCCCGCCGACCAGCACGACGCCGGCCTTGGGATCGCTGCCCGGCACTTCGGCAATGACGTTGCCCGAGGTGCCGGTGCCCGCGAAGCGCGGGGTGAGCGTCAGCTTCAGCGTGATCGGCTTGCCACGGGCGGCGATCCGCTCGATTTGGTCGCCATCGGAAACGGACAGCGCCGCGGCGGGGATGGGGGCGGTGCCGGCCGGGAAATTGGTGCCGCCGGTGTGCGGGTTGCGATGGGGATCGGTGCCGATCGATTTGATCACGATCGCCGCGGCGCCCATTTTCGCCGCCAGCGCCGGCCCGACGAAGCGCGCCGGGCCATAGGCGCCATAGCTCGACCCGTCCTGCGTGGGGTCCATCGCATTGCCGACATAGACGATCTTGCCGCGCACGCTGTCGGGCGCGGCATTGGCGAGCTCGCCATAGCTCTTGAACACGACGAGCGGCGCGGTGAGGCCGCTCGCCGGCGTCGCGCCCGAATTGCCGAGCGCCACCAGCTTCAGCTGTTGCGGGAAGGGGGCGACCACCTCCGCCGTCTCGGTGCCGCGCAGCCAGACGGGCATCTGATATTCCTCGACATGCACGTTCTTGAAGCCGAGCGACTTGAGCTTCGCAACCGCCCAAATTCGCGCGCGCGCTTCGGCATCGGTCGCCGCCAGCCGCTGGCCGACCTCGGTCGTCAGCCCCTCGACGATGTCATAGGCCAGCGTGTCGGTCAGCGCCGCATCGCGCAGCGCGGCGACCTTGGGATCGACGGGGGCGGGGACGGGCGGGGCGGTCCGCTGCGCGAACGCGAGGCCGGGTAGGGCGGTGGTCGCGGCGAGGGAGAGCAGGGCGAGGGCGACGCGCGTCATATTCGGTAAATCCCCTTGTCGTTTTTATCGTCTGGCCCACGCGTGCCCGAAGCGGCGCCGGCACACAAGCG
Source organism: Sphingomonas sp. DC5200-1 (assembly GCF_049897245.1). Taxonomy (NCBI): domain Bacteria; kingdom Pseudomonadati; phylum Pseudomonadota; class Alphaproteobacteria; order Sphingomonadales; family Sphingomonadaceae; genus Sphingomonas; species Sphingomonas sp. DC5200-1. The sequence goes on from NZ_JAFCVW010000001.1 coordinate 34,380, forward strand.
GGTCAGCATAGATGCAGCGCGACACGGCCCTGGCGGCTGGCATTTGCACGCGCGCCGGCCAATCGCTACATGGCGGAGCAAATCTCCCAACCCTTTCCAGCCTTCAGGAGCCGTCGGCACATGGCCGTCCAGTATACCTACGTCATGAAGGGTCTGAGCAAGACCTTCCCGGGCGCCAACAAGCCCGTGCTCAACAACATCCACCTGCAGTTCATTCCGGGCGCGAAGATCGCGATCATCGGCCCGAACGGCGCCGGCAAGTCGACCCTGATGAAGGTCATGGCCGGCATGGACACCGACTTCACCGGCGAAGCCTGGGCGGCCGAGGGCGTGCGCGTCGGCTATCTGGCGCAGGAGCCGCAGCTCGATCCGACCAAGGACGTGATGGGCAACGTCAAGGACGGCGTGCGTCCGGTTGCGGACCTAGTCGATCGCTTCAACGCCATCTCGGCCGAAATGGGCGATCCGAAGGACGACACCGATTTCGACGCGCTGATGGAAGAGATGGGCGAGCTGCAGGGCAAGATCGACGCGGTCGACGGCTGGACGCTCGACAACCAGCTCGAAGTCGCCATGGAGGCGCTGCGCTGCCCGCCGGGCGATGCCGACGTCACCAAGCTGTCGGGCGGTGAAAAGCGCCGCGTCGCGCTGTGCAAGCTGCTGCTCGAAAAGCCCGACATTCTGCTGCTCGACGAACCGACCAACCACCTCGACGCCGAAAGCGTGTCGTGGCTGGAAAACTACCTCAAGGAATATACCGGCAACGTCATCCTGGTGACGCACGACCGCTACTTCCTCGACAATGTCGTCAACTGGGTGCTCGAGCTCGACCGCGGCCGCTACTACACCTACGAATCGAACTATTCGGGCTATCTGGAAAAGAAGGCCAAGCGCCTCGAACAGGAAGAGCGCGAGGAGGCCGGCAAGCAGAAGGCGATCGCCGACGAACTCGCCTGGATGCGCCAGACGCCCAAGGCGCGCCAGACCAAGTCGAAGGCGCGTATCCGCGCGTTCGAGGAGCTGATGGAAAAGCAGGAGAATCGCGTCGCCGGCAAGGCGCAGATCCTCATCCAGCTGCCCGAACGCCTCGGCGGCAAGGTGATCGAGGCCAAGGGCCTGACCAAGTCGTACGGCGACAAGCTGCTGTTCGAGAACCTCGACTTCACGCTGCCGCCGGGCGGCATCGTCGGCGTGATCGGCCCGAACGGCGCCGGCAAGTCGACGCTGTTCAAGCTGATCACCGGCCAGGAACAGCCCGATGCGGGCGAGATCAGCGTCGGGTCGACGGTGAAGCTCGGCTATGTCGACCAGAGCCGCGACGACCTCGATCCCAACAAGAACGTCTGGCAGGAAATCTCCGACGAGCTGGAGGTCTTCCGTTTCGGCAAGCAGGAGCTGGGCACGCGCGCCTATGTCGGCGCGTTCAACTTCCGTGGCCCCGACCAGCAGAAGAAGGTCGGCCAGCTGTCGGGCGGTGAGCGCAACCGCGTCCACATGGCCAAGATGCTGAAGGAGGGCGGCAACGTCCTGCTGCTCGACGAACCGACCAACGACCTCGACGTGGAAACGCTGCGCGCGCTCGAAGAGGCGCTGGAGACGTTCGCGGGCTGCGCCGTGGTCATCAGCCACGATCGCTTCTTCCTCGATCGCCTGTGCACGCACATCCTCGCGTTCGAAGGCGACAGCCATGTCGAATGGTTCGAGGGCAACTACGAATCGTACGAGGAAGACAAGCGCCGCCGCATGGGCGACGCCGCCGACCGCCCGACGCGCCTCGCCTACAAGAAGCTGACGCGCTGATGCCGGGCCGCCAGTCGCCGGGGGATACCCTTGGCGGCTGGCTGTTGGCGAATGGCCTCGATGCACCGGACGGGCCGGGCGGCATCGCCGACGTGGCGCGGGTTCGCGACCTTTTGGTCGCGGCGGCGCGTGAGGGCCGGGCGATGACCTACAGCGAAATCCTAGGCGCGCTGGGCCACCGCTTCACGCGGCCGAAGATGCGGGCATTGTGTGCGACGCTCGACCGGATCGATACGGATGGCGCGGCGGCGGGCGAGCCGGGCCTTGCGGTGCTGGTCGTTCGACAATCGGACGGTCTGCCCGGGCAGGGCTGGTGGATCGGCACAGCGGCGGACAACGGCTATACGGGGCAGTGGACAGGACCGGATGCCGAGACGTTCGTCCACGGGCGGCAGGCGGAAGCGTTCCGCTATTGGCGCGTTCGATAGCGGTTCACAGCGCATCCGTTTCGATGTCGACGTCGCGAATGGTCGCTATTTCGATCTTCTGACCCAAAGCCGTCTCGCGCTGATGGTCATAGGCGTCGCCTTCTGGGCTCCATAACTGATGAATGACGCGCCGGTTCGCGTCCACAACCCAATATTCCATGATGCCAGCTCGGGCGTAGATGCGCGTCTTGTCGGTCAGATCAAAGGTCAAGGTGCTCGCCGAGACTCCGACAAGCATGGCGACGCTCATCAGCGGTATCGGTCCATCGCCCTTGGGCTCGGCGGTGAGGATGATATCAGGCTGCGGTTCGTTAAAAGCGTCGATTGCAACCGATTGCTCGGTGGCGACGCGGAGGGGTGATCCCAGGTCTTCGAGGGCACGGCGTAACCTATAAGCGAGTTCATCCTTGATGGAACCATGGCGGCGATATTGTGGACTCATGCCGTAAACCACACCATCGACCAGCTCTGTCTTTTCACGGTCATCCAGCAAACCCGCATCGGTTAGCAGGTGATAATCCCGTCGTCGCAGCTTGATAGGAAAAGACGCATCACTTTCCGGCTCCGCGTCGCTTTGCACAGGGACGCCGAACAAGGCGCCGTCCAGAAGTTCCGCCTTGGAGTATTCGGAGAATACGCCCGCGCTTTTCAGCAACCAAAAGGCGTCCGCCGTCAGCAGAACCGGTTCACGACGCGCAAATGGCGAGTGGATATTCACACGTTCCTCATACCATGGCGAGACGCGCGGCGCCAATCATCACCGCACCCGCTTGACGAACACCCCGTCGGGGCGGCGTTCCGACTGGAAGTTCGGCACCGCCTGGATCAGGTCGGACAGGCGCTGATAGCCGTAATTGCGGGTGTCGAAGCTGGACCGGTTGCCGGCGAGCTGCCCCATGGCGGACAGGCTGACATAGCCCTTTTCGTCTCGCTTTACCGATTGATAGGCGTCGATTAGCAGCGCGATCAGTTCGGGATCGATCGGCTTCTTCACCCGCGGCGTGCCGGCGATCGATGGGGGCAGCGAATCGCCGATCGGGACGTCGACGTTCGTCGGCTTTGGCGTCGCTGCGGTGGTGCCAGCGGTGGCTTCCGCCTTGGCATCGCTTACCAGCGCGCCGACGTCGATGAAGCGGGTACAGGCCTGTTTGAACGCCTCGGGCGTCTTGGCATTGCCGAAGCCGTAGACGGGAATGCCGTCCTGCCGGATGCGCATGGCGAGCGGCATGAAGTCGCTGTCCGACGACATGATGCCGAACCCGCCGATCCGGCCGCGGAACAGCAGGTCCATCGCGTCGATCGTCATCTTCATGTCGGTGGCGTTCTTGCCCTTGGTCAGGTCGAACTGCTGCTGCGGCTCGATGCCGTGCTTCACCGTCATGTCGCGCCAGCCCTTCAGCGCGGGCTTCGACCAATTGCCGTAGACACGGCGGATATTCACCGTGCCGAGCTCGGCGAGCACGGTCAGGACGGGGTCGATCGCGTGCCACGAGGCATTGTCGGCGTCGATCAGCAGGGCGATGTTACGGGTCGGCTCTTCCATGCGCGCGAGCCTTGCGGGGCGGGGCGGCGGGGTCAACCGCTATTGCGGGTAGCCTGCGGGAAACGACCTTCGCCCGATGGCGCGAGGCCTGTCGAAGAGTACGCGCTTGCACGGGCTGGGCCCAGCCGTCGCCGGGGTGTGGGATGTTCGAGGTGCGTAGATCGCCGCCTAGCGGTTCGGCCCGCGATCAACGGGCTGCGCCTGACCGTGGTCTATGTCGTCCTGCTTGGTCACGCGGTCATGGCCATCGGGATCGTCGATCGCTCGCGTCAGGTCGTCCTGACTGCCGACGTCTTGCGCCAGTGCGCCGCCCGCCGATCCGGCATCGGCCCCGCCCGCCGGGATCATACCCTCGATCAGGTCGCGGTCATCTGTTTCGCGCGCGGTGTCGGTGCGGGGATTGTCTGCCATGTCTGCTCTCCTGTGATGACTTCAACGGGGGAGCAGCGGCCAACGTTCCTCACTCTGCCGGGTAAGTAACGGCAATCACCTCATATTCCTTTTCGCCCGCGGGCAGTAGCACGCGACGCAAGTCGCCCACCGTCGCCCCGCGCAGCGCCCGTGCGATGGGCGCGTTCCAGCCGACGCGGCCGGCACCGGCCTCCGCCTCGTCGTCGCCCACCAGGGTCAGCACGCGTTGATTGTCGTCCTCGTCGGCGATCGTCACGGTCGCGCCGAACCACACACGGCTGCGATCTTCGGCGCGGGCCGGATCGATCACCTTGGCTGCCTTCATCCGCTTTGCCAGCCAGCCGAGCCGCCGGTCGATCTCGCGCAGCCGTTTGCGGCCGTAGATATAGTCGCCATTCTCCGAGCGATCGCCGTTGCCCGCCGCCCAGGCGATCGTCTCGACCAGCGCCGGGCGCTCGGTCGCGAACAGTCGATCGTATTCGCCGCGCAGGGCCGCATAGCCCGCGGGCGTGATGTAATTGGGGCGCTGTTCCATGCCGCTCAGCCCGGCCGCCCCTTGCCCAGATACCAGCTGAGGTTGGCAGGCCCCCTGGACTTGGCGTGCGCCGGGCTCATCAGATCGTAGACGACGGCATTTTCCAGCACGCGCTGCACGTAATTGCGGGTTTCCTGATACGGGATCGCCTCGATCCAGTCGACCATGTCGACCGCGCCCGAGCGGGGGTCGCCATTCGCGCGCAGCCACTTGTTCACGTTGCCGCCGCCCGCGTTATAGGCGGCGATGGCGAGCGGATAGCTGCCGTAATTGGCGAAGACGCGCTGGAAATAGCTCGATCCCAGCATGATCGACATATTGGGGTCGGTGGTCAGCGATGCCTGATTATAGGCGAGGCCGATCTTCCCCGATTGCTCGCGCGCGGTCGCCGGCATCAGCTGCATCAGGCCGCGCGCACCGGCATGGCTCACCGCGGCGCGATCGAACTGGCTTTCCTGGCGGGAAATCGCATGGATCAGGGTCCAATTGTCCTCATAGCCCGCAGGCACGCTCACCGTCGGGAAACCGGTCGCCGAATAATCGCTCAAGCCGTTCTGCATGGCGCTCCGCCCGACCATCACGCCCAAATCCGGCCGCCCGATCTGGCGAGACAGGTCGGCGGCCAGCACGTGATCGGTGTCGGTCGTCGCATCCGCAGCGATCTGGCGGACGAAGGCGGTCTGATCCTGATACTGGCCGATCATGCCCAGGAAACGCGCCGCGCGCACCGTCTCGCGGTCCGCGAACGCCTGTCGCACGGCAGGCGCCACGGCGAGCGCGGGGACGGCGGGCGGCGCCGTCAGCGGCCGGCCGGTCCGCTCGAGCGCCAGTTGCCCGTAAAATTGGTCGCGATAGCCCGCAGCCCGGGCGTAATAGCCGGCCGCCTCGGCCGACTTACCCGCCGCCTCCGCGGCACGGCCTGCCCAATAGAAGCCCTTCGCCCGCGTCTGCGGCGACTGGCTGCCACGGCCGTAGCGTTCGAACATCACCATCGCATCCGCCGGCCGCGACAACTGCTTCAGCGCGACCTGCCCGGCGAGCCAGGCGAGGCTCGTATAATCGTCGCGTTCGCCATAGGGCTTGGTCGATACGTCGGTGCCCGCCGGATAGGCATCGTCGATCTGTCGCGCGATGTCATAGGCAAGCTGATATTGGTTGTCGGCGTTGGCGGCACGGGCGTTGGTCAGCAGCACCTCATACCATTTTTCGACATTGCCCGGCCGGCTGGCGAGGCTGCGCGGCCGCGCGAGCCATGAGCGCGCCGTGGGGGAGGCGCCAGCACCCCGCAGATAGCTTGCCCGGTCGGCAATATAGCCCGGATCGCTCGCGAACTGATCTTGCGTCGTCATCGCCAGAGTCGCGGCATTGGCCGCATTGCTGCGGAAGGCGAGCCGCGCCTCGAACGCCGGACGCTTTGCGGGGCTGGTGAAGCCGATCTGCCGCGCGGCGACGCCGGTCGCATTCTGCCACAACAACGCGTCCATCCGCCCGTCCTGATCGTCGGGCGTCAACGCGCTGCCGAAGCCCGACAGCACCGCTGATTCATCATCCGCCGATAGCACGCCCTTGCGCCACGCGGCGCGGGCGGCGGCCTGCGCGTCCGCCGTTCGGCCGAGCGATTGCAGGGCACGCGCCTGCGCGACGAGGCCGGTGGCGGTCAGCGGCGGGAAGCGGGTGAAGAAGGCGACGACGCTGGTCGGGCTGGCGGTCGCCGCCTTGCGCTCGGCGGCGCGGCGGTTCGCCGCTTCGTTCGGCCAGCCGGGATGCGCCATCAGGAAGCCGGCATAGCTGTCGAACGGAAAGGCGTCGGTCTGGCCGATCGACTTCCACTGCGCCAGCGCGGCGGCGATCGCTCCGTCCGCCGGCGTCTGCGGCGCCTGCGGCGACATGTTCGCCATCTGCGTCCGATAGCGGTCGAGCGCGTCGGGCACCGACGCGGACGGGGTGGTCTGCCCGTCCTGTTGCGGCGCGGCGGAGACACCGGCCAGGGTGGCGAGGAGCAAGCTGACGGGCAGGGTGGCGGAGTGCATGTGGACATCATAGGGCCTGCGCCCGTATCTGTCCTGAACGAAACGCTGCATCGGACGCAGCAGGAGCGCGCATTACCTCATGTTTTCAGGTTCGATTCCCGCCCTCGTCACGCCCTTCACCGATGACGGCCAGTTCGACGAGGCCGCCTATCGCGCGCTGGTCGACTGGCAGATCGCGGAAGGCTCATCGGCGCTCGTGCCCTGCGGCACCACGGGGGAGGCGGCAACGCTGACCGCCGAGGAGCATTTCCACATCGTCGGTGTCTGCGTCGATCAGACCGCCGGCCGCGTGCCGGTGATCGCCGGCGCCGGATCGAACGACACGGTGGTCGCTGCCGCCAACATCGCCCGCGCGAAACAGGCGGGCGCCGATGCCGCGCTGATGGTCCCGCCCTATTACAACCGCCCGAGCCAGGAGGGCATCTTCCAGCATTTCGCCAGGCTGGCGGAGACGGCCGAGCTGCCGATCGTTCTCTACAACGTCCCCGGCCGTACCGTCACCGACATCCAGCCCGCCACGATGGCGCGGATCGTCACTGCCTTCCCCAAGGTGTTTGTCGCGGTAAAGGATGCCAGTGGCGCCATCGCCCGCGTGTCGGCCCACCGCGAAGGCTGCGGCCCGGATTTCGTCCAGCTGTCCGGCAACGACGATATGGCGCTCGCCTTCAACGCGATGGGCGGCAGGGGCTGCATCAGCGTCTCCGCCAATGTCGCCCCGCGACTGTGCGCCGAATTTCAGGCGGCCTGCCAGTCGGGCGATTATGCCGAGGCGCTGGCATTGCAGGACCGCCTGTGGCCGCTCCACGATGCGCTGTTCACCGATGCCTCGCCCGGCCCGGTCAAGTACGCGATGACGTGTATCCGCCCCGATTTCCCCAGGGGACTGCGCCTGCCGATGACCTGGCCGTCCGAGGCTTCGCGGTCTGTGGTGGACGCGGCGCTGGCGCATGCGGGGCTGATTTAAACGCCAGAGGTTTGTAAAGGAGGTTATTGCGATCACCCGTGCAATAGACGATCATCTCAGCAATGGGAGGACCGTCTGTTATGCGGGGTTTTGCGAACCTTCTTAATTTTCGTGGTCGTGACACCAGGGCGCAATTCTGGCCTTATGCCGGCATTGTCGTCTGTTTGATGATAGCGGCTATGATGGTCGTCATGATGCCGCCGATACTGTCCAGCATGGAACGGATGCAGCAATTTGCAAACGAGCATCCCGACCTTGCCCAAGTCACTCAGTCTGGAGCTGGCTACGCTATTCGCGTCGAGGGTTATCATCCCGAGCTAATGCCAGATTTCGCTAACCTATCGTGGGGCATAGCACTGGTAACGGCGATGGGCGTTGCGCTGCTGGCCGCCGCAGTGGCGCGGAGGCTGCGTGACGCCGGTGTCGCTCCCATGTTGGGTGTACTACCTGTGCCGTTCCTGTTCCTCGGAATTGGAGCGATGTCGCGGGTTTTTGCGACGACCGATTCCGCCATGGGGTGGTTCATGCTGCTGTTCGTCAATAACCTGCTATATCTCGGCTCACTGGTGGTATTGATCGTGCTGCTATGCCGCCCCAGCCGAGCGTCCGCGTCGATGGAACGGTAAGGCGCTTCCCTCCGACCCCGCCACACCCTACATCGCGCCCAATGTCGCGTCCCAAGCCCGCCACCTTCGACAAGAAGAAGATCGTCGCCGAGAACCGCAAGGCGCGGTTCGAATACAGCATCGATACCGTCTACGAGGCGGGGATCGCGCTCACCGGCACCGAGGTGAAATCCCTGCGCTTCGGCGAGGGCAGCATCGGCGAAAGCTATGCCGAGGTGCGTGACGGGCAGGTGTGGCTGGTCAACGCCAACGTCCCCGAATTCAGCCACGGGAACCGCTTCAACCACGAGGCCAAGCGCCCGCGTAAATTGCTGCTTCACGAACGCGAGATAAACAAGCTCCACGGCGCCGTCGCGCGCGAGGGCATGACCCTCGTGCCGCTCAGCGTGTATTTCAACGGGCGCGGCCGCGCCAAGGTGGAACTGGCGCTCGCCAAGGGGCGCAAGGATCACGACAAGCGCGCCGCGATCAAGGAGCGGGAATGGAAGCGGGAAGCCGGACGTATCATGCGCGATCGCGGCTGAGCCCGGCGGGGCGCCCCGGCATGATGCACAAGACGTTCGGCTGGTTGCGCGCCAATATGCCGACGCGCGAATCGATGGAATCGAACCGGCTGCTGCGCCCGGTCGCGCATCGCGTGATGGAGCCCGGCCTGTGGCGCTTCAATCGCCGCTCGGTGCCGCGGGGCGTCGCGCTGGGCATGGTGGCGGGATTCCTGTTCCCGGTCGCGCAGATCGCCATTGCCGCGCTGTTCGCGCTGCCGTTCCGCGCCAACGTGCCCGTCGCCGCGCTGACGACGTTCATCACCAACCCCTTCACCACGCCGTTCCTGTGGTTCCTCGCCTATAAGATCGGCAGCTGGATCCTGCACAGCGACGCACCCGCCATCGCCCAGCCCGCGGCGGAGGCCACCGGCTGGCTGCAGACGATCACCGGCGCCTTTCACTGGCTATGGGCGCAGGGCCCCGCCTTTGGCCTAGGCCTCATCGTTTTGACCAGCCTGTGCGCGGTCGTCGGCTATGCCGCGACGGCGCTCGGCTGGCGTCTGTGGATCGCACGCAAGTGGCGGCATCGCCATGCGCATAGTCACAGCGGAAACCATATTTGACGAGGCGTTTTAACTGGTTACAACACTGCCCATCGTGAGTCTGCCAATCCCGGCTTCGCTCACCAGGGACCTTCGATGCGCAAACCGGTTATCGCCGCTCTCCTGCTCGCCTCCGCTGCATCCGGCGTAGTTTACGCCCAAAGCACTCGCCCGACCGCAACCACCACGCCCGCCGCCGCCGGCAAGCCGCAGCTCGGCAGCTTCGGCGTCGACCTGACCGCGATGGACAAGAGCGTCGCGCCGGGCGACGACTTCTACAATTACGTCAACGGCGCCTGGATGGCCCGCACCGAGATCCCGGCCGACCGGTCGAGCTGGGGCGGCTTCGCGATCCTGCGCAACCTGTCCGACGAGCGTACCCGCAAGGTGATCGAAGACGCCGCCGCCAACCCCGGTAGCGATCCCGTCACCGCCAAGATCGGCGACACCTATGCGAGCTTCATGGACGCGGCCGCGATCGAAAAGGCCGGCGCCACGCCGCTCAAGCCCTATCTCGCGAAGATCGCCGCGATCAATTCGCAGACCGATCTCGCCCGCGCCTTCGGCGACGCGACGCGCCACGGCATCGATGTGCCGATCGGCGCCGGCGTGCAGCAGGACCTGAAGGACAATACCGTCTACGCCGTCTATGTCGGCCAGGGCGGCCTGGGCCTGCCGGACAAGGACTATTACCTCAAGGATGATCCCAAGTTCGCCGAGGCGCGGACCAAGTACGTCACCTATATCGCCGACATGATGCGCATGGCGGGCCAGCCCGACCCGCAGGGCGCGGCGCAGCGCATCTACGACCTCGAAAAGCAGATCGCGCAGGTCCATTGGGATCGCGCCGAGCTGCGGCAGGTGGAAAAGGGTTACAACCCGATGCCCGTCGCGCAGCTCGCCACCGCCATGCCCGGCTTCGACTGGAAGGCGATGCTCGACGCGCAGGGCCTGGGCAATCAAAGCCGCGTGATCGTCGGTCAGCCGTCGGCGCAGGCGGGCACCGCCAAGATCGTCGCCGCCACGCCGCTGCCGGTGTGGAAGGAATATCTGGCGTTCCACACGATCTCGAACGCCGCGCCTTTGCTGTCGTCGAACTTCGTCAACACGCAATTCGCCTTCTACGGCACGACGCTGAACGGCACGCCGCAGCTGAAGGATCGCTGGAAGCGCGGTGTCGACCTCGTCAACGGCAGCCTGGGTGAAGCGGTCGGCCAGGTCTACGTCCAGAAGTATTTCCCGCCCGAATCGAAGGCCAAGGCCGACGAACTGGTCCGCAACCTGATTTCGGCAATGGACAAGCGCCTCAACAATCTCACCTGGATGGCGCCCGAGACGAAGCTGAAGGCGCGTGCCAAGCTCGCCGCCTTTACGCCCAAGATTGGCTATCCCGACAAGTTCCGCGATTACACGTCGCTGAAGGTCGTGAAGGGCGACGTGCTCGGCAACGCCGACCGCGTCGCGGAGTTCGAATACAATCGTCAGCTCAACAAGATCGGCAAGCCGGTCGACCGCAGCGAATGGTTCATGACGCCGCAGACGGTGAACGCTTATGCCAACCCGCTGATGAATGAGGTCGTCTTCCCGGCCGCGATCCTTCAGCCGCCGTTCTTCGACCCCAATGCCGATCCGGCGGTGAACTATGGCGCGATCGGCGCAGTGATCGGCCACGAGCTGAGCCACCACTTCGACGACCAGGGCCGCAAGTTCGATCCCAAGGGCAATTTCTCGGACTGGTGGACGCCGCAGGACGTCGCGCGCTTCAACGCGCTGACCGACAAGGTCGTCGCGCAGTACGGCGCCTATGAGCCGATCCCGGGCACGCACGTGAACGGCAAGCTGACGCTGGGCGAGAACATGGCCGACCTCGCCGGCATCAACGTCGCGTACGACGCGTACAAGCTGTCGCTGAAGGGCAAGCCGGCGCCCGTCATCGACGGTTACACCGGCGACCAGCGCTTCTTCATGGGCTTCGGCCAGGTCTGGCAGACCAAGGCGCGGGAGGCCTCGATCAAGAACCAGCTGACCACCGACCCGCACACGCCGGGCCAGTGGCGCGCCTATGTCGTTCGCAACCTCGACGCCTGGTATCCGGCGTTCAACGTGAAGCCGGGCCAGAAATTCTATCTGGCCCCCGCCGATCGCATCAAGATCTGGTGATCCTGCCGCCGCCGCCCGCGACCAACCGCGGGCGGCGGTTTTGTTTTGGCACGAACCCGCGTTGGCTCTATCACCTTCCTAACCACCCGTTCGCCCTGAGCCTGTCGAAGGGCGGGGCGCCCCACTCGGGCGCTTTGCCCGCGGAGAGCCGCCCTTCGACAGGCTCAGGGCGAACGGAATGAAACGTACTCCGTCGCGATCTGCACAGCAGACCGACCCATCGGGGAGAGACCATGAAGACCTATCTCATCGCTGGCCTGCTCGGCGCCTCGGCGCTTGCCGGCGCCGTCTATGCACAGCAGGCGCCCACGGCCGCCGCAGCGGGCAAGCCGCAGATCGGCGCCTTCGGCTTCGACGAAACGGGCATGGACCGCAGCATCGCGCCGGGCGACGATTTCTATAATTACGCCAACGGCACCTGGGCGAAGACGACTGCCATCCCCGCCGACAAGTCGAGCTTCGGCGCCTTCGACACGCTCGCCGATCTGTCGCGCGATCGCACCAGGGGCATTCTGGAGGCCGCGGCCAAGCAGCCGGGCTCCAAGATCGGCACGGCCTACGCGACCTATCTCGACACCGGCGCGATCGAGGCGAAGGGTCTTGCGCCCATCAAGCCGTGGCTCGACACGATCAAGCGTGCGACCAAGGCGAATTACGCCTCGCTGCTCGCGCAGGCGGACCGCAACGGCGTCGCCATTCCGTTCGGCAGCGGTGTCGGCCAGGACGACAAGGCGCCCGAAACCTATGTCGTCGAGATGCGCCAGTCGGGCCTCGGCCTGCCCGATCGCGACTATTACCTGCAGGAAAAGAACGCCAAGGAGAAGGCCGCCTATGATGCGCACCTGACCAAGGTGCTGACGCTGGCGGGCGAGCCCAATGCCGCGGAGCGCGCCAAGGCGATCGTCGATTTCGAAACGCAGATCGCTGAGGTCAGTTGGAGCCGCGTCGACAGCCGCGACGCCAACAAGACCTATAACAAGATGACGGTTGCGCAGCTGGTGCAGAGCGCGCCGGGCTTCGACTTCGTCACCTATCTGAAGGGCGTCGGCACGCCCGTCGATTCGCTGATCGTGTCGCAGCCGAGCGCCGTCACCGGCATCGCGAAGCTGATCGGCGCCGCGCCGATCGGCGTGTTGCAGGATCAATTGCTGGTCCGCAGCCTGGACGGGTTTGCGGGTGTGCTGCCGAAGGCGTTCGACGACGAACAATTCGCCTTCTACGGCACCACTTTGTCGGGCACGCCGCAGCAGGAAGATCGCTGGAAGCGCGCGGTCGGCTTCACCAGCGGCGCGCTGTCGGACGAGGTCAGCAAGCTGTACGTCGCGCAATATTTCCCGCCCGAAACCAAGGCGTCGGCTGACCAGCTGGTCAAGAACGTCATTGCGGCGATGGGCAAGCGCATCGACAAGCTCGAATGGATGGCGCCCGAGACGAAGGTGAAGGCGCACGCCAAGCTCGCCGCCTTCACGCCGAAGATCGGCTATCCGAGCCAGTGGCGCGATTATAGCAACCTCAAGATCGTCAAGGGCGACGCCTTCGGCAACGCCCTGCGCGCGCGCCAGTGGGGTCACGAATATAACATCAGCCACCTCGGCAAGCCGTTGCAGCGCTGGGAATGGGGCATGACCCCGATGACGGTGAACGCTTATGCCAATTTCGGCATGGTCGAGATCGTCTTCCCCGCCGCGATCCTGCAACCGCCGTTCTTCGATCCGAAGGCGGACCCGGCGGTGAACTACGGCGGTATCGGCGCGGTGATCGGCCATGAGCTGAGCCACCATTTCGACGACCAGGGGTCGAAGTATGACGCGCACGGCCAGCTGACCGACTGGTGGATGCCGGAGGACGTGACGCGCTTCAAGGCGCTCACCCAGCGCCTCGTCGACCAGTATAACGCCTACGAACCGCTGCCCGGCATGCACGTCAACGGCGCGCTGACGCTGGGCGAAAATACCGCCGACCTCGCCGGCCTGTCGGTCGCCTATGACGCGTACAAGGCGTCGTTGGGCGGACGCGAGGCGCCGGTGATCGACGGCCTGACCGGCGACCAGCGCTTCTACCTCGGCTGGGCGCAGGTTTGGCGTCGCAACTATCGCGAGGCGAACCTGAAGCAGCGGCTGATGACCGATCCGCACAGCCCGTCTCAGCAGCGCGCCTGGGTCGTCCGCAATCTTGATCCCTGGTACGGCGCCTACAAGCCCGCGCCGGGTGGCAAGCTGGTACTGACGCCCGACCAGCGCGTCCGTATCTGGTGATACCGTCCCGCTTCCCCTGGCGTGCCGGGGGAAGCGGGGCCACCAACACCGCCGTTCGCCCTGCACCTGTCGAAGGGCAGGTCACCACAAGCATCGTCCCGCAGGTCGAAACCCGTGCTTCGACAGGCTCAGCATGAACGGCCATGGGGCGCGGGAGCAATCCCACTACACCAATCGCTTGACGCGCCCCGCCCGATCCCGCGATGACGGGCGGGCATGGCCTCGCTCCCCCTTTCGACACATCTGAACCCCACCCGGGCCGCGGCGCTCGTCGCCGGCGCTGCGACGGTGGCGGCCGCTGCGCTGGTGCTGTGGCTGGTCGGCAGCATCGTCGCCGCGGCGGGGTTCGTCGCCACGGGGATCGTGGCCGCAGGCGCGGTGATCGCGTGGCGGATGCTGGCGCCGGCCAGGGTCACGGCGACACAGACGATCGACTGGGCCTTCACCCGCGCGGTCGCGCAGGCGAGCACCGACGCCGTGGCGATCACCGATCGCGCCGGCCGCCTCGTCTGCGCCAACGACGCCTATGAGGCTCTGTTCGAAGGCTTTCCGACCCCGCCCGGCCTGCCGCTGGCGGGGGAGGGCGTCGCCGAGCTCGGCAACGCCGGCCGGATCGCCTGGCGCGACGGGCGCGGCGAGGTACGGGGCCTTCGCGCCGGGCCACACCGGCTGACCGCAGAGATCGCGCGTGCGGGCGATGAGGGCGACATGCTCGTGTGGCGGTTCGCCATCGTCAGGCAGCACGATGCCGCCGCTTCCACCGAAGCGCTGGTCACCGGGGCGATGGGCGAACGGCTCGGCACGTCCGGCGTCATGGCGGCGCTGCTGGGGAGCGACGGCCGCGTCCGCGCCGCCAACCGCCTGCTTGCCCGACGCGCGATCGCCGCCGACACGGGGCTGGATGGGCGCGACTTCGCGCGGCTGCTCATCACCGACAGCCGCGGCCTCGTCCGTTTCGAGCGCGAGGGGCTGGACGGCACGCCGTTGCGCGTGGTGGAGATCCCCTTCACCGATATTCCCGACGCGCCGACGCTGATTGCGCTGCTCGATGACGTGGACACCGCCCCGGCGATCGGAGCCAGCGCCTCCGAACATGTGCGCAGCCTCGTCAGCCTGATGCCGTTCGGCATGGCGCTCGTCGATCGCGAGGGCCGCTTCCTCCAGATGAACGACGCCTTTGTGCGCGCGGCCGGCGTCGATCCTGCCGCGGCGCCGCTCTATCCGGGGGATCTGGTGGTGCGTGAGGACAAGGCGGCGGTCGCCGACGCGATCCGGCGCTTCGCCAGCGGCGCGACGCATTCGTCGGACATGGCGGTGCGACTGAAGGATCATCCCGACGAACCCGTCGCGCTCACCATCGCCGGTGCCCGCGGCCTCGGCGATGCGGCGGTGCTGCTCAGCCTCAAGGACAATAGCGAGGAAAGCCGCCTGAAGCGCGAGGTGGCGCAGGCGACCAAGATGCAGGCGGTCGGCCAGCTCGCCGGCGGCGTCGCACACGATTTTAACAACATCCTCACCGCGATCATCGGCCATTGCGATCTGATGATGATGCGCCATTCGCCGGGCGACAGCGATTACGACGACATCCAGCAGATCCGCACCAATTCGAACCGCGCCGCCAGCCTGACGCGCCAACTGCTCGCGTTCAGCCGCCAGCAGACGCTGCGCCCGCAGACGCTGCAACTGCCCGACGTGGTGGCGGAGGTGTCCAACCTTCTGAAGCGGCTGATGGGCGAACAGATCCGCCTCGACGTCAGCCATGGCCGCAATCTCGGCGCCGTGCGCGCCGATCCGGGGCAGCTCGAACAGGTCGTCGTCAATCTCGCGGTCAATGCGCGCGACGCGATGCTGGCGCATAATCCGCGCGGTGGCGGTACGCTGACCATCCAGACACGCAGCGTCACCGCGGCGGACGTGCGGGCGATGGGCACCGACATCCTGCCGGTCGCCGATTACACCGCGCTGATCGTCAGCGACACCGGCGGCGGGATTCCGCCCGACGTGCTGCCGAAGATCTTCGAACCCTTCTTCACCACCAAGGAAGTGGGCAAGGGCACTGGCCTTGGCCTGTCCACCGTCTACGGCATCGTCAAACAGTCGGGCGGCTGGATTTTCGCCGATACGAAGCCGGGGCAGGGGGCGACCTTCAGCATCTACCTGCCGGTCCACGCCGCAGGCACCGCGACCCGCGCACCTGCGCCGCGGGCGCCCGCCAAGCCGGTCGAGGTCTGGGGCACCGGCACCATCCTGCTCGTCGAGGACGAGGATATGGTCCGCGCCGTCGCCGAACGCGCGCTGACGCGGCAGGGCTATACGGTGATGACCGCGGAGAATGGCGAGGCGGCACTGGAACTGCTCGATCGAAACGGCCGGCCAGACCTGCTCATCAGCGACGTGGTGATGCCGACGATGGATGGCCCCACGATGGTCCGCCACGCGCGCGACCGCTACCCCGACCTGCCGATCATCTTCATGTCCGGCTATGCCGAGGAGCAATTGCGCAAGTCGATCGACCTCGACAACGTCGCCTTCCTGCCCAAGCCCTTCAGCGTGCAGCAATTGGCGGAAGCCGCGCGCGACGTCCTCACGACGCGGTAGCACACCGTTACAAACGAGTGGTTGTCAGCGTGTAACAACCACGGGTAAGGGCTGGGGCATGTCTGCGCTCACCCAGATCCTCATCGTCGAGGACGAACCGCTCATCGCGATGATGCTCGAGGATTTCCTCGAGGTGCTCGACAAGACGCCGGTCGGCACCGTCGACACGGTGGCCGGCGCCTTGGCGCGGGTGGAGGACGGCGGCATTGACGCCGCGATCCTCGACGTCAACCTGCGCGGCGGTGAGAAGAGCACGCCCGTCGCCGAAGCGCTCGCCGCACGCGACATTCCGTTCGTGTTCGCGACCGGCGGCAGCGACGACAGCGTCGACAGCCGCTTTCGCGATCGTCCAGTGCTGCAAAAGCCCTTCACGATGGACGGCGTCGCCAAGGCTCTCGCCGCGCTGTAACGCCCTTCGTCCGGCATGACGCATTTGTCACCGGAACGATTGACCGCCCCATCGCATTGGTAGCGTCGATTCCGGACGCAACGATGGGGCAAGGTGCATGGCAGATAATCCGATCGCGGTGGTGACCGGCGGCGAGTCCGGTATCGGGGCGGCGTGCGTCGCCGCCCTCGCAAAGGCGGGCGCGCGCGTCGTCTTCACCTATTTCCGCGATGCGGACGCCGCCACCAAGGTCACCGAGGCCGCGGGCGCCGATCGAGTCCACGCGATCCAGTGCGACGTATCAAGCGAAGACGCGGTCGAGGCGCTGTTTGCCGACACCGAACGCCGCTTCGGCACTGCCACGTGGCTGGTCAACTCCGCGGGCCTCAACATGAGCGGCACCAAGCTGGTCGACATGCCGCTCGACCATTTCGACCGCGTCATCCGCTCCGATCTCTACGGCCCCTTCCTGACCTGCCGCCGATTCGTGCGCGCCGCCGAAAAGGCCGGGCAGGGCGGGCGGATCGTCAACATATCCTCGATCCACGAACGCGCGCCGCGGCCGGGCGGCGTGGACTATGACGCAGCGAAGGGCGGCTTGGCCCAGCTTACGGCGACGCTGGCCCTCGAACTGGCGCCCGCGAAGATCGCGGTCAACGGCGTCGCGCCCGGCATGATCCTGACGCCGATGAACGAACAGGCGATGGAGGATGCCTCCTATCGCCAATCGCTCGAGGCCAATATTCCCTGGGCGCGGGCCGGCAAGCCCGAGGAGGTCGCGACGCTCGTCGCTTTCCTGCTCTCGCCCGCCGCGGATTACATCACCGGGACGACCGTCACGATCGACGGCGCGCTCAGTCTGGTTATCGCGCAGGGGGCCTGACCGATGCCGACCTATGCCGTCGAAGCGCTCGACGACGTCACGATCGCGCCCGGTTCGCCGCTCGATGGCATGGACCTGATGAGCCCCTTCGTCTGGCGCGAGGAGGGGCGTTATCGCATGCTGGTGCGCGGCGTCCCCGACCCGCTCGGACCGAACGATCCGACCGGCCTGATTGCCAGCGGGTGGAGCGATGACGGCCTGAGCTTCACGCTGGACGATCATATCGCCATCGCCCCGGGCAGCGATCCGACGGACCCGGACGCGGGGGGCTGCGAAGACCCGACGGTGCTCAGGACCGACGATGGCACTTATGTCGTCTATTACACCGGCGTGGACGCCAAGCGCAGCCAAGGCGTCATGATTGCCGCGACCGGCCCGTCGCTCGATACGCTGACCAAGCGCCGCGTTGTCCTCGCCGCACCCGAAGGCGAGGGCAATATCAAGGAGGCGACCTTCGCCCCGACACCGCACGACGGCTGGCGGCTGTTCTACGAATATGCCGCGGCGGAGGAAAAGGGCGTCGGCGCGTCGCGCGTTGGCATCGCCCGCGCGGACCAGCTTGGCGATCCCTGGACGTCGCTCGACGATCCGTTTCCGATCCGGCCAAAATCCTGGGACAATTGGCACCTGTCCACCGGCCCGATCTGCCAGCTGCCCGGTGCCGATCCGGTGATGTTCTACAATGGCGCGACGCTCGATGCGCGCTGGCGGATCGGCTGGATCAGTTTCTCGCCGGACTTCTCGGCCGTCACCCGTCGCGGTATCGAACCGCTGATCCTGCCGCCGCCGCCGGAAGATCGCGCCAAGACTGATATCGCCTTCGCCGCGTCAACAATCGTCGAGAACGACATGATATCGCTGTATTTCTCGATCGAGGATCGCATTCTTCGTCGGGCGCGCGTGCGATATTACGCGTAACAAGCTTGCGCAGATGGGGGCTTTCGCGACATAGGGCGTCGTCATGACCCAGTTCGACAAAACCCGCCTGCCCAGCCGTCACGTCTCCGTCGGCCCCGAACGCGCGCCCCATCGCAGCTATTATTATGCGATGGGCCTCAGCGAAGAGGATATCGCCAAGCCCTTCGTCGCGTTGGCGAGCGCCGGTAACAATTCGGCGCCGTGCAACACGACGCTCAACGCCCAGGCCGATGCCGCGCAGGCGGGCGTGATCCAGGGCGGCGGCATGCCGCGCCGGTTCAACACGATCACCGTCACCGACGGCATCGCCATGGGCCATCAGGGCATGAAGGCTAGCCTTGTCAGCCGCGAAGTCATCGCCGATTCGGTCGAGGTGTCGGTCCGCGGCCATTGCTATGACGCGCTTGTCGGCTTTGCCGGTTGCGACAAGTCGTTGCCCGGCATGATGATGGCGATGCTGCGCCTCAATATCCCATCGATCTTCGTCTATGGCGGATCGATCCTGCCGGGCCGCTTCCACGACCGCGACGTCACCGTCGTCGACGTGTTCGAGGTCGTCGGCAAATACGCCGCCGGTGCGTGTCCGTTGTCCGAAGTGCATGAGCTGGAAAAGGTCGCCTGCCCGGGGCACGGTGCATGCGGTGGTCAGTTCACCGCCAACACCATGGCCTGTGTTGGCGAGGCAATCGGTTTATCGCTTCCGAACAGCAACATGGTACCAGCTCCTTACACCACGCGTGAGCAGATCGCCGTGGCCGCGGGCGCACAGGTGATGGAGCTTGTCGCGCGCAACCTGCGCCCGCGCGATATCTGCACGCGCGAAGCCTTCATCAACGCCGCGCGCGTCGTCGCCGCGACCGGCGGCTCGACCAATGCCGCGCTTCACCTGCCGGCGATGGCGAACGAAGCCGGCATCGATTTCGACCTGTTCGACGTTGCAGAGGCTTTCAAAACAACGCCTTACATCGCAGACCTCAAACCCGGAGGTCAGTATGTCGCCAAGGACATGCATGAGGCCGGCGGCGTCTACATGCTGATGAAGACGATGCTCGCCGGCGGTTTCCTCGACGGCAATTGCATGACCGTCACCGGCAAGACGCTTGGCGAGAATATCGATCAGGTGACGTGGAACCCGGACCAAAAGGTCATCTACGATATCGCCACGCCGATCACGCCGACCGGCGGTGTCGTGGGTCTGCGCGGCAGCCTCGCCCCCAATGGCGCGATCGTGAAGGTCGCGGGCATGCACCGCCTGCAATTCGAAGGCCCGGCGCGGTGCTTCGATTGCGAGGAAGACGCTTTCGCCGCCGTCGAAGCGCGCGCGATCAACGAGGGCGAGGTGATCGTCATCCGCTACGAAGGGCCGAAAGGCGGCCCGGGCATGCGCGAAATGCTGTCGACCACCGCAGCGCTCTACGGCCTCGGCATGGGCGAAAAGGTCGCACTGATCACCGATGGCCGCTTTTCGGGCGGCACGCGCGGCTTCTGCATCGGCCATGTCGGGCCGGAGGCGGCAGAGGGCGGCCCGATCGCCCTGGTCGAGGACGGCGACATGATCCGCATCGACGCCGAGGCGGGCACGATCGATCTGCTGGTCGACGACGCCACGCTCGACGCGCGCCGCGCCGCCTGGACGCCGCGCGTGAACGATTACGGCGCGGGCGCATTGTGGCGCTATGCCCAGAACGTCGGTCCCGCCTTCCAGGGCGCTGTCACCCACCCCGGCGCAAAGGCCGAACGCCACGTCTATGCGGACATCTGATCGCTCGCGGGCGGTGGGCCGGGTGGTGGCGGGAACGGCACTGCTTCTGCTTGCCGCCTGCGGTGATCGTGGTGCCGACACAGCGAATACCCAGGCGCTGACCAAGGCGGAAAGCGATCAGCGTCGCGCCGCGGACGACGCAGACCTGATCCTCTGCGCGCACGGCAGCGACGCGTTGCGGCGAACTTGCACGGTGGAACGGACGCGGGAGGATCGCGGATTGGTCCTCACCGTCCGCCACGACGACGGCGGTTTTCACCGCTTGCGCGTAACGCAGGACGGCCGCGGCGTCATCGCGGCCGACGGCGCAGAGGCGGCGCGCGTCTCGATTATCGATCCGCAGTCGATCGAGGTGGCGATCGGCAGCGATCGCTACCGCTTGCCCGCGACGATCGCATCGACACGATGATCCCGCCCGAAGGCCAGCCGATCCTGACCGCAGCGCAGATGCGCGCTGCGGAAGACGCCGCCGTTGCGTCGGGCATTTCCGTCGAGACGCTGATGCAACGCGCAGGCGAAGGCATTGCCGCTGCCGCGCGCCGTCTGACCGCAGGTGCCGACGTGCTCGTGCTCTGCGGACCTGGCAACAACGGCGGTGACGGCTATGTTGCTGCATCGGTTCTGCAACGTTTCGGCCTCAGCGTACGCGTCGCGGCGGGGGAGGACCCCCGCACGCCGGCTGCCCGCACGGCGCGTCGGGGCTGGCAGGGCGACGTCGAGCCGCTGAACACGGCACGGCCCGCGCCGGTTCTGGTCGATTGCCTGTTCGGCACGGGGCTGTCGCGACCGCTGCCCCGCGCCACCGACGCAGCGTTGGCGCGCCTTGCCCGCGCAGCGCAGATCGTGATCGCCGCCGATCTGCCCAGCGGCGTCGATGCCGACACGGGCGCCGTGTCCGATTGGGTCGCGGCACATCCCGCGACGCTCACTCTTGCGCTCGGCGCCCTCAAGCCCGCGCATGTCCTCGAACCGGCGGCCAGCGCCTGTGGCACGATCCGCCTGATCGACCTGGGTCTCAGCGAGCGACCCGCCGACTGTGTCGTCGCAACGCCGCCGCATCTGCCACAGCCCGGGCCCGAGTCGCACAAATATACGCGCGGCATGGTCGCCGTGGTCGTCGGCGCGATGGAAGGCGCCGCGCGGCTCTCCGGCATCGCCGCCCTGCGCAGCGGAGCGGGCTATGTCGCGCTCTATGGCGACGGCGGCCGCGGTGGTCCCGACGCGCTCGTTCACCGCCCCTTTGATGCCGACGCGCTGACCGACCCGCGGATTGGCGCTATCCTGATCGGTCCGGGGCTGGGACGCGACGACGACGCACGGCAGCGCTTGAAGGCGCTAATCGCCGCCGACGATCACGCACTGGTCGTCGATGGCGACGCGCTGCACCTGCTCGACCCGGACACGCTTGCCGGGCGGTCCCACCCCGTCATCCTGACACCGCACGCGGGCGAGTTCAAAGCCCTGTTCGGCGAAATCGCGGGTTCCTTGGTCGATCGCGCGCGTACGGCAGTGCGGCGCACCGGCGCCGTCGTCGTTTTGAAGGGCCCCACGACCATCGTCGCCGCGCCCGCTCGCACCATCGTGCATCCGCGCGGCAACCCCTGGCTGTCGACCGCCGGCACCGGCGACGTGCTGGCCGGCGCGATCGCGGCGCGACTTGCCCATGCCGGCACCGATCCGCTCGCGGCAGCGAGTGCGGGCGTCTGGCTGCACGCGCAGGCGGCCCGCCGGCTCGGCGCCAGCTTCATCGCCGACGACTTGGCAAATGCGCTGACGCCCGTCAGGGCGGGCGGATGACCGATTCCGATACGATTCTGCCCCCCGATACGATTGTCCGCGTAGCCGCGCGTGGTGATGGCGTCACTGCCAACGGTCGCCATGCCGCCTTCGCGGCGCCCGGCGATCTGCTCGGCCCCGAAGGTACGCTGACCCACGGCCCGCATCACCAGACGCCGCCGTGCCGCCATTTCCCGGAATGCGGCGGCTGCCAGCTCCAGCATCTCGACGACGAATCCTACGCCGCCTTCGTCACCGATCGCGTTGCCAGCGCGCTGGACGCGCAGGGGCTGACCGCGCCGTTGCGCGCGCCGCTCGTCTCGCCGCCGCAAACCCGCCGCCGCGCGACGCTGCATGTCGAGAGCAAGGGCGGCCGTATCCTGCTGGGCTTCTCCGCCGAGAAGAGCCACGCCATCGTCGACGTGCGCGAATGCCACATCCTCGCGCCAGAACTGTTCGCGGTGGTCGCGCCGCTCCGCGCCTTGCTGCAGAAGCTCGGTTTCAAGCGCCGCGGCGACGTCCACCTGACCCTGTCCGATCAGGGCCCCGACATCCTCGTCACAAACCTGTCCGCAGACGGCCTTGCCGCCGCGGAGACGATCACGGCCTTTTGCGAGCGACACGGCATCGCCCGCTTCACGCTCGACAGCGGCGACGGGTTCGAAACGCGCTGGGAGCCGCAGCCGGTGACCATCACGCTCGGCGGGCACCCCGTGCCGCTGCCGCCCGCATCGTTCCTGCAGGCGACGCAGGAAGGCGAGGATGCGCTGGTCGCCGCCATGCGCGAAGCGACCAAAGGCGCGGGCACGATCGCCGATCTGTTCGCGGGCCTCGGCACCTTCGCCCTCGCCCTGCCGGCGCGAGTGTACGCTGCCGAGGGCGCGCGGGATGCGATCATGGCGCTGAAAGCCGGAGCGGCTCATGGCGGGCGCCCGATCTTCACCGAACATCGCGACCTGTTCCGCCGTCCTCTCACCGTGGCGGAGCTCGACCGCTTCGATGCGATCGTCATCGATCCGCCGCGCGCGGGCGCGCGCGATCAGGCAGAGGCGCTCGCCGCATCCCAGACCAAGGTTATCGGCTATGTTTCGTGCAATCCCAGCAGCTTCGCGCGCGATGCGAAGATGATGGTGGAGGGTGGCTGGCGGATCGACTGGATCCAGCCCGTCGGCCAGTTCCGCTGGTCCACCCACGTCGAACTCGCCGCGCGATTCGTTCGCTAAAGGGTTCGCGCGACGCCGCGAAGAGGTCCTGCCAGGGCGCCGCGATCGGCAGACGCCACCGTCGGCGATTGGCAGGACGGCCTCCGTCCTGTCGGTGTCCCCTTCGCGTCTTCGCGTGAATCAATACACCGCCGTCATGAAGAACAACCCATCCGGCGGTGCATTCAGCCCCAGCCGCGCGCGATCCCGCGCCGCGAGCGCATCGGCGACGTCGGCGACCGACCACTGTCCCCGCCCGACCAGCGCCAGGCACCCCACCATCGATCGCACCTGATGGTGCAGGAACGACCGCGCTGCCGCCCGCACCGCGATCCGATCGCCATTCCGCTCGACGGATAGCAGATCCAGCGTCCGCACCGGACTGTCGGCTTGGCAATGCGCCGATCGGAACGTCGTGAAATCATGCCGACCGACCAGCACCGCCGCCGCCGCCGCCATCGCATCGGCGTCGAGCGGCTGCGGCACCTGCCACGCCAGTCCCGCTTCCCAGGTCAGCGGGGCGCGCCGGTTGACGATGCGATATTCGTAACTGCGCCCGACGCACGAAAAGCGCGCATGCCAATCGTCCGCCACCTCCACGCAGTCGAGTACCGCGACCGGTGCCGGCCGCATCCGCGCATTGAGCGCCTCCATCAACCGGAACGGCGCGATCGTCTTGGCGATGTCGACATGCGCGCGCATGCCCAGCCCATGTACGCCGGCATCGGTCCTTCCTGCGGCATGCACCGCGGCCGTCTCACCGGTGACGGCGAACACCGCCTCTTCCAGTGCCGCTTGCACGCTGGGCCCGTGCTTCTGCCGCTGCCAGCCCATGAACGGCCGACCGTCATATTCGATCGTCAGCGCGAACCGCGTCAAAGCTGCGTCCCCGATCGCACCGGGAAGCCCCGCAGCATTTCCTCCGCGCTCGTCACGCCGCGCCCGGCGCGCTGCACCAGCGTCGGGCGGATCGCACCGTCGCCGCATGCGATCGTCAGCGCCGCATCCACCGTCGTCCCCTCGCCGCCGGGGAAGGAGAAGGGCAGCACCTCGGCGCCGAGCAGCTTCACCCGCTCGCCTGCGATCTCCACCCACGCCCCCGGCGCCGGGTGCATCGCCCGAATCAGCCGCTCGACCTCGACCGCGCTCTTGGTGAAATCGATCCGTGCCTCGGCCTTGTCGATCTTGCGGGCATAGGTGACGCCGTCCTCGGGCTGCGGCACCGGCGGATGGCCCTCCAGATCGTCGAGCACCTCTACCATCAGCCGCCCGCCCAGCGCCGCCAGCGCATCGGTAAGCTCGCCTGCGGTCTGCCGCTCGATCGCGACCCGCCCCTCCAGCCGCACGGGGCCGGTATCGAGCCCTGCCTTCATCTGCATGATCCCGACCCCCGTCTCGGCATCGCCGGCCAGGATCGCGCGCTGCACGGGCGCCGCCCCGCGCCAGCGCGGCAACAACGAGCCGTGGACGTTGAGGCAACCATGCTTTGGGGCATCGAGGATCGCCTGCGGCAACAGCAGGCCATAAGCCGCGACTACCGCCACGTCGGCGTCCAGCGCCGCGAACGCCGCCTGCGCCTCGGCGCCCTTCAGGCTGACCGGATCGTATACCAATAGGCCTGCCTCTTCGGCGCGAAGCTGGACCGGCGACTTGACCAGTTCGCGCCCGCGCCGACCGCCCGGCCGTGCCGGTTGCGTATAGACCGCGACGACCTGATGCCCCGGCGCCGCCAACACCGCATCCAGCACGTCGCGCGCGAAGGCCGGGGTTCCCATGAAGATGATCCGCATGGGGGCCTTCAACGCGCTGGCGGGGCAGGGCGCAACCCCCTATCTGTTCCCCATGGCATCCCCCGAAATCGAGGCGCTGACCCAGGCGCTCGCGCGCCTTCCTGGCCTCGGCCCCCGATCCGCCCGTCGCGCGGTGCTGCACCTGCTGAAGAAACGCGAGGCCGCGCTCGGCCCGTTGCGCGCCGCGCTGGAGGCGGTGGACGAGCGGCTGGAGACGTGCGGCATCTGCGGCAACGTCGACACCGCCAACCCCTGCGCGATCTGCGCCGATCCGCGCCGCGACCAGCGCTCGCTGTGCGTCGTCGAAGAGGTGGCCGATCTGTGGGCGCTCGAACGCTCGCGCCTGTTTCCGGGGCGCTTCCACGTGCTGGGCGGCCGCCTGTCGGCGCTCGAGGGCGTCCGCCCCGAAGACCTCGCCATCGATGCACTCGTCGCCCGGATCGAGGCGGGCGGCATCGACGAGGTCGTTCTTGCGATGAACGCCACGCTGGAGGGGCAGACGACCGCGCATTATCTCGCCGACCGGATCGAGCGCTTTCCCGTCCGCGTCACCCAGCTCGCGCACGGCCTGCCGGTCGGCGGCGAACTCGACTATCTCGACGAAGGCACGCTGGCCCAGGCCCTGCGCGCAAGACGCCCCGTCGCCTGATCGCGAGGTCACCCCAATCTTGACGGCAAACGCCCCGGGACCTAGCTCCGCGCGATGGCAGTTCTTCCCATCGTCGAAATCCCCGATCCGCGCCTGCGCCTGATCTCCAAGCCCGTCGACTCGATCACCGATGAAACGCGCGCCTTCGTGCAGGACATGATCGACACGATGTACGCTGCGCATGGCATCGGCCTCGCCGCGATCCAGGTCGGCGTCGACCAGCGCATTCTCGTCATCGACCTGCAGGAGGAAAAGGACGAGGACGACAAGCCGATCAAGGCGCCCAAGGCCTATATCAACCCCGAAGTCCTGTCGGTCAGCGACGAGACGAGCACCTATAACGAAGGCTGCCTGTCGATTCCCGAACAATATGCCGATGTGCAGCGCCCGGCATCGTGCCGTGTCCGCTGGCAGGATGAAACCGGCGCCGCGCATGAGGAAGAGCTGACCGGCCTGCTCGCTACCTGCATGCAGCACGAGATCGACCATCTGAACGGCGTGCTCTTTATCGACCATATCAGCCGCCTGAAGCGCGACATGGTGCTCAAGAAGCTGGCCAAGGCACGCCGCTGACCGAAGCCGGCCGGTGCGACGGTCACGCCGGTTGCATCACCGCCAGCACATGTCCGTCCGGGTCGGCGAGGTGAAAGCGCCGGCCGCCCGGAAAGGCGAAGATCGGCACGGTCACGCGCCCGCCCGCCGCCTCGACCGTAGCGAGGGCCGCCTCCAGATCGTCCACCTCGATCACCGGCAGCGGCGCCGCGACGCGATCCGGTGCCGCATCCAGTCCGACATCGGTGTCGCCGCTGGTCGTCGCGGCATAGTCCGGCCCGTAATCGGTAAAGGTCCAGCCGAAGGCATCGGCATAGAACGCCTTCGCCCGCGCCCGATCCCCCACCGGCAGCTCGAGATAGTTCAGACGCGCCATCGAATCCTCCCAATTCGTTCTTGATACGTTCTACGTCTGCGCCTAGCCTTTGCCAATGGCCGGTCCCAAGCCCCGACGCGCCGCCCGCGGCGCGACGCTCAATAGCGAAAGCCGCCGCTTCAACCTGCCGCAGGTGGAGGCGGACGGCGACTGGCTCGACGCGCGCGAGGAGATCGACGGCGAAGCGCCACCGCTGCGCACCAGCGTGACGATCGAACAGCCCCGCACGATCATCAGCCGCAACGCCTCGCCCGACGTCGGCTTCGATCGCTCGATCAACCCGTATCGCGGCTGCGAGCACGGCTGCATCTATTGCTTCGCACGGCCGACGCACGCCTTTCACGATTTGTCGCCCGGCCTCGATTTCGAAAGCCGGCTATTCGCCAAGCCACAGGCGGCGGAGCTGGTCTGCGCCGAACTGGGCAAGCCTGGCTATGCCGTCGCGCCGATCGCGCTCGGCACCAACACCGACCCCTATCAGCCGATCGAGAGCGATTGGCGGATCACCCGCAGCGTGCTGGAAGTGCTGCGCGAGACGCGGCATCCGCTGACGATCACCACCAAATCGGACCGTGTGGTCCGCGATATCGACCTGCTGGCCCCGATGGCCGCCGAGGGACTGGCGGCGGTTGCAGTGTCGATCACGTCGCTCGATTCGCGTGTCGCCATGACGATCGAACCGCGCGCGCCGCATCCCGAACGGCGGCTGAAGGCGGTGCGCGCGCTCGCCGATGCGGGCGTACCGGTCTATGTCTCGATTGCGCCCGTGATCCCCGCCATCACCGATCATGAGATCGAACATCTGGTCGAGCGTGCGGCAGGGGCGGGCGCCCGTGCGTGCTTCTTCATCCCCGTCCGCTTGCCGCACGAGGTCGCGCCGCTGTTCCGCGCCTGGCTCGACGCCCACTTTCCCGATCGCGCTGGCAAGGTGATGGCGACGATTCAGAGCCTGCGCGGCGGCCGCGACAACGATCCCGGTTTCTTCACGCGCATGCAGGGGGCAGGGCCATGGGCCGAGCTGATGCGCACCCGCTTCGCCATCGCCTGCCGCAAGCACGGCCTCGCCAATCGCGGCGTGACGCTCCGCACCGATCTGTTTCGCCCGCCGGCCGGCCCGCAGGGCGAGCTGTTTTGACGGGGGGAGTGCCAAGCAACCCTCGTCACCCCGGACTTGATCCGGGGTCCCGCTTCTGCTTCGGCTGCGGTGAAGAAGCGGGATCCCGGCTCAAGGCCGGGATGACGGGGCGTTTTCGGGCACTGCCCGTACCATCGCGAAGACATCCTGACATGCCCGCCACGCTCATGAGAGCCCCCCCTCGTCACCCCGGACTTGATCCGGCGTCCCGCTTTTACCCCGACCGCAGCGAACGAGGAAGCAGGCATCCGATCCTGCGACGAGATCACGGGGAACAGTCCCGCCGTAGCAACGCCACCCCGCCGCCGTTAGGCACCTGCTAACCATAACAGGCGCATCGGGAACACCATGACCTCGCGCCGCATCTGGCTGATCCTCGCGCTCGTCGCGCTCGTCGCGCTCGTCGCGCTCGTCGCGCTGGCGCTGCGGCTGCCCGATATCGGCAATCCGCTCGTCGACCTCGACGAACAGATGTACCTGCTCGTCGGCCAGCGGATGTGGGATGGCGCGATTCCCTATGTCGACATCTGGGATCGCAAGCCGATCGGTCTGTTCCTGATCTACGCCGCCAGTGCCGCGCTGCCGATCGACGCAATCGTTGCCTACCATCTCGTCGCGCTGGCCGCGGCGGTGGCGACGGCGGGATGCATCGCGATGCTGGTGCGCACCTTTGCCGGACCGAAAGCCGCGCTCGCCGGCGCCATCCTGTACCTCGTGTGGCTGTCGCTGATCGGCGGGCGCGGCGGGCAGTCGCCGGTCTTCTACGACCTGCCAATGGTGCTGGCCGCATGGCTGACCTGGCAGACGCTGTCGGGCCGGCGCCGCGGTGGGATCGTGGCGATGCTGCTGGTCGGCGTCGCGCTCCAGATCAAGCCGACCGTGGTTTTCGAAGGCGCGTTCTTCGGTGTGACGCTGATGGTCGCGTCATGGCGCCACCACCGCAGTTACGCGCGCATCGCTCGGGACGCCGCGGTCTACGTGGTCGCCGCCTTGCTCCCGACCCTGATC
The DNA here is from genome assembly GCF_049897245.1 of Sphingomonas sp. DC5200-1. Taxonomy (NCBI): domain Bacteria; kingdom Pseudomonadati; phylum Pseudomonadota; class Alphaproteobacteria; order Sphingomonadales; family Sphingomonadaceae; genus Sphingomonas; species Sphingomonas sp. DC5200-1. The sequence goes on from NZ_JAFCVW010000001.1 coordinate 63,256, forward strand.
GCGGCGGGTGCCTACGCCGCCATGGGGCACGGTGGCGCCTGGTGGTTCGCCAACGTCCAGTCGATCTTCCTACGGCGCCTGACGCCCGGCGATCCGATCGCGACCCGACTGATCGGCGCCGTCGTCGTGCTGCTGGTGCCGTTCGGCCTGGCGGTGCGTGGTCTCACAATGCACCATGGGCAGCGCCGCTGGTTCCTCGCCGGCTGGCTGGCGAGCGCCACCATCGGCTGGCTGCTCGTCCCACCCTATTTCAACCATTATGCGCTGCCGCTGCTGGTCCCCCTTGCGGTTGCGGCCGGCATCGCGCTCGATCGCCCTGCGCTGCGCTGGCTGGCGGCGGTGGCCGGTGCGGTGATGCTGTATCTGAGCGGTTATCCGCATGGGGGCGAGACCGCGACAATCCGTCGCCAGCTCGCATCGATCGCCGCTGCCTTCGGGCAGGATCGCGATCATGGCTGCCCCTTCGTCTTCGATGCGCCGCCTGCACTCTACACCGCGGCCCACGCCTGTCTGCCGACCCGCTATCCGTTCCCGCCGCATTTGGTCGAGCCGAGCGAGGCGGGCGCGATCGGCGTCGATCCGCGTCGCGAGCTTATGCGGATCCTCGCCGCCAAACCCCCTGCCATCGCCGTCGGCCGATCCGATGCGATGATCCACGCGACGCTGGTCACGGACTATTACCCGGTCGCTCAGGCGCTGGGCATCACCATCTACCGCCGCGCCGATCTGTCGCGCGGGACGGATAGGTCCGGCGCGTCCGTGCGTTATCCCATCCCGCACTGATGCGGCCGGCAGGAGCGCAGCATGACCGATCCCGACACGCCCGAACCCACCGAACGCCCTGACGGCGCGGTGCCCGATACCAGCGTCCCCGACGAATCGGGTGCCGGCTACGGCAATCACGGCGACGCGGACGATTGATCGCCGATACGAAAAAGGCCCGGACGCGCGACGCATCCGGGCCTTCTTTTAGTCGTTAGACGACGGGCTTACGCCCAGTTCGCCATCTTCTGCTCGAGGTTCGAGCGCACCGCTTCGAAGAACTGCTCGGTCGTCATCCAGGGCTGATCCGGGCCGATCAGGATCGCGAGATCCTTGGTCATCTGGCCGTTCTCCACGCATTCGATGCAGACGCGCTCCAGCGTTTCGGCGAAGCGGACGACGTCCGGCGTGTTGTCGAACTTGCCGCGATACTTCAGGCCGCCGGTCCAGGCGAAGATCGACGCGATCGGGTTGGTCGACGTCGCCTTGCCCTGCTGGTGCTGGCGATAGTGGCGCGTGACGGTGCCGTGCGCCGCTTCCGCCTCGACGGTCTTGCCGTCCGGCGTCAGCAGAACGGAGGTCATCAGACCCAGCGAGCCGAAGCCTTGCGCGACCTGATCCGACTGCACGTCGCCGTCATAGTTCTTGCACGCCCACACGAACTCGCCGTTCCACTTCAGCGCCGATGCGACCATGTCGTCGATCAGGCGGTGTTCGTAGACGATGCCCGCTTCCTTGAACTTGTCCTTGAATTCGGCCTCGAACACCTCGGCGAACAGATCCTTGAAGCGGCCGTCATAGGCCTTCAGGATCGTGTTCTTGGTGCTGAGGTACACCGGCCACTTCAGGTTCAGGCCGTAATGCATCGACGCACGGGCGAAATCGCGGATCGAATCGTCCAGGTTGTACATGCCCATCGCGACACCCGACGACGGGAACTGGAAGACTTCTTCGTCGATCACGGTGCCGTCTTCGCCTTCGAAGACCAGTCGCAGCTTGCCCGGACCCGGAACGCGGAAATCGGTCGCCTTATACTGGTCGCCGAACGCGTGACGGCCGACGACGATCGGGTGCGTCCAGCCGGGGATCAGACGGGGGACGTTCTTGATCACGATCGGTTCGCGGAACACGACGCCGCCCAGGATGTTGCGGATCGTGCCGTTCGGCGACTTCCACATCTTCTTGAGGCCGAATTCCTCGACGCGCGCTTCGTCGGGGGTGATCGTCGCGCACTTCACCGCGACGCCGTACTTCTGCGTCGCCTTGGCGGCATCGACCGTCACCTTGTCCTCGGTGGCGTCGCGGTGCTCGACGCCGAGGTCGTAATAATCGAGCTGGATGTCGAGATACGGCTTGATGAGGCGTTCGCGGATCCATTCCCAGATGATGCGCGTCATTTCGTCGCCGTCGATCTCCACGACGGGCGTCTTCACCTGAATCTTGGCCATATGCTCTTCCTGCAAGGGGAGTTTGCGTGTGCGTCTAGGCACAAGCGCCACGCGGATCAACCACCGGCGCGCGCCTTCCGTCCGAGAGCGTTGTGTTGCAGGAACGTCACGGTTACACCTGCGCGTTATGTCATCGCTTGAAAAGCCTCCCCACACGCCGCTGCCGACGACGACCGTCAAGTGGCGCTTCCCCTCGGTTCACCCCGAAGGACACAAATACGCCGCCATCGCCCTGGGCATCACCTTGCTCGGCACGGTGCTCACCAAGGTGCTGTTCTGGCCGCTGCTCGCTGTCGTCGTCTGGGTGCTCACCTTCTTCCGCGATCCCGTGCGCACGACGCCGACGGGCGAGGGGCTGATCATCGCGCCCGCCGACGGCCTTGTCACCATGATCCAGAAGGTGCCGGTGCCGCGCGAGCTGGTCGGCGACCTCGGCGACGCGCCGCTCACCCGCGTGTCGATCTTCATGTCGGTGTTCGACGTCCACATCAATCGGACGCCGATCGCCGGCACGATCCGCCAAGTCGTCTATATTAGCGGCAAGTTCCTCAACGCCGATCTCGACAAGGCATCGGACGAGAACGAACGCCAGCATATCGTCGTCGAAGGTCGCGACGGTCGCCGCATCGGCTTCACCCAGATCGCCGGTCTCGTCGCGCGCCGCATCGTACCCTTCGTCAAGCCGGGCGACATGGTCGCGACCGGTCAGCGTATCGGCCTGATCCGCTTCGGCAGCCGGGTCGACGTCTTCCTGCCCGACGACATCATTCCGCAGGTGACGCTTGGCCAGCGTTCGATCGCCGGTGAGACCGTGATCGGTCGCGTCGGCGGCGTACCCGTCACCGGCATCGCCCAATAATGGACGATTCGTCGGAGCAGCGCCCCCCGCTGTCACAAGGCCGGTTTGCTGGTCGTCGCCTGCCTCGCCGCCAGCGGGGCCTGCCGCTGCGCGCGGTGGCCCCCAATGCGGTCACTGCCCTTGCGCTGTGCTCGGGCCTCAGCGGCGTCCGGTTCGCGATCGGCGGCGAATGGCAGAGCGCGGTTGCCATGATCATGATCGCCGGGGTGCTCGACGGTCTCGACGGCCGTATTGCGCGCATGCTTCACGGCGAAAGCCGCTTCGGTGCCGAGCTCGATTCGCTGTCCGATGCCATTTCCTTCGGTGTGGCGCCGGCGCTGATCCTCTACCTCTGGTCGCTTGCCGCGCTGCCCCGCATCGGCTGGATCAGCGCATTGGTGCTGGCGGTGTTCTGCGCATTGCGCCTCGCCCGCTTTAACGCGAAGATCGACGAGACGGACCAACCGCACAAATTGGCGGGGTTCCTCACCGGTGTTCCTGCACCCGCCGGGGCAGGCCTCGCCATGATGCCGATGTATTTTTGGTTCTGGACCGACGAACCGATCTTCACGTCACCGTGGCTCGTCGCCCTCTGGGTCGCCTTCGTTGCGCTACTGATGGTGTCGAGCGTCGCGACCTTCTCGTGGACCTCGCTACGCCTTCGCCGCACCGTGCGGTTCGAGGCGATCGCGGCGGTGGTCTTCCTGGGCGCCGCGCTGGTATCGGCGCCGTGGCACACGCTCAGCGTGATCTGCCTCGGCTACCTGCTGACCATCCCGTTCAGTATCGCCAGCTACGCCCGGGTCAGGCGGCTGCGCGCAGCCGGCGAACGGCCGCGGGCACCGGAGCCGACGCCCAGCGCCTGACGGCGATGCGGCGCTCGGCATGGGCGAGCTGCGACAGCGGCGTGAACGCGGGTTCGATATGGCCGGAGGCGAGGCGGGCGATGCGGCGCCATTGCGGCGCGACCGTGGCGATCATCACCCCGGCCGCCGCCAGAAACGCGCCTACGAACACCAGACCGGATAGCACTGCAACCATCGAACCAACTCCCTCGCAGGGTTGCGAGCACCCTGTGGATAACTCGCTAAACCCATGTTTTATCGGTGAGTTCCCATAAACGTCTGATTTTCGCCCATTTCGGCCCCTTGTTGATCTCCATCAAGGGGCGGCGTGGGCTTGGGTCACCGTATGAACCCTGTATGTTCCATCTACGTTCCATGTGTCAAGCGGATGTTCCGGCTTGCATCGGCGTGTGGCGTTCGCTAAGGGCGCGCTCCTCAACCCCGCATGGGAAGCATCATAGCCCGGTGCGCGTGGCCTAATGGTCGCCGTCATCCGCTTCCCAGAGGCATTAACCGGAAGGACTTATCCTATGGCGGCTCCCGTCGTCACCATGCAGCAGCTGATCGAGACCGGCGCGCACTTCGGCCACCAGACCCACCGCTGGAACCCAAAGATGAAGCCCTACATCTTTGGCGACCGTAACGGCGTCCACATCCTCGACCTGTCGCAGACCGTTCCCCTCTTCGCCCGTGCGCTCGAGTTCATCTCGTCGTCGGTCGCCAGCGGCGGCAAGGTGCTGTTCGTCGGCACCAAGCGCCAGGCGCAGGACGCCGTCGCCGATGCGGCGCGTCGTTCGGGCCAGCATTTCGTCAATCACCGCTGGCTGGGCGGCATGCTCACCAACTGGAAGACGATCAGCAACTCGATCAAGCGTCTGAAGGCGCTCGAAGAGCAGCTGTCGGGCGACACGCACGGCCTGACCAAGAAGGAAGTGCTGCAGCTCACCCGTGAGCGCGACAAGCTCGAACTGTCGCTCGGCGGTATCCGCGACATGGGCGGCATCCCCGACGTGATGTTCGTGATTGACGCGAACAAGGAAGAGCTGGCGATCAAGGAAGCCAATACGCTCGGCATCCCCGTCGTCGCGATCCTCGATTCGAACGTCTCGCCGGACGGCATTGCCTTCCCGGTTCCCGCAAACGACGACGCGAGCCGTGCGATCCGCCTGTACTGCGAAGCCGTGGCGATCGCCGCCACCCGCGGCAACCAGGAGCAGCAGTCGCGCCGTGGCGTCGACCTGGGTGCGCAGGACGTTGCGCCGGTCGAGGAAGCGCTGACCGTCGAACCCGCGGCCCCGGAAGCGGGCGCGGCAGCGGAGGCCGAGCGTCAGATCGACGCATAAGCACCGTCACGATGCTTTCATGCGGGCGGGGCAGGGCGTGCGCTCTACCCCGCCCGCAAACACATTCAGACTATAGAGGATATGCACATGGCTGATATCACCGCAGCGATGGTCAAGGACCTGCGCGAGAAGAGCGGCGCGGGCATGATGGACTGCAAGAAGGCGCTGAACGAGACCGCCGGCGACATGGACGCCGCGCTGGACTGGCTGCGCACCAAGGGCCTCGCGGCCGCGCAGAAGAAGTCGAGCCGTACCGCGGCCGAGGGCCTCGTCGCCGTCGCGACCAGCGGCACCAAGGGTGCTGCGGTCGAAGTGAACTCGGAAACCGACTTCGTCGCCAAGAACGACCAGTTCCAGCAGTTCGTCCGCGAAGTCGCGCAGATCGCGCTGGCGACCGGTGGCGACGTCGATGCGCTCAAGACCGAATCGATGCCCTCGGGCAAGACGGTCGAGGAAGTGCTGACCAACAACATCGCGACGATCGGCGAAAACCAGTCGCTGCGCCGCGCCAAGCGCCTCGAAGTGTCGAAGGGCGCCGTCGTCAGCTACGTCCACAACCAGGCGTCGCCGGGTCTCGGCAAGATCGGCGTGCTCGTCGCGCTCGAATCGGACGCGGGTGAAGAGGCGCTGCAGGCGCTCGGCAAGCAGCTGGCGATGCACATCGCCGCAGCTTTCCCGAAGGCGCTGAACGAGGAAGACCTGGACGAGAGCGAGATCGAGCGCGAGCGCGCGATCGCAACCGAAAAGGCGGCCGAATCGGGCAAGCCGGCCGACATCATCGCCAAGATGGTCGAAGGCTCGATCGCCAAGTTCCGCAAGGAGCATGCGCTCGTCAGCCAGCTGTTCGTGATGGACGGCAAGACCAAGATCAGCGACGTCGTCGCCAAGGCGGGCAAGGACGCCGGCGCCGAGATCAAGCTGGTCGACTATGTCCGCTTCCAGCTCGGTGAGGGCATCGAGAAGGAAGAGAGCGATTTCGCCGCCGAAGTCGCCGCAGCTTCGGGCGTTGCGCAGAAGGGCTGATCCGGCCTGTTGACCGTCCTCCGGGGCGGACGAGCAAAAAAGGGGGGCATCGCGTGATCTACGTGATGCCCCCTTTTTCGTAGTTCTTCTAAAGCGCCCGGGCGTCAGTGCGCCGACCAGCCCAGCGTCAGGCGTAACCCCAGCACCAGCGCATTGCGGATCGTGCGGTCCGCCGACGGATTGATAACATATTGGATGTCGGGTTGCAGGGAGACGCCCTTGATCAGCGTATCGGTATAGGTCGCCTCGATGATCGTTTCCGCCCGGCCGAGTGCAGGCAGTTCCGGCGGATTGGCGCTGCGATAGCTGTTCGACAGCACGCCGCTGCCCGCCCCGATCGAAAAGGCGCTGTCGGGCCGCGCTGCGAAGGGCTGTTTCAGCAGCAGGCCCCCTTGCCACCCACCGCGAAACGGCGTCGTCTTCCCCTCGGACAGCCCCAGTCGCAGAAACCCTTCAAGCTGGCGGGGCGCGGCGGCCTTGCCGGCGAGCCGGCGCTCGGCGATCAGATAGACGACGCGCGACGCGTGGAAGCCTGGCCCTTGCGAGATTTCCGGCGGGATGATCGTCGGCTGCGTGCGCGTGTAGGTCCATGCGCCGACGGCGACGCGGCCGTTGCCCGTCCAGCCCGCTTCGCCGATCAGCAGCGCGCCGTCGCGGCCAGTGAAGTCGATGCCATTTTCGTCACCGATCGTGCCGGCACGCGCGTTGACCACGGCGAACGCGCCATAGGTCTTGCCGGCCTCGACCCGCAACCGGGTGGCGAGCGCGGTCGACGGAAAGATCGCCGGGCCGTTGACCCCCGTGGCCGCCAGTTCCGATCCGACGCCGAACATCGGCGAGATCAGCAATCCCGCGGCGTCGTTTTGGTAGAATTCGCTGTTGACGTCGTACAGCCCCGCCCGCAGCGACCAGCCCGGCGCCAGCGCCTGCTCGACCCAAGCTTCGTAGAGTTTGAAGCGCCCCTGCGACACTTCGATATTGTTGATGCCCTGGATCGACCCGGCGAGATCGTTGGGCTTGCCGCCCATGTTGTTGAGCAGCGCTGCATGCGCCTTGCCGCCATGCCATCCGATCAGCGCGTCGAGATCGGCCTCGGCGATCACGTCGATATTGTCGAGATAGCGCACGCCGCGTTCGATGCCGCCCGATGCCACGCCGGCGAGATCGGCCGTGTAGTCGGCCGACAGGCTCCATGCGCTCGACGCCTCCTGGGCAATCGCCGCGTCGACACAGCCGACGCTCATCGCGATGATTCCGGCGCCCCACCGCATGGCGCGACAAATGGCAAAGATCTTGTCCATGTCTACTCCCTGTGATGACTGGTTACGGGAGCGGTAATGGCGATGGCGTTTCCCTTATTGGTCAATATGGACTTAATTTGACTTGGTGACGGCCGGAAAGCTTTTCGGTTGATGCCAGTCCGCCAAGCCCGTCAGCGCGGTTAACCCAACTTTATCCGTTTCCGACATAATGACAGGAACATGACGCGGAACGGGAGAATTTAGGGGTGCGATCGATCAACACGATGATGATGGCGGCGATTGCCGCGATCATCGCCCTCGTCCTGGCCTCGGCCGGGGTGAGCCTGTGGGCCAATGGCCAGCAGTCCGCGGCGCGCGACCGCGTCGGCGCGGCCTCCCGATTGCTGCGCAATCACATGACCGCGGACATGATGCACGATGCCATCCGGGGCGACGTCCTGTCGATCCTGCGCGCGATCCGCGTCGGCGATCTCAGCCTGACGGACAATCGCAAGGCGCTGGAACAGGATGTGGCGACGCTGCGCAAGACCCTGGCCGTCGATCGCGCCTATGCCGCTGCGCCCGAAGTCGTCGCCGCGGCGACGCAGATCCAGCCGCAGGTCGACGCCTATATCGCCAGCGCCCGCTCCGTCGCGGCGACGGCCGCCGTCGATCAGGATCGCGCATCGACGATGCTGCCGGCGTTCCTGCGCACCTTCCACGACCTGGAATCGGGCATGGAAACGGTGTCCAACCGTCTCGAAACCCATCTGAACGCGGTGGATGCCGATGCCGACCGGGTCACCAGCCTCGCCTCCATGTCGCTGATCGCGACGACCCTGGCGTTGCTGGCGCTCGTCGGCACGATCGGCGTACTATGCCGGCGCTATGTGGTCGCGCCGCTTCTTCAGTTGGTCGGTGTCCTCAACCGGATGACGTCGGGCGATCTGGCGGTGGCCGTGCCCGCCACGGGTCGCGGCGACGAGCTGGGTCAGCTCGCGGGCGCGACGACGGCGCTGCGCGATCAGCTGGTCGCCGCCGAACAGGCCAAGGCGGCGCAGACGACGCTGATCGTCGACAGCTTTGGCCAGGCCCTGTCGCGTCTGGCGGAGGGTGATCTGGTCTCGCGCGTCGATGCCGATCTCACCGGGCCGTTCGCGCGCATCAAGGACGATTTCAACGCCGCCGTATCCGCCCTGCAAACGACGCTCGCCGCCATGTCGGAATCGGCGTCCAGCATCAACAGCGGTGCCGGCGACATCCGTCAGGCCTCCGACGATCTGTCGCAACGTACCGAACAGCAGGCGGCGAGCCTCGAGGAAACCGCCGCGGCGATGGACGAGATCACCGCCACCGTCCGCTCCACCGCGGAACGCGCCGGCAGCGCCAATGCCGCGGTGCGCAGCGCCCGCGACGAAGCGCAGCATTCGGGCGCCGTCGTGCGCAACGCCGTGGAGGCAATGGGCGGGATCGAGCGCACGTCGGGCGAAATCTCCGAAATCATCAGCGTCATCGACGGCATCGCCTTCCAGACCAACCTGCTGGCGCTGAACGCCGGCGTCGAGGCGGCGCGGGCAGGGGACGCGGGCAAGGGCTTCGCCGTCGTCGCGTCGGAAGTGCGGGCGCTGGCGCAGCGGTCGGCAGAGGCGGCTAAGGACGTCAAGACGCGGATCACCGCCTCGTCGCAGCAGGTGGACGAGGGCGTACGGCTGGTCGGCGAAACCGGCCAGGCGTTGCAGCGGATCATCGACCGGATCGCCGAGATCGACGGCCTGGTCGCCGATATCGCGCGCTCGGCCGAACAGCAGGCGACCGGCCTGCAACAGGTCAACACCGCGGTCAGCGAGATGGACGGCGTGACGCAGCAGAATGCCGCGATGGTGGAGGAAGCGACCGCCGCCGCGCGCAGCCTTGCCGCCGAAGCGGAGACGATGGCGCGCCAGATCACCCGCTTCCACACCGGCGGTGGGGCCACGTCCAATGCATCGCCCGTCGCGCAGTTGCAGGAACGGGCGGCGGTGGCCGGACGCCAGATCGCGGCGGCGAGCAAGCGCCGGGCGACGGGCAACCTCGCCGTCGTCGCCGCATCGGACGACTGGTCGGAATTCTGACCGACGCGGGCAGGGGCGGCACCGCGACGCGCCGCTCCTGCCGCCATCGGCCCGCCGTTGCCCCGGCACGGCCGATCTGCTTAACCTTGCGCGCATGAAGACCCTCTTTGCCGCGAGCCTGCTCGCCACCGCCGCTGCCATCGCCGCGCCCGCCGCCGCCCGCCAGCTCACCATCGATGACGTCACCACGCTCAGCCGGGTGGGCGCGCCGACCGCGTCGGCGGACGGCAAGTGGCTGGTCTGGGCGCAGCGCGAAACCGATCTCGCCGCCAATCGCGGCCGCTACGATCTCTGGCGCCTCGACCTGACCCGCAAGGGCGCCAAGCCCGAACCTTTGGTCGCCGAGGCGGAGGTCAACGAAAACGCACCGCAGATCGTCGGATCGACCGTCTACTTCCAGTCGAACAAGGGCGGCGAGGATGCCATCTGGGCGGTCCCCGTCACCGGCGGCACGCCCCGCAAGCTCACCAGCTTCCAGGGCGGTTTCGGCGGCTTCAAGGTCGCGCCGACCGGTGACCGCATCCTCGTCTGGGCCGATCGCAAGCCCAACGCGCCCAGCCTTGCCCCCGCCATGGTGAAGAAGGACCCGCTGGCCGGCGAGGGCCGCGTCTACGACAAATTGTTCGTGCGCCACTGGGATACGTGGGCGGACGGCACGCAGTCGCAGCTCTTCGTCCTGCCGCTGACCGCTGCGGGCGCGCCGGGTGACGGCGTCGCGATCGAACACGGCCTCGACGGCGATGCCCCCTCGCGTCCCTTCGGCGGCGGCGGAGAGGTGTCGTGGAGCGCCGACGGCAAGACCGTCTATTTCGCGCTGCGCATCGCCGGCACCACCGAACCGCTGTCGACCAACCTCGACATCTGGTCCGCGCCCGCCGACGGCTCGGCCGCGCCGGTGAACCTCACCGCCGCCAATCAGGCGACCGACAACCTGCCCACCGTCTCGCCGGACGGCCGCAGCCTCGCGTGGTTCGCGATGAAGCGGCCCGGCTTCGAAGCCGACCGCCAGGTGCTGATGCTGCGCGATCTGGCGACCGGTCAGGTGCGCAGCCTGACCGAGGGTTGGGACCGGTCGGTCGGCTCGATCGCCTGGTCGCCCGATTCGAAGCGCATCTACGTCACCGCCCAGGACACGCAGGAAAACCCGCTGTTCAGCGTCGATCCCGCGACCGGGAAGGTCACGCGCCTGACGCAAGCCGGCCATGTCTCCGCCGTCGTGCCGACGCCCAAGGGTGCGGTCGTCGCGATCAACAGCCTCACCGCCCCCGACGATTTCTACGCCGTCGCCGCCACCGGCAAGGGCAAGCCCGCGCGCCTGACCGCGGTCAACGCCGCCAAGCTCGCCGGCATCGACATGCCGACCGTCAGCCGCTTCAGCTTCACCGGTGCGAACAACGATACCGTCTGGGGCTATGCGGTGAAGCCGTACGGCAGCACGGGGAAGGTGCCGGTCGCGTTCATGGTCCATGGCGGCCCGCAGGGATCGAGCGACAACAGCTGGTCCTATCGCTGGAATCCGGCGGTGTTCGCCGGCGCCGGCTATGGCCTCGTCGCGGTCGATTTCCATGGGTCCACCGGTTACGGCCAGGCCTTCACCGATTCGATCAGCAACAATTGGGGCGGCTGGCCGCTCGACGATCTGAAGGCAGGGCTCGCCGCGGCGACCGCCAAGTTCGGCTGGCTCGACGGCGACAAGGCCTGCGCGCTCGGCGCGTCCTATGGCGGCTATATGATGAACTGGATCGAGGGCAATTGGCCCGATCGCTTCAAGTGCATCGTCCAGCACGACGGCGTCTTCGACGCGCGCGCCATGGCCTATGAGACCGACGAACTGTGGTTCGACGAATGGGAACATGGCGGCAAGACGTATTTCCAGGATCCCGCCGCGTTCGAAAAGTGGAACCCGGTCAATCACGTCGCGCAGTGGAAGACGCCGCAGCTGGTCATCACCGGCGAAAAGGACTTCCGCATTCCCTATACGCAGGGCCTCGCCGCCTTCACCGCGCTCCAGCGCCGCGGCATCCCCTCGCGCCTGCTCGTCAATCCGAATGAAAACCATTGGGTGCTGAAGCCCGCCAACTCGCGCCAATGGTATCGCGAGGTGCTGGGCTGGATGGATCGCTGGACCAAGGACCAGCGCTAACGCGCTCGCAGGTCAGGCGGCGCGGCTGAAGGCGGACAGGCGAGGATGCAGGTGGCGCTCCTCCCAGTCCAGCCGGCGGCGCAGCCTGGCCTGTAGCATCAGCACCGCGCGGCGATAGGCGGGGAACTCCGCCTTCACGCGCTGCGGCGGCCAGGCCGCCACCTGCGCGCTATAGTCGCGAATCAGCACCTGCATATCCGCGGCGCCCTGGATGCGGATCGGGTCGTCTACGGGCAGCTGCTGGCAGCACGCCTCTTCCCGGGCGACATGCGCCTGAAATGTCTGATAGAATTTCACGCGGGCGCGTTGCAGGTCTGCGTCGAACCCGGTCGATTGGTCCATCGCCATGGCGAAGCTGTGCATCAGCGTTCGTAATTCGTCATGGTCGTGGTGCAGATCGTGCATCGGCTGGCGAACTCTGGTCCGTTGGGGGATCGCCGTACCCCGAAAACATTTACCAAAATCCTATGATGCCAGACGCTTCCGGCGTGCTGCACGCACCCTTCTTCTCAGATGCGTCCGCCATGGCTACAGGCATTGCCATGACCGAGCTTCCCAAGACCTTCGACCCCGCGACAATCGAACAGCGCTGGTATGCGCATTGGGAGGCGAACGGCCTGTTCCGTCCCGACCGGCCGAACGCCGAACCCTGGACGATCGTCAACCCGCCGCCCAACGTCACCGGCAGCCTGCACATCGGCCATGCGCTCGACAACACGCTGCAGGATATCCTGACCCGCCATGCCCGGCTGAAGGGCAAGGATGCGCTCTGGGTCGTCGGCACCGACCATGCCGGCATCGCGACGCAGATGGTGGTCGAGCGCCAGATGAACGCCGCCGGCCAGAAGCGCACCGACCTCAACCGCGACGACTTCATCGCCAAGGTGTGGGAATGGAAGGCAGAGAGCGGCGGCCAGATCACGCAGCAGTTGCGCCGCTTGGGCTGTTCGATGGACTGGGCCAATGAACGCTTCACGATGGACGAAGGCTTTTCGAAGGCCGTGCTCAAGGTCTTCGTCGAGCTGCACCGCCAAGGCCTGCTCTACCGCGACAAGCGCCTCGTCAATTGGGATCCGGGCCTCGGCACCGCGATCAGTGACCTCGAGGTCGAGACGCGTGAGGTGAATGGGAGCTTCTGGCGCCTGCGCTATCCGCTTGCCGACGGATCGGGCTTCATCGAGGTCGCGACGACGCGGCCCGAGACGATGCTCGCCGACATGGCGGTCGCGGTGCACCCGGATGACGCGCGCTACACTGCCTTGGTCGGCAAGCAGGTCCGCCTGCCGATCACCGGCCGCCTGATCCCGATCGTCGCCGACGAACATGCCGACCCCGAACTGGGATCGGGCGCGGTGAAGATCACGCCGGGCCACGACTTCAACGACTTCGAAGTCGGCCGCCGCGCCGGGATCGAGGCGCGCGACATGCTCAACATGCTCGATGCCAAGGCGCAGATCGTGCAGACCGCGGACGGCCTGATCCCCGCCGATCTGCTCGGCCTGTCGACCGCGGACGCGCGGAAAGCGATCGTCGCCCGCCTGAAGGACGATGGCGTCCTGATCCCGCACCTCGACAAGGACGGCAACGAGCACGACGCCGAACCGCGCACGATCCAGACGCCGTTCGGCGACCGCTCCGGCGTGGTCATCGAACCCTGGCTGACCGACCAATGGTACGTCGACGCCAAGACGCTCGCCGAGCCCGCGATCGAGGCGGTGCGCAGCGAGGCGATCAAGATCGTCCCCAAGACCTGGGAAAAGACCTTCTTCAACTGGATGGAGAACATCCAGCCGTGGTGCGTCAGCCGCCAATTGTGGTGGGGTCACCAGATCCCGGCGTGGTTCGCCGACGACGGCCGCGTGTTCGTCGCGGAAACCGAGGCTGAGGCACAGGCCGAAGCGGGCGAGGGCGTTACGCTCACCCGCGATCCCGACGTCCTCGACACGTGGTTCTCCTCCGCGCTCTGGCCGTTCGCGACGCTCGGCTGGCCCGACAACGCCGATCCCACGCTCGGCGGCCGCTATCCCAATGACGTGCTGATCTCCGGCTTCGACATCCTGTTCTTCTGGGATGCGCGGATGATGATGCAGGGCATGCACTTTCTGAAGGACGTGCCCTTCAAAACGCTCTACCTGCACGGCCTCGTCCGCGCGGCGGACGGCGCTAAGATGTCGAAGTCCAAGGGCAATACTGTCGATCCGCTCGGCCTGATCGATACCTACGGCGCCGACGCGCTGCGCTTCTTCATGGCGGCGATGGAAAGCCAGGGTCGCGACATCAAGATGGATGAACGCCGCGTCGAGGGCTATCGCAACTTCGCGACCAAGCTGTGGAACGCCGCGCGCTTCTGCCAGGCGAACGGCATCGGCGCGAGCGCGACGATCGAGGCACCGGCCGCGAGCCTGCCCGTCAACGCCTGGATCATCGGCGAAACGATCCAGACCGTACAGGCGATCGACCTCGCGCTCGCCGACCTGCGCTTCGATGCCGCGGCGAACGCCATTTACCAGTTCGTCTGGAGCCGCTTCTGCGACTGGTATCTCGAGCTCATCAAGCCGCAGGTCGTCGACGGCGTCCGCGGCGAGATCGACCCGGAATCCAAGGCGGTCGCCGCTTGGGTACTCGACCAGATCCTGATCCTGCTCCACCCGTTCATGCCCTTCATCACCGAAGAGCTGTGGCATGCCAACCCGCGCGACCACGACCTGATCGTGGCGCAATGGCCGATGGCCGATGCGCGCAGCCTCGATCCGGCGGCGGAGGCGGAGGTCGCGTGGCTGATCCGCCTCGTCGGCGAAATCCGCACCGCGCGGACCGAGCTCAATGTGCCGCCGGGTGCGCGATTGGTACTCCACACCGTCGACGCCGATGCGCTGTTGCGTGACCGCTTGGGGCGCAACGCCGCGACCCTCGGTCGTCTCGCCCGTACGGAAACGGTCAGCTTCGACGCCCCCGCCGCGGGCAGCGTGCTCCAGATCGTGGTCGACGGCACCACCTTCATGCTGCCGGTCGAGGGCGTCATCGACCTCGACGCCGAACGCGCGCGCCTGACCAAGGGCATTGCAGCCGCGGAAAAGGAACGCGATGCCCTCGCCGGCCGCCTCGGCAACGCCAGCTTCGCCGAACGCGCCAAGCCCGAAGCGGTGGAAAAGGCCCGCGCCGATCACGCTGAAAAGGCAGCAGAGGCGGAACGTTTGTCAGCCGCCCTGGCGCGCCTGGGCTAAAGGGGAGGGCGCGCGCCTAGCCCCACCCACACCGTCACCCCGGACTTGTTCCGGGGTCCACTCCGCGGCGAGGGGGATGGCTGGAGGCTCTATCGTCCCCCCGCGGCCCGGTGGACCCCGGAACAAGTCCGGGGTGACGGGTGATTTGCGGTGTCTGTTGCGCGTCTCGCGGAGTAAGATAGGGCAGTGGAGCGGCGATCGACCTGCCAAACCGCAACGTGAACTCACCGACCGAGCGGCCGCCTCGCTACGAGAAGGCCACGCCGCTCACCCCACCCACGCCGTCACCCCGGACTGGTTCCGGGGTCCACTCCGCGGCGAGGGGGGTGGCTGGCGGCTCTATCGTCCCCCCGCGGCCCGGTGGACCCCGGACCAAGTCCGGGGCGACGGAGTGTTTGCGGTGCCTGTCGCGCGTCTCGCGGAGTGAACAGGGCGGCAGAGCGGCGATCGACCCGCCAAACCGCAATGTGATCTCACCGACCGATCGGCCGCATCGCTACGACGAGGCCACGCCGCTCGCCCCATCCACCCCGTCATCCCGGACTGGTTCCGGGGTTCACTCTTCGGTTAGGGCGGCGGCAGGGCTCGAACATCCCCGTGCGGTCGGAACCAGTCCGGGGTGACGGGCACTTAGACGCTCCGCCGCCGCCTCGCTCCAGGGGCCGACGACACACGAAACAGGGACACACCATGGCGAAACCACAGCGTGACCTCACCACCGGCCCGATCGGCCGCACGCTGTTGCTCTTCGCCCTTCCGACCCTCGGTTCCAGCGTGCTGCAGTCGGTCAATGGATCGATCAACGCGATCTGGATCGGCCGCCTGCTCGGCGAGCGCGCGCTGGCGGCGACGACGAACGCAAGCCTCGTCATGTTCCTGCTCATTTCCGCGGTGTTCGGGTTCGGCATGGCCGCAACGATCCTGATCGGCCAGGCGATGGGCCGGCGCGATATCGACGGCGTGCGGCGCGTGTTCGGCACCGCAGCCGGCCTGTTCGGATTGCTCTCCGTGGTCGTCGTGGTGGCGGGCTGGTTCGCGACGCCCGCGATCCTCACCGCGCTGCGCACCCCCGCCGACGCCTATGACCTCGCGCTCGATTATCTGCGCGTCATCTTCGTCTCGATGCCGACCAGCTTCCTCTCGGTCCTGCTGTCGATGGCGTTGCGCGGGGCGGGGGATTCGGTGACGCCGCTCAAGTTCATGGCGCTGGGGTCGCTGCTCGACGTCACGCTCAATCCCGTGCTGATCCGCGGCCTTGGCGGCGCGCCCGAACTGGGCATCGCCGGATCGGCGCTCGCGACCTGCATCGCGAACACCGTCTCGTTCCTCGCATTGCTTGCCTATGTCTATCGGCAGGACCTCGTCGTCCGGCTGCGCGGGGTCGAATGGCGCTATCTGATCCCCGATCCCGCGCTGCTGCGGCCGATCGTGACCAAGGGCGTGCCGATGGGCCTCCAGATGTTGGTCGTGACCGCCTCGGCACTGGCGATGATCGGCCTCATCAACAGTTACGGCACCACCACCACCGCGGCCTATGGCGCGGCGAACCAGCTGTGGACCTATATCCAGATGCCGGCGATGGCAGTGGGTGCGGCGGTCAGCGCGATGGCGGCGCAGAACATCGGGGCAGGGCGGTGGGACCGGGTGGGGCGCGTGACGCGTGCGGGCGTGCTGATCAACCTCGCGATGACCGCCGCGCTGATCGGCGCGGTGGCGCTTGCCAATCGGACCGCGCTCGGCCTGTTCCTCGGCAGCGACGCGACATCGATCGACCTTGCCGCGCATATCAATATCGTCGGCTCGGTCAGCTTCCTGTTCTTTGGCGTGTCGATGGTGCTCGCCTCGACCGTGCGCGCGAACGGCGCCGTTGTCGGGCCGCTGGTGATTCTGGCGGTGGCGCTGTTCCCGGTGCGGCTCGGCATTGCCTATGCCCTGCAACCGATGCTCCACGCCGATGCGATCTGGTGGAGCTTCCCCGCCGGCACGCTTGCATCGATGGCGATGACGATCGCTTACTACCGTTATGGCAACTGGCGGAAGGGCCGCCTGATGCCCGCCGCGCATTGCGAGGAACAGGCGAAGGCAGAGGTCGAACCCGCCGCCCGGCAGATGCCGCTGGGCTGACGGGTTCGCCCGCGATGCCGCTTAGCCGCCGGCCTTGGCAGGTACGCCGGTCACGTCAGCCGTGCCGTCGTCGCCGATCGTGATCAGCCAAGCGCCGCCATCGGTGCAGCGGACGGCCCACACCGGCTTGCCGTTGTTGTCCTTCTGCCGCAGCGTGTCCGCGATGCCCTGGCACGATTGCTTGGCGTCATCGATCGCGCGGTACAGCACGCCGTTCAGCTGGCGCGGCGGCAGTGCCAGCACCTTGACGATATAGCCGCTGCCCTGCGACGTGGCGGTGGTGTTCGCCGCGACGGTCTCGTTCGATCCGCTCTGCGTCCCGCACCCTGCCAGCGCCATGCCCAAAACCAAGACCGGCCATCCACGCATCATGATCGTCCCTCGCTTGTCCGCCGCGTTCGTAGCGCGGTCGACCGTTAAACGCGATCGATACGCATCCGTTCCGGACTTATCGTCGCGGTTGAACCGTATCGCCGAGGGCGGCACACGCACAGGATGAACTGGCAGATATCGGTCGAGCGCCACGGCGCAGAGGAACAGCCCGTCGTCGTGATCGATGGCTTCGCCGATGCCGCGCGGTTTCGCGACGACGCCGCCTTCCTGTCGTTCGCGCCGATCGGCCCGCATTATCCCGGCATCCGCGCGGTGGTGTCGTCGCCGATGCTGCGCGATCCCCTCGCGCGTCTCGCGCCCATCGCTGCGGAGGTGTTCGGCGCGGGCACGCTGGAGGTGGTCGACGCATTCTATTCGATCGTCACCACGCCGCCATCGGCGCTCACCCCGATCCAGCGCCTGCCGCATTTCGACGAAGTCTCGCCGCGCCGCCTCGCATTGCTCCATTATCTCTCGCCCGACGAATCGAGCGGCACCGCGTTCTATCGCCATCGCAGCACCGGCTTCGAATCAATCGATGCCACGCGCCTGCCCGCCTATCGTACCGCGCTCGACGCCGATCTGGCGGCCCATGGCCTGCCCGACGCCGCCTATATCGCGGGCGACACACCAGTGTTCGAGCGCATCGCGCTGCATCAGGGGCGCTTCAACCGCGCGATCCTCTATCGTTCCAACACGCTGCATTGCGCGCATCTGCCTGACACGCTGTCGTTCGATCCGGACCCCGAAACGGGCCGGCTGACAGTCAACAGCTTCCTGGAATTGCGCGACTAATCCGCTGTTGCGGAAAAGACACGGCGGTCGCCGGCCGCAAGGCATGCGCCCGTGAATACGTATGTGGCCAACTTGGCACCTAATCCTCTCGCGTTCACAAGCCCGCAACACAGTCAGCCGATCGTCCGCGATGGTAGCGGGCGGGGGCATGGCATTCGTCAGGGGGAGGATTTTCGTGTCCCACATCGATTCCAGTTTTTCGCGTCGTGCGCTGATCGCGCTGCGCTCCAGCACCGTTGCGATCGGTAGCGTCCTGCTCGTCACCGGCGGCGCCGCCTTTGCGCAGGAAGCGCCCAACCCGCAGTCGCCGACCGCCAACCCGCCCGCCGCCGCAACGGTGCAGGCGCCGGCCCCCGCCGCCGACCCGACGCCGAACCAGGCCGCCGCCGTCCAGCAGACCGCCGCCAACGCCGCGGCCGATGACGGCGACATCGTCGTCACCGGCATCCGCGCCAGCCTTGCCAATTCGGCGAAGATTAAGCGCGATTCGACGCTGATCGTCGACAGCGTCTCGGCCGAAGACGTCGGCAAGCTGCCCGACGTGTCGATCGCCGACAGCCTCGCGCGCCTGCCCGGCGTCACCGCGCAGCGCCTCGAAGGCCGCGACCAGCGCCTGTCGATCCGCGGCCTCGGCCCCGATTTCTCTACGACGCTGCTCAACGGCCGCGAACAGGTGACCGTCGGCGACAACCGCGGCGTCGAATACGATCAGTATCCGTCGGAATTCTTCCGCAACGTCAACGTCTACAAGTCGGCGAACGCCACGCTGATCGCCGCCGGCATCTCGGGCACCGTCGACCTGCGCATGCTGCGCCCGCTCGATCAGTCGCAGCGCGTCTTCGCGATCAACGCGCGCGGCCAGATGAACGGCATCGACAATCTGAACCCGGATTCGTCGCGCTACGGCTATCGCGCTTCGGCGACCTACATCGACAAGTTCGCCGACAACACGCTCGGCATCGCGATCGGCGTGTCGGCGACGCAGACGCCCTCGCAGGACGAACGCTACAACGCCTGGGGCTATTCGGGCAGCGGCACCGCGGCCGACCCGTATGTGCTGGGCGGCGCCAAGCCCTATGTCCAGTCGAACGAGCTGCGCCGCTACGGCGCAGTCGCGACGATCGAATGGGCTCCGTCGGAGAATTTCCACTCGACGTTCGACGCCCTCTATTCGCACTTCACCGAAGAACAGCGCCTGCGCGGCATCGAATTCCCGCTCGGCTTCTCGGATCCCGTCAAGAGCGGCATCACGACGAACAACGGTTTCGCTACCGCGACGACGTTCAGCAACGTCTTCGCCGTGCAGCGCAACGACTATAACAAGCGCACCGCAGAGAATCTGTCGCTCGGCTGGAACAACGATTTCAAGATCGCGGACAACCTGCACTTCAACATCGATGCCAGCTGGAGCCGTGCGGATCGCACCGACTTCCTGCTCGAAACCAACACCGGCACCGGCTTTGCGAAGAGCGGCGTCGCCGATCGCGTGACCGTGACGCAGAACGCCAACGGCACCTACAAGATCGTGCCGACGCTGGATTACACCAACACCAGCATCTTCAAGCTGACCGACCCGCAGGGCTGGGGCAACAACGGCACGCAGCCGGTCGTCCAGTCGGGCTTCCTCAACCAGCCGAAGTTCCGCGACGACCTGAAGTCGCTGCGCGCGGCGCTGAAGGGCGACATCGACGGCAGCATCATCAAGAGCTGGGAAGTCGGCGGCAACTACAGCCGTCGTGAAAAGACCAGCGCCTACACCTCCTACTTCCTCTGCCCGACCGGCGGCGGCACCAACTGCACCGTTGCCAGCGGCACCCCGCTGACCGCGCCGCTGCCCACCGCCGCGCTGCTCGGCACCAACATTCCGCTGACCTATCTCGGCATCCCCGCAATGCTGACCTGGGATCCGCTGTACGTCTACAACAACGCGCTCAACAAGGCGTTCGACGGCCGTCCCTCGGCGCTGGTCCGCGACAATGTCGTCACCGAAAACGTCTGGACCGGCTACGCCCAGGCGAACATCGACGGCGAACTCGGCGGCAAGTCGGTGAAGGGCGCGCTCGGCGTGCAGGTCATCCGCAGCGAACAGCGCGGCACCGGCCAGATCGCCAGCGTCAACAACGGCATCGTCACGATCGCGCCGGCCGACCAGAAGTCGACCTACACCAACGTCCTGCCCTCGGCGACTTTCTCGGTCGAGCTGATCGACAGCGGCTACGTCAAGCTGGGTGCGTCGCAGACGATGATCCGTCCGCGCCTCGACCAGGAGCGTGTGACGCAGGATGTGTCGATCAACCTTGCCAACATCCAGGCGAACAACACCAATCCGGCGCTCAATCCGGTGTTCACGTCGAACGGCGGTAACGTTGCGCTGCGGCCGTATCAGTCGACGAACATCGACATCTCGCTGGAGAAGTATTTCGACGGCGGCGGCTATGTCGCTCTGTCGGGCTACTTCAAGCACCTCACCGACTTCGTCGATCCGAACAATGCCTATGCGTATGACTTCTCGGGCCTGCTCGGCGGCCTGACGGCGGCGCAGCAGCAGATCATCACCCGCAACAACCTGCAGATCGGCAACGTGTCGGCCCCGGCCAATACCGGCCGCGGCGAAGTGCTGGGTGTCGAAGCCACGCTGTCGCTGCCGTTCAAGACGCTGACCAGCGCGCTCGACGGCTTCGGCATGTTCGTGACGGGCAACTACACCGACTCGCGGATCGTCTATCGCAACAACCCGACGCCGATCACGCTGCCGGGCCTGTCGGATGTCGTCGCCAGCGGCACGCTCTACTTCGAAAAGTATGGCTTCCAGGCGCGCGTCAACTATCGGTACCGGTCGGACTTCCTCGCCGAAGTCGCGGGCCTCTCGGCCTCGCCGACCTACCGCACGGCTAAGTCGGAAGGCATCCTCGACGCGCAGGTCGGATATGAATTCCAGGAGGGCTTCCTCAAGGGCTTCTCGATCCTCGCCCAGGCGAAGAACCTGACCGATCGTCCGTTCATCACCTATCAGAACAACGACGTCCGTCAGGTGATCGACTATCAGCGCTACGGCCGCGATTATTACATCGGCATCACCTACAAGTTCTGATCCGGCCTATCCGTCATTGCGAGGGAAGCGCGGCAATCCAGAGCCGGACCAGGCGGCCCTGGATTGCTTCGCTCCGCTCGCAATGACGAACCGAGGTTGGCTTCGCGGCATCATACCCAATCCCCGTTTCCTTCCCCGGAAACCTTCGGGCTGTCGTCATGTGACGGCAGCCCGTTTTCTTGATAGGCCAACAGCATGGCGGACACTGCTCTCATCACGCCCATCACCACGATCGTCATCGCCGGTGGCGGCACCGCGGGCTGGATGGCCGCGGCGGCCTTCGGCGGCCTGCTCGAAAGCGGCTACCGCATACGGCTGGTCGAGTCCGAAGAGATCGGCACCGTCGGCGTCGGCGAGGCGACCATCCCGCAGATCCGCCTGTTCAACCAGGCGCTGGGGCTGGATGAGGACGCCTTTCTCCGCGCCACCGGCGGCACGTTCAAGCTCGGCATCGCCTTCGACGGCTGGCGAGACCCCGGCCACAGCTACATGCATGCGTTCGGCGACGTTGGCCGCGACGTCGGGCTGATCGCATTCCAGCATTACTGGCTGCGTGCGCGCCAGCTCGGCCTCGCCAAGTCCCTCGACGCCTATGCGCTGAACGAGGTCGCCGCGCGCGCGGGCCGTATGCACCGCGGCGGGCCGATCACCGCGCAGACGCTGCCGACGATGCCCTACGCCTTCCACTTCGACGCGGGGCTGTACGCCGCCTACCTGCGCCGCTTCGCCGTCAACCGCGGGGTCGAGCGCACCGAAGGCACGATCGACCGCGTCGAACGGAACGGCGACACCGGCGATATCGCAGCGCTAGTCCTCGCCTCGGGCGAACGCGTCGCGGGCGACCTGTTCCTCGACTGCACCGGCTTTCGCGGCCTGTTGATCGAAGGCGCGCTCGAAACGGGCTATGACGACTGGACGCACTGGCTGCCCTGCGACCGCGCGGTCGCCGTGCCCAGCGCCAATGTCGGCGCACCATTGCCGTACACGCGGGCGATCGCGCGTGAGGCAGGGTGGCAGTGGCGCATTCCGCTCCAGCACCGCACCGGCAACGGCTATGTCTATTGCAGCCGCTATCTCTCCGACGATGCCGCCGCCGCCGCGCTGCTGGCGAATATCGAGGGCGAGGCACAGGCAGACCCCCGCCACCTTCGCTTCGTCACCGGGCGCCGCAAGCGTGCTTGGAACCGCAACGTCGTCGGGCTTGGCTTGGCGAGCGGCTTTCTCGAACCGCTCGAATCGACCAGCATCCACATGATCCAGTCGGCCATCGCCCGGCTGGTGAAGCTGCTCCCTGCCTTGCCCATCGCCGACGCGCTGCGCGACGAATACAACCGCCAGACCGATTTCGAGATCGAGCGCATCCGCGACTTCCTGATCCTCCATTATTGGGCGAACGGCCGTTCGGAGCCGTTCTGGAAGGAACGCCGCGAGGCCGCCCTACCCGACACGCTCCGCGCCAAGATCGCGCTATGGCAACAGGCCGGCACGATCACGCGTGAGCACGAGGAACTCTTCACCGAAGACGGCTGGCTGCAGGTGCTGGCGGGGCAGGGGGTACAGGCAGCCGCCTATCACCCGCTCGCCGACCAGATCGGCGTCGAGGACTTGGCCGAATATATGGAAACGCTCGAACTGCTCTACCGCCGCGAAGCCCAGGCCATGCCCCCCCATGCCGACCTCATCGCCCGCCACTGCGCCGCCCGGGCCTGAACCTCCCCGTCATCCCATTCCGCCACCGTCATCCCAGCCTCGAGCCGTGATCCCGCTTCTTCTTCTATACCGGCCGGGAGTAGCGGGACCCCGGATCAAGTCCGGGGTGACGGATGTTGGGTGTCGTAATGCCCGGTGTAGGATCGATACGGCGGCTAAGTTCTGTGAAGAAGCACCACATTGCGCCTCCCGTCATCCCGGCCTTGAGCCGGGATCCCGCTTCTTCTTCTTCTGCACCGGCCGGGAATAGGGGGAACTCGGATCAAGTCCGGGGTGACGAACATTAGATGTCGCCGCGCCCCGTAGAGGATCGTTTCGCCCAAGGTGTTCATCTTGTCTATCGTCAGGCGGACGCCCGCACGATCAACCGCGGCTGCAACAGCGCCGTATCGGTTGGCTGGTCCGCGATCCGGCGCAGTAGCGTGTCGACCAGCACCTCGCCGGCCTTACGGTAATCCTGCGCGATCGTCGTGAGCGGCGGCTGTGTCGTCGCCGCGGCGGGAATGTCGTCGAAGCCGATGATCGCCACATCCTCGGGCACGCGCCGCCCCGCCTCGGTCAGCGCGCGCACTGCGCCCAGTGCGATCAGGTCCGATGCCGCGAACAGCGCGTCGAACGGCAGGTCCCGCGCCAGCAGTCGCTTCGTCGCGTCATAGCCCGATTGCTCGACCGACAGCGCATCGGCGTGCAGGCCCGGATCGACCGGCAGACCCGCCGCGCGCAACGCCGCGCACAGCCCGCGATAGCGGTCGCGGAACTCGGGATAATGATCGTCGGCGTCGCCGATGAAGCCGATCCGCGTGGTGCCGCGCGCGATCAGATGCTCGCCCGCCATCCGCCCGCCGGCGATATTGTCGCAGCCGATCGTCACCCCGATCGGATGCGCGTCGACCGATCCCCAGCGCACGAAATGCGTGCCCTGCGCCACCAGCGCCTCCAGTCGCGCCTTGTACAGCTCGTAATCGCCATAGCCGAGCAGGATGATCCCGTCCGCCTTGCGGCTGTCCTCATAGTCGGTGTGCCAGTCGGCGGAGAGCTGCTGGAACGAGGTGAGCAGGTCATACCCCCGCGCCGCGCAGGTGCGCAGGATCGACCCCAGCATGGAGAGGAAGAAGGGGTTGATGAAGCTGCCATCGTCCAGCGGATCCTCGAAGAAGAGCAGCGCCAGCGTCATGCTCTGCCCCCGCCGCAGCGACGATGCGTTCTTGTCGACCTTGTAGTTCAGTTGCCGCGCGATCGCCTCGATCCGCATCCGCGTCGCGCTGCTGACCGTGCGGTCGCCGCGCAGCGCCCGGCTGACCGTCGGCTGCGATACGCCGGCGAGCGCGGCGATGTCGAACGAGGTCGGCGGCTTGTCGCCCGCGCCTGTTCCCCGTCCTCTGCTCTTCACGGCCATGCGGGACTGTAGCCAAAGCCGGGCGGTAGGGATAGCGGCGTTGAATACGTATGCCCTATGCTTGGCTTGGGCGCGTGGGGTCCGCACAAGGCGGGCCGGACGCGGCCGGCGACGGATCGGCTGCGCGTGACTTGGGGGATGCATGCTGAAGCTGGCCACACGAACCGCGACTGCGCTCGCCCTGCTGCTCGCCGCCTCCGCCGCGCCCGCCCAGACAACGGCCACCGATTACCGCGCGCGCCTGCCGCAGGACGAGGTGATCTACTTCCTGCTCCCCGACCGGTTCGAAAACGCCGATCCCACCAACGATCGCGGCGGCCTGACGGGCGACCGCACCGTCACCGGCTTCGATCCCACCGCCAAGGGCTTTTACCACGGCGGCGACCTCAAAGGGCTGACCAAGCGCCTCGATTACATCCATTCGCTCGGCGCGACCGCATTGTGGGTCGGCCCGATCTTCAAGAACAAGCCGGTGCAGGGCGCCCCCGGCCAGCAGTCCGCCGGCTATCATGGCTATTGGATCACCGACTTTACCCAGGTCGATCCGCACCTCGGCACCAATCAGGATTTCGCCGACCTCGTCGCCGCCGCGCACAAGCGGGGCATGAAGGTCTATATGGACATCATCATCAACCACACCGCCGACGTGATCCAGTATCGTGAATGCGTCGGCCAGCGCGAATGCCCCTATCGCAGCCGCGCCGACTATCCCTATCAGCGCCGTGGCGGCGTGACGGGCAAGGCGATCAACCCCGGCTTCGTCGGGGACCAGGACCGCAGCGCCGCGAACTTCGCGAAGCTCACCGACCCGACCTATGCCTACACCCCCTTCGTCCCCGCGAAGGAAAAGGACGTGAAGGTCCCCGCCTGGCTCAACGACGTCACACTCTACCACAACCGCGGCGACACGACCTATCGCAACGAAAGCTCGACGATGGGCGACTTCGTCGGCCTCGACGATCTGATGACCGAAAACCCGCGCGTCCTCAGCGGGATGATCGACATCTTTGGCGGCTGGATCGACCGCTACGGTATCGATGGCTTCCGCATCGATACCGCCCGCCACGTCAATCCCGAATTCTGGGCTGCCTTCGTTCCCGCCATGGAAGCGCGCGCCAAGGCGAAGGGCATCCCCAACTTCCACATCTTCGGCGAAGTGTCGGATCACGAGGTCCGCCCCGCCGTGCTCGCCCAGCACACGGTGGTCGACAAGCTGCCCGCCGTGCTCGACTTCTCGTTCCGCCAGGCGGTGGTCGAAACGGTCGCCGGCACCCGCGGCACCGACGCGTTCGAGGCGCTTTTCGACGGCGACACGCTCTACGCCAAGGGTTATGACACCGCGATCCAGCTGCCGACCTTTACCGGCAACCACGACGATGGCCGCTTCTCCGCCTTCGTGCGCAAGGCCTTCCCGAACGCGAGCGATGCGGAGGTGCTGCAACGCGTGATGCTGTCGAACGCGATGCTGCTGAGCTTGCGCGGCGTACCGACCATCTATTCGGGTGACGAACAGGGCTTCGTCAGCGACGGCAACGACCAGGACGCGCGCGAGGACATGTTCGCGAGCAAGGTCGCCAGCTACAATGACAACCGCTTGCTCGGCACCAGCAAGACGACCGCAACGGAGAGCTTTGGCCAGGACAATCCGCTGTTCCGGCAGACCGCGCTGCTCGCCAAGCTGCGCACCGCCACCCCCGCGCTGACCCGCGGCCGCCAGTTGCTCCGCGCCCGTGAGGACACGCCCGGCCTGCTCGCCATCTCGCGTTTCGACCCGACGAACGGGGCGGAGGTGCTGCTGGCGTTCAACACGTCCACCACGCCGTTGACCCGTCAGGTTGAGATCGGCGTCGGCGCCACCGGCGCCAAGACGCTCGCCGGCACCGGTTGCGGCGCGGTCGCCGCGCCCGGCAGCCTCACTGTCACGCTGCCGCCGCTCGGTTATGCGATCTGCGCGCTGACCCCAGCACGATGAGCCACATGCAACCTCCCCAGGACCGCCCCCAAGACCGTGCCTGGTGGCACGGCGCCACCATCTATCAGATCTATCCGCGCAGCTTCGCCGATTCGAACGGCGACGGCATCGGCGACCTGCCCGGCATCACCGCGCACCTCGACCATGTCGCGAGCCTGGGCGTCGAGGCGATCTGGCTGTCGCCGTTCTTCCGGTCGCCGATGGCGGACTTCGGCTATGACGTGTCCGATTATTGCGACGTCGATCCGATCTTCGGCACGCTCGCCGACTTCGATGCGCTCGTCGCCCGCGCGCATGCGCTCGGCGTAAAGGTCATCATCGATCAGGTCTGGGCGCACACCAGCGACCGGCACCCCTGGTTCGAGGAAAGCCGGGCCAGCCGCGACAACCCCCGCGCCGATTGGTACGTCTGGCACGATCCCAAGCCCGACGGCTCGCCGCCTAACAACTGGCAGTCGGTGTTCGGCGGCCCGGCATGGACGTGGGACGCGCGCCGCCGCCAATATTACATGCACAATTTCCTGAAGGAGCAGCCGCAGGTCAACGGCCACCATCCGGCGGTGCAGCAGGCGTTCCTCGACGTCGCCCGCTTCTGGCTGGAGCGCGGCATCGACGGCTTCCGTATCGATGCGATCAACTTCATGATGTTCGATCCCGGCTTCCGCGATAATCCGCCGGCGCCGCTGGACGACGGCATACCGCGCACCCGCCCGTTCGATTACCAGCTCCACACCTACAACCAGAGCCACGACGCGATCCCCGGCTTCCTCGAGCGCATCCGCGCGTTGTTCGACAGCTATGACGCGCGCTTCACCGTGGCCGAGGTCGGCGGCGCCGACAGCGATCGCGAGATGAAGCTGTTCACCGCGGAAGGGCGTCGCCTGCACAGCGCCTATGGCTTCGATTTCCTCTACGCCCCCGGCCTGACGCCCGCGGTGGTCGCCGAGGCGGTGGGGAAGTGGCCCGAGCAGGACGGCGTCGGCTGGCCGAGCTGGGCGTTCGAGAACCACGACGCCCCCCGCGCCATCTCGCGCTGGGTCGTGCCGGAGCAGGCGCGGGCCTTCGCCCGCATGAAGATGCTGCTGCTGGCAAGCCTACGCGGCAATATCTTCCTCTATTATGGCGAGGAACTGGGTCTGACCCAGGTCGATGTGCCGTTCGAAGACCTGCAAGACCCGGAAGCCATCGCCAACTGGCCGCGCACTTTGTCGCGTGACGGTGCGCGCACGCCGATGCCGTGGCAGGCCGATGCGCCCAACCTGGGGTTCTCTACGGCCAAGCCGTGGCTGCCGATCGGTGACGATCATGGCGCGCTCGCGGTGGACCGGCAGGAGCGAGACCGGCATGCGCTGCTCCACTGGACGCGCGATGTGCTCGCCCTGCGCAAGGCGCATCCGGCGCTGCTGACCGGCGACATCCGCATTGTCGCGGCGGACGACGCCATGCTCGCGATCGAACGGCGTGCCGCGGACGAGACGATGCTGTGCGTCTTCAACCTGTCGCCCGAGCCGCAGCGCTGGGCGCCGGACCAGCCCGACCAGTGGCAGACCGTGGCCGAGACCGCGACGCAGGGCTGGCATTTCGACGGATATGGCGCATTGATCGCCAAAAGGACGGGAGAGGCATGATGAGGCATTTCACGATCGGCGCCGCAATGGCGCTGGTGCTGGCGGCGGGCGCTGCCGTCGCCCAGACGGATCCCAATGCCGTCGTGCAGATCCCCACCGCCAGCTTCAAGCCCGTCGCCACCGCCACATCGCCCGACGGCAGAATCGCGCTCACCATCGCCTTCGATAACGACGGCCGCCCCACCTATGCGGTCAGCCGCAAGGGCAAGGCGATCCTCAACCCAAGCCGGCTCGGCATCATGTTCACCGACGCGCCCAAGATCGAGCGCAACGTCGAACTGATCGGCCAGTCCAAGGCGAGCGGCGACAGCAGCTGGACGCAGCCGTTCGGCGAATGGCGGACGATCCGCGACCGGCACAACGAACTCACCCTCCGTTTCCGCGAGAAGACGGGCTTGAAGCGCGAGATGGACGTCACCTTCCGCCTGTTCGATGACGGCTTAGGCTTCCGCTACAGCTTCCCCGACCAGCCGAACCTGCATAACGCCAATATCTCGGACGAACTGACCGAATTCGCCTTCGCGCAGAACGGCACCGCCTGGTGGAAGCCGGCATATCTGTGGAACCGCGAGGAATATCTCTACAACAAGACGCCGCTCGACGCGGTCGGCACCGCGCAGACGGTGATGACGGTGAAGCTCGCCGACGGCACGCATGCCGCACTGCACGAGGCGGCGCTGGTCGATTATGCCGCGATGAACCTCGCGCGCAGCGAGGGAAATACCTTCAAGGCCTCGCTCACGCCCGGCGCCGGTGCGCCCAAGGTGACGCGCGCGGCGCCCTTCGCCTCGCCGTGGCGCACGATCATTCTGTCGGACGATGCGCCCGGTCTCTACATGAGCCACCTCGAGCTGAACCTCAACGAGCCGAACAAGCTCGGCGACGTCAGCTGGCTGAAGCCCGCCAAGTTCGTCGGCGTGTGGTGGAAGATGATCAAGGGCGAATGGACCTGGGCGACCGGTCCGCAGCATGGCGCGACCACCGCCAACGTCAAAAAGTATATCGACTTCGCCGCGGCCAACAAAATCCCAGGCGTGCTGGTCGAGGGCTGGAACGTCGGTTGGGACGGCGACTGGTTCGGTAACGGCAACGATATGCAATTCGACCAGCCGACGCCCGATTTCGACGCCGCGGAGCTGAGCCGCTATGCGAAGGCAAAGGGCGTCCACCTCGTCGGCCATAACGAGACGGGCGGCTCGGCCAGCCATTATGACGCGCAGCTCGACCGCGCCTTCGCCTATGCCCGCGATCACGGCATTCCGGTCGTGAAGACCGGCTACGTCACCGATGCCGCGCAGATCGAACGCGTCGACGCCGACGGGACGAAGAAGCGCGAATGGCATGAGGGCCAGTGGATGGTGAACCACTATCTCCGCGTCGTGCAGACGGCCGCCAAGTACAAGGTCGGGATCGACAGTCACGAACCCGTCAAGGACACCGGTCTGCGCCGCACCTACCCCAATTGGCTCGCCCGCGAGGGCGGGCGCGGCATGGAATATAACGCTTGGCCGGGCAAGAATCCGCCCAACCACGAAGCCAATATGTTCTTCACCCAGTGGCTCGGCGGCCCGATGGACTTCACGCCCGGCATGCTGAGCCTGGAAGGGCAGGGCGGCAGCGCTTTGATGTCGACCGCGGCGAAGCAGCTGGCGCTCTACGTCGTCATCTATTCGCCGGTGCAGATGGCGGCGGATACGCCTGAAAACTACGCCAAGCACATGGATGCCTTCCAGTTCATCCGCGACGTACCGGTCGACTGGTCGGACACACGCGTGCTGAACGGTGAGGTCGGCGATTACGTGACCGTGGCGCGCAAGGATCGTGCGAGCGACGACTGGTATCTCGGCAGCATCACCAACGAGAGCGGCCGGACGCTGAACGTCGCCCTCGACTTCCTCGATCCGGGCCGCAGCTATACCGCCGAAATCTACCGCGACGGCACGGGCGCGGACTATCGCACCGATGCCCGCCACGCGATCGCGATCGAGAAGCGGCAGGTGAAGAAGGGCGACACGATGACGCTCGCTCTGGCGCCCGGCGGCGGTCAGGCAATCCGCTTCGTCGCCAACGGCAAGGCTCGCCGGAAGTAAGTGAACGCGAATTCGCCCCACGTCCCACGTCACCCCGGACTCGTTCCGGGGTCCACTCGCCCGCGAGGGGAAGGCCCGAGCATCTTGCTCATCCCCCCGTTGCGCGGTGGACCCCGGACCAAGTCCGGGGTGACGGAGTGGGTGGGGCGGGCCGCCTGGCTCCCACTGAGCGCATGACCCCACCGCCTTCCTCGATCGCCATCCTCGGCGGCGGCACCGCCGGCTGGATGGCCGCCTGCCTGATGGCGAAGGCGTGGCCGCAGGCCCGCATCACCGTCATCGAATCCCCCGACATCGGCATCGTCGGCGTCGGCGAAGGATCGACCCCGCAGCTCAGGGCGCTGTTCGATACGCTTGGTCTCGCCGAGGCCGACTGGATGCCGGCCGCCGACGCGACCTACAAGGCGGGTATCGCCTTCCATGGCTGGGCCGACGACACGCCCGCTTATTTCCACCCCTTCGCCGGCCAGATCGACCTCCATACGCAAGGTGCCTTCTTCGCCAGTACCCGCGCACGCCGGCATGGCGCCGACGTTCCCGCGCATCCGGACCGCTTCTTCCTCAACGCGAGGCTGGCGGAGGCGGGCTGCGCCCCGATCGCGTCTGCAAACTTCCCATTCCGCATCGGCTACGGCTATCATTTCGACGCGCATAAGGTCGGGCATGTCCTGCGCGACGCGGCGCTGGCCCGCGGCGTCGTCCATCTGCCCCGCCGCGTGCGGGACGTCGTGGTCGATGCGGCCGGTCAGGTCGCCGCCCTGACGCTGGACGAAGGGGATGCCGTCCGCGCCGAGCTGTTCGTCGATGCCAGCGGTTTCGCCAGCGTTATCGCGCAACAGGCGCTCGGTGTACCCTTCCGCTCCTTCGCAAACACCCTGTTCGCCGACCGTGCCGTGGTGATGCCCACCCCGCGGCAGGCCGCGTTGCCGGTCCAGACCAAGGCGACAGCGCTGTCCGCGGGCTGGGCCTGGGACATTCCGCTGACCAGCCGCACCGGCAATGGCTACGTCTACGCCTCACGCTACCTGTCGCCCGACGCGGCCGAGACGGAGCTGCGCCGTCACCTCGGCCTGCTCGATGCCGACGTCGCCGCCCGCCACCTCAGCATGAAGGTTGGTCGCGTCGAGACGAGCTGGACCGCCAATTGCCTCGCGATCGGCCTCGCCCAGGGCTTTATCGAACCGCTCGAAGCGACGGCGCTCCACATCGTGCAGGCGACGACCGAAGGCTTCATCGGCGCCTATCAGGCGGGCAGCCGCGACGCCTTCAACGCCGCGATCGCGCGCCGTTACGACGGCATCCGGGACTATATCGTCGCCCATTACCGCCTCAACCGCCGCAGTGGAGTCTTCTGGCGCGACGTCGCCGCCAACGACGATCTGTCGGACGACCTAAAGGCAATCATGACCACATGGTTCACCGGCGGCGACGTCGCCGCGGTGGTCGAGGGGCGGGGCCTTGCCGGCTATTATGCGCCCATGTCGTGGGAAGTGTTGTTCGCCGGTTACGGCACCTTCCCCGATGCAACGCGGCTGCGCGCGGCACCCCCCGTCGCCGACCTCGCCGCCATCGATACCTTGCTGAGCGGATGCCTGCTCAACTTCCCAGATCATCAGACCGCGCTAGACGGCCACCGGAGGATGCCATGACCCCCACTGCCACTCGCCCGCGCCAAAGCTGGGCGGGTCTCTGGAATATCTCGTTCGGCTTCTTCGGCATTCAGATCGGCTTCGCGCTGCAGAACGCCAATATGAGCCGCATCTTCCAGTCGCTCGGCACCAGCCTCGACGATCTGCCCGCGCTCTGGGTCGCGGCGCCGCTGACCGGCCTGTTGGTGCAGCCGGTGATCGGCCATCTCAGCGACCGGACCTGGCTCGGCCGGCTGGGGCGGCGGCGACCCTATTTCCTCGCCGGTGCGATCCTGGCGGCGATTGCGCTATTGCTGATGCCGGAAAGCCCGGGGCTGCTGATGGCGGCGATGCTGCTGTGGCTGCTCGACGCCTCGCTCAACATCTCGATGGAGCCGTTCCGCGCCTTTGTCGGCGATATGCTCGACAAGGATCAGCATGCCGCCGGCTATGCGGTGCAGACCGCCTTTATCGGCGCAGGCGCGGTGTTCGGGTCGATCTTCCCCTGGCTGCTCGAACATCTCGGCGTGTCTAACCAAGCGGCGGGCGGCGGCATTCCCGATACCGTACGCTATGCCTTCTGGTTCGGCGGCGCGGCGCTGTTCCTCGCCGTGCTGTGGACCGTGCTGACGACACGCGAATATGCGCCCGACGAGATGGCGGCGTTCGACGGGGCTGCGGTGGAAGACCATGGCCACACGCTCCGCATCCTCGCCGCGCGCCGGTACGGCACCAGCATCGCCTGGATCGTCGCGGGTGCGATCGTGATCGTTGCCGTCGCCGCGATGCGGCTTGAGAAGGAGGTGTACCTGCTCGGGGCCTTGCTCGCCGGCTACGGTCTCGCCAGCATCGTCGCGATCGCCCGCGCGCGCGCGGGGCATGCGGCGGGCATGCTCGGCCATATCGTCGGCGATTTCGGCGGGATGCCGGTGCTGATGAAGCGGCTCGCGGTCGCGCAATTCTTCAGCTGGTCGGCGTTGTTCATCATGTGGATCAACACCACGCCGATCGTCGCGGGCGCCTTCTACGGCGCACCCGATGCGAAAAGCCCGCTGTATCAGGAGGGTGCGAACTGGGTCGACGTGCTGTTCGCAACCTATAACGGCATCGCCGCGGTCGCGGCGCTCACGCTGCTGCCGGTACTGGCCAAGCGGATCGGGCAGGCGAAGACGCACATCATCGGGCTGCTGTGCGGCGCGGCGGGCTTTGCCAGCTTCTTCGTCATCACCGATCCCAAATGGCTGCTCGCCAGCGAGATCGGCATCGGCATCGCCTGGGCGTCGATCCTCGCCATGCCGTATGCGATTCTCGCGTCCAGCCTGCCGCAGCGCAAGCTCGGCATCTACATGGGGCTATTCAATGTCTTCGTCGTCGTGCCGCAGCTGCTGGTCGCGACGGTGATGGGATCGATCACCAAGCATTTCTTCCCGACCGCACCGATCTGGACGCTGGCGTTCGCTGCCGGAGCGCTGCTGCTCGCCGCGATCGCGATGACGCGGGTGGAGGCGGCGCGCGTCCCCGGCTAGAGCGGCGTGCGACGCAAGCGGGGACGAGACGATGCCGACGACATTGGTGACGGGCGTGGCGGGGTTCATCGGCATGAGCACCGCAGACGCGCTGATGGCGCGCGGCACGCGGGTGATCGGCGTGGATTCGATCAACGATTACTACGACCCCGCCCTCAAGCACGCGCGCCTTGCCCGCCTGACCGAACGCTATGGCGACCTGTTCACTTTCCTCCACGTCGACTTTGCCGATGCCATTGCACTGAAGTCCGCGCTGGAACGACACGCTTTCGATCGCATCGTCCACCTGGGCGCCCAGCCGGGGGTGCGCTATTCGATCGAGCATCCAGAGGCTTATGGCCAGTCGAACCTCGTCGGGCATCTCAACCTGCTCGAGGTCGCGCGGCACCGCGGCGTCGCGCATATGGTCTATGCCTCGTCCTCGTCGGTCTATGGCGGCAACACCTCCGTGCCGTTCCGCGTCGAGGATCGCGTCGACCGGCCCGTCTCGCTCTATGCCGCCACCAAGCGCGCGAACGAGGTGATGAGCGAAAGCTACGCGCATCTCTATCGGCTTCCGCTGACCGGCCTGCGCTTCTTCACCGTCTATGGCCCATGGGGGCGGCCGGACATGATGATGTGGATCTTCACCCGTGCGATGTTCGCGGGCGAGCCGATCCCGGTGTTCAACGATGGCCAGATGGAGCGCGACTTCACCTTCATCGCCGACATCGTCGCCGGCGTGATCGCGGCGCACGACAATCCGCCGCCTGACGACGGGTCGGAGAAAGCCGGCGGCAGCGTCGCGCCGCATCGTCTCTACAATATCGGCAACAACCGCTCAGAACCGTTGGGCCGCGTGATCGAGGTGCTGGAACAGGCGACGGGCCGCCAGGCGATCCGCCGCAACCTGCCGATGCAGCCCGGCGATGTCGTCCGCACCGCGGCGGATATCGACGCGATTGCGGGCGACCTCGGCTACCGGCCGACGACGTCGATCGATGTCGGCGTGCCGGCGTTCGTCGACTGGTATCGCGCCTACCACCACCTTTAGGCGGCGCCTCCCATCCGACGCCTCAGCCGGCCGCCTTCGCCGCTGCACGATAGCGGTGGAGCAGCGGTTCGGTGTAGCCGTTCGGCTGCGCGACACCCTCGAACACCAGCGCCCGCGCCGCCTGCCAGGCGAGGCTGTCCGGATGCCCGCTCATCGGCCGGTACAGGGGATCGCCGGCATTCTGCGCATCGACCTTCGCCGCCATGCGCGTGAAGGCGGCATCGACCTCGGCCGGCGTCGCGACGCCATGCAACAGCCAGTTCGCCATATGCTGCGAGGAAATACGCAGCGTCGCGCGATCCTCCATCAGGCCGATATCGTGAATGTCGGGCACCTTCGAACAGCCGATGCCCTGATCGATCCAGCGCACGACATAGCCCAATATGCCCTGCGCATTGTTGTCGAGTTCGGCCCGCACCTCATCCGGCGTCCAGTTCCGTCCCGCCTCGGCGACCGGGATGGTCAGCAGGTCGCGGAGCGGCGCGACCGGCTCGGCGGCACGCTCGCGTTGGCGGGCGAAGACGTCGACGCGGTGATAGTGCGTCGCGTGCAGCGTCGCCGCGGTGGGCGAGGGGACCCAGGCGGTATTCGCGCCGGTCTGCGGATGGCCGATCTTTTGATCGAGCATGTCCGCCATCCGGTCCGGCGCGGCCCACATGCCCTTGCCGATCTGCGCCTTGCCCGACAGGCCACAGGCGAGGCCGATCTGCACGTTGCGGTTTTCATAGGCCGCGATCCAGCGGCTCGCCTTCATCTCGCCCTTCGGGATCATCGGGCCGGCGTGCATCGATGTGTGCATCTCGTCGCCGGTACGGTCGAGGAAGCCGGTGTTGATGAAGACCAGCCGGTGGTGGACGGCGTGAATGCATGCGGCCAGGTTCGCGCTGGTCCGCCGTTCTTCGTCCATCAGCCCGACCTTGATCGTGTGGCGATCAAGGCCCAGCAGATCCTCGACCGCGTCGAACAGCGCGTTGGTCAGCGCCGCTTCGTCCGGCCCGTGCATCTTGGGCTTGACGATGTAGATCGATCCGGTGCGGCTGTTGCGGCGCGGCCCCCGCACGTCATGCAGCCCGATCAGGCTGGTCACGATCGCGTCGAGAATGCCTTCGGGCGCCTCGCTGCCGTCGGGCAGGCGTACGGCCGGGGTCGTCATCAGGTGGCCGACGTTGCGGACGAACAGCAGGCTGCGGCCGGGCAGGGTGATAGTGCCGCCGTCGGGCGCGGTATAGTTGCGATCGTCGGCCAGCGTCCGGCTCACCGTCCGCCCGCCCTTGTCGAAGCTCGCCGTCAGGTCGCCCCGCATCAGCCCCAGCCAATTGGCATAGCCAGCGACCTTGTCCTCGGCATCGACCGCCGCGACCGAATCCTCAAGGTCGCAGATCGTCGTCAAAGCGGATTCGAGGACGACGTCGGCGATACCCGCGGGATCGTCGCGACCGATCGGGTGGCCGCGGTCGATGACGACCTCGATATGCAGGCCATTGTGCCGGAAGAGCAACGTGTCGCCGGCGCTGCCCACCCATTGCGTGGGATCGGCGAGCGAGGGCGTGCCCCCCGTCCAATCTGCCCAGCGGCCGTCGGCCAGAGGCACCGCCTCGTCCAGAAACGCCTTGGCCCAAGCGATGACCTGGCTCCCACGCGCCGCGTCATAGCCGCCGGACGCCGCCGCCCCGGGCAGCGCGTCGGTGCCGTACAGCGCATCGTACAGGCTGCCCCAGCGCGCATTGGCGGCATTCAGCAGGAAGCGGGCGTTGAGGATCGGGACGACCAGCTGCGGCCCCGCTCGTTCGGCGATTTCCGGATCGACATTGGCGGGGTCGACCGCAAAGGGGGCCGGTTCGGGCAGCAGATAGCCGATCTCGCGTAGGAACGCCTCATAGGCGGTGGGCTCGAACGCATGGTCGCGATGCCAAGCGTCGATTGCTGCCTGCATCCGGTCCCGCGTCGCCAACAGCGCGCGGTTCTGTGGCGTAAAGCGTTCGAAGATCGCTGCCACGCCCGACCAGAAAGCATCAGGCGCGATACCGGTGCCCGGCAATGCCTGGCGTTCCAAGAAGTCGGCGAGTTCGGGGGCGATGCCAAGGCCGGCGCGCGCGATCATGGGGTCATCCTTCGCTATGGTCTTGCCGCCGATCCTAGACCGATCGCTATCCGTTCGGTAGCAGCAAAGATATTGAAGCAGTTTATCGTAAGAGGAACGAATGGCCTTCGATCCCGATTATGCGCTGTTCGTCGCCGTGGCCGAAGCCGGCAGCCTTTCCGCTGCCGCACGGGCGCTGCGCCTATCGCCCGCGATGGTCTCCAAGCGGCTGCAACGCCTTGAGCAACGGCTCGGCGTCACGCTGGTGCATCGCACCACCCGACGGCTGGCGCTGACGACGGCGGGCGAGCGGTTCCGCGCCGATCTGGGCGACATTCTCGGCGCGCTGGATGCGGCGGAGGCGCGGGTGACCGGTGCCCGCACCGCGCCAGCGGGACCGCTCCACGTGTCGGCGCCGACCTCGTTCGGGCGGCTGCACGTCGCGCCTCACCTCGGCCGGTTCGTGGCCGCCTGCCCGGCGGTCGAGCTGCGCTTCGATCTGGACGACGGCTTCGTCGACCTGTTCGGGGCGCGGGTCGACTGCGCGATCCGCATCGTGGCAGAAGTGCCCGAGACCGTCGTGGCGCACCGGCTCGCGACCAGCCGTCGCATCCTCTGCGCGGCGCCGTCCTATCTCGCCGACATCGGCACGCCTGAACAGGTGGACGACCTGTCCGCGCATCGTTTGCTGGCGGCCGATGGGCAGATGCCTTGGCGTCTCGTCTCCGGCGGACGCGCGACGCTCGTCACCCAACCCAGCTACGTCCGCACCAACTCCAGCGAAATGGTGCGCGAACTCGCGTTGGGCGGCGTCGGTATCGCATTGCGCTCGTTATGGGATGTTGGCGATGACCTCTGCTCGGGCCGACTCGTGCGCGTGCTGCCCGAATGGGAGGGGTCCGCCGACGTCGGTATCTACGCGGTCCACCTGCGCAGCCCCGCGGTCCCGGCCGCCGTCACCGCCTTCATCGATTTCCTGCGCGACACGATCGATCCCGCCGCCTGGGCCTGACGCTCAGCGTAGCGTCTTGGCAGCCGTCAACGCGCGATCGCGCGCCTCGCGGTGACCGATGATCTTGGGCGGATAGCCCTTAGGCCGGGCGTCGTGCGCATCGGGATCGTGGATCGCGGCATCGGAGAGGTCCGCCAGCTCGGGCACCCATTGCCGGATGTAATCGGCCGCGTCGAACTTCTCCGACTGGCTGAGCGGCGCCATGATCCGCCCGAACATGTTGGCATCGACGCCGGTCCCCGCGATCCACTGCCAATTGACCGCATTATTCCCGTAATCGGCATCGACCAGGCAGTCCCAATACCAGCGCTCGCCCTCACGCCAGTCGAGCAACAGATGTTTGACGAGGAAGCTCGCCGCGATCATCCGCACGCGGTTGTGGATCCAGCCGCTCGTCCACAGCTGGCGCATACCCGCATCGACGATCGGATAGCCGGTCTGCCCCTGTTGCCACGCCTTCAGGTCGCGTTTTGCCGCTGCGCCCGTCCGCCATGGCATCGCGTCATATTGCCGCCGCCCGTTGACCGTGCCGTAATCGGGCATGGCGAGCAGCACGCCCGCGGTAAAATCGCGCCACGCGATCTCGCGCAGGTACGGCATCGTGTCCGCCTTGCCCCGCAGCGCATGGTACAGCGTCCGCGGCGAAACCTCACCATGATGCAGGTGCGGCGACAGGCGCGACGTGCCCTCTTCCGATGGAAGGTTACGGCGCCGGTCGTAGTCACCGACCTCTTCGGGCCAGTGCTTCACCTTGGCCAGCGCCTCGGCCTCGCCCGGCACCCAATCCTCGCCGAACCCGCCCGACCAGTCCGGCTTCGACGGCAGCAGAGCCCAGTCGGACAGCGTGTCGCTCTTCGGCCAATGGTCCGGCGCCGCGATAGTGCGCGGCATCGGCACGGGCTCGGGGGGCGGCAGATGCTCCTGCAACGCCTTCCAGAACGACGAAAAGACTTTGAACGGCGTGCCCGACCCGGTGGTCACGTCCTCGACGCGCGCCAGTCGGTCGCCATCGTGCAGCACAAGGCGGTCGCCCAGCGCCGCCTCCGCCTCGCGCCACCATGGTTCGTAATGCCGCGTGGCGTGGATCTCGCCCGCGCCGGTCTCCTCGCACAGTTGGCGCAACACGCTCACCGCATCGCCGCGTCGCAGGATCAGCCGGCTGTGCTTTGTCTCCAGGCTCTTGGCCAACGCGGCGAGGCTGTGATGCAGCCACCACCGCTGCGCGGCGCCGATCCGCCATTCGCCCGGGGCATCGTCGTCCAGGATGTAGACCGGAATGACCGGCCCCGCATGGGCAGCGGCGGCGAGGGCGGGCTGGTCGTGCAGGCGCAGATCCTGCCGCAGCCATAACAGGGTAGGGGCGTTCATCGATCGCTCCAATCGGCGGAACACAGGTTAAGTTCCTGCGCGGACTTGCCGGGCGCGGCGGCTGCTCACAATGTCCACCGCGATGCTCCGTCCGCTTCTCCTCGCCGTGCCGCTCGCGCTCACCGCCTGCTCGCCCTCCGCGCCGGATCCTGCGCCGCCGCACCTGCCGGTCCCGATCCGCGATAGCACAACGCTGACGCTGATCCGCGGACAGGCGCTGGAGCAACTGGTGCGCGGCAGTATTCAGACGCGACCCGGCACCGGCGGTCGCGCTGGCCCGACCGAGCGCTTCGCCGCCGTCGGCGACGCCTATACGCTCGCCTACGATCACCCCGACACGAGCGGCCGCTACCGCATCACGCCCGATCGCGTCTGCCTGCGCTTCGTCGATGAGCGCAGCATCTTCTGCCGCTTCTACCTCCGCGATGCCAAGGGCGGTATCGTGATGGCGGAGGACGACCGCGACTATCCGCTCCACACCGCGCCGGTGACGATCACGCGGGCGCCATGACCTCGATCGCCCCGGCGGCGACCCGCGCGGTGATGGGCGTATGCGCCAGCACCTCGCCATCGATCGAGATCGGCAGCGATGGTCGCGTATCCACCTTCAGCGCGGTGCCGCTGAAGCTCACCGTATCCTGGTGCCGCGCCTTCAGCCCCAGGAAGCTCGCGGCCCAGTTCTTGACCAGCGTCCGCTTGTAACGCCCCGTCACCGCCTGCACGACGATGCGGCCCGACTGCACCGACGCCTCGTCCACCAGCCATGTGCCGCCATGATAGGGCCCGTTGCTGATCCGGACCTCGACCACGCGCAGCCGGTGCGTCTCGACGCCGTCGTCGATCGTCAGCATGAACGGCTTGAAGCGGACGAACTGCCACGCCGCCCAGCCGAGGTAGCCGATCCGTCCCAGCACCTTTTTGAGGCCGTGCGGCACCGTCTCGGCGATTTGCGGGCTGATCCCCATCGCGGCGCAATTGGCGAAATAATCGTCGTCGATCATGCCCAGGTCGATGCGCTTGGGCACGCCCGTCCGGATCACCTCGATCGCGCCCTCGACATCGATCGGCAGACCCAGCGTCCGCGCGAAGCTATTCGCCGTGCCGAGCGGCAGCACCGCCAGCGTCACCCCCTTGCCCACCAGCAGGTCGACGAGGCCGCTGACCGTCCCATCGCCCCCGCCCAGGATCACCAGGTCGGGCTTTTTCGCCAGCGCGCGCTCGACGGTCGCCTCCAGGTCGTCGGGATTTTCGACGGCATGGGCGTCGACAGGAAAGTCCAGCCCATCCATCGCCGCACATGCCCGCTGGAAAAGCTTCTGCCCTTTCCGCGACTTGGCATTGACGATCATCGCGGCGGATCGGAATTGCACCATGTCGCAAAATTCCCCAGAACTTCCATGCGGATAAGGATTACGCCTGCGTAACGCTTGCGAGGACGCCTACGATCCCGCAAAGCCAAATCCATGTCTGCATCCTATCCCGCGCTTCGCCTTCGTCGCACCCGTGCGAGCGACTGGAGCCGCCGGCTCCACGCCGAAACCGTCCTGACGCCGGCCGATCTGATCTGGCCGCTGTTCGTGGTCGAGGGGCAGGGGGTGGAGCAGCCGATCGCCAGCCTGCCCGGCGTGTCGCGCTGGTCGGTCGATGGCATCGTCGCGCGCGCGAAGGAGGCGAGGGACCTCGGCATACCATGCGTCGCGCTCTTCCCCTATACGCCCGCGCACCTCAAGACCGAGGACGGGCGCGAGGCGCTCAACCCCGACAATCTGATGTGCCAGGCCACCCGCGCGATCAAGGATGCGGTGCCCGAGGTCGGCGTGCTGACCGACGTCGCGCTC
The DNA here is from genome assembly GCF_049897245.1 of Sphingomonas sp. DC5200-1. Taxonomy (NCBI): domain Bacteria; kingdom Pseudomonadati; phylum Pseudomonadota; class Alphaproteobacteria; order Sphingomonadales; family Sphingomonadaceae; genus Sphingomonas; species Sphingomonas sp. DC5200-1. The sequence continues at coordinate 103,897 of NZ_JAFCVW010000001.1, forward strand.
GATCCCTATACCAGCCACGGCCATGACGGGCTGGTCGATGCGGCGGGCTATGTCGTCAACGACAGCACGGCCGACCTGCTGGTGCAGCAGGCGGTCAACCAGATGCGCGCCGGTGCCGACATCATCGCGCCATCCGACATGATGGACGGCCGTATCGGCATGATCCGTGCGGCGCTGGAGGGCGAGGGCGCCCACAACGTCCAGATCATGAGCTATGCCGCGAAATATGCGAGCGGCTTCTACGGCCCGTTCCGCGACGCGGTCGGCAGCCGCGGCCTGCTGAAGGGCGACAAGAAGACCTACCAGATGGATCACGCCAACGCCGAGGAAGCGCTGCGCGAGGTTGCGCTGGACCTTGCCGAGGGCGCCGACACGGTGATGGTGAAGCCGGGCCTGCCCTATCTCGACATCATCGTTCGCGTGAAGCAGCGCTTCGAGGTGCCGGTCTTCGCCTATCAGGTGTCGGGCGAATATGCGATGATCGAGGCGTCGGTGGCCGTCGGAGCGGGCGATCGCGACGCGCTGGTGCTGGAAACGCTGATGGCCTTCAAGCGCGCCGGCTGTTCGGGCGTCCTGACCTATCATGCGGCGCACGCCGCGCGGTTGCTCGGCGCATGATCGAAACCGAGCGGCTGATCCTGCGGGGGTGGCGCGAGGAGGATCGCGGGCTGCTTCGCCGGCTGGGCACCGATCCTGATACGATGCGCTATCTCGGACCTTTGCGCACGGAGGAAGAGGATGATGCGGCACTGGCGCGCTATCAGGCGGATCTGACAGCGTATGGGACCTGCGCATGGCTCGTCGAGCGCCGGTCGGATGGGGCGCCTTTGGGTGTATGCGGCGCGAAACCCGGCCGGCCCGGCATGCTGACTGAAGGGGAACTGGAATTGGGCTGGCGGTTTGCCCCGGAGCATCGCGGCCAAGGCTATGCCCTTGAGGCTGCGCGTGCGAGCCTGGCTCATGTTTGGGCCGTGACCGACGCTGAACGGGTGGTGGCGATCACCGTCCGTGCCAACGTGCCCAGCTGGACGCTGATGGAACGGTTAGGCATGACCTACGTCGAGGGTGGTGATTTCGATCATCCCTTCGTCCCCAACGATAGCCCGCTGAAACGGCACATCCTTTATCGCATCGATCGTCCGGCGTGACCGACGATACGATGGCTTGCGCAGATGACATTGCCGGGTCGTTGGGGCGACCCCAACGGCACGGCGCCTGAATGGCCGAATTTCGGATTCTGACCGACCGACTGATCTTGCGCGAATGGCGGACCGACGATGCCGTAGCCGTCCACGCGATCGGGCGTGACGAACGGGTGATGGCGCACATGGGTCCGCTGATGACCGAGCAGGACGCGCAGGCGCTGGTCGCTGGCCAGATGGTGAACCAGCGCCTGTTCGGCCACTGCTTCTGGGCGGTCGAGTGCCGGTCGGATGGCGCGATCGTCGGTGTGTGCGGGCTCAATCCGGGACCCGCCGACACCCCGCTAGCCGGTGCACTCGAGATTGCGGGATGGCTCGCATTCGAAGCGTGGGGCAAGGGCTATGCCTGCGAAGCGGCGTCGGCGTGCCTCGACTGGGCGTGGCGGCAGCCCGGCGTCGCGGCGGTCGCGGCGATGACGGCCCGCGCGAATGATCGCAGCCAGCGACTCATGGCGCGGCTGGGGATGAGCCGGGCGACCGGCGATGACTTCGACCTGCCCAGTCTCGGGGCATCCGATCCGCTTCGCCGACAGATCGTATACCGTATCGCGCGGCCCGACCGATGACGGCAACATCCGCCGGCCGGCCCGGCCGCACCCTTTTCGTCGCGACGATCCTCACGGGATCGTTCCTGCTGTTCCTCGTTCAACCGATGGTGGCGCGTATGGCGTTGCCGCGGCTGGGCGGGGCGCCGGCGGTGTGGAATTCGGCGATGCTCGTCTACCAGACGCTGCTGCTCGCCGGCTATGCCTATGCCCATGCGCTGGGGCGCATCCGGCCGATGGCGCAGGCGGCGGTGCATCTTGGCGTGCTGCTCGTCGCGGGGGCGTGGCTGCCGATCGGGCTGGCGCTGGGGGCGGGGCCTGCCGGTGTGTCGCTGGCGGTCTGGGTGCCGTGGCTGCTCGGCGCGTCGATCGGGCCGCTGTTCTTCGCCGTTTCCGCCCAGGCGCCGCTGGTGCAACGCTGGTTCAGCATGGCGAGCCGGGGGGGCGATCCCTATGCGCTGTACGCCGCCTCGAACCTCGGCAGCTTCGCCGGCCTGATCGCCTATCCGCTCATCGTCGAGCCGCTGCTGACGCTGCGCACGCAAAGCCTCGTCTGGAGCGCGGGCTACGTCCTGCTGATCGCGCTCGTCGTCGGCTGTGCCTGGCATCTGCCGCGTGGGGAGGGCAAGGCCGCGGCGCGCCCGACCAGCGAACCCGCGACCCGCCGTCGTATCGCCCACTGGATCGCGCTCTCGCTGGTGCCCTCGGGGCTGATGCTCGCGACCTCGACCTATATCACCACCGATATCGTCGCGATGCCGCTGCTCTGGGTGCTGCCGCTCGGCCTGTATCTGCTGAGCTTCTCCGTCGCCTTCGCCACCGACCGGTTCCTCGCCGACCTGCTGACGCGGATCGCGCCGATCACCATCTTGCTGTTCGGCGGCGTAATGGTCGGCGGCTTCAACGAATCGCCGTTGGTCAATCTCGCCATCGCGCTGACCTTGCTGTTCATGGCCTCGGTCGCGCTGCACACGCAGCTCTATCGCCTGCGCCCCGCGCCCGATCGTCTGACCGGCTTCTACCTCGCCATGGCGGTGGGCGGTGCATTGGGCGGCGTGTTCGCGGCGCTGATCGCGCCGGTCGTGTTCGACTGGACATACGAATATCCGATCCTGATTTTCGCCGCCGGGCTGCTGGTGCCGCAATTGTACCTGACGCGCGCTGTCCGGTCGCTGTGGACCACGCCGCGGCGTCGCCTTTTGGCCTATGCGGTCGTCACCGTCCTGCTCGCGGTGTTGGCCGGCCTGACCTTCCGGGGCCCGAGTGATCTGTTCGGTGATGGCCATCAGGGCCTGACCTTCATCGTCATCGCGCTGATCGGCGTGATCGCGATCGGGGCGCGTCCGGCCTATGCGCTCACCCTCGCCGTCGCGCTGGTGATCTTCGGCGGCTGGCGTGCGGTCGAACTGTCGCTGGAACAGGGTGCGCGCACCCGCAGCTATTTCGGCGTCTACACCGTCCGTGATCGTCCCGGCGTGCGCGAGCTCGATCATGGCACGACCGTCCACGGCATTCAGTTCATCGGCAACCCGATCCTCGAACGCCTGCCGACCACCTATTATGCGCCGCCCTCCGGCATCGGCCGGGCGATGAGCGCGCTCGATCCGCTGTACGGACCGCGCGCGCGCGTCGGTGTCGTCGGGCTCGGGACGGGTACGCTCGCCTGCTACGCGCAGCCCGGCCAGCGCTGGCGCTTCTATGAGATCGATCCCGTCGTCGTGCATATCGCGCGCGACACCGGCCAGTTCACCTATTTGCGCAACTGCCTGCCCAACCCCACGATCCGCATCGGCGACGCGCGCCTCAGTCTCGAGCAGGACGCACCCGACAGCCTCGATCTGCTCGCGCTCGACGCCTTTTCCTCGGATGCGATCCCCGCGCATCTGATGACGCGCGAAGCGTTCCGCGCCTACGCCCGCGTGCTCCAGCCCAAGGGGCTGCTGCTCGTCCACATCTCGAATCGATTCCTCGATCTCGAACCCGTCGTCGCGGCACTGGCGCGGGACGGGGGCTGGCATGCGGCGAAGCTCTTCTATCAGCCGCCCCGCTACACGGCGATCGCCTCGGCGAGCCAGTGGATCGCACTGTCTCGCGACCCCGCGACGCTTGCGGCTCTCGCGAAACGGGGCGGCCAGTGGCGACCGCTGACGCCGCGCGCCGGCCTCACCCCATGGACCGACGATTATTCGACGATCCTGCCGCTGTTGAAATGGGGGCCTTAGGCGGCGGGTAGCGACGCCTGGATGCGGTCGATCGTCGCGGCCTGCTTGGCGGCCTCCGCCGCAATGCGCTCCCGCACCGCGCCGAGCGCGGGATAGGCCGGCTCAAGCTTGGCCGCGCGATCGGCGGCGATCACGTCGATATCGCTCAACAGCGACGACGTCTGCGCCCGCCAGTCGTCGAGCTGCGCGAGCGCGGTCTGCGCATCCAGCCACGCATCGCTACCGACGGCCTTGCCCTTGGCCTTCGCCGCGGCGGCATCCGCCTTGGCGGCGTCGCCGGCAAAGCCCTTGGCTAAGCGGTCGAGCTTTACGCCGAACTCGGCGATCTTCGCATCCAGCGCCGGATCCGGCTTCGCCTCGACCACCGGCACCTCGGGCTCCGCAAAGCCCAACTTCTCCACCGCCCGCGGCGCCAGTGAGGGATAGCGGGTCGTGTCGCGCGAACAGGCCGACAGCGAGGCGAGGGCGACGGCGAGCGACAGAACGACTTTCATGGGGCTCGGCTGTAGGGGGTGCAAGAAAATGGCGCAACGCACTTGCGCGTTTCGAAGCGTCTGCTATCAGCGCGCCTCCAATGCGCGCCCGTAGCTCAGCTGGATAGAGCATCAGACTACGAATCTGAGGGTCGGACGTTCGAATCGTTCCGGGCGCGCCAGGATTTCCCCCGCTCACATCACTGATGTGGCGGGGGTTATCGTTTGTGGCGCAGCGAAACGCGCTTTAGGGCGGCCGGCATGATCCGCCGTATCCTCAGCTTCGTCGAACCGTTCATCCTCATGCTGCTCGGCACCGTCGTGCTTGCCAGCGTGCTGCCCGCGCGCGGCGAATGGGCGCGTGTGGCGGGCATCGTCGCGGATGCGGGGATCGTGCTGCTGTTCTTCCTGCACGGCGCCAAGCTGTCGCGCGAGGCGATCTGGCAGGGCGCGCGCAACTGGCGGCTGCACCTCGCCGTCCTCGCGACGACCTTCGCGGTGTTCCCGCTCCTGGGGCTGGCATTCGGGCATCTGCCCGGCCTCGCCGCACCGGTCGCGGCGGGCATGGTGTTCCTGACGCTGCTGCCCTCGACCGTGCAATCCTCGATCGCCTTCACCGCCATTGCGCGCGGCAATGTCGCCGCGGCCGTGTGCAGCGCGTCCTTTTCCAACCTGATCGGCATCGTGCTGACGCCCGCGCTGGTCGCGCTGACCATGAGCGGCGTCGGCGGACAGGCGGGGATCAGCCTCGCCGCTGTCGAATCGATCGTGCTGCAATTACTGGTGCCGTTCGTCGCCGGTCATCTGCTGCGCCCGTGGATCGGCGGCTTCATCGGACGGCATAAGGGACTGGTCGGCATCGTCGATCGCGGCTCGATCCTGCTCGTCGTCTACACCGCCTTCGGTGCCGCGGTGGTCGAGGGGCTGTGGCACCGCGTTTCTGCGGCCGACCTCGCCCTGATCGCCGCGGCCTGCGTCGCGTTGCTTGCGATCGTCCTGGTCCTCACCTGGCTCGCCGGCCGCGCGCTGGGCTTCACGCGCGAAGACCAGATCGTGCTGCTGTTCTGCGGTTCGAAGAAGAGTCTCGCGTCGGGCGTGCCGATGGCGGGCGTATTGTTCCCGGCGGCGCAGGTCGGCGCGGTGCTGCTGCCCGTGATGCTGTTCCATCAGATCCAGCTGATCGCTTGCGCGATCATCGCCCGCCGCTATGCCAATGCGGCAAGCCTCGCCGAGGCCGAAGCCGTCTCAGCGTAGCGCGGCAACCGCCGCCAGTACCTGATCGGCGAGTTCGGGCCGGCAGATCAGCAGGTCGGGCAGCAGCGGGTTCTCGCAATTATAGACCAGCGGGCTGCCGTCGATCCGCGAGGCGTGCAGCCCCGCCGCCAGCGCCACCGCGGCGGGCGCGCAATTGTCCCACTCATATTGCCCGCCGTCGTGCAGGTAGATGTCGGCGCGTCCATCGACCACCGCCATCGCCTTGACGCCCGCCGATCCCATGCCCACCCGCGTCGTCGCCAGCGCCACGCCGACGCGCTCGACCATGTCGGTCGCCCGCGTGCGGCTCACCACCATCCGCGGCGGCGCGCCGCAGACGATCGCGCGCGAGCATGCCTCGGCGGTCGTATAGACGCGCCCCGTCGCCGGCACCGCCACCGCGCCCACCGCCGGCCGGCCAGCGACCGCCAGGCCGATATGCACCGCCCAATCGTCCAGCCCCTCGGCATAGTCGCGCGTGCCGTCCAGCGGATCGACGATCCACACCCGCTCCGCCGCACACCGCGCCCGATCGTCCAGCGATTCTTCGGACAGAATGAAATCGTCCGGTCGCGCCGCTCGCAGCCGATCGAGGATCAGCGCATTCGCCTCCGCATCGCCGGCATCGCCCAGCGCCTTGCCGCTCGCACCGCCGCGCGCGCGGATGGCGAGCAGCAGCGCGCCCGCCTCTTGCGCAACGCTGCGGGCGAGGTCGACGTCGGACACGGCGGGCAAGGTCACAATTCGAAGCTCCACACGCCCAGCACATGCTCGACGATCCGTTCGGCGGCATCCTCGGCGCTCTCGCGCGTCGTGTCGATACGAATATCTGGAGCGTCCGGCGCCTCGTAGGGGCTCGAGATGCCGGTGAAATGGGCGATCTCGCCGCGCCGCGCCTTGGCGTACAGGCCCTTCACGTCGCGCGCCTCCGCCTCCGCCAGCGGCGTATCGACGAAAATTTCGACAAACTCGCCCGGCGGCAGCATCCCGCGCACCATCTGCCGCTCGGCACGGAACGGCGAGATGAAGGCGGTCAGCACGATCAGGCCCGCATCGGTCATCAGCTTGGCGACCTCGCCGACACGGCGGATATTCTCGATCCGGTCGGCGTCGCTGAAGCCCAGGTCGCGGTTCAGGCCATGCCGCACATTGTCGCCATCGAGCAGGAAGCTGTGCCGCCCCAGCGCATGCAGCTTCTTTTCGACCAGATTGGCGATGGTCGACTTGCCCGATCCCGACAGGCCGGTGAACCACAACAGCCGCGGCGACTGCCCCTTCTGCCGCGCATGCGCCTCTCGCGTGATATCCACCGACTGCCAATGCACGTTCTGCGCCCGGCGGAGCGCATGGTGGATCAGCCCGGCCGCGACCGTCGCATTGGTTTCGCGATCGATCAGGATGAAGCCGCCGAGCGTCGCGCTCTGCGCATAGGGCTCGAACACGATGCCCTCGTCGGTGAACACCTCGGCGACGCCGATGTCGTTGAGCGCCAGTGTCTTCGCAGACAGATGCGCCTGCGTATTGACGTCGACGACATATCCCGGCGCCTGGACGCTCGCGCCCACCGTTCGCGGGCCGATCTTCAGCCAATAGCCGCGGCCCGGCACCAGCGCCGTGTCGGACAGCCAGACGATCGTCGCCTCGAACTGATTGGCGGCTTCGGGTGGCGCGTCGGCAGCCGCGATCACGTCGCCGCGCGAACAATCCACCTCGTCGGCCAGCACCACAGTCACCGCTTCGCCGGCCTGTGCCGCCTCACGGTCGCCATCGAACGTCACGATCCGCGCGACCTGCGTCGTCTTGCCCGAGGGGACGATCCGCACCGCATCGCCCACCGCGACGCGACCGCCGGCGATCGTCCCGGCAAAGCCACGGAAGTCGAGGTCAGGCCGGTTGACCCATTGCACCGGCAGCCGGAACGGACCCGCCGCGGCGCGATCGCTGTCGACGGGAATCGCCTCCAGGTGTGGCAGCAGCGCCGGGCCGCGATACCACGGCATGGCATCCGACCGGGTCGTGATATTGGCGCCGGTCAGGCCCGACAGCGGAATGGCGGTGAACGCGTCGATCCCGATCCCGCGTGCGAAGTCGGCATAGTCCGCCACGATCGCGTCGAACGTCGCCTGATCGTGGCCGACCAGATCCATCTTGTTCACCGCGAGCACGATCTGGCGGATGCCGATCAGGTGCGCCAGGAACGAATGCCGCCGCGTCTGCGTCAGCACGCCCTTGCGCGCATCGATCAGGATCACCGCGCAATCGGCGGTCGATGCGCCCGTCACCATGTTGCGCGTATATTGTTCGTGCCCCGGCGTATCGGCGACGATGAACTTGCGCTTCTCGGTCGCGAAGAAGCGGTAGGCGACGTCGATCGTAATGCCCTGCTCGCGCTCGGCGGCAAGCCCGTCGACCAAGAGCGCGAAGTCGATATTCTGCCCCTGCGTACCGACGCGTTTGCTGTCTGCCTCCAGCTGGCTCAGCTGATCCTCGAAGATCGTCTTCGAATCGTACAGCAGTCGCCCGATCAGCGTCGACTTGCCGTCATCCACCGACCCGCAGGTGATGAAGCGCAGCATCGACTTGGTCTGATGCGTGTCGAGATAGGCATGGATATCCGCCGCGATCAGCGCATCCGGTGTGTAAGCGGTCATGCGAACACATCCTCCCTCGCGCAGCGGGGGAGGGGGACCGCCCGCCAAAGGCGGGTGGTGGAGGGGGCCTCGCCGCACACGCGCGCCTCGCCGTATCCTCCCCCTCCGTCACGGCTCCGCCGCGCCACCTCCCCCTGGCGGGGGAGGACCGGAGAGAGTGCGAGCATCGGAAATATCCTGTCTGTAGACATGGTCACGCCGCAAAATCCTCCCTCGCGTCAGCGGGGGAGGGGGACCGCCGCAAAGCGGTGGTGGAGGGGGCGTTTCCGCCTACGCCGAAGCCGCCGCTGTCCTCCCCCTCTGTCCGCTTCGCTGCCACCTTCCCCTCGCGGGGGAGGAATGTCGTGACGGCAGCCATCAGAAATACCCCTCGCGCTTCTTCTTCTCCATGCTCGCGGCCTGATCGTGGTCGATCGCGCGGCCCTGGCGTTCGCTGGTCGTGGTCAGCAGCATTTCCTGAATCACCTGCGGCAGCGTCGCCGCCTCGCTCTCCACCGCCCCGGTCAGCGGATAGCAGCCCAAGGTGCGGAAGCGGATCGAGCGTTCGACCGGCACTTCGCCGGGCGCCAGGCGAAAGCGATCGTCGTCCACCATCAGCAGCATGCCGTCACGCTCCACCGTCGGGCGTGGCGCGGCGAAATAGAGCGGTACGATCTCGATCCCCTCGCGCAGGATATATTGCCAGATGTCGAGCTCGGTCCAGTTGGACAGCGGGAAGACGCGGATGCTCTCGCCGCGATGGATGCGGGCATTGTACAAATTCCACAGCTCGGGCCGCTGCGCCTTGGGATCCCAGCCCTGGCTCGCCGAGCGGAAGGAAAAGATGCGCTCCTTCGCGCGCGACTTTTCCTCGTCGCGCCGCGCCCCGCCGAAGGCGGCGTCATAGCCGCCCGCCTTCAGCGCCTGCTTCAGCCCTTCGGTCTTCCACAGATCGGTATGCCGGCTGCCATGGTCGAATGGGTTGATCCCCGCGGCCTCCGCCTCCGGGTTCTTGTGCACGATCAGCTCCATCCCCGCATCCGCGGCCGCCTTGTCGCGCAGCGCGTACATCGCGCGGAACTTCCACGTCGTATCGACATGCAGCAGCGGGAAGGGCGGTCGCGCCGGAAAGAACGCCTTCTTGGCCAGGTGCAGCATCACCGCCGAATCCTTGCCGACCGAGTACAGCATCACCGGCCGCTCCGCCTCGGCGACGACCTCTCGCATGATGTGGATGCTCTCGGCTTCCAGCCGCTGCAAATGGGTAAGCCCGCTCATGGGGCTTTCAGATAAGCCCCCGTTCGCGCGATGCGACCAACTTATCCTTGGGGCGCCCCTATTCCGGCTGGCCCCATTCCTCGCGCCGCCGCTCGACCGAATCGATCAGCACTCCGCCGACCATGAACACCGCGATCGGGCAGCAGCAGAACAGCATCCACCCCTGCCAGCCGGGATATTGCTGCAGGTAATGCATGCCGCGCTCCACCGCCCCCATGGCGAGGCCATAGATGATGACGAACGCCTCGAATTTGGTCTTGATGGTGAAGAGGCGTCTGATGCGGGTCCACATGCCAAAAGGTTAAGCAAGCCGCGCGCCAATGGCGGATTTCCGTCGGTCGCGGGTTAAGAGCCGTGGTTAACCGTCAAGTAACCCGACAGGTCGAGCGCCTCCAGCAGCCGTTCGTGCGCGCTTTCGACGTCTCGGACCAGCGCCGCATCCCCCAGCGCGGCCGGATCGATCGCCTCCGGCCACCAGCGCCGCACCACCGCTTCGATCGCATCCAGCTTTGCCGCATCGACCAGGAAGTGCGGATCGACCGTCGCCGGGTCGGCGACCACGCGCAATCGCAGGCATGCCGGCCCGCCGCCGTTCGCCATCGACTGCGTGACGTCGACCGTCTCGACCCGACGGATCGGCCCGTTGCCGGCCTGATGCCGCTCCAGCCAGCCCCAGACCGCGGCATTGGCGCGCGCCTCCATCGGCACGACCAGCGTCGGCCCGTCCGCCGTCGTGACGAGCTGGGCGTTGAACAGATAGGAAGCGATGGCATCGGCCAGGCTCACCTCGCTGGCCGGCACCTCGACGATCTCCACCTCGGGCAGCAGGCGGCGCAGGTCGGCGTAAAAGCCGTCCTTGTCGGCAAAGGCGAGTTCGTGCGCGAACAGCACGCGTTCGTTGGCGACCGCGACGACGTCGTTGTGGAACGCGCCCGCCGTCACCGCCTCGGCGGACTGTTGCACGAACAGCGTCCGCTCGCGCGACAGCCCGTGTGCGCGCGCGATCGTCTCGCTGGCCGTCGGATGCTGGCGCGCGGGGAAGGGGCCGCCGGGCAGCGTGTAAACGAACACCTCGACGCCCGGCGCGTCCTGGCTCGCGCACAGTCGCATATGGTTGGCCGCGCCCTCGTCGCCGAACGGCGCGGGCACGGGTCCATGCACCGCAAAGGCGTCGTGCGCGAAGGCGGTGCGCAGTTGCGCCAGCGTCTCGGGCCATTCATGGCTGCGATGCGGCATCGTCATCAAATTGGCGACCGACAGATGGCAGCGTCCATCCGCCGTATCCGGCGCAGGCGAGACGGTCGCGGCATTGGCTGCCCACATCGCCGACGCCGACATCGCCTGCGCCTGCAACAGGGCAGATGCGCCCGCATAATCGGTCGACAGGCTCGCGAGCCAGCGATGGTCCGGCCGGCGATGCGGCAGCAGCACGCCCTGGCGAAGGCCCAGCGCCAGATTGCGCCGCATCTTGTCGAGGCCCTGCAAGGCCGCCGCGCGCGGCTGCGACACCTGACCCGCATGCGCGGTCGCGGCGAGATTGCCTGCCGACAGGCCGGCGTAATTGTGGCTCGGCCCGACGATCCCGTCGAAGTTGATTTCGGTCAGCATGCTCACCACCGCGATGCGAACAGGACGCGATCGTCGGGCTGCACGCCCAGCACCTTGGCGCAGTCGGACGACAGCACCACGCCATCGCCAACCATGCGGACATGCCCGAAGGCGCAGCGGAAGTCCTGCAGCCGGCCCGTGGCGACCAGCGCCTCGTCCCCGCCATCGTCGTCGATCGCGATCACCGGGCAGTCGCGTGCGCTCTCGATCGTGCGCACCCGGTCGGTCCGCGCCGTCATCGTCGGTCCGCCATCGAAGATGTCGATGTAGTTTTCATAATGAAAACCCTCATTCTCCAGCATGCGCATCGCCGCCCGGCCGCTCGGATGCGGCAGGCCGATCACCGCGCGCGCCGCTTCGGAGAGCATCGCGGTGTAGATCGGATGCTTGGGCATCAGGTCGGCGATGAACTGGTGGCCGTGCGTCGCATTGAACTGGTCGGCGTCCTGGAAATTCATGCCGAAGAAGCGACCTGCCAGACCGTCCCAGAACGGGGATCCACCCGCCTCGTCGATGATGCCGCGCAATTCGGCGAGGATACGATCGGCGAAGCGTGCCCGGTGCGCGCGGATGAACAGATAGCGGCTGCGCGCCAGCAATAGGCCCAGCCCGCCCGCGCGCTCCCCCGGATGCAGGAACAGCCCACCGACCTCGCACGCGCCCTCCAGATCGGTGGTCAGCGCCAGCATTTCCGCGCGAAACGTGCGCTCCAGCTCCTTGCTGTGCTGCGTCAGCGTGCCCAGACGATAGCTGTAGAAGGGGTGTTTCTGCCCCACCTGCGTGAACAACTGACAGGTGCCGCGCACCTCGCCCGTCTCGCCATTCTCCAGCATCAGCACGAACAGCTCGTCGGTGATCGCCCCCTTGTCGCGCGCGAACGCCTCGTCGCTGCGGTCCAGCTTCGTGCGCAGCGCCTTGCGGTCTGGCGGCAGGTTGGTGAACCCCCCGCCGGTCAGCTTCGCCATTTCATACAGATGCTGCAAGTCGTCGGCGCGTGCGGCCCGAATGCGAAAGGTCATGGCCGTCCCCGCTGTACGATGCGACTGATGGTGAGCGCCGACAGTGCCGCGCGCTCGGCGAGGCTGTCGACGATCATGAATTCGTCCGCCGAATGGATCGCGCCGCCGCGCACGCCCATCGTGTCGACCACGGGTACGCCGGCCGCGGCTATGTTGTTGCCGTCGCACACGCCCCCGGTCGCGCGCCAACCGATGCTGAGGCCCAGATCCGCGCCGGCGTCCGCGACACAGGCGAACAGGCGTTCGGCACCGGCGTCGATCGGCTTGGGCGGGCGATTGAAGCGGCCATGCACCTCGATCCGTACGTCATGCGCTGCGGCGACGGCGGCGACGCTGTCGTCGATCGCCGCCTGCGCCCGTGCGATCGCATCCGCGGCGGCGGGGCGGAAGTTGACGCGCAGGATGGCGAGGTCCGGCACCACGTTGTTCGGTCCGCCGCCATCGATCCGCGCCGGGTTGACCGACAGGCCCGGCCCACCGGCCTCCGCCAGCCGTACCGCCAGCGCGGCGGCGGCGACGATCGCATTGCGCCCCTCTTCGGGGTTGCGCCCCGCATGCGCACTCCGCCCGCGGATCACGATGGAAAAATTGCCCGTGCCACCACGCGCGCCCGCCAGCGTCCCGTCGGCGAGCGCCGGCTCGTAGGTCAGCGCTGCAACCGCCCCCCGTGCCGCCCTCGCGAGCAACCCTGCGGACGAGAGCGAGCCCGTCTCCTCGTCCGAATTGATGACGACGTCATAGCCGAAGCCATCGGCGCCCTGCGCCTCCACAGCGGTCAGCGCGGCGAGCATCACGGCAAGCCCGCCCTTCATATCCGCCGTGCCCGGCCCGTTGATCGTGCCGTCGTCGCGGTGGGTCAGCGTCTGGAACGGATGGTCGACGGGATAGACCGTATCCATATGCCCGGTGAAGAGCATACGGACGGGTGCCTCGGGCCGGACCCGCAGGTGCAGGTGGTGGCCATGTGCCAGCGCGGCGACCGAGCCGTCCGCCGCCACCGCCTCGACCGGCTCCGGCTCGACCATCGCGATCTCGCCGGGCAGCACCGCAAAGGCATCGGCAAGCAGTGCGGCCATCTGCCCGACGCCGGCCAGGTTGCGCGTGCCGCTATTCACCGCCGCCCAGCGCTCGACCTGCGCCAGCATCGCCGCCTGATCGATCCGCTCGACCAAGGCGCGTTCGTCGTTCGACATACCTCTCATACCCGGGAGGCTAGTCGAATATGGTCTCCGATGAAACCAGGTTCAGAACGTATAGACCAGCGACGCCCGGCCGATCGTGTCGGTGTTCTTGGATTTCACCGGCGGTTCGCTTTCATATTGGACATTATACGAAAACGCCGCGGACAGCGGCCCGATCAGCTTCGCATTCAGCGCGCTGGTGCCGCTCAGCGTCGAATTGGCGCTCTGCACGTAGGCGGAGGCATTCTGCGTCACCGACAGCCCGGGCAGCACGCGCCAGTTGAACGCCAGCGTCCCGCGCGCGGCGATATTGCTCTGCCGGGTTTCGTCGGTGAAATGCGTTTGCCGGAACGCCGGGCCGAGCTCGACGTCGAGCCGCACCTTGGGGCTCTTGATCGCGCTATAGCCTGCACCCGCCGACGCCGAATAGCGGTTGTAATAGCCCAGGAACCGATCCGATTCATATTGCGCGGCGCCATAAGCATACAGGCGGTCGTTGATCTTGTAGTTCGGCTCGTAGCTCGCGAGGTAATGTTCGCGCGTCGTGATGTTAGCGTTTTCCTGATAATCCGCCTGCACGTGGAACTTGTGGCGCCATTGCAGCCCTTCGCGCGTCAGGTCGAGGATCGCCGACCCGCCCTTGCTGTCGGTATTGCCGGTAGTGATGTAACCGCCCAGTTCCGCCCGGCCACTCCACAGGTCGAATATGCTCGCCTGCCTGATCGTGGTCTGTCGCGCCTGCGCCCGATCGTTGCGCCACTTCTGCGCGATGGCGAGCACCGCATCGGCGCTCGCCGGATCGGCCAGCCGCGCATATTTGACCACCACCGACACGTCACCGTCGTTGCCGCTTTCGATCGCGGCATCCAGCATCGATCGGATCGCGGCGGGGATCGGCACCTTGGTGTCGTCCGGCTGACCGCCATCGGCGACCGGCGCATTGGCGATCAGCAGGGGAGCAAGGCACAGCGAGAGGAGCAAGGTAGCGCGCACATCCGGCGCTCTAGCCGTTCGTCGCGCGCCTGACACCCCCCAACGCAGGTCAGCGTGGGCCCGCTGCGGCGAGATGAGGCGCGAATGCGGCGAGCACGTCCTCGTACAGCGCGCGCTTAAACGGCACGATCATCGTCGGCAGGTCGGCGGGGTCGCTCCAGCGCCAGGCGCGAAACTCCTGATGCTCGGTCGCGATATCGATGTCGCCGTCCTCGCCCAGGAAGCGGAACAGGAACCAGCGCTGCCGCTGCCCGCGCCACTTGCCCTTCCACACCTTGCCGATCATGTCGGGCGGCAGATCGTACAGAAAGTCCCGCGGCGCTTCGACGATCAGCTCGACATGGTGGGGGGCGACGCCGGTTTCCTCGCCCAGTTCGCGCACCGCGGCGTCATAGGCCTCTTCGCCCGGATCGATCCCGCCCTGCGGCATCTGCCACGCCTCCAGCGTCGTATCGATCCGCTGCCCGACGAAGACCTTGCCCTCGCGGTTCAGCAGCATCACGCCGGCGCAGGGGCGATAGGGCAGGGTGCTGGGATCGGTCATCGTGCGGCCTCCTGTCCTGCGGCCTGCGCCATGACGCGCGCTGCCTCCGCCTCGACAATCACGTCCTTCAGCGCCGCGAGATAGCCGGCGACGTCGCCCTGGCTCGACGGGATCGCCTTGCGCAGCGTGATGAAGCCATGGACGGTCCCCACCGCCTCGCGGAACACCACGGGTATGCCGGCCTGCGCCAGTGCGGCGGCATAAGCGCGGCCCTGGTCGCGGATCGGGTCCAGGCTGGCAGTGACGATCACCGCCGGTGGCAGGCCCTCCAGTCGGCCGAGCAGCGGCGATCCGCGGCTATGCGCGATATCGGCCGCATAGGCATCGACGAACCACAGCATCGTATCGCGCGTCAGCAGATAGCCGTCGGCGAACTGGTCGAACGACGGATAGGGCCGCGACGAATCGGCTGCCGGATAGATCGGCGCCTGAACGATCACCGGCACCGCCGCCGGCCGGTCGCGCAGGTCCATCGCCGCGACGATCGTCAGCGTGCCACCCGCGCTGTCGCCGCACAGGATCAGCCCGGTGACGCTGCGGCCCAATTCCGCTGGGCTCTCCGCCACCCAGCGCGCCGCCGCCTCGCAATCGTCGGGTGCGGCGGGCCAGCGATGTTCGGGCGCCAGCCGATAGTCGACCGAGACGACCGGCACGTCGAGCACGCGCGCCATCTCGGCGCAAAAGCCCGCATGCGTGTCGATATTGCCGATCACGAAGCCGCCACCATGGTAGAAGACCAGCGCCGGCCCCGGCTGGCGGGTCTCGCGCGCGTCGAACAGCCGCGCCGGGATGGTGCCGCCGGGTCCGGGGATCGACAGGTCGCGGATCACCGCCAGTTCGCCCACCGGCAGATCGGCGACGTCCTTCATCGCCGTGAACACCTGCCGGGCCGCCTCAGGCGTCATCTGGTGGGTGCGTGGCCCCGGCATCGCGTTCAGATAGTCCAGGAATCCGCGCACGTCCGGCCGGACGTAGGGAGTAGGGTCGGCGGGAGTAGGGTCGGCGGTCGCTTCGGTCATTCGGCTCTCTCCGGCGGGCACCGCTTGGGGCGGCGCTCGATCGCTCCTACCTAGGCAGCGTGATCGCCGTCGTCCATCATCCCGCCTATGTCGCGCCCGCACCGGCGCGCTCCACCTACCGCTGGAACAAGAACGGCCTGATCCGCGACCTGCTGCGCGAGGCGGGCGATCGCGTGACGTGGCACGAACCCGAAGCGATGCCCCGCCACTGGCTGGAGGCGGTCCACGATCCCGAATATGTCGCCGAGGTGCTGGAAGCGCGCGTCCCCGCGCCCAAGGCCCGACGCATCGGCTTCCCGATCACCCCCGAAGTCGCGGCGCGTGCAGCGGCGGTGCCCGGCGGCACCTGGCTCGCCGCGCAGCTTGCGCTCCGCCTTGGCTTTGCCGCCAATACCGCGGGCGGCAGCCACCATGCGCTCGCCGATACAGGTGCCGGCTATTGCGTGTTCAACGATCTCGCGCTCGCCGCGGTGCGGCTGATCGACGAGGGCACGGTCGATCGCCTCGTCGTGGTCGACTGCGACGTGCATCAAGGCGACGGCACCGCGGCCTTGCTCGCCGGGCGACCAGGGATCGCCACCTATTCGATCCATGCCGAAAAGAATTTCCCCGCCCGAAAGGCGCGCTCGACGCTCGACGTGCCGCTCGCCGATGGCGTGGACGACGCCGACTATCTTGCGACGCTGGAGGCGACGCTCGCGCCCTTCCTTGCCGAGCACCGGCCGCAGCTGATCCTGTACCAGGCAGGCGTCGATCCGTTCGTCGGCGACCGGCTCGGGCGCCTGTCGCTCAGCCTCGATGGGCTGGTCGCGCGCGAACGGCTGATCGCCCAGCTTGCGGGCGACGTGCCGCTCGCGAGCACCGTCGGTGGCGGCTATGGCGACGACGCGATGGAGATCGCCCGCCGCCACGTGACCGCGATCCTGACGCTGGGCGAGGCGATGGCGCGCGACGCCGCGATCGCCTGACCCCCTTTCCACTGCGGCCAAGCTGCGGCATGAGCGCGCCCGACATGCCCGGGGACACATTTCAGCAACGCCTTTTCGCGCCCGCATTTCACCGCTTTCTCGACCGGATCGACACCGGGCTGGTGCGCGGTGGGATCGAGGCGCGGCTGCCCGATGGCACGCATCGGTTGCTCGGCGGGCGCAAGCCGGGGCCGGTGCCGCTTGTCACCATTCACCGCTGGCGCGCGCTCGTGCGCCTCGCCACGGGCGGTTCGGTGGGCTGGTATGAAGCCTGGGCGGATGGCGACTGGTCCAGCCCTGATCCGGTGCCGCTGTTCGATCTGTTCATGCGCAACCGCGTGCCGCTCGCCAATGTCGCGCGCGCCGGGGGTATCCCGAAGCTGCTGCTACGCGGCTGGCACGCGCTACGGCGCAACGACCGCAAGGGCTCGCGCCGCAATATCGCCGACCATTACGACCTCGGCAACGATTTCTACCGCGAATGGCTCGACCCCAGCCTCACCTATTCCAGCGGCATCTACGGTTCGGGCGATACGCTGGAGCAGGCCCAGCGCCGCAAGCTCACGGCGATCCTCGACCGCACCGGCACCGCGCCCGGCGACACCATTCTAGAAATCGGCTGCGGCTGGGGATCGTTCGCGGCTACGGCATCGGCGGCAGGCCGCCGTGTCCATGGCCTCACCCTCTCGACCGAGCAGAAGGCGGAGGTGGATGCCCGCGCGCTTCCCGGCGTCACCGTCTCGCTCACTGACTATCGCGACGTCACCGGCACCTATGACGCGGTCGCCAGCATCGAGATGGTCGAGGCGGTGGGCCAGGCTTATTGGCCCGCCTATTGCGACACGCTCGCCCGCGTCCTGAAACCCGGCGGGCGCGCCGCGATCCAATATATCAGCATCGCCGACGACGTGTTCGAACGCTACGCCTCCAGCGTCGATTTCATCCAGCGCTACGTCTTCCCCGGTGGCATGCTGCTGTCCGACAGCCGCTTCCGCGCCTTGTGCGAAGCGCGCGGCCTCGCCTGGACCGATCACCACGCCTTCGGCCTCGATTATGCGCAGACGTTGCGCCACTGGCGCGAACGGTTCGACAATGCCGACAAGGCGGGCCGCCTGCCCGAACGGCTCGATGCCCGCTTCCGCGACCTGTGGCGCTATTACCTGATGTATTGCGAAGGCGGCTTCCGCGGCGGCGGCATCGACGTCGCGCAGGTCACGCTGGTCAAGCAGAACTAGGCCGCGCGAATTAAAGTCCTCCCCCGCCAGGGGGAGGTGGCATGCCGCAGGCATGACGGAGGGGGAGGTCAGGGTATCGCCCTGTCACGAAAAACCTGCTGTCCGCCCTCCGTCACCGCCTCCGCCCCCTGTCAGTGGAGGAATAATGCGCTGTCCAGACTGTCGATCAGCCCGACCCAAAGCTCGGGCCAACCCTCAGGCGTCTTCCACCTCGCGCGCCACGGGCGGATGCAGCCGCAGGCGATGGATACGCCGTTCGTCCGAATCGAGCACCTCGAACTTCCAGCCCGACGGGTGATCCACGCACTCGCCGACGTGCGGCACATGCCCCGCCAGCACTGCCGCAAGGCCGCCCAGCGTATCGACGTCGCTCTCGGCTTCGCCCAAGCGAGGGTCGATCAATTCGGCCGCATCCTCCAGCTCGGCGCGGGCATCCGCGTCCCACGCGCCGCCGTCGATCGGCACGAGCAGCGCGCTCGGGGCCTCGTCATGCTCGTCTTCGATCTCGCCGACGATCTCCTCGATCAGATCCTCGATCGTCACCAGGCCTTCGGTGCCCGAATATTCGTCGAGCACGATGGCGAGGTGGACATGCCGCTGGCGCATGTCGGCGAGCAGGTCCAGCGCGCCGCGGCTCATCGGCACGTACAGCGGCTCGCGGATCAGTCCGGCGATGCTCGTCGGATGGTCGGCGCCGGTCGCCAGGATGTTAAAGACATCCTTGATGTGGACCATGCCGATGATCGTATCCAGTTGCCCGCGATAGACCGGCAGGCGGCTGTGCCCCGCCTCCGCGAAGATTTGCACCAGATGCGCGAAGGTCGTATTTTCCTCGACCGCGATGATGTCCGCACGCGGCACGCCGACATCGCCCGCGTCGCGCTCGCCGAAATGCAGCAGGTTGCGCACCATCTGCCGTTCCAGCGGCGTTAGGTCGCCCTTGGCGTCGGGGCCGGGATCGTCCTCATGCCGGTCGATCGCCTCTTCCAGCTGGTCGCGGAGCGATTCCTCCTGGCCGCCGCCGAAGATCAGCGTGCGCAGCCCGCGCCAGATACTCGATTCGTTGGAGTCGCCGTAACCGGCGCTACTTCGGTCCTCTGCCATGGCAGTCTGTGTCAGTCCTCACGCACGAGATAAGGGTCCGCGATGCCGAGCGTGGCCAGAGCCTGACGCTCGATCTCCTCCATCGCCTCGGCCTCGTCGTCCCCCATGTGATCATAGCCTAGCAGATGCAGCGTGCCATGTACCAGCAGGTGCGTGGCATGTTCCTGCACGCTAACGCCCTTTTCGGCCGCCTCGCGTTCGCATACGCCATGCGCAAGCACGATATCGCCCAGCAACAGCTCGCCATCGTCGCTATTCTGGCTGACCGTATCGATCAGATCCGGCTGCACCATCGGAAACGACAGGACGTTGGTCGGCTTGTCCTTCTGCCGATACTGACGGTTGAGCGCGTGGACTTCGTCGTCAGAAGTCAGGCGGACGCTGATCTCGACGGTCGCGGGCGTGGTGAGCAATTCGCCATGCGGCGTCCGCTCGATCGCCGCGCGCGCGGCCCGGACGGCAAGCGCGTCCCAATCGGTGGCGTCGGGCCAGGGCGTCTCATGGGCGAGTTCGATGTGGATCATGCAAGGTCCGTCTTCGAGAAATCGTCGCCCTTATACAGCAGGCGGGCGTCATTGGTCTTGGCACAGGCATAAGCGAAACAATCGCCCATGTTGAGACGGGCGGGATGGCGTGAGCCTTTGCCGTAACGCGCCGCCGCACGGATCGCTTCATCACGTTCCGGCTCGCCGATCGACACGACGCGCAAGCTGGCCTCATAGGCAAAACCGCTCACAGCTTCCGCTGCTTCGTGCAGGCTCACCTCCCGCAGACGGGCGATGGCGTGGGCCGCTTCCCACGCGCCGACCGCACAATACAAGCGGTCGTTATGCGCCTCGATCGCATCTGCGAAATCGTCGGCCTCGGGTTCGCCATAGACGATCGCGACGATCGCCGAGGCGTCGACGAAGATGGTCAATCGTCGTCCTCGTCGTTGAGCGAATCGTAGAACGCCTTGTCCGCAACGAGGCCGGTCGGGCGACCCAGCGGATGTGCCTCGCGCCAGGCTTTCATGCGCTCGCGCAGCGGCACGCCAGGGGACCGACGCTCCTGCTCCAGCTCACGCTTTCGATGAAGCAAGGCATCGTGGACCGCTGCCGTCTTGCTCGTGCCGAGCAGCTCGGCAACTTCGCGGGCCAGATCGGCAGTGTCCGCATTCTTGATATAGAGCGACGCCATCGTCACCTCCGGTATATCCCGCCACGGTGGCGAGGATATACGCGTCCGTCAAGCGGCCCCCTCATACGCCTCGACAATCCGCCCGACAATCGGATGGCGGACGACGTCGGCACTGCTGAAGCGGGTCATCGAGATACCCTCGACGCCCTCTAGCCGCATCGTCGCATCGGCCAGGCCGCTCGCCGCGACGCCGCCGGGCAGGTCGGTCTGGTTGGGATCGCCGCAGATCACCATCCGGCTGTTCTGGCCGAAGCGGGTCAGGAACATCTTCATCTGCGCGGGTGTCGTATTCTGCGCCTCGTCGAGGATGACGAAGGCATCGGCCAGCGTGCGGCCGCGCATGAAGGCGATCGGCGCGATCTCGATCTCGCCGCTCGCGATTCGCCGCTCGACCTGTTCGGCAGGCAGACAATCGTGCAGCGCATCGTAGAGCGGTCGCAGATACGGATCGACCTTGTCCTTCATGTCGCCGGGCAGGAAGCCTAGCTTCTCGCCCGCCTCGACCGCGGGGCGCGACAGGATCAGCCGCTGGACGCTGCCGGTGATCAGCTGCGACACCGCCTGCGCAACCGCGATATAGGTCTTGCCCGTACCCGCCGGCCCGAGCGCGAAGATCATGTCGTGCGTGCTCAATTCGCGCATGTAATGCGCCTGCGCCGGGGTGCGCGGCACGATCGTCTTCTTGCGCGTGCGGATCATGATCGAAGGGATCGCGGTGCGTTCGGTGCTGACGATGCCGTCGAGCGTCGGTTCGGCCGCCATCGCGATCGACGCATCGACCAGACCCGTGTCGATTTCCTCGCCGCGCTGGATGCGCTGGTACAGGTCCTGCAACACGTCGCGCGCCAGCGCGACATTCTCGGCGGCGCCCTCCAGCCCGACGCGGTTGCCGCGTGCGGTGATGTAGACGCCCAGCCGGTTTTCGAGCGCCACCAGATTTTGGTCATATTGGCCGAACAGCGTGGCGAGCAGCTGCGGCTTGTCGAACAACACCTCCGCCCGGCTGCGTTCACCGGAGCGGGCGGGGACGGGCTTGCGACTCATGCAATCCTTTCGTGCCGAAATGGCATGCACCGAATGTGGGATGCCCGCGCACGAAAGGGAAGCGGCAAACGTGCCGATCTACGCGGCCTGCTTAACCCGCACCGCGCCCGCCATCGAGACCGGGCCGGCGGACAGCAGGTCGACCGTCACGATGTCGCCGATCGCCGCGTCGGTCATCATATGCACCGATTGCAGCCAGGGCGACTTGCCGAGCATCTGCCCGGGCAGCTTGGCCTTGCGCTCGATGAGCACGTCGCACGTCCGGCCGACGCTGGCCTGGTTGAACGCCTGCTGGTCGCGGCCCAGCGCGGCTTGCAGGCGCTGCAGCCGTTCGTCCATCACTTCGGGCGGCACGGCGCCGGCCATGTCGGCGGCCGGCGTGCCGGGGCGGGGGCTGTATTTGAACGAATAGGCCTGCGCGTAGCCGACCGCATCGACCAGCGCGAGCGTCTCGGCGAACTCCGCTTCCGTCTCGCCGGGAAAGCCGACGATGAAATCGCCCGACAGCGCGATATCAGGGCGCACGGCGCGCACGCGGTCGAGCAGGCGCAGGTAGCTGTCGGAATCGTGGCTCCGGTTCATCGCCTTCAGCACGCGGTCGCTGCCCGCCTGCACCGGCAGGTGCAGGAACGGCATCAGGCTTTCGACGTCGCCGTGCGCATCGATCAGGCCCTGCGCCATGTCGTTGGGATGGCTGGTCGTATAGCGGATCCGGGCGAGGCCGGGGATGCGGTCGAGCACGCGGATTAGGTCGTGCAGGCCCCGCCCGTCATCGTCCCAGGCGTTGACGTTCTGGCCCAGTAGGGTGATCTCGCGCGCACCCGCATCCACCAGCGCCTTCGCCTCGTCGACGATCGCCGCGAACGAACGGCTCACCTCGGCACCGCGCGTATAGGGCACGACGCAATAGGTGCAGAATTTGTCGCAGCCTTCCTGCACCGTCAGGAACGCTGACGGCCCGACACGGCGCCGCGCGGGCAGGGCGCCGAATTTCGACAGCAGCGGCATGTCGGTATCTAGCCCGGGTGCGCCGCTCGCCGCCTGCGCAACGAGGCCCGGGAGGTTGTGATACGCATGCGGTCCCACCACGACATCGACGTTCGCGCGGCGGACGATCTCTTCGCCTTCCGCCTGCGCGACGCAGCCGGCGACGGCGATCATCGGCGCGGCCCGCTCAGCGAGGCGCGCGTCCTTGCGCAGTCGACCGATGTCCGAATAGACCTTCTCGGTCGCCTTTTCGCGGATATGGCAGGTGTTGAGCACGACCAGGTCGGCGTCCGCCGCGTCGGCAGCGGCGGTCATGCCTTCCGCGGTCATCAGTTCGGCCATGCGCTCGCCGTCATAGACGTTCATCTGGCAACCGAACGACTTGACGTGGAAGGTCTTGGGCGCAGGCTTGGGGCTGTCGGCGGGGGTCATGGCCGCGGGCCATACAGGAATGGGCTCGGCGTCGCTAGCGCCTCCCGCTTGACGGTCAGGCCGCGCCGATCGCCTCACGCGCCCGCGCGGCGATCGCCTTGCGGCCGCCGATCTCGGCCGGGTCGAAGGCATCGAGCATATGCAGCGTCACCGGAAACGTACCGCGCCGCCGCAGCACCCGCAGTGCATGGACCTGTCCCGGCTCGTCCCCGACCCACGCAAGCTCGGCCGTCGCCGGACCGTAATCGACCCGCACCGGCTGCACGCGGCCACCCGGCGGCGGCGGATCGAGCGCGGCGAGCAGCGCCGCCTTGAACGGCAGCAGCGTCGTGCCGTCGCTGGTCGTGCCTTCTGGAAAGATCGTCACCGCCCAGCCTTCGGCCAGCGCGTCGCGCAGCCGAGCGATCTGCGCCGACACCTGCAAGCGGTCCTCGCGCGTCACGAAGATCGTGCGGTTCAGCGTACACAGCCAGCCGACCAGCGGCGCCGCGCGCAGTTCCGCCTTGGCGACGAAGGCGCTGCCGGTCGCGCCGGCGATGGCGAGGATGTCGATCCAACTCAAATGGTTGGCCAGGAACACGACGTCGCGCTTCAGCGGCCGGCCGATCACGCGCACGCGCGCACCGACGATCCACGCGACGCTGCCCAGGAACAGTCGCGGCCAGGGCGAGGGCAGGCGAACCGCCCGCCACAGGCCGTGGATGCAGAGCGCACCGATCAGGGCGATCACCAGCGCCGCCAACCGGATCGCGAGGCGCAAGTTGGCGATCACGCGCCCGCGCTTACGCCTTGCGATCGAGGCTGACGCCGTACAATTCCATGCGATGGTCGACCAGGCGGAAGCCCAGCTTCTCGGCGATCGCCTTTTGCAGCTGCTCCAGTTCCGGATCGACGAATTCGATGACCTTGCCCGTCTCGACGTCGATCAGGTGATCGTGGTGCGCTTCCGGTGACGGCTCGTAGCGTGCGCGGCCGTCGCCGAAATCGTGGCGATCCAGGATGCCGGCCTCTTCGAACAGGCGCACGGTGCGATAGACGGTGGCGATCGAAATGCCCGGATCGATCAGCGAGGCGCGCTCATACACCTTTTCGACGTCGGGATGGTCTTCGGCTTCCGACAGGACGCGCGCGATGACGCGACGCTGTTCGGTGATGCGCAGGCCCTTCTGATTGCACAGGGCTTCGAGGTCGATCTTGCGAGGCATGAGCACCGTGTAGAACAGTGCGCTTGTTGCGAAAAGCGAAACCGACTCGCAACAGTGATCGGATGCGACGATCGGTCGAGCCCGGTCGCGTTACACCGCCCGCCGATACGTATGCGCGTCGAACGCCTCGCCGCCGCGCCCGCGATAATAGCCGCGCCGCTCACCCACCTTGGCAAAGCCCTGCTCGGTATACAGCGCCACCGCAGGATTGTTCGCCCGCACCTCCAGATGCAGATCCGCGATGCCGCTCATCTGCGCCTCGGCGATCACCGCGCGCAGCAGGGCGGTGCCGATGCCCCGCCGACGAAAGGCGGGATCGACCGCGAGCAGCAGCAGTTCCGCCTCGTCCATCACGCTGCGCACCATCGCGAACCCGGCGGGGCGATCATCGACCAGCGCCAGCGTCAGCCGCACGCCGGGCATCGCGAGCACGCCCAGACACTGATTGCGGGTCCACGCCTCGCCATAGCGGGGATCGAAGGCGGCGGTCATCAGCGCGTCGACCGTCGCGACGTCGCGCGGGTCGCCGGTGCGCAGCAGGATCTGGTGCGTCGCCATCAGGCTGCCGGCTCCGGCACGCGGCCGCCGGGCAGTTTGGCATCGGGCGCACGGCCGTAGACCGGACGCGCGGGCAGCGTCTTCAACGCCTCGGGCAGCAGCAGCGCGTCGCGCGCATCGGGCAAAGCGGGCTGGCCGCCGAGGTCGGGGGCGACCTGTTGCAGCCAGCGTACGCCGTTGCCGACCGGATAGCGTTCGCCCAAGGCGGCGATCGCTGCCTCCGGCTTCAGCGAGGCGAGCGCATCGAGCGGCACGGGTCCGGCCGCAAAGCTCTGCACGAACACCTCTCCATGCCCGCCCTCCAGCATCGCGGCGATCTGGCCCTCCCGCCCGCCGGCAAAGGCGGCGGCGGCGAGGAGCGACAGGCTCGAATAGCCGGCGACAGTGCTGCCCCAGCCGAGTGCCAGCGCCCGGGCTGCGGCGATGCCGACGCGCAGGCCGGTGAAGCTGCCGGGGCCGACATCGACCAGGATATGCCCTGCGCGTCCGCCATCGGGCAAAGCGGCGATCATCGGCAGCAGCTGTTCGGCATGGCCGCGCCCGACCTCGCGATGCTCGGCGGCGATGACCTGCCCGCCGTCGATCAGAGCGATCGAGCAGGCGGCGGTGGCGGTGTCGATGACAAGAGTGCGGGCAGTCATGATGAAGCGCCTGCTTTGCGGCAGCCCGCGCGCCGGGGCAAGATGCGAGTGGCGGTTAGCACTTGTCACACGTCACCCCGGACTTGGTCCGGGGTCCACTCTGCGGCGAAGGGAACGGCAAGAGGCTCCAGCTCCACCCCCGCGGGATGGTGGACCCCGGACCAAGTCCGGGGTGACGACGAATATGCGGAGGGACGCTCGCAATCCCCGATCGGCGAGGGTCTTACGCGATCGTGTTGAACTTTTCGAACGCCGGCCGCGGCGAGCGCGGGTGCAGGCTGGCGGGATCGCCATAGCCCAATGTCGCGATGAAGTTGCTGCGCACGCCCGGCTGGTCGGCGAAGAACGCCTTGTCCACCGCGCCCTGGTCGAAGCCGGACATCGGCCCCGTATCCAGCCCCAGCGCCCGTGCCGCCAGGATAAGATAGCCGCCCTGCAACGACGAATTGCGGAACGCCGAGGCGACGCGCAGCTCGGTATTCCCATCGAACCATGCCTTGGCGTCGGTATGCGGGAACAGTTCGGGCAGATGCTCGTGAAACTCGACGTCCATGCCGATGATGACGGTCACGGGCGCTTTCAGGATCTTGTCGCGATTGCCCTCCGATGCGCAGGCGGCGAGCTTCGCCTTGGCCTCGTCGCTGACGCACCAGACCAGCCGCGCGGGCAGCTGGTTGGCGGAGGTCGGACCCCACTTCATCAGGTCCCAGATCTGGCGCAGCTGCTCGTCGCTCACCGGGCGATCGGTATAGCCGTTGAACGTGCGCGCGGTCCGGAACAGCGTGTCCAGCGCGGCATCGGGCAGGGGAGCGGACATCAGACGGCCCTCACTTCGGTGACTTCGGGAACGTAATATTTCAGCAGCTGCTCGATGCCGTTCTTCAGCGTTGCGCTGGACGACGGGCAGCCGGCGCAGGCGCCCTGCATGCGCAGGTACACCTTCCCCTTGTCGAAACCGCGATAGACGATGTCGCCACCGTCGTTCGCCACTGCCGGGCGCACGCGCGTGTCGATCAGCTCGCGGATCTGCGCGACGATCTCGGCATCGGCGGGATCGTCGGTCGTCACCTCGTCGCTGTCGCCCGCGGGCACGCTGAACCCAGCGCTACCCTGGCGGAAAAGCGGCATGTTGGCGGCGAAATGGTCGAGCAGGATCGCGAGCACATCGGGCTTCAGGCCGACCCAGTCGACCCCCGGCGCCGCCGTCACCGACACGAAGTCGCGGCCGAAGAACACGCCGGTCACGTCGCCCAGCGCGAACAGCATCTCGGCAAGCGGGCTCGCCTCCGCTTCCTCGGGCGTCGCGAAATCGCGCGTGCCCGCGTCCATGACGATGCGGCCCGGCAGGAACTTCAGGGTCGCCGGATTGGGTGTGGCTTCGGTCTCGATCAGCATGGGGGCCATGTGGACCGCGTGCGGCTGCGGATCAAGCACAGCCGCAGAAAGGCTTTGTTTCCCGTCGCGAAGCGGGGCGCCTCAGCCCACCCGCTCGCGATGCCCCGCCGGGAAGCCCGCGATCGCCAGCGCCGCGATCCGCTCCGCCACCACTTCCGGCGGCTTCACCGACTCCGGCGCCTCGCCCGGATAGGCGCGCGCGCGCATTTTGGTCCGCGTCGCGCCGGGATCGAGGATCGCGGTGCGGATGCCGCTGATCTCGCTCGTCTCGTCGCCATAGGCACCGATCAGAGTCTCGAACGCCGCCTTGGACGCGCCATAGGCCCCCCAATAGGCGCGCGGGTTGCGCCCGACGCTGGAGGTGACGCCGATCACCTTCGCCGCAGGGGCCTTGCGCAGCATCGCATCGAATGCCTGGATCATCGCCACCTGCGCACTGACGTTCAGCGTCAGCACCTGCGCGAATTCCTTGGGGTCGATCGCCGGCACCGCCGCCAGCGTGCCCAGCATGCCGGCGTTCAGAACCAGCACGTCCAGCGCCTGCCAGCGTTCGCCGACCGCGCTCGCCAGCCGGGCGATGCTGTCGGTCTGCGTCATGTCGAGCGGGGCGATCGTCGCCGATCCGCCCCCGTCGAAGATCGTTTCTTCGACCGCCTCCAGGTCCTTCGCCGTCCGCGCGGTCAGCACGACATGCGCGCCCGCCGCCGCCAGCGCGATCGCGGTCGCGGCGCCGATGCCGCGGCTGGCGCCGGTGACGAGCGCCAGCTGATTATCGAGTGGCTTTGCCATCAGTTCACCCGCTCTTCGAGCATCGCGAACTGGTCGACGTCGGCGACATCGTCATGGTCGGTCAGCGTCGTCGGATAGTCGCCGGTGAAGCAGGCATCGCAATATTTCGGCAGACGCGACGCGCGCTGTTCCTCGCCCAGCGCCTTGTACAGGCCGTCGATCGAGACAAAGGCGAGGGTGTCGGCATGGATGAAGTCGGTCATGCCGCCGACGTCATGCTTGGCCGCGAGCAACTTGGCCCGCTCCGGCGTGTCTACGCCATAGAAGCAGCTGTGCCGCGTCGGGGGCGACGCGATGCGCATATGCACCTCGGCCGCGCCGGCATCGCGCATCATCTGCACGATCTTCAGGCTGGTCGTGCCGCGCACGATCGAATCGTCGATCAGCACGATGCGCTTGCCCTTGATCAGCGCGCGGTTGGCATTGTGCTTCAGCTTCACGCCCAGATGGCGCACCTTGTCGCCCGGCTGGATGAAGGTGCGGCCGACATAATGCGAACGGATGATGCCCAGCTCGAACGGAATGCCCGATTCCTGCGCATAGCCGATCGCGGCGGGCACGCCCGAATCGGGCACCGGGATGACGAGGTCGGCCTCGACCGGCGCCTCGATCGCCAGCTGCGCACCGATCGCCTTGCGCACCGAATAGACCGATTGGTCGCCCGCGATCGAATCGGGGCGGCTGAAATACACCCATTCGAAGATGCACGGCCGCGGCGCCACCGCTTCGAACGGCTTGATCGATCGGATGTCCGTGCCCTGCACGATCACCAGCTCGCCCGGCTCGACCTGCCGTTCGAAGGTCGCGCCGCACACGTCGAGCGCCACGGTTTCGGATGCGAAGATCACCGCGCCGTCCAGGCGCCCCATCACAAGCGGTCGAATCCCCAGCGGATCGCGGCAGGCGATCATGCCTTCGGGGGTCATCACGACCAGGCTATAGGCACCCTCCACCTGCTTCAGCGCGTCGATGAACCGGTCGAGGAGCGTACGGTAGTTCGACGTCGCGACGAGGTGGATGATCGTCTCGGTGTCGCTGGTCGACTGGAAGATCGATCCGCGCCGCACCAATTCGCGGCGCAGCTTCATCGCGTTGGAAATATTGCCGTTGTGCGCGACGGCGAAGCCGCCGGTCGACAGGTCGGCGTACAGCGGCTGGACGTTGCGCAGCGCCGTCTCGCCCGTCGTCGAATAGCGGACGTGGCCGACCGCGGTGGTGCCGGGCAGCGCGCGGATCACGTCGTCCCGATCAAAATTGCCCGCGACATGGCCCATCGCGCGATGCGTGTGGAACAGCGTACCGTCGAAGCTGCTGATCCCGGCGGCTTCCTGTCCGCGATGCTGCAGGGCGTGCAGCCCCAGCGCGACCAGCGCTGCGGCACTATCGCTGCCGGACACGCCGAACACGCCGCATTCCTCGCGCAGCGTATCGCCGTCTTCGGTCGTGGTTTCGAACGGATTGGTAGTCAGCATGGGGAGGGGGCTCACATGACGGCGGGTGGCCATATAGGAGCGCAATCCGGCTTTGTCGCGCATTTGTCATGACCGATCGAACCGTTTCCCCTGCCTGCTCGTTGTGGCGCTTTCGGGAGTGGAGTCGGACGATGGCGAAGGATCACGGCGCTCAGATCAAGGACGACGGCCTGTACGAAGAGCTGCGCAAACAGGGCAATTCGAAGGAAAAGGCTGCGCGCATCGCCAATGCCAAGGCAAACGGATCGCTCGACCACAAGGCGACGCACCTTGAAGATCGCACCAAGGCCGACCTGATGAAGGAAGCGCGCGAGATCGGCATCGAAGGCCGATCAAAGATGGACAAGCCCGCGCTGATCAAGGCGATCCGCGGGCATCAGTGAGGGTAAATGCCAGAGGCGCGCGAACCTCGCCCCACTTCACCCGTCACCCCGGACTTGTTCCGGGGTCCACTCCGCGGCTGGGGGGATGCCAAGAGGCTCTAGCCGACCCCCCGCGGCCCAGTGGACCCCGGACCAAGTCCGGGGTGACGGGGGGGCTATCACGCGCCCGCTACGTTCCCCTTACGCCGCAAGCCGCCCAGATCTTCCGGCCCCTTCGCCACGGGAACCAGCACCCACACTGCCGTCCTCGCACCCAATGGCACCGCGCCCTGCAAGGCCTGCTAGTTCATGCACTGCGGCTGCCCCACCACTCCCCGTCACCCCGGACTCGTTCCGGGGTCCACTCCGCGGCTGGGGGGATGGCAAGAGGCTCTAGTCGACCCCCGGCGGCCCGGTGGACCCCGGACCAAGTCCGGGGTGACGGCGCGTTTGCGGATGCCTACCGGCCGCCCGACACGGCCTCACCTTTACGCCGCACACCGCCTAGGTCTTCCGGCCCCTTCACGGCTGGA
This sequence comes from Sphingomonas sp. DC5200-1, assembly GCF_049897245.1. Classification (NCBI taxonomy): domain Bacteria; kingdom Pseudomonadati; phylum Pseudomonadota; class Alphaproteobacteria; order Sphingomonadales; family Sphingomonadaceae; genus Sphingomonas; species Sphingomonas sp. DC5200-1. Next base: position 133,769 of record NZ_JAFCVW010000001.1, read on the forward strand.
ACAGGCGTAGACGTTGCCGCAGCCACCGGCACGGCGCTAAGCAACACCTGCTGCTTCATACACTGCCGCCGGTCCGCGCGTTTCGTCAGCGCACAATTCCACAACGGACGCTCGATCCCCGCATCCCGATCGCGCCAGTAGCTGAACGCCATCGCCGCCACCTGTTCCGTCGTCAGCGGCGTCGCGGCGGGCGTGGCGGCGGCTTCGGTCCAGCCCGAAAAACGGCACGTCTTGCGCTCGCCGCAGGCCTTCATCGCCACCGCGGGATACAGGTCCGACATCACGCCCTTGGGCAGCGTCGCGAGGATCGTCTCGTTCGTCCCGTCCGCCACCGGCGTCGTCGCTGCGATCGTCGCGGCCGCACCATCGTCGCCCAGCATCCCCAACGCCTCCGCCGCATCGAGCAGCGCGGTATCCGCCTCGGCGAGCTCCGCGCCGGTCTTGTGCGCATCGGACACGGGGGCGAGCTGGGCGATCACCGGCTCCGCGGAACTCACCTGCCGGTTGAACGCGGGCGGCGTGCCCCACCATCCCGTCCAGCGGAAGAACAGATGGCTATGCACCGCGACCACCTTGTCCAGGCTCGCCTGCCAATAGGGGACGACCCAGTCGGTGTGGTAATGTGTCGCATAGCCGACCGGGCGATAGACCGCGCCCGACAAGGCCGCGTCCGCCACGCCGCGCGCGCGCCGCCACTGGTCTGCGGTCGGAGTCCAGCGGGTGAGCGCATGGTCGCAGGCGAAGCTGAACTGGCAGCCCGTGCTGCGCTCCTGCCCTTCGAAGATCACGCCGCAGATCGTCTTCGGAAACGCCGGATGCCGCAGCCGGTTGAGCACCACCTGCGCGACCGCGCGCTCGCCCTCGGCATCGTCGCCCGCCTCGTACAGCACCCCCGCCGCCATGCAGTCGAGCGCCCGCGCCCGGTCTTCCGCGCCCCCGGCGAAGCGGAACGGCCGCGCGGCGGGATTGGGCAGGGTGGAGAAGGGGATCGCGTCATTGTACGCCTTGGCATCCTCGGCCGACAGGTCGACGAACGCGACCGGCTCGACGTCCGGCACTTCGGCGGCGGGTACGACGTGGCGCGGGGGAAGCCGGACCGCCTTACGCACTTTCGGGATCGCCGGCGGGTGCGCCACTACCCACGCCGGCACGCCGATCGCCAGCAAGGAGGTGACGGCCAGCACGGGGCGCAGCCAAAGGGAGTAGGGGGCCGCACCGCCGTGATTCGCCGAAGTCATTACGGCTGTGTGTGGTTGCGATTGCCGCATTAGGCAATCCGGCTCCCCCTTGTCCGTCATCCCCACGAACGCGGGGATCCAGACACGCTACCGCGGCGGATCTTGCCGACAGGCCAGCCAGTCTGGATGTCCGCCTGCGCGGAATAACGGGGAGAGCTTACTGCTCCGGCAAGAAATCCGGCACCGACAGATAGCGCTCGCCCGTATCGTAATTGAACCCGAGCACCCGCACGTTATCCGGCAAGTCCGGCAGCTTCTGCAGGATCGCCGCCAGTGTCGCGCCCGACGAAATACCGACCAGAATGCCCTCTTCGCGCGCCGAGCGTCGCGCCATGTCCTTGGCGACCGCGGCATCCACCTCGATCACCCCGTCCAGCGCCTGGGTGTGCAGGTTGCGCGGGATGAAGCCCGCGCCGATGCCCTGGATCGGGTGTGGCCCCGGCTGGCCACCCGCGATCACCGGCGATGCCGCTGGCTCGACCGCGAAGACCTTCAGGTTCGGCCATGCCTTCTTCAGTGTCTCGGCGACGCCGGTGATATGGCCGCCGGTGCCGACGCCGGTGATGATCACATCGATCGGCGAATCGCGGAAGTCGTTCAGGATTTCCTGCGCCGTCGTGCGAACATGGACGTCGACGTTCGCCCCGTTTTCGAACTGCTGCGGCATCCACGCACCCGGCGTCGCATGGACCAGCTCGATCGCGCGCTCGATCGCGCCTTTCATGCCCTTCTCGCGCGGGGTGAGGTCGAACGTCGCGCCATAGGCGAGCATCAGCCGCCGCCGCTCCAGCGACATCGATTCGGGCATGACGAGGATCAGCTTATAGCCCTTCACCGCCGCGACCATGGCAAGGCCGACGCCGGTGTTGCCGCTGGTCGGTTCGATGATCGTGCCGCCGGGCTTCAGGTCGCCGTTCGCCTCCGCCGCCTCGACCATGGCGAGCGCGATCCGGTCCTTGATCGATCCGCCGGGGTTCGACCGTTCCGATTTGATCCAGACCTCCGAATCGGGGAACAGCTTCGACACGCGGATGTGCGGCGTGTTGCCGATCGTTTCCAGGATGGTGTTGGCCTTCATGGCTTGGCGTCTCCGTGGCTAGGTTCGGTTTGCAGGATCTCTGGCGGGTCAAAGGTTCGCGCGGCGCCGAGTTCCGGAAACAGCCGCGCCCACAGCAAGGTCACACCGATCGCGCCCAACCCGCCGAACACGACCGCGCCCACCGGGCCGAGCAGCGAGGCCATCACCCCGCTCTCGAATTCGCCCAGTTCGTTGGACGCCGAAATGGTCAGCTGCGACACCGCGCTCACCCGCCCGCGCATCGCATCGGGGGTGTGGAGCTGGATCAGCGACTGGCGGACGTAGACCGACACCATGTCGGCGCCGCCCGCGACGATCAGCGCGACGAGGCTGAGCAGGAAGGCGGGGTGGACAAAGACCGCGAGTCCGCCGAGCTGAACCGTCCGCGTCGCCAGGCCGAGCGCGCCCGTGACATGGCTCGCGATGCCGAAGGTCAGGATGGACAGGCCGAACACAACGACCGCGGCGAGCATCTTGACGCCGACATTGGTGCTCATCGGCTTGAACGAGAACCAGATCGCGGTGGTCGCCGCGCCGATCCCCATGCCCGCGGCCAGCATGCCCAGCCCCTGCGACCCGACATGCAGGATGTCGCGCGCATAGACGGGCAACAGCGAGGTCGCACCGGCGAGCAGCACCGCAAACAGGTCGAGCGTGATCGCCGCCTGTACCAGCCGGTTGCGGCGGACGTAGGAAAAGCCCTCGGCGATTCGCGCCAGCGGCCGGTGGTCGGGCTGCGACGGCGGCTGCGGCACGGGGCCGATTAGGAACATGAAGGTCAGCGCGACCGCGAACAGCGCGGTGGCGACGCCGTACGCGACCTCGGGGTGGATGGCGTAGAGCAGCCCGCCGACGCTCGGCCCGGCGATCGTTCCCACCTGCCACGCGATCGAGCTGACCGCGATCGCGGTCGGCAGGCTTTCGCGCGGCACCAGATTGGGCGCGAGCGCCGAATAGGCGGGTCCGGAAAAGGCGCGCGCGATCCCGAACGCCACCGCCGCCGCGAACAGCGCGATGAGCGTCAGGTGCCCCGACCAGGTCAAGAACCACAGCATGCCCGCCGTCGCGACCAGCAGCGCCGTCGTGCTGCGGACGATCCAGCGCCGGTCGACGCTGTCGGCGACCAGGCCCGTGACTGGGGTCAGCAGGAACAGCGGCACGAATTGCGCAAAGCCGATCATGCCCAGCATGAATGCCGCCTGCCGCACGTCCATCGTCACACGCGCCAGATTGTAGACCTGCCAGCCGATGACGATCGACATCGCGGATACGGCGATCGTCCCGCTGAACCGCGACAGCCAATAGGCGCGGAAGTTGGCGATGCGGAACGGATGGACGGGGCGCGTGCTCATGTCGGACGAGCTTTGGCGCGGGCCGAGGGGAAGGGCAACATAGTTGCGCTTTGGTGCCCCTCGTGTTCTGCCCACTCTTTGTCATCCCGGCGCACGCCGGGATCCATGGTTGCGGGCGGCTGATGGTGACGCGCCATCGCGGGCGTCGCGTGTCCGTGGATCCCGGCGTGCGCCGGGATGACGAAAGAAGCCACCAGAAACGCTACGTCACAGCCATCTTACCCCAGGGAATTGATGTTCCCCGTGAACCCGGCCTATAGGCTCGGTCACATCCCCAGGACCGTTGAGGTAATACGTGGCCAAATCGCCTGCTCCTCCCGCCGTACCGCTCAGCAATCGCGAGCGTCCCGCCGATCCCAAGCCGTTCGAGGCGACGAAGGAGCAACTGCTCGACTTCTACAAGCAGATGCTGCTGATCCGCCGGTTCGAGGAAAAGGCGGGCCAGCTCTATGGCTTGGGCTTCATCGGCGGCTTCTGCCACCTGTACATCGGCCAGGAAGCGGTCGCGGTCGGCCTGCAGTCTGCGCTGGACGGCGACAAGGATTCGGTGATCACCGGCTATCGCGACCACGGCCACATGCTCGCCTATGGCATCGATCCCAAGGTGATCATGGCCGAACTGACCGGCCGTGCGGCCGGCATCAGCCGCGGCAAGGGCGGCTCGATGCACATGTTCTCGACCGAACATAAGTTCTACGGCGGCCACGGCATCGTCGGCGCGCAGGTGTCGCTCGGCACCGGCCTCGCCTTCGGCCACAAGTACAGCAACGACGGCGGCGTCTGCCTCGCCTATTTCGGTGACGGCGCGGCCAACCAGGGCCAGGTCTACGAAAGCTTCAACATGGCGGAGCTGTGGAAGCTCCCGATCATCTTCGTGATCGAGAACAACCAATACGCCATGGGCACCAGCGTCAACCGCGCCTCGTCGGAAGACCAGCTCTATCGCCGCGGCGAAAGCTTCCGCATCCCCGGCATCCAGGTCGACGGCATGGACGTGCTCGCCTGCCGCGGTGCCGCCGAGGAAGCGCTCGCCTGGGTGCGCGCGGGCAAGGGGCCGGTCATCCTCGAGATGAAGACCTATCGCTACCGCGGCCACTCGATGTCCGACCCCGCCAAGTATCGCAGCCGCGAGGAAGTGCAGGGCGTTCGCGACAAGTCCGACCCCATTGACCACGTCAAGAAGCTGCTTGAGGGCCACGGTGTGACCGAGGCCGATCTCAAGACGCTCGAACAGGATATCCGCAAGATCGTGAACGAAGCCGCCGATTTCGCCGAAAGCACGCCCGAGCCCGAAGAGGCCGAGCTGTATACCGACGTGCTGGTGGAGACCTACTGAGATGGCGATCGAGATTAAGATGCCGGCGCTGTCGCCGACGATGGAAGAGGGCACGCTCGCCAAGTGGCTCGTCAAGGAAGGCGACACGGTGAAGTCCGGCGACATCATGGCCGAGATCGAAACCGACAAGGCGACGATGGAATTCGAAGCCGTCGACGAAGGCACGATCGGCAAGATCGTCGTCGCCGAAGGCACCGATAATGTGAAGGTCGGCGAAGTCATCGCCGTGCTGCTCGAAGACGGCGAGAGCGCCGATTCGGTCGCCACGACGAAGAGCGACAGCCCCAAGGCGGACGAGGCCAAGCCGGCGGACAAGGTCGAGGATTCGGCTCACCCCGCGCAGGAAAAGGTCGAGACCGGCACGCGCCAGATGTTCGAAGCGGCCGAGAACGAGGGCAAGCAGGACCCGGCGATCCCTGAAGGCACCGAGATGGTGAAGACCACCGTCCGCGAGGCTTTGCGCGACGCGATGGCCGAGGAAATGCGCCGCGACGAGCGCGTGTTCGTGATGGGCGAGGAAGTCGCCCAGTATCAGGGCGCGTACAAAGTCACCCAAGGGCTGCTCGACGAATTCGGCGACAAGCGCGTCATCGACACGCCGATCACCGAATATGGCTTCGCCGGCGTCGGCACCGGTGCGGCGATGGGCGGCCTGCGCCCGATCATCGAATTCATGACGTTCAACTTCGCCATGCAGGCGATCGACCACATCATCAATTCGGCGGCCAAGACCAACTATATGTCCGGCGGCCAGATGCGCTGCCCGATCGTGTTCCGCGGTCCGAACGGCGCAGCGAGCCGCGTCGGCGCTCAGCACAGCCAGAACTACGGTCCGTGGTACGCATCCGTCCCCGGCCTGATCGTCATCGCGCCCTATGACGCGGCCGATGCCAAGGGCCTGCTGAAGGCCGCGATCCGCAGCGAAGACCCCGTCGTCTTCCTCGAAAACGAGCTGATGTACGGCCGCTCGTTCGACGTGCCGAAGCTGGACGATCACGTCCTGCCGATCGGCAAGGCGCGGATCATGCGCGAAGGCAAGCACGTCACGCTCGTCAGCTATTCGATCGGCGTCGGCCTGGCGCTCGAAGCCGCCGAGACGCTGGCGAAGGACGGCGTCGAGGCGGAGGTCATCGACCTGCGCACGCTGCGTCCGCTCGACACCAAGACGGTGCTGAAGAGCCTCGCCAAGACCAACCGCCTCGTCGTGGTCGAGGAAGGCTGGCCGACCTGCTCGATCGCCAGCGAGATCGCCGCGGTGGTGATGGAACAGGGCTTCGACGACCTCGACGCGCCGGTGCTGCGCGTCACCAACGAGGACGTGCCGCTGCCGTATGCCGCGAACCTCGAAAAGAAGGCGCTGATCGACGCCGCCAAGATCGTCGCGACCGTCAAGAAGATCGTCTGATACGGACGGGAAGGGGGCGGCTGCGCCGTCCCCTTCGACCGCTTACGCCGCGAACAGGTCGCAGGTCGACGGCTGGGCCGAATTGAGCGGATTGTAGATCTGCCGGAAGTCGCGATTGTTGCGGACGATCATCGACGCGACGTAATGCATGCGGAACGGCTTCGCGAGCCACGCGCTGACCAGCGGCTGATACTGGTAATTCACCTCGACGAAGATGACGCCCGTATCCGCGGGCGCGCTGACCATGCGGCCGGGATCGCCCATGCCGTTGGGGGCCAAGGTGCCGGCGTCCGACGACGTCGCGGTCGATCCGGCGGTCGCCGACGTCGTGCCATAGCTCGATTCATATCCCGGCCCGCGCTTCATCCCCATGCATCGCTGCCAGTGGATGCGCTGCACCCGCGCGCTGTCATAGCTTTGCTGGATATATTCCAGGCTGGAGATCGTGACCCGGCCGTACGTCCCGAGCTTCAGCGGCGCACCCTGCAACCGCGCCGCCTGCAGCACGTCGTTCATGTCCCCGTCGCGCATCTGCTCGATGTTGTTCGCCCCCATCTGCCCCATGCGGGAGGCATTGTCGGCGAGGGCGAGCGTGATCTGGCTGATCCGCATATGCGTCAGCGCCTGATTGCCCATCTCCGCGCCATACAGGCCCAGCGCCAGCACGACCGGCCCGGCGAAGGCGAATTCGATCATCGCCACGCCGCGGCGGTTGCGCGCCAGCCGCCGCCACAGGGTCTGGTATTGGGGGGTCAATTGCATAGACGATTCACCGTCGGCGCCGCCTGCGTCGCATAGGGCTGGTTCTTCAGCAGCGTCTCGGCGGTCACCGTCTGATAGGGCGAGGCGCCGATCAGCGGCGCGACCGGAAAGATCCGCGGATAGGTGATACGGATCCGATACAGCGTCACGTCGTTCGCGCCGCCTTGGCCGGTCGTGCCCGGCTCCGCATCCCAGCTGCCGTTACCGTTGATGTCGCGATAGCATTCGCCCGGATCGCGCTGGTTGTTGCCGTTGGTATCCTCGAACGGTTCGGGGCCGACCGCGCTGAACGTCGCGTAGCTGAGCCGCGTCGAGCAATAGGTTCCCGGCATCGGCGTGGTGGCGCAGGACGCGGTCGGCATCGCCATGACGCCCGTCATCATCTGTAGCACGCGTGCGTCGATGGTCGCGGTCTGCTGCGCGCCGCCCTGGATCCCCGAATCGCGCGCCGCCTTTTGGATCGCGCCGTACAGCAGCTGCTTGACGTACATCTGGTACAGCATGTCGCCGAGGCCCATCATCATCAGCGCCATCACCGGAAAGATGATCGCGAATTCGACGAGGGTGACACCGCGCTGGTCGCGGCTCAGCCGCGACAGCAGCCCGCGGCCGATCCTCATTTCGACACCCGCAGCAGCGCCACCTGATTCGCGATCCGGCGGAAGGCCGCGTCGAGCGACGCATTGTCGCTGGCGTAGAAGGCTTGGCCGGGCGAGGCGCATTGCGTCAGCTGCGGTGTCAGCGTCTGGCCGAAGCCGATGACGAATACGGTGATGTTGCGCGCCTTGGCCGCGGTACATTCCGCAAGGAAGCGCGCGTTGTGGTAGGGGATCAGGCCGCTGGCATCCGTACCGGTGCTCGCGACCCGGCCGTCATAAGTTTGCAGCCCGTACATGCCGTAGATCATCGGATTGGGCGCCATGTCGCCGTCGGTCATGAACACGATATACCGATTGGGCGCCTGACGCCCCGGCCAGGCGGCGGTATCGGTCGCGAACAGGCCGGTCGGCGACAGCAGCCGCGTGCCCCAGATCATGCCCGTGTCGTGATAGGTGCCGCCCTGCGCCTTGAAATCGACAGCGTTGACGTAATCGGACACGTCGCTGCGGGTCATCACGCCGAGCCGGCGCACGGGCTTGCCGCACGACACATAGGCCGCCCGCAGGTTCGCGGTGTAGGCGAGCGACGTCCAGGTCGCCGTGGCGTTGGTCGTCGTGGTCGACACGTCGCCGTACACGAAGGGCGAAGTCGGCGAATAGGGCCGCGCGGTATTGCCGGCATTGGGGTTCGACGTCGAGCCGCGATAATAGACGACCTCCGGCCACATCGGCCGCCAGCGCGTCGCATCGCTGGCCGCGACGGCATCGGGATCGAGGTCGGGCGGCAGGTTGCCCTGGTCGAAGCTCAGCGCACCGTAGGTGGTATTGCGCTCCTCCAGGCACCCCTGCCATTTGGCGGTCTGCCCGGTGACCTTGCTGGGATCGGGCACCGCATTGCCCAGCTTGAATTGGCTGACGTCATACGACACCGGCTGATATTGCCAGACCGGCATCTTGGGATCGGTGGTGACGGTGCAGGTGCCGCCGGAATAACTAGACCAGCTCGACGTGACATATTCCGCGGTGCCGTCGGCGCGGAACACGTACGTCGCGACCGATCCGTCGGGGTTGATTACGTTCTGCGGCGAACGTCCCGTCGCGCGGTTGTTGCAGTTTCTCTGCGAGACATTGTAGCTGGTGCTCGACGTATCATCGCCATTGTTGGTTTCGCCGACGATCCGCCGCGACTGATAGGTCCAACTGTCGACGATCGCGCTCGATGGCAGCGCGAACCCGGCATTGACTGTCGACGTATAGGTGACGAAGCCATAGCGCACGTGCGTCGACGTATCCGCATTCGCCGTCATCGTGTCGTAGAAGCTGAGCACCGCCGATCGTAGGCCTGAAATCTTGGATCCATCCGCCTCGACCGCATAATAACCGGTCGTCCCATCGGGACGGGTGTAGGTACTGGTCTGGTTCGTGCAGCTGTTGGCGGGCGTGCAGGCCATCGACCCGGTCGTGTCGAGCACGAACATGACGTCCGAATCGGCGACGTCGAAGCGCGCTTCGCAGTTCACCGTCATCGTCCGCGCCGACATGCCGAACATCTTCATCACCGTCGTCGGCACCCGGACGGAGGCGGTGCCGGCGACCTGATTGTCGCTCGTCTTGGTCGGCGTGAAGGGCACGGTCGCGCTGGTATAGGCCGGCGTCCCCATGATCCCGCTGGGAAAATTGTTGGCGAAGAACGTCTTCGCCGTCGCCGCCGCGGCCGCGTCCAGCGTACTGCTGCTGCTGTCGGCCATCGCCTTGCGACCGGCCAGCGCGCCCGCGTCGCACGCCTGCTGCAACCGCACCTTCACCAGATACATGCGCCCGAAATCGACCGCCGATCCGGTGAGCGCGGACATCGGGATCAGGAAAGCGGCGAGCATCGCGAGCGTATTGCCGCCCTTCGCTCGGGCGAAGCGGGACATGAACGAAGGCTGGCCGTGGGTATCCGTCAGTTGCCGATCGATCGTCACGCCGCGCGAGCCCTGTCCATAATCGACTGATATTCTAAGCGCTTAATGCTGACGATTACGTAAATGCCGTGTCCGGTCTGGCCCTATCGCGTCGTCCAGTCGACGCGGACGCGGGGCTTGCAAGTCGCGGGGCGGACGGGCAGCGATCCACCATGCCCGCTCCTTCCGCCGCCCCGCCGCCCGATCGCGAACTGATGCTCGCCGCCGCCCCGCATGCGGCGCGGGATGCGCTGCGCGCGCTGTTCGATCTCGACGATCGGCTCGCGGGAATCGTCCGGACGACGCGCGAACCGATGGTTGGCCAGATGCGACTCGTCTGGTGGCACGATGCGCTGGAGCGGCTCGACACCGCCGCGCCCCCGGCCGAACCCCTGCTCCAGGACATCGCACGCCTGCTGCTGCCGCGGGGCGTGAGCGGGGCGGCGCTCGCGGCGATGACGGACGGCTGGGAAGAGCTGGTCGTCACCGATCCGCTCAATGATCAGGCGCTGGTGCGGCATGCCGACTCGCGCGGGGGCACGCTGTTCGTGCTGGCAGGACGATTGCTGGGCGCCGAGCCGGCTGCGCTACTGATCGCGGGGCAGGGCTGGGCCTATGCCGATCTCGCCCGCCATCTTACCGTCGCCGCGCTGGCCGATCATGCGTCGGCGCAGGCCCGCGCCACGCTTTCCCAAGCCTTCACCGCGACATGGCCGTCGCCCGCGCGAGCCGTCGGCGTGCTCGCGCTGCTCGCATCGCTCGAGTTGGAGGGGGGCACGCCGCTCGGCAAGGCGTGGCGCGTCGCGCGCTTCCGCTTCACCGGGCGATAGCGGCATTGCCTGCGCTGCATCGCATGATAGCCTCCCGCCGCAATCGGGAGGGCGGGCGATGTGGCGATATCTGGCGGGTGGCGGAGCGTTGGCGGCGGCGGTCGGGGCAGGGGTGCTGATCGCCGCGCATCGCGGTCAGCCCGACCTGCTACCCGCGCAACCGCTCGTCCAGCAGGCCGCCGCGCAGACCACCACCGACGCCGAAGACGCGCCCGTTCCGGAGGCCGCACCCGCCACGCGCGAACAGAAACGCTTCAACCGCTACGACAAGGATCGCGACGGACGCATCACCCGCGACGAATATCTCGCCGCCCGCCGCAAGGCCTTCGCCAAGCTCGACACCAACGGCGACGGCCGGCTCAGCTTCGACGAATGGGCGATTAAGGCGACGACCAAATTCGCCACCGCCGACAAGGACGCCTCCGGCGCGATGACCGCAGCCGAATTCGCCACCACCGCCGTCAAGCGGAAGGCACCGTCTCGCGCGAAATGTCCGCCGCCGCAGCAGGCTCCGTCGGAAGAGAGCTGAGCCACGGTTCGAACGCGGCGCGCGCGCGGTCGGTGTACATCCGCTTGCGATCCGCCTTCTTGGTGCGGCCGGGGATCGGCGGCATTAGCCCGAAATTGACGTTCATCGGCTGATACGTCTCCGCCTCCGCCCCGCCGGTGATATGCCCAAGCAGCGCGCCGAGCGCGGTCGTCACCGGCGGGGGGCTGAGCGTCTCGCCCCGCAATTCGGCCGCGGCGAAGCGCCCGGCGAGCAGGCCGATCGCCGCGCTCTCGATATAGCCCTCGCACCCCGTGATCTGCCCGGCGAAGCGCAGGTTCGGCCGATTCTTCAGCCGCAGCGTCTCATCCAGCAGTTCGGGCGAGCGGATGAAGGTGTTGCGGTGCAGGCCGCCCAGCCGCGCGAACTCGGCGTTCTGCAAGCCCGGGATCGTCCGGAACAATCGCACCTGCTCGGCATGCTTCAGCTTGGTCTGGAAGCCGACAATATTCCACAACGTGCCCTGTCGATTGTCCTGGCGCAGCTGCACGACGGCATAAGGCCAGCGCCCGGTGCGCGGATTGTCGAGGCCCACCGGCTTCATCGGCCCATAGCGCAGCGTATCGATCCCGCGTTCCGCCATTACCTCGATCGGCATGCAGCCGTCGAAGTACGGCGTGTCCTTCTCCCATTCCTTAAACTCGGTCTTCTCGCCTGCCAGCAGCGCGGCGTGGAAGGCGAGATACTGCTCCTTGTCCATCGGGCAGTTGATGTAATCCGCCTCGCCCTTGTCCCAGCGCGACGCCTTCCACGCGATATCCATGTCGATCGTGTCGAAGTGGACGATCGGGGCGAGCGCGTCGAAGAACGCCAGCGCCTCCGCCCCCGTTGCCCCGCCGATCTCCTGTGCCAGAGACGCCGCGGTCAGCGGCCCGGTCGCCAGGATCGCCGGCCCGTCCGGCAAGGCATCCACTCGCTCGCGCACCAAAGTGACGTTGGGATGATGGGCAAGCGCCTGCGTCACTCCATCCGAATAGCCGTCGCGATCCACCGCCAGCGCCGACCCCGCCGGCACGCGATGCGCATCGGCCTGGGCCATGATCAGCGATCCCAGCCGCCGCATCTCCTGATGCAGCAGCCCCACCGCATTCGCCTCCGCATCGTCGGACCGGAAGCTGTTCGAACAGACGAGTTCGGCCAGGCCATCGGTCTGGTGCGCCGGCGTGCGCTCGCCGCTGCCGCGCATCTCGGATAGGCGCACGCGGAACCCCGCCTCGGCCAGCTGCCACGCCGCTTCCGATCCGGCGAGCCCGCCGCCGACGATATGGATGTCATGAGTCATGCGTCATGCCTCTAGGCGGCATCACCCCTGTAGGACAACCGGGTCGCGCCATCGCACGTAGCGCCGTGCGATGGCCGCAACCAACGCCCCCGCGATCGCCCCGGCCGCAAGGTTTCCCAGCCGGGTGACGTCGAGCAGCGGACCGGCCAAGGTCCCGCCGACGCCGCCGACCGCCCACCAGATGACCGGGCGCCGCCAGATGGCCCAGCGTGCGCCCAGCCAACCGCCGATGACGATCATCATGCCGATCGGCGCTGCCGCCAAGACGAGGCCGAGACACACGGCAAGCGGCAAAATGAAAACAAGCCCCACAGGCATCTGTGCATTGGCTCGCACCAAGGCAGACCCCAGCACGATCATGGCGTAGACAGGCCCCGCCGCCAACGCCGCGGCGATCCAACCGATCGCACGTCCTTCGGTGAATGATCTGGATTGCATCGGCGTGCTTCCATCCCATGTCTTCACGATGACGACGATCTACACCATCGGCTACGAAGCGACCACTATGGCCGACTTCCTCGCCGCGCTCACCAAGGCGGGGGTCAAGCGCGTCATCGACGTCCGCGCTTTGCCGCTATCCCGCCGCCCCGGCTTCTCCAAATCCTCGCTCGCCGCCAGCCTGAAAGAGGCCGGCATCGACTATGTCCACCTGAAAGCGCTCGGCACCCCCAAGCGCGGCCGCGACGCCGCCAAGAAGGGCGACGTCGCAACCCTCACCGCCGTCTACGACCACCAGCTCGCGCTCCCCGAGGCCCAGGCAGCGGCAGCTCAGATGCTCGACCTCGCCCAGGACACGCCCAGCGCCCTCCTCTGCTACGAACGCGAACCGACCCACTGCCACCGCAAACTGCTGCTGGACGCGGTGGGCGAGGGGGTAGAGGTGGTCGATTTGTACGCTTGAGGCTACGTCGCCTCCCGCAGCCGTTTCACCCGCCGTATGCGCGGTTCGCGGTCGATCTCCGCTTCGGCCTTGATCGACTGGCGCAGTTCGTCGCGCTTTTCGTGGATCGAGGCGATCACCGGGCCCATCGCGACGCCCAGATCGACCAGCACCGCCTCCGACAATTGCAGCGAGCTTTCGAGCGTTTCCGGCACCGCATCGGTCACACCGGCGCGGTACAATTCCGCCGCATGCTGCGGATCGCGCGCGCGGGCGATGATCGGCAGCTCGGGGGCAAGCGCGCGCATGCGCCGCGCCAGCCGCACGGTCAGCACCGGATCGTCCATCGTCAGGATGAGCGCGCGCGCGCGGGCGAGGTCCAGCCGGTCGATCAGCTCGGCGCGCGCGACGTCGCCGAACAGCACCGGATGCCCCGCCCGCCGCGCATCGGCGACATTGTCAATGTCGGCATCCACCGCGAGATAGCGCTGGCCGTGGATCTTCAGCATGTCCGCAACCATCCGCCCGACGCGCCCGAAGCCGATCACCACCGTCCCCGGCCCCTCGCCATCGTCGATCGGTCCCGCGTCGATCGGCGCGCGATCGATGCCGCGCGACAGGCGCTGCCCCGCCTTGGCGAGCAAGGGCGTGATCGTCAGGCCGATCGCGGTGACGGTCTGCCAGAAGGCGGCGGTGGAGGGCAGGATCAGCTGCGCCTGCGCCGCGGTGGCGAGCACGATCAGTGTTGTCTCCGACGGGCTGCCCATCAGCAGCCCCGTTTCGGCGGCGATCCCACGCCCGGTCTGCGCGACGCGCAGCAGTAGGAAGGTGACCACCGCCTTCACCCCCACCACCGCCACGACCGCGGTCAGCAGCGCCGGCCAATTGTCGAGCACCTCGCGCAGGTTCACGCTCATGCCGACGGTGATCAGGAACACACCGAGCGCCAGCCCCTTGAACGGCGCGGTCATCACCTCGACCTCGGTGTGATATTCCGTCTCGGCGATCAGCAGCCCGGCGAGCAGCGCGCCGACGATCGGCGACAGCCCCGCCGCGGTCGTCGCGACGCTGGCGACGATGACGACCAGCAGCGATGCCGCGAGGAACAGCTCCGGGCTCTTCGTCCGCGCCGCCTGCGCGAACAAGCGCGGCAGCACCAGCCGCCCGCCAAGGTACATCACGACCACCGTCGCCGCCCCGCGCAGCGCGACGCCGGCGATGCCGACCCAGCCTTCGTCGCTCGCGGTCGGCGCCATCGCGCCGAGGGCAAAGATGATCGGGACCAGCGCCAGATCCTCGAACAAGAGCATCGCGAACGCGCCGCGCCCGACTGGGCTCGTCGTCCCCACCAGCGGCAGCACGAGCGCGGTCGACGATAGTGCCAGCGCGAGGCCCAGCCCCGCCGCGCCCGCCCAATCCTGCCCCAGCAGATGCACCGCGATCGCGATCAGCACCGCCGATCCGATCAGCTCGGCCGGCCCGGTGCCGAACACCTGCGCGCGCATCGCCCACAGCCGCTTGAACGACAGCTCCAGCCCGATCGAGAACAGCAGCAGGATGATGCCGAATTCCGCGAACGGTTCGATCGAATGCGGGTTGGATATGGTGAGATAATAGAGCCACGGCGCCTGTGTGGTCAGCTGTCCCAGCCCGAACGGCCCGACCAGCATCCCCACCAGAATGAAGCCGATGACGGGGCTCACCCGAAATCGCGCAAAGGCAGGGATCACAAGCCCCGCCGCCCCCAGGATCACCAGCGCGTCGCTGAACCCCGCATTATCCAGTCCGATCGCCATGAGGGCGACTGTAGGGACCTTAGGCCATTTGTCAGCCCCTCGATGGCGTTTCTACCCTCTGGCAACATATCGTCATTCCCGCGCTGCGCCCCTCGCAAGAAAGCCGTCATTCCCGCGAAGGCGGGAATCCAGACTGGCTGGCCGTGCGGCTCCATCGCTGCCGTCAGCGGTTATGGATTCCCGCCTTCGCGGGAATGACGGTTGGGGGAGGGCAGGAGGCCACTCCCCCTCATTCGTCATCCCGGCGAACGCCGGGATCCATGGACACGATGACGCCGGGGTAGCGCGCATCGTCGGCCGCCCAGCTCCATCGATCCCGGCATTCGCCGGGATGACGGGGAGGGCGTCTCACGCCGCCAGCTTGAAATCCTTGAACTGCTCCCGCAGCGCCGTCTTCAGCAGCTTGCCCGTCGCAGTGTGCGGCAGGCTGTCGACGAACACCACCGCGTCGGGCAGCCACCATTTCGCCACCGCGCCCTTCAGATGCTCGACGATCTCGCGCTCGCTCACCTCGCTGCCCGGCTTGCGGACCACCACCAGCAGCGGGCGTTCGTCCCACTTCGGATGCGCGATGCCGATCGCCGCCGCCTCGGCCACGCCCGGACAGCCGACCGCGGCATTTTCCAGCTCGACCGAGCTGATCCATTCGCCACCCGACTTGATCACGTCCTTCGACCGATCGGTGATCTGCATCGTGCCGTCCGGATGCAGCACCGCGACGTCGCCGGTGTCGAACCAGCCGTCCGCGTCGATCGCATCCGTCTCCGCACCGTAATAGCGTTTCACCACCCACGGCCCGCGGATGTGCAGCCGACCGGCGCTGGTGCCGTCGCGCGGCAGGTGCCGCCCCTCGTCATCGATCACCGCCAGTTCGACGCCATAGGGGATGCGGCCCTGCTTGGTCAGCACGTCGAGCTTCGCATCCTCCGACCAGTCGTTCCAGTCGGGCGGCGGCGCCGCGGCGGTCGCGACGGGCGAGGTTTCGGTCATGCCCCATAGATGCTTGACGTCGACGCCCATGCCCATCAGCCGCGCGATCATGGCGCGCGGCGCCGCGGACCCGCCGATCGTCGCCATGCGCAGATGGCGCGGGCTCTCGCCGGTCGCATCGGCATAAGCGAACATCGCCAGCCACACTGTCGGCACGCCCGACGATATCGTCACGCGCTCCTCGTTCATCAGGCTGCACAGCACCTTGGGGTCGTTGACCGCGGAGAAGACCAGCTTCGTCCCCGCCATCGGCGCCGCGAACGGCGTGCCCCAGGCGGCGGCATGGAACAGCGGCACCACCGGCAGCAGCACGTCGGCCGACGACAATCCCAGCACCGCCGGCGACGACGCCAGCATCGCATGCAGCACGGTCGAGCGATGTTCGTACAGCACGCCCTTGGGGTTACCCGTCGTGCCGCTGGTATAGCAGAGCATGCACGGGTCGCGTTCCGATCCGGTTGCCCAGGCATAGTCGTCGTCTTCCGCGGCGATCAGCGCGGCGAAACTGTCCGGACCGTCGCCATCCATCACCACATAATGCTCGATCGTCGGCCATTGCCCGCGCAGCCGGTCGACGATCGGCTGGAAGGCGCGATCGTAGAACAGCACCCGGTCCTCGGCATGGTTGGCGATATAGACCAGCTGGTCGTCGAACAGCCGCGGGTTGATCGTATGGACGACGCCGCCCATGCCGATCGTGCCGTACCAGGCGATCAGGTGGTGTGCATGGTTCATCGCCAGCGTCGCGATCCGGTCACCCGCGCGCATGCCCAGCCGTTCCAGCGCCCGCGCCAACCGCCGCGAATCGCGCGCGACGCCCTGCCAGTCGGTCCGCGTCTGGCTGCCGTCCGCCCAATGCGTCACGATTTCGCGCGTGGGATGTTCGCTCGCCGCGTGATCGAGCAGCGTCGATACCCTGAGTTCGAAATCCTGCATGCCGCCCAGCATCCGTGGCTCCTCTCAGTCCGTGCACATCCGTGCGCCTCTTGCCGAAGCGGACCATACCCGAGACAGGAGCGAGGGCAAGATGGCCGATGTGACGAAGAATTGCCGGCGGCGGGTGGGGGAGGCTGGCAGGGGCGGCTGATTGCCACGCCTCTCCGTCACCCCGGACTTGATCCGGGGTCCCGCTAAGACCGTTTTTCAAAGCGGGATGCCCGCCTAGGCAGAGGTGACGGGGCATAGCCGCGGCCAAGGCATCGCAAGTCTGACCCGGTCCGGGGGACCGTACGGCATCAGTCGAATGGAGGGACGGGAACGACATACTCCCTAACCGAGCGCACCGCGTACCGCCCCCTCCGTCACCGCTTCGCGGCGCCACCTCCCCCTGGCGGGGGAGGACTTGGAGGAGCTTGATTCTCAGGGACCACCGCCGATCGCGATGACACACGCCCGGTTACCGTCATCGTCGATCAGCCGAAGGTCGCGAAGGGGGCAATTCCTCCCCCGCTAGGGGGGGGGACCGTTCGGCGCCAGCCGAATGGTGGAGGGGGAGGGCACGGCACGCGCCCTTACTGAACGCACCGCTCACCGCCCCCTCCGTCACCGCTAACGCTGCGCCACCTCCCCCTTGCGGGGGAGGATTTGGACGCCCCTAATTCCCCGACACCGTCGTCGACTGCGGCGACACGCGCCCGTTCACCGCGATCGCCGTCGCGGGCCGTGCGTTCATCCGCACCGCCGCGGCGCCCGGCAGGCCGGGAAAGCGCGGCCACATGCCCTGTGCCAGCGCAGACCGGCTCACCGACGCCTTGCGACCGCCCTGCGCCTCATACATCCAGTAATTGCGCAGCACGGTGGTCACGTATCCGCGCGTCTCCCAATAGGGGATGCTCTCGATATAGAGCAGCGGATCGCCGTTATCGTGGACGATCGCATTCCAGTCGCCCACCGGGCGCGGACCCGCGTTATAGGCGGCGATCACCTTGGGCAGCAGCCCGCCCGTCACGCCCGCCATGTCGCGCAGCCGCTCCAGATGGCGCTGGCCGATGTCCATATTCGTCGCCGGCTTGGTCAGCGCGCTTTTGTCGACGGTATAGCCGCTCTCGCGCATGTAATCGGTCGCGGCGGCGGGCATGATCTGCATCAGGCCATAGGCGCCGGCGGGGCTGACGACCTTGTTGCGGAAGCCGCTTTCCTCCAGCGTATGGGCATAGACCAGCGCCTTGTCGACGCGCCAGCCGCTGGTCGGCGTCCAGTTCGGCGTTGGATAGCGTGCCTCGGCGGCGGCGACGACGCCCTGCGGGCAGTTATGCGCCAGCCACACGGTGGTGGCCGGCAGGCTCAGCGCTTCCGCCACGCGCACTAGGCTGCCGAACTCGGACGGATCGCCGATCCGCGCCTGCTGGCGCACGACGCTGTCGGCCAGGTCGGTTTCGCCGATCTCGGTCAGCGCGGCGGCGACGCGGAGGTTGGGCCGCTTGTCGAGCCGCGCCCAGTCGGCGGCGACCACCTGCGTCTGCGGTCGGCCCTTGTCGCGGATCAGCAGCGCCTGTCGCGCCAGCTGGCCATAGAAGCTTTCGGAATATTGCGCGGCATTCTGCAGGCGCGGCTGCACCTTGTCGGGTCGTCCGCACACCATGTCGGCGCGCGATGCCCAATAGAGCGCGGCGGCACGCAGGTCGACGTCGGTCGCACGCGCGGCGACGCCTTCGAAGCCGGTGCCCGCTGCGGCGCAGTCGTTCTGCCGCCACGCCGACAGCGCCCCCATCCAGCGACCCTGCACCGCCCAGTCGCCCACGCCGTTCGCGGCCTTCGTCGCCATCGCCCGCGTGTTCAGGTCGTCGCCGGTCAGGAAATACATCCAGGCGATCTTCGCCTGCCATTCGGTCTGCGCCTCGGGCGTCAGGCCCGGGGTCGATTCGAGCAGCACCTGCGCCTCGGCGCCCTGATCGCCCTTGATATAGGGCTGCATCTTCACCGCCAGCTCCGCGGCGATTTCGTCGCTGCGGGTCGTCTTGGCGCGGACGCGACGCGGCGCGCCATCCTGCCAGATCAGTCGTTGCGCGACGGGCAGCGGCGGCAGCTCGCTCGCGCCGCGTACCTTGGCCAGCCGTGCCAGATCGGCGGCTTCGGGCAGCTCGGGCGCTTCGTTGAGCAGCGCGACCAGCGGCTCCAATTCGACCTTGGGCGATCCCTTGGCGGTATAGAGTTCGGCGCGGGCGATGGCGTGGAGCGGACCCGGCTTCATCGCGTCGAGGCCCATCTGCGCATCCTGCCAGCGGCCGTCGCGGATCGCTTGGAACACGGCGCGATACCCCTCGCGCTGCGCGCTATCCAGCTGGTCGGGAATGCGATCGTTGCGGCTGGCGGCGGTGATCCGGGCGTCGCCGCCTGCGGATGTACCGGGCTCGGCGGCGGAAGCGGCCTGCGGCACGGTCAGCGCGACGATCGCGGCCATCCCCAGTGCCGCTAGTCCTGGCGCCAGCATACGGGTCATGCGGACAAATTCCCCATCAGCAATTGCAGGTCCTTCCAGGCCTCGGCCTTCGCCGCGGGCTTCTCGATCAGGAAGCGCGGATGAAAGCTGGCGACCACGCCTGTCTTTCCCCGTCTATGGTTAAACGCGTGTAAAGACCCGCGCGTCCCGGGCATTTCCGCCCCCAAAATCGCACGGCTCGCCGCATTGCCCATCAGCAGCAGCCGTTTCGGCGCGACGAGGCCGATGTGGTGCTTGGCGATATCGGCCAGTTGCGTTTCCACCTCGCGCGGCATCCGCCCCGCCACGGGCCGCTTCGCGCACACCGAGGCTAGGTGGATCGTCTCGCGCGACAGGCCGATCGCGGCGAGCATGCGGTCGAACAGCCGCCCCGTCTCGCCGCTCATCAGTATGCCGGCGGCATCGTCGTCCTTGTCGGGGCAATCGACCAGCACCATCACCGCGGCATCCGCCGGGCCGGTCGCCGCGATCGACACGCCGCGCCATGCCACTTCGGGCACGGCATCGCCGCCGCGCCATGCGATGAAGTCGGCCAGTTCGGCGGGCATCGCCGGGGCCAGCTCCACCGGCGCGGCGGGGGAGGGCGCCCGCGCGAAGACCGGCGCGACCATCGGCTGGGTCAGCCAGTCGCGCGGATCCGCCTCGACGAGCGTGTCGACGCCCGCCTCCTGCCACCAGTCGAGCGCGCTCGCGAGGCTCTCATTCCAACTGTGATGCTGATCGGCCCCCACGTTTCTCTCTTTCTGTAGGTTGACGTTTTCGTCAACTTGTCCGATCGCGGTTCAGAGACGAGACGTTGTCGGCCTGCGCCTGACCGCTATCCCCCGGCGCCGACAACCGCAACCGTATCCGGGAGTGGATTGAAGATGACCCAGCGTGAATCGATGCCTTACGACGTGGTGATCGTCGGCGCCGGCCCGGCGGGCCTGTCGGCGGCGATCCGGTTCAAACAGGTGGCGGCCGAAAAGGGCGCGGACCTCAGCGTCTGCGTGCTCGAAAAGGGCTCGGAAGTCGGCGCGCATATTCTTTCGGGGGCGGTGATCGATCCGCGCAGCCTCGACGAACTGCTGCCCGACTGGCGCCAGGACTGCCCGCTCGCCGAAGTGCCGGTAACCGAAAACCTCCACTGGGTGCTGACGGAAAAGAAGAAGTCGATCCTGCCGCACGCGCTGACGCCGCCCTTCCTGCACAACAAGGGCACCTATACCGGCAGCCTCGGCAACCTGTGCCGCTGGCTCGCGGGCAAGGCCGAGGAACTCGGCGTCGAAATCTTCCCCGGCTTCGCCGCCGCCGAAATCCTGTTCGACGATCAGGGCCGGGTGATGGGCGTCGCGACCGGAGACATGGGCGTCGCGCGCGACGGCACGCACAAGCCCGATTATCAGCCCGGCCTCGAACTCCACGCCAAATATACCTTCTTCGCAGAGGGTTGCCGCGGACACCTCACAAAGGAAGTGATCCGTACCTTCGAGCTTGCGAAGGATAGCGACCCGCAGGTCTATGGCCTGGGCGTCAAGGAATTGTGGGATATCGACCCGGAGCTCCATCAGCCCGGCCGCGTCATCCACACGCAGGGCTGGCCCCTGGGCGACGACGCCAATGGCGGTGGCTGGCTGTACCATCAGGCGAACGGCCAGGTCAGCCTCGGCTTCGTCACCTGGCTCAACTATTCCAACCCCTACATCTCGCCCTTCCAGGAGATGCAGAAGTGGAAGACCCATCCGGAGATCGCCGCGATCCTGAAGGGCGCCAAGCGCGTCAGCTACGGCGCGCGCGCGATCAGCGACGGCGGGCTCCAGTCGATCCCGAAGCTCGTCTTCCCAGGCGGCGCGCTGATCGGCGACAGCGCCGGCTTCCTCAACGTGCCGCGCATCAAGGGCACGCATACCGCGATGAAGAGCGGCATGATGGCTGCCGAAGCCGCGGCCGACGCGATCCTGTCGCAGCGTCAGCATGACGAACTGGCCGCCTACCCCGAAGCGTTCGAGCACAGCTGGGTGAAGAAGGAGCTGTCGATCGTCCGCAACGTCGTGCCGCTGGTCAAGAAGTTCGGCGATTTCCTGGGGTCGGGCCTCGCCGGCATCACGATGTGGCTCGAACATTTCGGCCTCAAGATGCCCTTCACCCTGAAGCATCACCCCGATCACGAGACGCTGTGGCGTAAGGATCTGGTGAAGGCTCCGGTCTACCCGAAGCCCGATGGCGTCCTGACCTTCGACCGCCTGTCGTCGGTGTTCCTGTCGAACACCAACCACGAGGAGGACCAGCCTATCCATTTGACGCTGAAGGACCCCAACGTCCCTGTCGAATACGATCTGCCGCTCTACGACGAGCCCGCGCAACGCTATTGCCCGGCCGGCGTTTACGAGATCGTCGGGCAGGAGACGGGCGATCCCAAGTTCGTCATCAACGCGCAGAATTGCGTCCACTGCAAGACGTGCGACATCAAGGACCCCACGCAGAACATCAACTGGGTGGTGCCAGAGGGCGGTGGAGGCCCCAATTATCCCAATATGTAAGCGTCTGTTCCTCGCATCGGTTCTGAGCATCGCGGTCGCCGCGCCGGCTCAGGCCGATGCGGCACGCCGCGCCGATCCGGTCGCGGACTATATGCAGGCCCGCGTCGCCGATGCTGACGGTGATGTGGCGACGGCGATCGCCGGCTATGCCCGCGCGCTCGCCGCCCGGCCGACCGATACGACGGTGGCGCTAAGGGCGTATCGCGAAGCGCTCGCGGCCGGCGATATCCCGCTCGCCACGCGCGCCGCCGCGGTGCTGCGCAATCAGCCCGGCGCCCCTGCCGACCTCGCGCTGCTCCCCCTCGCGCTCGCCGCCGCGCGCAACGATGCGGCAGGCGCCGAGGCCGCCACACAGGCGCTCGCCCGCACGCCGCTGTCGGTGATGGTCCCGGCGCTTCGGGCGTGGATCGCCTACAGCCGCGGCGGAAATCCGAGCGGCCCGATCGTCGCCGCCAATGTCGGCAGCACGCCCGTCGCCCAGCGCCTCGCGGCCGAGACTGCGGCCTTGCTCCAGATCGCGATGGGCGACGTGCAGGGCGGCCTGCGCGGGGTGCAGGCGCTCCGCGAAACCGGATCGCCCGTCGATCTGCGCCTGTCTGCCGCGCAATTGCTGTTCGGCACCGGCCATCCCGACGAAGCGCGCGCGCTGCTCGCCGGTGACGACCCCGCGCTCGCCGCCCTCCGTCAGGGTTCCCCCGCCAAGCCGACGCTCGCTTATGGCGTCTCGCGCCTCCTCGCCCGCGTCGCCGGCGACCTCGTCGATCAGGACGTCGCGCCGCTGTCGATCGCGCTCACCCGCACTGCGCTCATCGCCTCGCCCGCCAACGATCGCGCCCGCCTGCTGCTCGCCCAGGCGCTGGCGGGGGAGGATGCGACCGATCAGGCGCTGGCGACGCTCGACGCCGTGCCCGCGTCCAGCCCCTTCGCCTCCACCGCCATCGCGGCGCGCATATCGATCCTCGCCCGCGCCGATCGCACCGCCGACGCGCTGGCACTCGCGCGCCGCGACGCCGAGCGCGCCGACGCCGGCCCCGCCGCCTGGCAGCTCTACGCCGACCAACTCACCACCGCCGGCAACAACGCCGAAGCCGCCCGCTGGTATCGCCGCATCGCCGAGGCGCAGCCCGCCGCGTGGAACGCCTGGCTGCAATATGGCGGCGCGCTGGAGCAGGCGGGCGATTGGCCCACCGCCCGCGCCGCGCTGCAAAAGGCGGTGGCGCTCGCGCCCGCCGAGCCGCTCGCGCTCAACTACCTCGGCTATGCGCAGGCCGAACGCCGCGTCGACGTTCCCGCCTCGATCGCGATGCTGCAACGCGCGCACGCCGCCAAGCCCGACGATGCCTCGATCGCCGATTCGCTTGGCTGGGCGCTGTTCATCAATGGCGACACCGCGCGCGCGCTGCCGCTGATCGAGCGCGCCGCCGAGGCGGAGCCGACGAATGCCGAAATCGCCGAACATCTCGGCGACGTCTATTGGGCGCTGGGCCGCCGCTACGAAGCCCGCTACGCGTGGCGCGCCGCGGCGTTGACCGCTCCGGCCCAGGATGCCGCGGCGCTCGCCACCCGGATTGCACAAGGCCCGCCCGCCCGATGATCGTCGAAGCTGCCCCCGCCAAGATCAACCTTGCGCTCCACGTCCGCCATCGCCGGCCGGACGGCTATCACGAGCTGGAAACGCTGTTCGCCTTCGCGGCCGATGGCGACACGGTGACCGTCGTACCCGCAGACACCGATAGCTTCGCCATCACCGGCCCGTTCGCCGCGGCGCTCGAGACGGCATCCGGCCCGAACCTCGTGGAAAAGGCCGCCGGCGCCTTCCGCGAGACGTTCGGCATCGCCGGGCATCACGCGATCACGCTCGACAAGCATCTCCCCATCGCCTCAGGGATAGGCGGCGGATCGGCCGACGCCGCCGCGACGCTGCGCGCGCTCGCCCGGCTCCACGCTATCGCCCGGCAGGACCCGCGCCTGTTCGTCCTCGCCGAAACGCTCGGCGCCGACGTGCCCGCCTGCCTTGATGGCCGCACCACCCTGGGCACGGGCAAGGGCGAGGCGCTGATCCCCATCGCCGGCCTCGCCGGCACGCCGCTGCTGCTCGTCAACCCCGGCGTCGCGGTCAGCACCGCCGCGGTCTTCGCCCGCTGGGACGGCACCGACCGCGGCGGTATCGCCGGGGAGGGCGACCTCCTCACCCGCGCCATCGCCGGCCGCAACGACCTGCAACCCGCCGCGCTCGCACTCGCCCCAGAGATCGCCGACGTCCTGTCGCTCCTCGAAGGAGCAGATGGCGTCCATCTGGCGCGCATGTCCGGCAGCGGCGCCACCTGCTTCGCCCTGTTCGCGGACGAAGCGGCACGAGACACCGCCCGCGACGCGGCCGCAGCCAAAGGCTGGTGGACCCTCGCCACGACCCTTACCTAAAAGGGCTATCCCTCCCGCTCTCCAACCGTCATCCCAGCGCAGGCTGGGATCTTATGTTTACAGCGCGCCACCATCGCCGAGAAAGACGCAAGCCTCCGCTGGGGTGACGCCAAAGGCTGCGAAAAGCCGCCGCTGGCACAAGCGCAACCCCTCCGCGTCCTCCGCGCCTCCGCGCGCAAAACCTCTTCGCGTCTTCGCGTCTTCGCGCGAACCATATCCACCAACCTTATGGCCCAGAACCAAAGTTCCCCTCTTGTTCTTATGGAACAAACATCGTACATACAGAACAGACGCGTTGCTCATGCCGCGCGCTTGCTCTAGCGAGGAACCCTCCCGATGGCCGCCAATCTGAAAGTGATCGACACCGGCATGGCAACCGCAAACGCAGATCGTCAAAAGGCGCTCGACGCCGCTCTCGCGCAGATTGACCGCGCCTTCGGCAAGGGCAGCGCGATGAAGCTCGGTCAGAAGGAAACGATGCAGGTCGAGGCGATCTCGACCGGCAGCCTCGGCCTCGACATTGCGCTCGGCGTCGGCGGCCTGCCGCGCGGCCGCGTGATCGAAGTCTATGGCCCTGAATCGTCGGGCAAGACGACGCTCGCGCTGCATGTCATCGCCGAAGCGCAGAAGAACGGCGGCACCGCTGCCTTCGTCGACGCCGAACATGCGCTCGATCCCGTCTATGCCAAGAAGCTGGGCGTCAACATCGACGAACTGATCGTGTCGCAGCCCGACACCGGCGAACAGGCGCTCGAAATCACCGACACGCTCGTCCGCTCGAACGCGATCGACGTGTTGGTGGTCGATTCGGTCGCCGCGCTGGTCCCCCGCGCCGAAATCGAGGGCGAGATGGGCGACAGCCACGTCGGCCTGCAGGCGCGCCTGATGTCGCAGTCGCTGCGCAAGCTCACCGGCTCGATCAGCCGCTCGCGCTGCATGGTGATCTTCATCAACCAGCTGCGCATGAAGATCGGCGTGATGTACGGCAACCCGGAAACCACGACGGGCGGCAACGCGCTGAAATTCTACGCCTCCGTCCGCCTCGACATCCGCCGCACCGGCGCGATCAAGGATCGCGAGGAAGTCACCGGCAACACCACGCGCGTGAAGGTGGTGAAGAACAAGGTCGCGCCGCCGTTCAAGCAGGTCGAATTCGACATCATGTACGGCGAGGGCATTTCGAAGATCGGCGAGATCCTCGACCTCGGCGTGAAGGCGGGCCTCGTCGAAAAGTCGGGCAGCTGGTTCTCCTATGATTCGGTGCGGATCGGGCAGGGGCGTGAGAACGCCAAGAATTACCTGCGCGAAAACCCCGAAATGGCCGACCGCCTCGAAAAGGCGATCCGCCAGCGCACCGAGAAGGTCGCCGAGGAAATGATGGCCGGCCCGGAAGCCGACGACGATCTGTGATCGCTGCGCCATCCGATCGGATGCTACGAGGGGGCTCGCCGGCAACGGCGGGCCCCTTTCGCATGGAGGTGCTCCGGACGATGACGTATCCTCCACTTCGTCCACTTCCACGCTCGTTTTGGCGGAAAATGGATTGGGGGCGTAATCAGTATCCCTCCTCACGCCTTGCACGCAGCCGGATGGGCGTGGCGGGTGTCGTTCCTGTCCGATCCGCATTCACCACGTCACCCCGGACTTGTTCCGGGGTCCACCGTGCGGCACGGGAAAGGTTGGAGGCTCAGGCCTCGCCCCCGCGGCTGGGTGGACCCCGGAACACGTCCTGGGTGACGCGGAGCAAGGGGCAGACGTGCGCCCACCCCATCACAACCGGACCCACCCCATGACCACCGCCGCAGACTGGACCGGCCGCGTCGGCCGCACCTGGGCCGCCGAATGGCAGCGCACCGACCGTTCCTTCGCCAACCTGTCCCCGCATCTCGACGCCGCGATCCGCAGCGCCGCTCCCGCCGGCCCCTTCCGCGCGATCGACATCGGCTGCGGCGCCGGCAACACCAGTCTCGCGCTCGCCGACGCCCGCCCCGACGCCACCGTGACCGGCCTGGACCTGTCCGCCGACCTGATCCGGATGGCGCGCACCCGCGCCGGCGACCGTGGCACCGTCACCTTCCATCATGGCGATGCCATTGCGATGGCCCCGCAACTCCCACCCGCCGACCTCATCGTCTCGCGCCACGGCGTCATGTTCTTCGCCGATCCCGTCGCCGCCTTCACTACGCTCCACGCTGCAGCCGCGCCGGGCGCCCGCCTCGTCTTCTCCTGCTTCCGCGACCGCAGCGACAATGTCTGGGCGTCCGATCTGATCGAGCAGGTCACCGGCACCCGCCCACAGCCCTCCGAAGGCTACGCCCCCGGACCCTTCGGGTTCGCCGACCGGACCGCCACCGCCGCGATCCTGACCCAGGCGGGCTGGACAGTCGACAGCGCCACCCGCATCGACTTTGCCTATATCGCCGGGGCCGGCCCCGATCCGGTCGCCGATGCTGCCGATTTCTTCCACCACATCGGCCCGCTCGCCTCGGCGCTCAAGGACGCCGCCGATCCATCGCTCGACGATCGGCTCAAATCGGCATTGCAGCGTTATACAGCCGACGGCATCGTCGCGCTCCCGGCCTCCGCCTGGATCTGGCGCGCGACCGCAACAGGGGAACAGCCATGATCATCGTCCACCATCTCGAAAACAGCCGGTCGCAGCGCGTGCTGTGGATGCTCGAGGAACTGGGCCTGCCCTATCAGGTCAAGCGCTACGAGCGGAACAAGACGACGATGCTCGCGCCGCCCGAGCTGAAGCAGGTCCACCCCTTGGGCAAGTCGCCCGTCATCGAGGATACGGACGGCGGCCACGTCATCGCCGAAACCGGTGCGATCGTCGAATATCTGGTCGAGAAGGCGGACGGCCGTCTGGGCGCGCCCGCGCACCGCGATTCGGCGCTCCGCTACCGCTTCTGGCTTCATTATGCCGAAGGCTCGCTGATGCCGCCGCTGCTGCTGAAGCTCGTCCTCAGCAAGGTGCCCCTGATGGGAAAGCCGGCAATGAAGCGCATCAAGCCGATGATCGACGTCCATCTCGACTATGTCGAATCGGAGCTGAAGCAGCGCCCGTGGTTCGCCGGCGACGCGATGACCGCCGCCGACATCATGATGAGCTTCCCGCTGGAAGCCGCGCGCAGCCGCGCCGGCCTCGATACCGCACGCCCGGCGACGATCGCCTGGCTGGAAAAGGTGCATGCCCGCCCGGCCTACCAGGCCGCGCTGGCGCAGGGCGGGCCCTACGCCTACGCCTGATCCCGGCTTTTAGTGCCTGAAGCTGGTGGCCGGCGGCAGCGCCGGCCCCTCCGCCACCGCCGGGTCGATCTCGGCCGGCTCGCGCGGATCGAAGCCGCCCTCCCACTTGGCGACGACGGAGGCCGCCACCGCATTGCCGATCACGTTGGTCGCGGTGCGGCCCATGTCGAGGAAATGGTCGATGGCCAGGATCAGCAGCAGCCCCGCCTCCGGAATGTCGAACACCGGCAGCACCGCGGCGATCACCACCAGGCTGGCCCGCGGCACGCCCGCAATGCCCTTGGACGAGATCATCAGGAACAGCAGCATCGCCACCTGCGTCCCCAGCGGCATGTCGATTCCATAGGCCTGGGCGATGAACAGCGACGCGAACGTCATGTAGATCATCGACCCGTCGAGGTTGAACGAATAGCCCAGCGGCAGGACGAAACTCGCGATCCGCGGCGGCACCCCGAACTTGTCGAGCGCCTCCAGCATCCGCGGATAGGCGGCTTCCGACGAGGCGGTGGTGAAGGCGACCAGCAGCGGCTCGCGAACGTAGCGGATCAGATCCTTGATCCGCGGCCCGATGACCAGGAACCCGACGCCGAGCAGCACCGCCCACAGGCACAGGAGCGCGAAATAGAAACTGCCCATGAAGAAGGCGAGCTGCCCGATCACCCCCGCACCGCGCTCGGCGAGCGTTGCGGTCACGGCGCAGAACACCGCCACCGGCGCGACACGCATCACATAGTCGGTGATCCGCAGCATGACGGCGACGAGGCCGTCGACCGCCCGCACCAGCGGCGCGCCACGCTCGCCGACCGCGGTCAGCGCGACGCCGACGAAGATCGAAAAGACGACGATCTGCAGGATCTCGTTGGTCGCCATCGCCTCGATCATCGATGCGGGGACGATATGCGTGATGAACTTGTCGAGGCTGAACGCCGCGGTCGCGACACCCGCATCGGTGCCGGCCGGCGGCAGCGCCAGGTTGATGCCGACGCCCGGATGGATCGCATTGACCAGCACCAGGCCGAGGCCGAGCGACACCAGGCTCGCGCCGATAAACCAGCCGATCGCCTTCGCCCCGACGCGCCCCAGCGCCGCGGTATCGCCCATCTGCGCAATGCCGCTGACCAGGGTCGCGAAGACGAGCGGCGCGATGATCATCTTGATCAGTCGCAGGAACACCGTCGTGCCGATGGTAAAATAGCCGGCGATCGCCTTCAGCCGCGCTGCGGCCTCCGGCGTACCGTCGTCCAGCCAGCCGTTCAGAATCAGGCCGGTAACGATGCCGAGCAACAGGCCGATAACAATAAACACAGTCAGCCGCTTGGCCATTCATTCCCTCCCGGATTCGCGCTTAAGGGAAGGGGATTGCGAGCGCCGGGTCAAGCGCCGTATCGTTTCGCGATGCCCTTCACCCCCTCGCGCCGCACGTTTCTCGCCGCGGCCGCCGCCACGCCGCTGCTGTCGTCGGCCATCCTCCGCGCTGCCGAACCCGACCTGTCGGCCCTCCGCGACATCACCACCGGCGCCCAGCCGATCGGTCCCGCCGAACACGCCCGCCGCCTGGCCCGCGCTCAGGCGCTGATGGCGCAGAACGACATCGGCGCCGTCCTGATCGAGCCGGGATCGTCGATGATCTACTTCACCGGCGTGCGCTGGGGGCGCAGCGAACGCCCTACGCTCGCCATCCTGCCCCGCGAAGGCCAGCCGCTGATCGTTACGCCGTTCTTCGAGGAACCTTCCGTCCGTCAGACGCTCGCCGTCCCCGCGGAGGTGCGCGTCTGGCAGGAAGACGGCAACGCGCTCGCCATCGTCGCCGGCTGGCTGAAGGAGCGCGGCCTCACCAACACCAAGATCGGCATCGAGGAAACCGTCCGCAGCTTCATCCCCGCCGACCTCGCCCGCTTCGCACCCGCCGCACGGCAAGTCAGCGCCAATCCGATCGTCCGCGGTTGCCGCATGGTGAAGACCCCGGCCGAACTCGCGCTGATGCAGACTGCGACCGACGTCACGCTGGCCGCCTATCGCTGGCTCGCGCCCCGGGTCGAAACCGGCATGACCGGTGCGGAGATCGGCGCACTGATGAACGCCGCGACGCGAAAGCTGGGCGGCGATCCCGAATTCGCCCTCGCTCTAATCGGCCCCGCCGCCGCACTGCCCCACGGCAGCCGCGAGGTATATCGCGTCACGCCGGGCGAAATCCTGCTGATGGACTGCGGTTGCACCGTGCAGGGCTATCAGTCCGACGTCTCGCGCACCTGGGTGCCGAAGGGCGCGCCCAGCGCAGACCACCGCAAGGTCTGGGATCAGGTCGCCCGCGGCCAGCAGGTCGCCTTCGCCGCCGCGAAGCTCGGCGCTACTGCGGGCAGCGTCGACGACGCCGTCCGCCGCTATTACACCGGCCTCGGCTACGGCCCCGACTATAAGCTCCCCGGCCTGTCGCACCGCACCGGTCACGGCATCGGCATGGACGGCCACGAGCCCGTCAATCTGGTCCACGGCGAAACGACTCGCCTCGCACCCGGCATGTGCTTCTCCAATGAACCGGGCCTCTACCTTCCCGGGAAGTTCGGCGTCCGCCTGGAAGACTGCTTTCACATGACATCCGACGGCCCCCGCTGGTTCAGCACGCCACCCCGTTCGATCGATCGGCCGTTCGGATGACACACGAACGACGCTTGAGGGGAGGGGCGCTCTCGCCTAAGTCACGACGCCTATGATCTCGACCAACGATATTCGCCGCGGCTTCCTCGATTACTTCGCGTCGCAGGGCCACACCATCGTACCCTCCGCGCCGTTGGTGCCGCAGAACGACCCGACGTTGATGTTCGTCAACGCCGGCATGGTGCCGTTCAAGAATGTGTTCACGGGGTTGGAAACCCGGCCCTACGTCACGGCGACCAGCAGCCAGAAGTCGGTACGCGCCGGCGGTAAGCACAACGATCTCGACAATGTCGGCTATACCGCGCGCCACCACACCTTCTTCGAAATGCTCGGCAACTTCTCGTTCGGCGACTATTTCAAGGAACAGGCGATCCACAACGCCTGGACGCTGCTGACGAGCGTCTGGGGCATTCCGGCCGAAAAGCTCACCGCCACCGTCTATCACACCGACGACGAGGCGTACGGCCTCTGGACCAAGTATCTACCCGAAGAGCGGATCATCCGCATTGCCACCAAGGACAATTTCTGGGCGATGGGCGACAGCGGGCCGTGCGGCCCGTGCTCGGAAATCTTCTACGATCACGGCGATCATATCTTCGGCGGCCCTCCCGGCAGCCCGGATGAGGACGGCGATCGGTTCGTCGAAATCTGGAACCTCGTGTTCATGCAATATGAGCAGGAGGCCAATGAGATCGTCGGCGAATTGCCCAAGAAGTCGATCGATACCGGCATGGGGCTGGAGCGCATCGCCGCCGTCTTGCAGGGCGTCCACGACAATTACGATACGGATACGTTCAAGGCGCTGATCGCCGCATCGACCTCGCTGACCGGCACCGATGCCGAGGGCGAGCGGCGCGCGTCGCATCGCGTCATCGCGGATCACCTGCGCTCGTCGGGCTTCCTCGTCGCCGACGGCGTGCTACCGGCGAACGAAGGTCGCGGCTACGTGCTGCGCCGGATCATGCGCCGCGCGATGCGCCACGCACATCTGCTGGGTGCCAAAGAGCCGTTGATGCACCGGCTGGTCCCGGCGCTGGTCGCCGAAATGGGCGCGGCCTACCCCGAGCTCGTCCGTGCCCAGCCGCTGATCGAAGCGACGTTGCGCCAGGAAGAGACGCAGTTCCGCAAGACGCTCGACAAGGGGCTGAAGCTGCTCGACGAGGCGACCGCGGGCATGGGCGACGGCGATACGCTGGCCGGTGAAACGGCGTTCAAGCTCTACGACACTTATGGCTTCCCTTACGACCTGACCGAGGACGCACTGCGCACGCAGGGCCTGCATGTCGATCGCGCGGGCTTCGACGCGGCGATGGCGGAACAGAAGCGTGCGGCGCGGGCGGCATGGAAGGGCTCTGGCGCCAAGGCGTCGGACGATCTGTGGTTCGACATCGCTGAGGAAACCGGGTCGACCGAATTCAGCGGCTATTCGGCCGATATCGGCGAGGCGGAAGTCGTTGCGCTGGTCAAGGACGGCGCACGCGTCGACACGGCGACTGCGGGCGACACCGTCGCGATCATCGTCAATCAGACGCCCTTCTACGGCGAGAGCGGCGGCCAGGTCGGCGACAGCGGTACGATCTCGACCGACGCGGGGCTGCGCGCCACCGTCAACGAAACGTCGAAGCAGTTGGGGCGGATCTTCGTCCATCATGCGGTGGTCGAGGCCGGGTCGATCACGGTCGGCGATGCGGTGAAGCTCCAGATCGACGTTGCCCGTCGCGCCGCGATCCGGGCCAACCATTCGGCGACGCACTTGCTGCACGAGGCACTGCGTCAGCGTCTCGGCACGCATGTCGCGCAGAAGGGCTCGCTGGTCGCGCCGGAACGCCTGCGCTTCGACGTGTCGCACCCGGTCGCGATGACCCCGGCCGAACTCGCCGACGCCGAAGCCGCGGTCAACGCGCAGATCCGCGGCAACGGCACCGTCACCACCCGGCTGATGACCCCGGACGAGGCGATCGCCGAAGGCGCGATGGCGCTGTTCGGCGAGAAATATGGCGATGAAGTCCGCGTCGTGTCGATGGGCGCCGAGGATGGCGGCAAGACCTATTCGATCGAGCTGTGCGGCGGCACCCATGTCAACGCGCTCGGCGACATCGGCCTGTTCAAGGTGGTGGGCGAGGGCGCAGTGTCGTCCGGCGTCCGCCGTGTCGAGGCGCTGACCGGCGAGGCGGCGCGCGCCTATCTGGTCGGCCGCGACGAACGCCTGCGTGAGGCGGCGGCGACGCTCAAGACGACGCCAGACGAGGTGCCCGCCCGCGTTGCAGCCCTGCTCGACGAACGACGGCGGTTGGAGCGTGAGCTGGCCGAGGCGAAGAAGGCGCTCGCCATGGGCGGCGGTGCCGGTGGCCCGGCGGGGCCGGAGCAGGTCGGCGGTGTCGCCTTCATCGGCCAGGTGCTCGACGGCTTCGATGCCAAGGGGCTGCGCGGCGCAGTCGACGAGGCCAAGCAGCGGCTCGGCGGGTCGGGCGTCGCGGTGATGGTCGCGGTGAACGATGGCCGCGCCTCGATCGCGGTCGGCGTGACCGACGATCTGGTTGGGCGTGTCAGCGCGGTCGACCTGCTGCGCAAGGCGGTGGCAGTGCTCGGCGGGCAGGGCGGCGGTGGCCGTCCCGACATGGCGCAGGGCGGTGGCCCCGATGGCAGCAAGGCCGCCGACGCGGTCGATGCGATCCGCGCGGCGCTGGCCGAGGCTCCGGTCGCAGCCTAGGCTTTCGGGACGGCGCCGGGCAGGTTCTGCTGGCGCCGTCCTGATCCTGATCAACTAGAAAAACCTATATCGCGCCGAGACTTAGGTGGTGTCCGGCCGTTGTTCGATCGTCCCCTTCAACGATCGAAAGACAGCACGCCATGACAGCCCAGCCGGACCGCCTGCGCGACCTCTTCATCGTCGGCCTGCGCAATGCGCACGCCGTGGAAAAGCAAGCGCTGTCGATCATGACGCCGCAGGTCAGCCGCATCGAACATTATCCCGAAGTCGCCGACCAGCTCCGCCGCCATATCGAGGAAACCAACCAGCAGATCGCCCGGCTCGACGAACTGCTCGAAGGGTTCGACACCAGCGGTTCGCTGTTCAAGGAGGCGGCGCTCAGCCTGTCGGGCACCATGGCGGCAATCGCCCACGTCCCGGCGGGCGACGAGATTTTGAAGAACAGCTTCGCCAACTACGCCTTCGAGCATTTCGAAATCGCGGCGTACAAATCGCTGCTGACCCTCGCAGACGACGGCGGGTTCAGCTCTGCCACGACGTTGTTGTCGCAATCGCTCGGCGAGGAAGAGCGGATGGCGGCATGGATCGACGACGCCTTGCCAACGATCACCCGCCGCTATGCCACTCTCTACGCCGAAGGCGGGTCGAGCGCCGCCAAGGTGTAAGCCGCCTTACGACCCCAGGAACGCAGCGGTTCGCGCCGCTGCGGCTTCCCAATGGACACCATGGGCGCTGAGCCATGCATCGTCATAATAGGTGCAGCCGTACCGCTCGCCCCCGTCGCACAGCAATGTGACGACGCTGCCGGTGCGGCCCGCCGCCGCCATGTCGTCGATCAGCGTCATGCAGGCGATCAGGTTGGTGCCGGTGGACCCGCCGACCCGCCGCCCCAGCCGATCCGACAGCGCACGCATCGCGCCGATACTGTCCGCATCCTCGACCGCGATCATGCGATCGATCACGCTCGGCACGAAGCTCGGCTCGACGCGGGGTCGGCCGATGCCTTCGATCCGCGAACCGCAGCCTTCCGGCAAGGCAGTTACCGTGGCATCCTCGAAATGGCGGTGGAAGACCGAATGCACGGGGTCGGCAACGCACAATTCGCTGTCATAGCGACAATAGCGAATGAAGCGCCCGATCGTCGCCGACGTGCCGCCGGTTCCCGCGCCGCACACCACCCAGGACGGCACCGGATGCTCCTCCGCCGCCATCTGCGCGAAGATCGATTCGGCGATGTTGTTGTTGCCACGCCAGTCGGTCGCGCGCTCGGCATAGGTGAACTGGTCGATGAAATGCCCGCCGGTTTCCGCAGCGAGCCGATGCGATGCCTCGTAAATCGCACGTGGATCATCGACCGTATGAATTTCGCCGCCATGGAAGCGGATCGCGTCGAGCTTGGGCGCCGCGGTGCTGGCGGGCACCACCGCGATGAACCGCAGCCCCAGCATCCTTGCGAAATACGCCTCGCTCACCGCGGTCGAGCCCGAAGACGCCTCGATCACGCACGTATCGGGCCCGATCCACTCGTTGCACAAGGCGTAGAGGAATAGCGAGCGCGCCAGCCGGTGCTTCAGGCTGCCGGTCGGATGCGAGCTTTCGTCCTTCAGATAGAGCGTGATGCCCGGAAAGCGCGGGAGGTCGACGCGGATCAGATGCGTGTCGGCGGAGCGGTTGAAGTCCGCTTCGATCCGCCGCACCGCCTCGGCCAGCCAGGTTCGGTCGGTCCGCGTCCGCATCATTGCAGGCCGTGCCGCACCAGCATCGCGACCGGATCGGGGTCGCGACCACGGAACGCACGGAAGCTGTCCGCGGCCGGCCGTGTCGCGCCACGCGCCAGCACTTCCTCGCGGAACAGGTCGCCGGTCGCGCGGTCGACGAGGCCCGCCTCACGAAAGCGGTCGAAGCCGTCGGCGGCCAGCAGTTCCGCCCACAGATAGCTGTAATAGCCCGAGGCATAGCCCCCTGCGAAGATATGGCTGAACGCATGCGGAAAGCGATTCCAGGCCGGCGGCCGGATCACCGCCACCTCGTCGCGCACCGCCTCGATCACTTCGATCGGGTCGGACCCCATCGTTCCGAGGTGAAGCAGCAGATCGAACAACGCGAATTCCACCTGGCGGACGAT
The DNA here is from genome assembly GCF_049897245.1 of Sphingomonas sp. DC5200-1. NCBI lineage: Bacteria > Pseudomonadati > Pseudomonadota > Alphaproteobacteria > Sphingomonadales > Sphingomonadaceae > Sphingomonas > Sphingomonas sp. DC5200-1. The sequence continues at coordinate 168,931 of NZ_JAFCVW010000001.1, forward strand.
GAACAGCCCCGCCTGGAAATGCCGCGCCTTCACCATGCGATCGAACAGGTCTTGCGGCAGGCGCTCGCCAGTTGAAACATGGCCGGACATGCCGGTGAGGAGATCGGCATCCCAAGCGAAATCTTCCATCAACTGGCTCGGCAGTTCGATCGCGTCCCATTCGAACCCGTTGGTGCCGGCGATGCTCGGCCGGTTCACCCGCGTGAACAGCAGATGGAGGACGTGGCCCGTTTCGTGCAGCAAGGTGGTGACGTCATTGTGGCTCAGCAGCGCCGGCGACCCCGCGCTCGCCGGCGGGAAGTTGCATACCAGATAGGCCACCGGATTGGCGATCGTATTGCCGTCATGCAGCCGCGGTCGAGCCTCGCTCATCCAGGCGCCACCCCGCTTGCCGGCGCGGGCGTGAAGGTCGAGGTACATCCCCGCCAGCACCGTGCCGCCCTCGTCGATCACGTCGAAATAGCGCGCATCCGGGTGATAGAGCGACACGTCATGACGCTCGACCAGCGTGACGCCGAACAGCCGGGTCAGCAGCGCCTGCCACCCCGCCACGACGCGTTCGACCGGGAAATAGGCGCGCACCAATTGCTCGTCGACCGCGTAGCGCGACTGGCGCAACTTGTTCGAGGCGAAGCCGACGTCCCAGGGCTGCAGATCGGCGATGCCCAACTCCGCGGCGGCAAATGCCCTCAACTCGGCCAAGTCCCGCTCTGCGGCCGGCTTGGCCCGGCGCGCCAGGTCGCGCAGGAAAGCGAGCACCTCGCCCGCATTGGGTGCCATCTTGGTGGCAAGCGACCATTCGACCGGATCGGCAAAGCCCAGCAGCCGGGCGGCCTCATGCCGCAACTCCAGGATGCGGGAGATGCGCGGCGAATTATCGAACTTTCCGGCATCCGGCCCCTGATCCGAAGCGCGCGTCGCCGACGCGCGGTAGACGCGCGCGCGCAGATCGCGGTTCGTCGCGAAGGTCAGGATGGCGTTGACGCTGGGTTGCTGCAGCGTGACCAGCCAGCCGTCGAGCCCCTTGGCCTTTGCGGCGGCGGCAAACATCGTCCTGTCCGCGTCCGACACGCCATCGAGCAGCGCCGCGTCGGTGACGTGCTCGCTCCAGCTTTCGGTCGCATCCAGCACCGCGCTGCCGAAGGCGTTGGACAGCGCCGACAATTCGACCGAGATGTCGCGAAAGCGGTCGCGATCCCCGGCATCCAGCGCCACGCCCGACAAGCGGAAATCGCGCACCGCATGCTCTACCGCGACACGATCGGCCACCGGCAGGGCGGCGAAATCGGGCGATGTCGTCAGGCCGACGAGGATGTCATAGAAGTCTCGGTCCTGCCCGACGGCGATGCTATGTTCGGTCAGCCGACGCTGCGCTTCGGCGTGCGCCGCGCGAATGTCGGGCGTGTCGGCGACGCCGTGCAGGTGCGACACCGCAGACCAGATCGCGTCGATGCGCGTGTTCGCCCGCTCATAGGGGAGCCATACGGACGCGAAATCGGTGGGCTTCGCCGCCTTGATTGCGGCGACCGTCGCTTGATGCTCGGCCAGCGCGACGTCCAGCGCAGGCGCGATCATTTCGGGCGTGATCTCGGCGAAACGGGGCAGCGCATCGGTATCGAGCAGCGGATTGGTCGTCGAAGTATCCATCGCGCCGATAAAGCCGCTCGCGCCACCAATCGCAAATCCGAATTGACGATAGGGCCATCAATCGTGCGAATGACGGGATGGCGGACCGGCGTTCAGGACACCGGTATCTCGAACGCCCCGACCGGCAGCCCGGCATCGTCGGTCAGGTTGGTGATCGCACTGTCCCCCCATGCGTAGCGCACGCGCGTGACGGGCTTGCCGTCGCCCGACAGCATCACGCCGTCGTTACCCACCGTGCCCGCGGCAAAGCGACACGTGCCCGGGCCAGCGTCACACAGTTCAAAGCCGATCGCCTGCGCGGCGCCCCGCGCATGCAGCGCCCCGGTCACGCCAGTGAACCGCAACGCCATGCCGGTGCCACTCGCACGGGCCGTCGCGATGGCTGGCCCGGACGCGCCGATCGCGTCCTTGTAGACGATGGCGCGCATGACGCGGGCGAGCCGCTGCCCCACGGCATGCTTCTCGCCGGGGTGGATATCGAGCGGATCGCCGATATCGTGCGATACCGCGATGCCCGCACGTCCGTCGCGCTCGGCAACCACGCGTTGCGCATTGCGCACCTCACCCCAGCCGCTCTCGCTCGGCGCGCTAGGGACCGCGCCGTAGGACGACAACTGCACGACGCCCCATGCCGCCTGCGGGCTGCCCAGCCGCGTGCGCCAGTCGGCAAACAGGGCGGCAAGGCGCCGGTCGTATCCCGGAATGCCGGTATCCGATTCACCCTGATACCAGGCGATGCCCGCGACGTGCGTCTGCCCCAACGGCGCGATCATTGCGTTGTACAGCGTGCCCGCACCGTTGATGTCGTCCCAGGGCACGCGCGGCGCCGCACCGTTCAATCGCTTGGCGATCGCGTAACGCCACCCAGAGCCCAGCGGAATGCTACTGCCATCGGCAAAGGTGATCCGCATCGCCTCGGTCGGGCCGGTCATCCCGCCGAGCGCATAGACGTCGTCGTCATTGACGGTGATGACGTTGCGTCCAGCGGCCAGCGTACCGGCGGGCAAGGCGTAGACCCGCATCTGCGATGCCAGGCTGCTACCGCCAACTCCCTTGCCATTCACCCAGGTCCGATCCGCATCGTCGATCGCGCCCAGCGTCAGCGTCGCCGCGCCCCGCGCTTGCTCGGCCGAGACGTCGATGTCGCGGCTATACCAGAGCATGCCGTTATAATCGGCGAGTTCGGGCACCCCCCAATGTTCGAAGTTGGTCATCGACGGCACCGACCGCCAGTCGAGCCGCGCCCCCGGCTGCCAAGGCTCGTGTCCTGCGGCATCGCCCGATCCCTTCCGCCACCACGCCTCCCACGCAGCCATCGCGCGCGCATTGGCCGCGGCGGAATCGCGCGCGTACAGCGCCAGCAGATCGGCAGCATCCGCCATGCCGGCACGGCGCAGCGCGGCGTCGCTCATCCACGCGCTGATCCGCGACCCGCCCCAGCTCGAATGGATCGCGCCGATCGGCACGTCGGCAGTGCGGCGCAGCGCCTGCACCATGTAATAGCAGGCGGCCGAGAAGCCGGGTACGCTTTCGGGCGTCGCCGCGACCCAGCGGGGCTGGTCGGCAAAGCGGGCCAGAGGCGTCGCGGAAGACACCTTCGCTACGGTGAGTAGCCGCAGTCTGTCGTCGGCGGGGGCATGCGCGTCGGCGATCATGTCCTGCGCGCTCGAAACCGTCATCTCCATGTTGCTCTGCCCCGAACAGAGGAACACATCGCCCACCAGCAGGTCGCGGACCACCACGGCGCCACTCGGAGCGGCGATGGTCAGGTCATAGGGGCCGCCGGCGGGCAGCGCGGGAAGCTGCGCGGCGAAGCGGCCCTTGCGGTCGGCGCGGGCGGTGACGCTGTGCCCTGCGAGCGTCACCATCACGGTTTCGTCGGGGGCCGCATCGCCCGACAGGTCGACGGGTTGGCCGCGTTGGATCACCCCATGATCGGTCAGGACGCCATCGAGCCGCGGCGCGGCACCGGCCGCGGCACCCGTGGCGGTCAGGAGCAAGGCAAACAGCGGCTTCATGACAGACCCTCTCGATGACAAGCGCCTGTAGGTGACGCCTTTTCGGCAATGGTAACGCCATCATCGCAACGAGAAAAGGCTACAGCTAGAAGAACGGTCGCCCGCTTCCCATCGGGCGAATCTTCTGACACACCTCATGCTAACGATATCACGATGGGAGAGGGCGCATGGATCGCCGCGATTTTCTGACGAAGGGCATGTTGGGCGGCGCGGCCGGTTTGGCGACGAATGGCTTCGCGACAGTCGCGGGCGCAGACCCCATGACACCGCAAGACCTCAGCTTTCCCAAGGATTTCCTATGGGGCTGCGCCACCGCCTCGTATCAGATCGAAGGCGCGGTGAAAGAGGACGGCAGAGGGCAGACGAATTGGGACGTTTTCTCGCATACGCCGGGCAAGATCGCCAATGGCGACACCGGCGACGTCGCCTGCGATAGCTATCACCGATACAAGGACGACATCGCCCTCCTTAAGGCCCTCGGCGTGCAGGCCTATCGCCTGTCGCTCGCCTGGTCGCGTATCTTCCCCGACGGTCGTGGCAAGCCCAACCAGAAGGGCATCGACTATTACAACCACGTGATCGACGCCCTGCTGGCGGCGGGCATCCAGCCCAACGTCACCCTGTTCCACTGGGATTTGCCGCAGGCGCTGTCCGGCGGTTGGCAGAACCACGACACCGCCAAGGCCTTCGCCGACTATGCGGGCTTCATGGCGGGCAAGCTGTCCGACCGCGTCCACCGTTTCATGACGGTCAACGAGCCGCGCTGCTTCACCGATCTCGGCCATATGGTCGGTATCCACGCGCCGGGGCTGAAGCTGCCCCAGGGACAGGTCAACCAGGTCCGCCATCATGGCGTGCTGGCACATGGCCTGGGGGTGCAGGCCATTCGCGCCAGCGCGCGGGCCGGGACTGAGGTGGGCCTTGCCGACAACGCCAACATCTTCGTCCCCGTCATCGAGACGCCCGATCATATCGAGGCGGCGAAAAAGGCGCTGCGCGACGACAATGCCATGTTCCTGACCGCGATCATGGAGGGGGCCTATCCGGAGAGCTATCTGGCCTCCGCCGGGGCCGACGCGCCCAAGGTGCAGGCAGGCGACATGGCGGTGATCGGCAGTCCGATCGATTTCGTCGCGCTCAACATCTATACGCCGACCTATGTGAAGGCCGATCCGTCGGTGCCGCGCGGTTATACGCCGCTGCCGCATCTCCCCTCGTCACCGCGGATGGCATCGCCCTGGCTGTATGTGGGACCGGAGGTCGCCTATTGGGGCGTGCGGGCGGTCAGCGAATTGTGGAAGCCCAAGGCGATCTACATCAGCGAAAACGGCTGTTCGGCGGACGATCCCGTCAACGCGAGCGGGCTGGTCGATGATTCCGACCGGATCATGTACCTGCGCAATTACCTGGGCCAGTTCCGCCGCGCGGCCGCCGAAGGCTATCCGCTCAAGGGCTATTTCCTCTGGAGCCTGATGGACAATTTCGAATGGGCGGATGGCTATGGCAAGCGCTTCGGCATCCACCACGTCGACTTCGCGACGCAGAAGCGGACGCCGAAGCTGAGCGCTCTGTGGTACAAGGAACTGATCCGCCGCAACGCCTTGGTCTGACGCGTGCGCCGCCCGGTCATGTGCAGAGCGTGGCGGGCGGCAGCGGGGCGTCGGCAGGAATAGGGACCCCCTTCGCCGCCGTGGCCGCTTCCAGCGTTGGGCTGGGGCCCGGCAAAGCCAGATCGGTCGCTGCCGCGTAAAAGGAGTCCGCCTCCGCGCGTTGCAGCGTCGTGAAGGTGAAGCCCATCTCGCGATATTGCGCCAGCAGCCGCGGCATCATCCGCGCATCGAACGCCCCCAGATGCATCAGCAGGATATAGGGAATGTCGCGCCCCAGCGCGCCTCGCGACAAGGCCCGCGATCGGAGCGCTTGCGCGCGTGCGGCGGCGAGGAAGCTGGTTTCGAGGCTCGTGATGGCGGCGGCGTCGTTTTTCGCGACGCAGCGCGCATAGGCATCGTTCCAGCCGTAATCGCCAAAGCTCATCGTCACCGCGGCGATGCGATAGCCCTTGGCCCGCAACCCTGCGCGTACCGCGCCGACCTGCGCCATGTCCTTGCCCTCGCTGAGGAAGGGATAGCGGAACCAACGCCAGTCGCTGCCCTTGCCGACCGCAGCCAGCGCCGGCTCGTCGCGAACGACGTCGGCGAGGAAGGCGGGGGCGGTCGTCGTCGCCAGATTGCCGTGGCTCCAGCTGTGGTTGCCGATCGGCAGCCCGGCACGCCGCCACGCCGCGACCACCTGGGGCGCGGTCGCATCGCTGGCGAAGCCGCCGTTGTAGAAGCCGAACGCGGGCGCGCGTTCGGCCTTCAGCGCCGCGATGATGCGCTGCGCGATGCGCAGGCGGTCGTCCCCGATCGGCAACGGACCATGCGCGGGCAAGTCGTCGAAGGTCAGCGCGATCTGCGGCGACCGGGCCTGCGGCCCGACCGTGATCGGGGCGGCGGCGCCAAGGATGCGCCGCTCGGCGAAGAGCGAAAGCGGGATCGCTGCGGCCATCGCGCGATAGCCGGCTTCGTTCGGATGAAGATGGTCGCCCGTATCATACGCGGGCAGCAGCCGGTCCGGATGCGCCGGGTCGCGGACCGCCGCGTCGAAATCGACCACCGCATCGAACGTGCCGGAGGTCCGGATGAAGCGATTGATCGCCTGCCGATCCGCCTCCGTGTCAGGGCCGGCATGATAATTGGCGTTGCCGATCAGCGGCGTGATCGTACCGCCGATCAGCCGGATGCCATGCGCATGAGCCCGCGCCGCGATTTGGCGATAGGCAGCGGTGATGGCGGCAACCATCGCGCGATGGGTCGCGGCATCCACGGGTCGGTCGCGTGTCAATGTGCCGAGATCGTTGACGCCTTCCAAAACGATCGCCGCGCGCACGTTGGGCCGGTCGATCACGTCCCGATCGAAGCGTGCGAGCAGATTGGGGCCGGCGCCGTCGAGCAGCACCCGATTACCGCCGATCCCGGCGTTGACCACCGACAGGCCCGCGGTGGCGCGGTTCGCGGATAGACGGCGCGCGAGTTCGTCGGGCCAGCGCGTGTTCGCATCATCACGCACGCCGCGGCCATCGGTGATCGAATCGCCGATCGCGACGATCGTCCCCGTCGTGCCGCCGCCCCTGACTTCCACATCGGCGAGGCTCCACCAGCCGCCGATCGTCTGCGGGTCGGTCAATGTCGCCGCGGCAGTCTGGTCGCCGCGCGCGGCAAAGGTCGTCGCGCGGGCGCCGGGGTGGCCGGTGCGTGGGGCGGGCGCATCGGGGAAGAACAGGCTGATCGTCAGATCGTTACCCGCGTTGGTCGCAAGCGGCAGCGGATCCGAATAGGCTTCGGCACCCGCCGGGATGGTGACCGCACGCGCGCCTGAGAAGGTCAGCGGTGCATTGCCGCTAACGGTGGCACTGGCGGGCGCGCCCTTGCCCAGCGCAGCGGCGTCGATCCGGAGCGGCGCGGTGCCGGCGCTGTTCGACAGCCGCAGCCGCACCATCGTGCCACCGCCCGAAAGGTGGACGATCTGCCGCACCGTCACCGGCCCCAGCGCTGCCAACTTGTCCGCTTCGCCTTGGGCTGCGACCATCTGTGCCGATCCCCAGGCCGGCACCCAGTGCGGCCCCTGCGCCAAACCCGCGGCTGCCATCCCGGCGAGCAGCAGCGTGCCGCCCGTCACCATCGTCGTCTGCCGTACCCGGCCCCGCCATGCCACCCTCATCCGCCTGATCCTCTCAACCCTATGCCTAGCGCGGCATCGCCAAATACGCCGCGACCCAGACCAGTGGCGCGTTCCAGTTGATGGCGACTTCATTGTCCGCGAAGGCCCGCGAATCGTCCAGCCAGCACCGCTGCGCAACGCATCGCCCCTTCAGCGAGGCAGAGACGGGATCGGCGAAGGAGGTGTTGTTCGCTCCCCCACTCAGCACGCCCGGCGGCGGCCCCGGCAGTCGCGCGTCGAATTGATGCGCCCAAAAGCGATGGTGCGGGTGCTGCATCGGCTTCCACCCGAAGCCGGTGACATAGCTCTGATCCAGCGGATTGCGTCCCAACACGTAATCCGCGGTATCGACCACCGCATCGCGATAGCGCGTCTCACCGGTAAAGCGCGCCGCCAGGGCGAGCACGATGCCCCGGCTCAGGATCGCGCCGTTCGATCCCCAGACATAGTCGGTGGTTGCATAGGGCAGGTGATATCCCGACCGCTCCCGCTCCGCCAGGAATGCGTCGGCGAGCGCCACGAGCTTCGCCCGCGCCGCATCGCGTTCGGCCACGGGGATGCCATCGGCGGTCGCCAGCGTGATCGTCCCGAGCGTCCCGACATTGGCCCAGCCCGCTTCGCCCCACAGCGGTGCGGCATGCAGCGGCATGCGGTGCAGCGCCTCGGCCAGTTCGGGCATCTTGGTCGTCGCGTACAGCTCCGCGGTCGCCCAGTAGCGCTCGTCGTCGAGGTGCGTGTCGCCATAGCCGCCGCTGCCCTCGAAATCCTGTGCGGCAAAGATATCCGGGTTGCGCAGCGCCGCTCGATAGGCCTTGCCCGCCGCCATTAGGCAGCGATGCGCGAAGGCCTTGTCGATCGCGCGCCAGATCCGCGCGCATTGCGCGGCGGTGGCCGCCAGGTTTAGCGTGGCGGCGGTGCTCGGCGGATACAGCAAGCGCTCCTCGCGATCCTCGGCGGGGATGGTCGGCAGCGGGGTCCAGTGGCGATCGGCGACCTTGTGATGCGCCATGCCGCCGGCATCGACGCTGGTCAGGGTCATCGGCCGGCGTGACTGCGGCCCGACCGGCAGCGCCAGTTGCGTGCCATCCGGCACCTGCATCGCCAGCAGGAACCGCATCTCCCATCGGCTTTCATCGAGCAGGTCGTCGATGTCGTTGCCGGCCTCGGGCAGCATCGCGCTGCCATCGGCGAACGGCGGCGCAGCGGCATTGACCTCGTAGAGGTTCTGCAACGTCCACAGCGCGATGCCACCGTTGACCACATACTTGCCGTGGTCGCCCGCATCATACCAGCCGCCGGTCACGTCCAATGTATAGCGGCACCCGGGCCAGACCGTGCCGGCGGTATCGCGTCCGGCAAAACAGGTCGCGACCTCATGCGGATGCCCCGCCGCGCGCGCCCATTGCGGGCCACCTGCATAGCGCGCGTCGATCGCGATGCCGGCGCGGTTCTGGTAGAAGAAGTTGAGCGCCGCGCGGGCCAGCGGCGCATAGGTGTCGGCCTTGATCGTAAAGGGATGGCTGGTCACGCCATCCACCGTCAGTCGATACGTGCCGGGCACCCGCACGGCGCTCAAGTCGATCTGATGAACGTGATCGCCCGATGCCGCATCGTCGCCGAACGGCCGGGTCTTGCCCTCCGCCACCGCCTTGCCGCTTGCATCGACGACGCGCCACGGCAGCGGCGCCTTGGCATCGTCTGACAGGATCGCCCATTTCGCCGTGTCGGGGCGAAAGCCGATCTGGTTGAGATGCACCGCCGGCGGCGGTGACGCCGCGCCCGCCAGCGCCAGCGGCAACAGCAGCGCCCAGGCCTTGCTCATCGGGTCTGCCCCCAATTGGCGAGCGGGGAGGGGGCCACCATCCGCAGAAAATCGCCATGCGTCGGCAGCCGCTCGGCGGTGTCCGCATAGCCGCGCCGCATGGTCTCCATCGCCTCGGCGACCAGAGTTTCATCCAGCGCGTCCGCGGCCGGCTCCCAGGTCGATGGCACCAGCCCCTGGCCCAGGCACACCGCGACCCAGCTCGGCACGCTGAACAGATCATAGCCCTCGCGGAACAGCCGCCCCTTGCCGCGCCACAGCTCCAGCTTGCGGGTCAGGCTGTCGGGCAGCGGCATGGTGCGGACGCGATCCCAGAACGGCGTGTCGGTCCGCCGGGTCTGGGCATAATGCAGGATGATGAAGTCGCGGATATCCTCGTACAGATCGTGCAGCTGGCGATTGAATTCGTCGCGTTCGGCGGGGTCGAAGCGCGTGTCGGGGAACATCGCGACGATCCGCTGAATGCCCGCCTGGACCAGATGGATGCTGGTTGATTCGAGGGGTTCGATGAAGCCGCTCGACAGCCCCAGCGCGATGACGTTGCGGTTCCAGCTCTGCCGCCGCCGTCCCGCGGTGAAGCGCAGGCGGCGGGGATCGCCCAGCGGCTCGCCCTCGAGGCTGGCGAGAAGATCGAACTCCGCCGCCTCGTCGGACAGGAATTCGCTACAATAGACATAGCCGTTGCCCATCCGGTGCTGCAGCGGGATGCGCCACTGCCAGCCGGCCGCACGGGCGGTGGCACGGGTGTACGGATCGGGCTCCCGCGCATTGGGCAGCGCGCACGGCACCGCCACCGCGCGATCACAGGGCAGCCACTGCGCATAGCTCTCATAGCCCGTGTGCAGCGCCTCCTCGATCAACAGCCCGCGAAAGCCGGAACAGTCGATGAACAGGTCGCCCGCCACCTGCCGCCCGTCGGCGAGCGTCAGCGCCTCGACATAGCCGTCCTCGCCCCGCAGCCGGACGTCGGCGATCCGCCCCTCGATCCGCGTCACCCCGCCGCGCTCGGCATAGCCGCGCAGGTAGCGCGCATAGAGCGAGGCATCGAAGTGATAGGCGTAGAACAGCTCGCGCACCGGCGAGCGCGCATCCTCGCGCGCCCGGCCGAACCGCCCGCGCGCCGCCGCCTGCGCGCTCATCGACCAGGCGGTAATGTCCGGTATCGTCCGACGGCTGCGCTCGCGCAGCCACAGCTGGTGGAAGGCTATGCCCTGCAAATCCTGCCCGAACGTGCCGAACGGATGGATGTAGCGATCGCCGATCGCGCCCCAGTCGCGAAACTCGATGCCCAGCTTGAACGTGCCTGCGGTCGCCGCGAGGAATTCGTTTTCGTCGATCCCCAGCATGCGGTTGAAATTCAGCAGCGGCGGGATGGTCGCCTCGCCGACGCCGACCGTACCGATCTCTTCCGATTCGATCAGCGTGACGCGCGTATAGCCGGTGTTGAGCAGGCGCGAGAACGCGGCGGCGGCCATCCAGCCGGCGGTGCCGCCACCGACGATGACGATATTGCGGATGGCATGGTCGGGAACGGGCAGGGTCATCGGGCCAGACGCCTCGCTTGCGCCGCCAGCCAGGCGGCATGGGTGGGGGCATGCGGCAGCGCCGCCGCGATGGCGTCGGTGATGCCGTGCATCGCCGCATGCGCGTCGGCCAGCGGCACGGCGTCCGCCAAGGGATCGATCCGCCGCGGGCGTATCCCCTGACCGATCATCACCGCCGCCCAGCCGCCGCGCGTGAAGGTTTCCTCTTCGTAGAAGGGCAGGCGCCCGCGCTCTTCGAACTGGCGTAAGGTATGGGCCAGGCTATCCGGCGGCGCCGTGGAAGCCACCGCCCGCCACATCGGTTCCGGCCGGGCGGTCGCGCGATAATGCAGCGCCAGCATGTCGCGCACGCGTTCCGCCTCCGCCAGCGTCTGGCGATTGAAGTCCGCCGCCTCCACGGGCGCCATGTCCCGGTCGGGCAGCATCGCGATCAGGCGATCGATCGCGCTCAGCGCCAGGTGCAGGTTGCACCATTCCAGCGGATCGATCGCCGTCGCGGCGTCGCCGATCGCGACACAATTGCCACGCCATGGCTCCCGGCGCGTCCCCGGTCGGATCGTGACGGGCGCCGCGCCGGCCGTCCCCAGCAATGCCGCCGCATCGTCATCGGTCAGCCGGTCGGCCGCATAGACGATACCGCGCTGCGTGCCGCCATCCCACGACCAGCCCACCGCATGCGCGGTGACGGGCGTCAGCAGCGGCGGCTCGGCCGGCGGTCCATCGGCCAGCATCACCCGATCGCACGGCAGCCACGCGCCCCAATCGTCGCGCGCGGTGTCGATCGCATCGCGCAGCCGCGCCTCGGGCCCGGTGGCATCGACGTACAGGTCCGCTGTCAGCCTTCTCCCGTCGGCGACCGCCACCGCCTCGATCCCGCCACGGCCATCGCGCGCGATGTCGCCGATCTCTCCCGCCACCACGTCCACGCCGACGTGCGCGGCAAAGGCCCGGATCATCCGGGTGTAGCGGGGCAGGTCCAGCGTCAGCCCCGGCTGATGCCGGGCAAAAATCGTCCCCGGCGTCGGCGGCGCGTATCGCCCGGCCCGACCGAGCGCTGCGGCGGGCGCGAACGCATCGAAACGCGGCACCGCCCCCTCCCGCTCGGCGCGCAGCCAGTGGAGGTGGAACGCCGTCGCGCCGAACGCTTGGCCATAATGATCATAGGCATGGACATAGTCCGCGTCGTCGCGTCCCCACCCGACGAAGCGCGTGCCCAGCCGATAGCCGGCACCGGTCCGCACCACCGCATCCTCGTCACCGATGCCCAGATCGGCATGAAAGCCGGCGAGCGAGGGCAGGGTGCAGGCGATCCGATCGGCCAGCGCATTCGGCGACGGCGCGCTATCAAGCAGCGTCACCGCCAGAAACGGCGCGCGCCGCTTCAGTGCGGCGGCGGCCAGCCAGCCGACGATCCCGCCCCCCGCCACCAGAATGCTGCGAATGGCGCGGTCCTGCGTCACGCCGCCTCCGCCATCGGGCAATAGCCATCGATGAAGGCGCCGTGCTCCGGCCGCCGAGCCACGTCGGCGGCAATCTGTTCGGCAAGGCTGCCAACGCCATGACGCAAGTCACTGTCGGGGGCCGCATCGGCGCGCGGGTCCCAGCCCTGCGGTACGATGCCCTGTCCCATATAGACCGCGATCCACGACGCGTCCAGGAACACGCCCTCGCGATATTTCACCACCCGACCGCGCCGGCGCCACAGCTCCAGCTTCTCCGACAGGCTGTCGGGGATCGGCATCGTCCGCACGTAATCCCAGAACGGCGAATCGCTCCGCGTCGTCGCGTGATAGTGCAGGATCAGGAAGTCGCGGATCCGGTCATATTCCAGATCGATCACACGGTTGAACTCGTCGCGATCCGCGGCGCTGGTGCGCCCGTCCGGGAACAGCTCGATCAGCAACGTGATCGCCTGCTGCACCAGATAGATGGTGGTCGATTCGAGCGGCTCCAGGAACCCGCTCGCCAGCCCGATCCCGACGCAATTGTGCGACCAGCTGTGCCGGCGCCGCCCCGCCTTGAAGCGCAGCGGCCGCGGGTCGGCGAGCGCTTCGCCCTCCACCACGCCACGTAGCGCCGCGGTGGCGGCATCGTCGCTCAGGAAGTCGCTAGCATAGACATAGCCGTTGCCGGTGCGGTGTTGCAGCGGGATGCGCCAGCGCCACCCCGCCGGCATCGCGATCGCGCTGGTATAGGGCGTCACCGCCGTCTCGGTCCGGCACGGCATCGCCACCGCCCGATCGGCGGGCAGCCAGCGCGACCAGTCCTCGAACGGCTCGCCCAACGCCTCGCCCAGCAGCAGTGATCGGAAGCCGGAGCAGTCGACGAACAGGTCGCCTTCTATCCGCGTGCCATCGGCCAGCGTCACCGCGACGATATCGCCGCTCTCGCCATCGCGTTCCACGTCGACAACGATCCCTTCGCTGCGCCGTGCGCCCATCCCTTCGGCGAGACCGCGCAGATAGGGCGCGAAGAGCAGCGCATCGAACTGATAGGCATAGCCGAACGTCCCCGCGAGCGACCGCCGGTCCGTCTCCGGTATGGCGAACCGCCCCTCGCGCGCCAGCGCGCAGGCATAGGACAGCCGGTCGAGCGGCGGCAGCTCGGCGCCCTCGCACAGCAGTCGCGTATAATAATGGTGGAAATCGACCGCGCCCGATCCGGTGCCGAACGTACCGAAGGGGTGGATATAGCTGTCGCCGATCGCGCCCCAGTCGCGAAACTCGATCCCCAGCTTGAAGGTCGCGCGCGTCCGCGCCATGAACTCCGCCTCGGGGATGCCCAGCCGTTCGTTGAAGGCACGGATATGGGGCAGGGTGGCTTCGCCGACGCCGACGACGCCGATCGCCTCCGATTCGATCAAGTGGACCTCGGCGCGATGCGGCAGCAACCGCGCGATCGCCGCCGCACTCATCCAGCCCGCGGTCCCGCCGCCCACGATGACGACGCGGGTCGTCCGTTGCCGTTCCCCGGCCATCCTCATCCCTCCCCGACACCCGCATGGTGGCGCTCCCACTCATACGACGTCTTGTCTGATCAATGTCCTACAGCAGTTCCGACGAAGCGCCAATGTTGCGCGAACGTCACACTCCAGACACAAAATGGAATGCCACCAGACCGGGCGTTACCGCAACCATTGCAGTCGGAGCGTGGCTCTGCTCAGACAAATAGAACAGGAGACCCGCGGATTCGAAACCGTGCGGCTCATTGGGGAGGATAATCATGCGCCCAGCCGCGCCGTCGCATTCCACTGCCACATCGCTCGTCCGCCTCCTGCGCGGCGCCTCGGTCGGTGCCCTCTGCATCGCCAGCGTAACGGGCGTCGCCCATGCGCAGTCGGTCGAGCAGACCGAACAAACCTCCCCGACCGCGGCGAAGGCCGGCACCGGCACCGCAGGCACCGCGTCGGCCACCACGCCCGCCGCGAGCGCACAGGTCGATCCGGCCGCGACGTCGCAGGCGAGCGATTCGTCGGCATCGCCCGACGACATCGTCGTCACCGGCATTCGTCAGAGCCTCGCCAATGCGCAGAACATCAAGCGCAATTCCGATACCGTCGTCGATGCCATCACCGCGACCGACATCGGTGCGCTGCCCGATCGCTCGGTCACGGAGGCGCTGCAACGCGTGCCGGGCGTGTCGATCAGCCGATTCGCTGCGGCCAACGATCCCGACCACTTCTCGGTCGAAGGATCGGGTGTCGTCGTACGCGGTCTCAACTTCGTCCGGTCCGAATTCAACGGCCGCGACGCCTTCGCGGCGGGCATCGGCGGGCAGTCGCTCAACTTCTCGGACGTTCCCGCCGAACTGCTCGGCTCGGTCGAGGTGTACAAGAACGTCACCGCCGCCGCGATCGAGGGCGGCCTTGCGGGTACGGTCAACCTCAACACGCGCAAGCCCTTCGACAATCGCGGCTTCCACATGGGCGTCGATGCCGAGGGGAATTACGGCGATTTCCGTAAGAAGTGGACGCCGACCGGCTCGATCCTGATCAGCGACACCTTCGAAACCGGGATCGGCACGTTCGGCATCCTGGGCGATCTGTCCTATTCCCGCATCCGTAGCCGCGCCGATGGCGTGCAGATCACCAACTTCCAGACGCGCGACAACACGCAGGTGCCCTTCCAGAACGGCAATGGCGTGCTCGTCTGCCGCAACCCGTTGCCGAGCAACAGCAACACGACGACGCTGCCGCCGGCCGGATCGGCGTGCGGCACGGCATCGACCGCGGGGGCGGATGGCTTCGCCGATCTGCTGCCCAAGGCCTATGCGCCGCTCGGCGGCCAGTACCGGACGCAGGAATTCGACCGCAAGCGCGACGGCATCGCTCTCGCCGCACAGTTCGAAACGCGCGACAAGTCCTTCCTGCTGACCGCGCAATATCTGCGCTCGCACACCACCAACACGACGGATGAGCACACGTTCGAAGCGGCGCCCGATCTGTCGGAATACAGCACCTTCCCGGTCGGCTGTGTGCAGAACAACGACGGCCCGCTGTACAATGGCAATGGCACGGTGCGGGCGGAATGCCCGGTCGGCCAGTTCAAGAATTACGTCTACGATTCGAACGGGCTGTTCCAAAGCGGCTACATCACGTCGCCGGGCACCGGCTATCGCACCAGCCGCAGCGGCGCGCCGGCCACCACCTTCCTGCCGACGGGGGGTGCGCAGCTTCAGCTCGCGCGCGGGCAGACCTACGATCGCAACCTCGTCAGCGATTACGGCCTCAACGCCGAAATCCATCCGGCTGAGCGTTGGTCGATCAACCTCGATGCGGACTATACGCGGTCGGAACACAATAACTACAGCCTGAGCATCTTCGGCGCGACCTTCGCCGATCAGGAGCTGGATCTGACGGGCAAGCTGCCCAGCGTCATTTCGCACAAGCCGAACACGCTGTCGGCGAGCTGGGCGCAGCCGGCGAATACGATCCTCGCGGGCGAAACCGACGCCCAATATTTTGCTGATCCGCGCGCGCAATACTGGCGCGCCGCGATGGACCACAGCGAAGACAGCGTCGGTCAGGAATATCAGTTCAAGGCGGACGTCACCTACGACTTTGCCGAGGACAGCTTCTTCAACAAGGCCCGCTTCGGCGCACGCTATGCCGATCGCGACCAGAATGTGAAATATTCGACGTATAACTGGGGCATGCTCAGCGAAATCTGGGCGGGCAATTATCCGGTCACGCTCGACCAATACGGCGGCAACCAGGCCCAATATTACACCTTCCCCAACTTCTTCCGCGGAGCCACAAATTCGCCGCCGGGCGCCTATTTCTACAACGGCGACATGATCAACGGCTACGGCACTGCGGTGAACTTCCTGAAGCAGGTGGAAGCCGTATCGCGCAACCAGAACGGCAATACGCAGCAGCAGTGGCTGCCACTCGCCGAGCGTCCGGGCGTCGTGGCGGGCACGCCCTATCTGCCCAGCGAAATCCAGCGCGTGCATCAGCGCGATACCGCCGCTTATGCGATGATTTCGTTCAAGTCGCGCAGTGGTCTCGACTTCAGCGGCAACGCCGGCGTCCGCTATGTCCGCACGGGTCTGGACTCGTTCGGGACGACCACGGTGCCCAACCAGGCGACGCTGAACATCTCGAACCCGTACAGCTCGCGTTGCGCCATCGCGGCTCCCCCTGCCGGTGCCCCTCCCGGTGCGACGCCCAGCACGCCTGGCGGCGTCTGCAACCTGGGGCCGACGGGCTATGCGCTGCTGCAGCAGTTCGCCGGGGTGAACTCGGTCAACCTCTACAACCAAGCGAAGAACAGCTACACCTATTGGCTGCCAAGCGTGAACCTGAAGTTCGGCCTGACGCGAAACCTGATCGCGCGTCTGGCCGGATCGAAGGTGCTGACGCGACCGGATTCAGCGCTGATCCGCAACTTCCAGCAGATCACGATCGACGGCAACGGCAACTTCCTCAGCACGGTCGGCAATCCGTATCTGAAGCCGGCGACGGCATGGCAGTTCGACGCAACGGCAGAATGGTACTTCTCGAAGGTCGGGTCGCTGACCGTCGATGCCTTCTACAAGGACGTGTCCAACTTCTTCTACCAGTCGGTCGTCAGCCTGCCGCTCCAGAACAATGGCGTCACCTTCCCGCTGCTGACGCGGGGGCCGGCGAACTATAACGGTCACGGCAAGATCAAGGGCGTCGAGGTCGCCTACCAGCAGACGTTCAGCTTCCTGCCCGGCTTCCTCAACGGCTTCGGCTTCACCGGCAACTATTCGTATATCGAAAGCTCGGGCCTGCCGAACTCGTTCCTCAACGGCGGTGCGCCGGTGACGAACGTGGCCGCGCAGACGGTGCGTGGCAGCCTGCCGCTGGAGGGCCTGTCGAAGCACAACGTCAACGCGACGCTCTTCTACGAAAAGGGGCCGATCTCGCTGCGCGCCGCCTACAACTGGCGATCGAAGTATCTGCTGACCGCGGCGGACGTGATTTTCCCCTATACGTCGATCTTCCAGGACGCCTCGGGCCAGCTCGACGCGTCTGCGTTCCTGAACGTGACGAAGGCGATCAAGATCGGCGTCCAAGGCGTGAACCTGACCAACACCGTCACCAAGACATTGCAGGCGTATACGGGCGATCCCGCCCAACTCGCCCCGCGTTCTTACTTCATGAACGACCGCCGCTTCTCGTTCATCCTGCGCGGCAACTTCTGACGAAAAAGGCGGCGGGATATTCCCGCCGCCTCCACCTCGCCGGGCCGGCGCCTCGTGATCGAGGCGCCGGCCTTTGTTCGTATCCGTCAGTTATGCGGCAGCTTGGACCGATCGAACCCGGCGCCCAAATCGAGCAGGAACGCCGGCCCCACCTCGATCACCTGCTTCGCTCCGGCGAGCTGTATGCCGATCCGCGCCTTGCCCGCCGCAAACGCCTGGTTCGACACGCCCGACACGAAATAGCGCTTCCACCCCGCGCCGACGTTCACCGTCTCGCCGGTAATCTGCGGATAGGGGGCATCGGCGCCGCCGACGTTGACCGGGATCGGCACGGTCGCGCCGTCCTTGGCATCGGGCGCGCGCAGATAGACCATCACGAGCAGCGTATCGCCGGCCGCGATCGGCTTGATCGTCGGATAGGTCGCGCCGACGTCCCACACGTTCGCGCCTGCCTTGCTCACCTGCACCCGGACGGCGGCACCGCCGGGCACGTCCGTCGCCGGCACCTGCTTGGCGGTCTGGCCGGGACCATAGACGCTCCACCCGATGCCGGGCTGATTGATCGCCTTGTCGAAGATGCTCCCCTGTGCCGGCGCCGCCTGTTGTCCCGCCGCCACGGCGCTCAGCGGCACCATGGCGAGCGCCGCTGCGACCATAACCCTCATCATCGTCTCCCTGTATGGCCGGCCGGCTCCATGCCGGTCCGGAAACGGATCAGCGCGGACGCGCCGCGGCAAAGGCGTCCGCAATGGCGGTCCGCATCGGCTTCGGCCGCAGTGCGCCATCATACGGGGTCGGGCGCCGAGCGGCACGATCGGTGCGCGGCTCGAACCCCGGAATCCAGCTGTGCGCATCGCTCAGGCCCCACACCAGCACATCGCGCAGCTGCGGATAGGCGAGCGTCACGTCCAGATAGCCGCGGGTGAAGTCCGCCACCGCGCGGTCCCGCACCGCAGTGTCCGCGGGCAGGTTGTTGTCACGCACGTCGAGCTCGGTGATCAGCAACGCATAGCCCATCCCCGTCACCGCATCCAGGAAGCGCCGCCACTCGCCCTGCAACCGTGCGACATCGGCGCGGGCGTCTGCGCTCTGGGTGATGAGGTGCGATTGCACGCCCAGCGCATCCACCGGCACGCCGCGCCGCCGAAACCCTTCGAGCAGCCGCAGCACGCCTGCGCGATGCGCCTCGTTGTGCGGTTCCCAGCTCATATAGTCGTTATAGACCAGCTGCGCGCCCGGCGCGGCTGCGCGCGCGGTGTGGAAGGCGAGGTCCAGCGTCGGCTCCGCGCCACCGATCGCCTTCGACAGCGCGGTGTCGTACAGGTGGCCGTCCGCCGGATCGACCGCCTCGTTGACGACGTCATAGCTGCGGATTTTGTTGCCATACCGACCGAGCACGGTGCGGATATGCGTCGTCAGCAGCCGTTCGCCCTCGGCACGGGGGCGGCTGCCGAAATCATAGGCGTTCAGCCACTTCGGCTGCCATTTCGGCTGATGCCACAGCAGATTGTGCCCGCGCACGGCCAGGCCGTTGCGCTCCGCCCAAGCGACGATCGTGTCGAAGGGCGCGAAGTCGAACACGTCGGGCGCCGGGCGCAACCGCTGCCACTTCATCTCGTTTTCGGCGACGACCAACCCGCATTGCTGGGCGATCAGCTGCGCATAGGCCGGGTCGCGGACCGGCAGGCCCGGGGGAGAGCCGGGCTGCCACGGGATCGCCGATCCGAAGCGCAGCCCCTTGCGTGCGGCGATCGCCTCCAGACTGTCGGCGGGGTGCGCGGCCCATGCGGCCGGCGCCGCCATGCCGGCGACGGCGAGCGCGGCGCCTCCCAAAATATCGCGTCGCGACGGCGGTGCCATAATAGCCTCTCCAACTTTCGTTATCGCTATCATTGGCCTCGCCGCCGCCGCCGTCAAGGACGCAGCGCCGCTACCGCCCGATCACCATGACCAGCGGATCCAGCGCCTGCCCGGTGGGCAGCCGCCCCTCCACCGACAGCCGGCCGCGGGCATCGTCCCACACCAATGTCGCGCTGCGTCCGCCCCCCGTGCGCCACGCATTGGTCGTCCCGTCGTCGTCGTACAGCGTGAAGCGCGCGTCCCGCCCCGGATAGACGCGCACCTTGGCCAGCCCCTGCTCGCGGGCGGTGCTTTGCACCTGCTCCCCGATCGGCAGGATCGATCCGGCGCGCACGAACACCGGGATGCGGTCGATCGGCGCCGCCGCGTCGATCCACTGGCCGCCGGTGTGGCGCTTGTCCGTCCACAGATCGTACCAGTCCGTCCCGGCGGGCAGATAGACGCGACGGCTGGTCACCCCCTGTTCGGTGACGGGCGCGACCAAGAGGGCGGGGCCGAACATATATTCGTCGCCCAGCGTCTTGGCGGTCGCATCATTGGGGAAGTCCATGAACAGCGCCCTCATGAACGGTGCGCCGGTCACGCTGGTCTGGCGTCCCAGCGCATAGATGTAGGGCAGCAGCTCGTAGCGCAGCCGCAGCGAGGCGGCGAGCACCGGTTCGGCTGCCGTGCCGTAATCCCAGATCGCCGTCGCCGGCCGCTGACCATGGATGCGCAGCGTCGGCGTAAACACATTATACTGGAACCAGCGCACGAACAGCTCGGGATAGTCGCGATACGACGGCGCCATGGCGGTCGCGCCCGCCGGATCGAGGAGCACGGGGCGCTGCGCCGCCGGGCCGTTGGGCCATTGCCACCCGCCCGTATCGCTCGACCAATAGGCGATCCCGCTTGCCGTCATGCCGAGCCCCGCCGGCACCTGCCGCCGCAACGCCTCCCACGTCGATCGCACGTCCGACGACCAGAACAGACAGCCGTTCGCCTGCGTCCCCAGATACGCCGCCCGGCACAGGATCAGGTTGCGCATATCCGGCCGGTCGCGCGCCGAGCCCTCCGCAACGCTCAGCGTATGGATTAGCGGAAAGACGTTGTGATAGCGATCGCCCGTGCCGATCGCATAGTAGAAGCCGTCCGGCACCAGATCGGGTTCGGTCTCGTCCAGCCAGGCGAAGTCGAAGCCGGCGCTGAAGATATCGTCGCGGATCTTGCCCCAATACCAGGCCCGCGCGTCCGGATTGGTGCTGTCGATCAGCGCGCCCGCGCGATCCGACCGGATCGGGAGCCCGTCGACCGGCTTGCCGTCCTTGTCCTTTAGCAGCCAGCCCTTGGCGGCGAGCGTGTCGAACCAGCGGCTCTCCTTCTCGAAGCGCGGCCAGATGCTGACGATGCTGCGGACGCCCTGCGACTTCAGATGGGCGTTCATGGCGACCGGATCGGGAAACGCCGTCCGGTCGATGTCCATCTGCCCCATCCGGGTCCAGTAGAACCAGTCGAGCACGATGATGTCGAGCGGATAGCGGCGCTGCCAGTATCCGTCCGCCACCGCGGTCAGCTCCGCCTGCGTCTCGTAGCGCGCCTTGCTCTGGATCAGGCCGAAGGCCGATTTGGGCGGCAGCGGCGTCGCGCCGGTCAACCTGGCATAGCCCGCATACAGATCGTCGCTGGTCCGCCCGGCGATGACGAAGAACGACACGCGCTCGCCGACGTTGGATTGCAGATGCGTCTGGCTGTGCAGGCCGGGCGAGACGATCGTCGCCGACGGATTGTCCCACAGGATCGCATAGCCTTTGTCCGTCACCATGAACGGCACGCACACCGCTTCGCCGGCGGGGCGATCGTAATCGTGGCGGCAATCGATCGTCCGCCCGCGCAGGTCGAGCACGCCGTCCTGATATTGGCCCAGGCCGTAATAATGCGTGTCGGGCGTGTCGGCGAAGGTCGCGCCGACGCGGAACGTATGCTCGCCCGTCACGTCATGCGGCGCCATCTCCCACCCAGTCATCGCGGTCAGCGGCGTGCCGTCGGCACGGTCGAAGCGGATCGACACGGGCGGGAGGGACGGGGCGAAGTAGCGCTCCATCTGGCTCGGCGGCTTGGGCCAGGGTTGCGCCGCCACGGTCACGCGCAGGTCGCTCGAGGCGAAGACGTCGCCGCCGTCACTCCCCCGCTGTCGGCTCCAGCCCGCGGCATCGCTTTTGCCGGAAATGCCATAGCCCGGCAGGCCTTCCGCTTGGCCCCGATCCGTCGCGATCGTCACGCGTACGATCCCCGGCCCGTAGGGCTCCACCGACACCAGCGCCCCATGGCGCTCGACGGTCGCCAGCCGCTGTGCATAGGCCGGCGCGCTGCCCGCCAGCAGCGCGGCAATCAGGGCGAAACGCTTCATCGGCCCGCTCTCCGTTCACCCAGCGCTCGGCGGATCGCCGCCTCGGCCACCGGCCGCATCGCCGCATAGCCCGCCGCCGTCGGATGCACGCCGTCGCTCGCCAGCCCCGGCTTCATCGCGCCTTGCCCGTCGTCCAACACGGGATGGTAATCGACATAGGTGAACCCCTCGCGCTGGGCATATTCCCGGATCCACGCATTCAGCGCCGCGATCTGCGGCACCGGCTGCTTGTCTTTCGCCCAGGGGAAGGCGCCCGCCGGGGGCACGGAGGCGAGGATCACCCGGATGCTATGCGCGCGCGCCAGCTCCGCCATGCTCGCGATATGCCCTTCCACCGTCTCGATCGTCGCCGCACCGGTGTTGCCGGCAATGTCATTGGTGCCGATCATGATGTGGACGGCCTGCGGATGCAGGTCGATGACGTCCTGCCGGAACCGCACGAGCAGCTGCGGCGACGTTTGCCCGCCGATCCCGCGATCAATCACGCCGTTGGTGAAAAAAGCGGGATCGAAATTGATCCAATTGTCCGTGATCGAATCCCCGGCGAACACGACCCGCGGCCGTTCCGTCAGCGCGGCATTGGCGGCGCGATAGCGGCATAGCTGTCCGAAATCGCGGGTCAGAGTGTGCAGCTGCTGCTCGGTCCAGCCAACCTTGGGATGGGAAGGGCAGGGATCGGCGACGATCCCGGTCGGGTCGCTTGCAAAGGGATCCCCGGCGGCGCTGACCTGTGCCGCGGCGGGCACCGCGCCCGTCGCCAGCACCGCGGCGCCCATGACACCCAGCCAACCACTGCCCACGACATTCTCCCCTGCCTCTTGTGAGCGCTATCGTAGCCGCCCGCTCGCGCGTGTCCAACCTATCAGCCGGTCGGATTGAAAAAGGGGCTGTCCTACACGCTTCGTTCGATCTATGTTCCCGGCATAGGCCAAGGGATCGTCACGGAAAAACACCCTCTTCGGCGTGACTTTTGTGACCTTTCGAAGGGACGTTCGTGGACCAGTTGCTTGTCGTTGCCATTCTCGCGCTTGCCGCCGGCCTGCTGATCGGTTGGCTGCTGGCGGCCCGTCGCAGCGGCCGACTCGCCGCCGATCTGGCGGTCGCGCAGAGCAAGGTCGCCGACGCTGAGCTCGTCGCCCGGACGCGCGACGCGGTGGAGCGCGAACGCAACGACGCGATGCGCGAACTCGCCGGCCTGCGCGCGCAGGTGGACGACCGGATCGCCACCGCCGAAGCGCTGCGCACCGAATTGCTCGCCGTTCGCAGCGATCGCGACGCGGCGCGTGCCGATCTCGCCGCTGCGGGCGCGCAGGTCGAGGCCGCGGAGATCCGGCTTATCGATCTCCGCGCCCAGATCGATCAGAGTCTCGCCGCTGCCGACCTGCTCCGCCGCGAACTGGCGACGATCCGCGCCGATCGCGATGCCGCACGCGCCGATCTCGCCGCGATGCAGGCGCAGGGCGAAGCGTTCGAAGCCCGCCTTGCCGACATGCGCGAGGCGAAGGAGCTGATGGCGACGCAGTTCAACGATCTCGCCAACAAGGCGCTGACCGACGCGCAAAAGGCGTTCCTCGATCGCGCCGAGGCTCGTTTCCGCCAATCCGAAGAACTCGCCGGCAGCAACCTCAAGTCGCTGCTCCAGCCGGTCAACGACCGCCTAGCGCGCTATGAAGAGGGCGTCGCCAAGGTCGAGGCCGAGCGTCGCGACGCCTTCGGCGACCTAAAGGGCCAGATCGAGCAGATGCGTCTCGGCCAGGAACGCGTCTCTGGCGAAGCCGCCAAGCTCGTCAACGCACTCCGCAACGCGCCCAAGGCCCGCGGTCGCTGGGGCGAACAGCAGCTGCGCAACGTCCTCGAAACCTGCGGCCTCGCCGAGCATACCGATTTCGCGATGGAGGTCAGCGTCGCGGACGGGGAGGGCGGGCGCCTACGCCCCGACGCGATCGTCCGCGTCCCCGGCGGCAAGTCGCTCATCATCGACGCCAAGGTGTCGCTCAACGCCTATCAGGACGCATTCGGCGCGGTCGACGAGAACGAGCGCCATATCGGCCTCACCGCCCATGCCGCCTCGATGCGCGCGCATATCAATGGCCTCAGCGCCAAGGCCTATTGGTCGCAGTTCGACGATACGCCGGAATATGTCGTGATGTTCGTCCCCGGCGAACACTTCCTTTCCGCCGCGCTGGAGCATGACGCGGGGCTGTGGGACTATGCCTTCGACAAGAAGGTCCTGCTCGCCACCCCCACCAACCTCATCGCCATCGCCCGCACCGTCGCGGCAGTGTGGCGTCAGGAAAAGCTCGCCAGCGAAGCCCGTGCGATCGGCGCGCTGGGCAAGGAGCTGTACGACCGTCTCGCCAAGGCCGGCGAGGATCTGCGCAAGGTCGGCAGCGGCCTCACCACCGCGGTGAACAATTACAACAGCTTCGTGTCGAGCTTTGAGAGCCGTGCTCTGGTGTCCGCGCGGAAATTCCGCGACCTCAACATCGAACCCGGGGCACGCGAGATCGGCGTTGCGGAACCGGTCGAGGCCTTGGCGCGCTACGGCGATGACGTGCTGCGCCTTCCCGACGCAGCCGAATGAGGACCCCGCGATGAAGGGTATGCACCCCGGCGATATCGTGATGGATCAGGACGGCCGCATCGCCGGCATGGTCGCTGGCGATGTCGTCATCCGTCCCGGCTGCGACGTCCGCATCAGCGGCATGGTTGCGGGCGACGTCTATGTCGAAGAGGGCGCCCGCGCCAGGATCAGTGGCATGGTATCCGGCCGCGTCTTCAACGACGGCGGCGCGGTGCGCATCAGTGGCATGATCGGCGGATAGATGGCTTGCTCTACCCTGCGGCCTGTCTGCGGGCAGCATGGGTACAGAAACCGAAACGATCAGCCCCGATCGTTTCGGACAAAGTGTTCATATTGCTGAAAAAAACGGGCAATCACCGGCTCTGCTGAGCCAGCACCTCATAGGCCATCACCGCCGTCGCGACCGCGGCGTTCAGGCTGTCCGCCTTGCCCAGCATCGGGATCTTGACCAGCAGGTCGCACGCCGCGGCATAGTCCGCCGGCATCCCCTGCGCCTCATTGCCCGTCAGCAGGAACGTCGGCGCGGCATAATTCGCCCCGCGATAGTCGTGGGTGGTGTCAAGGCTCAGTCCCACCAGCTGTCCCGGTCCCTGCCGCAGCCAGCCGAGGAACTCCTCCCAACCGCTCCGAACCACGGGCACGGTGAACAGCGCCCCCATGCTCGCGCGGACGGCCTCGACCGAGAAAGGATCGACGCACTCGCCGATCAGGATCAGCCCGCCGGCGCCCACCGCATCGGCGGTGCGCAGGATGGTGCCGAGATTGCCCGGATCGCGCAGCCGCTCGGCGACCAGCCAGATGCCGGCACTGTTGCGGTCGAGATCGGCCAGCGTGCGATCGAACTCGTCGAACACCCCGACGACGGCCTGCGGGTTATCCTTGCCCGACAGTTTGGACAGGATGTCGGGCGTCGTCTGAATCGATTCGCCGCCTGCCATCTCGACATCGATCGACAGGGCATGGACCAGCGGATGGTCGGCATTGGCTGCCGCGTAGAACAGGATGCGGGGCAGGCGGCCTGTCTCGCGCGCTTCGGTCAGGATGCGCAGGCCCTCGGCCATGAACTGCCGCGCGCCGCGACGATGTTTCTTGTCGCGCAGTTCGCGGGCATATTTGACCAGCGGGTTGGAAAAGGCGGTAATCTCTCGGGGCATGGCGTGTCGGGCCTTCGCGCCAGCCGGAGGCTGACGCAAGGCAAAAGCGACACGCCCGGCCGGCGCGGCGAACAGCCGCGTCCGACGACGCGGCTGTTGGCCGCGGCGCTGCCCTAGACGGAACGCCACCCGAACTCCGGCGGCCGCCCCGCTCAGTCTTCGCCGAACTTCGCCTCGACCAGCTCGCACAAGGCGCTCACCGCCGCCTCGGCCCCGTCGCCCGCTGCGCTGATCGTGATCGAATCGCCCTTGGCGGCGCCCAGCATCATCAGCCCCATGATCGACGTGCCGGTCACGGCGCCGTCGTCCTTGCGCACCTGCACCTCGACCGGCTGGCTGGAGGCGAGGGTCACGAACTTGGCGCTCGCCCGCGCGTGCAGGCCGCGCTTGTTGGTGATCAGGACGGTGCGCTCGAGCCCGGCGCTCATGCCGCCGCCTCGCCCAGCACCTCGGATGCGACCGAGATATATTTGCGTCCCGCCTCGCGCGCCGCGGCGACCGCCTCGACCACCTTCATCGACTTGCGCGCCGACCCCAGCCGGATCAGCATCGGCAGATTCATCCCCGCAATCACCTCGACATGCCCGCGCGTCATCAGCGAGATGGCGAGGTTGGAGGGCGTTCCGCCGAACAGGTCAGTCAGCACGATCACGCCGCGCCCCATATCGACCGCCGCGATCGCCGCGGCGATGTCCGCGCGGCGCTCTTCCATGTCGTCGTCGGGACCGATTGAGATGGTGGCGATCCGCTCTTGCGGCCCCACGACATGTACCATGGCGGTCACGAACTCTTCGGCGAGCCGTCCGTGCGTCACCAGAACCAGGCCAATCATATCGGTTACGTTACTCATTTGCTGGCCGGCGGCCCCTCGAGCGAGTCCTGCGGTGCGGCCCCCAGGTCGCGATGCGTAATGGTGGGCGAAAAACCCGCGTCGCGCAACCGTCGAGCGAGATGTTCCGCGACATGGACCGAGCGATGCCGCCCGCCGGTGCAGCCGATCGCGACGCTGACATAGGCTTTCCCCTCAGCGCGATAGCGCGGAATCAGCAGTTCGAGCAGACTGCCGATCTGCTCCATCGCCGCGGGATAGGCGGGGTCTGCCGCAACATAAGCGGAAACGTCGGCGTCCAGACCGGTGCCCGGTCGCAGCACGGGGTCCCAGTGCGGATTGCGCAGGAAGCGCATGTCGAACACCAGATCGGCATTGCGCGGAATGCCGCGGGCGAAACCGAACGACTGGATCGACAGCACCGGGGCGTCGCTGCCCGACACAGCGAAGGTCGACCGCACCTTTTGCGCAAGCATGTTGGCGCTGAGGTCGGTCGTATCGATCAGCCGATTCGCCCATTCGCGCAGCGGTGCCAGCAGCTCGCGCTCACGAGCGATGCCGTCGCTCGCCGGCCGGTCCGGGGCAAGCGGATGGCGCCGTCGCGTTTCCGAATAGCGGCGCTCGAGCTCGGAGCCCGCGCAATCGAGGAACAGCATGCCAACGTCGAGCCCATGGCCTTCGCGCAGCGCGCGGATGCGCTCGATGATCCGTTTGGGGTCGAAGTCGCGCGTCCGCGCACCGATACCCAATGCCAGCGGCTGCGCGCCATCCGCGGCCCCCTGCGCCAGCGGCGCTTCCAACAGTCGATCGAGCAGGGCGAGCGGCAGATTGTCGACCACCTCCCATCCCAGATCTTCCAGCGTCTTCAGCACGGTCGACTTGCCCGCACCCGACAGGCCGGTGACGAGCAGAATGTCCTTGGTCATCAATACATCTCTGCGAAGCGGGCGGAGGGGAGGGGGCGTGTCACGCGGGCGTCGCCCCGGGTTGGCGGACCGCCCATTCGATCTTCAGCGGGGTCGATGCGTGATGCGCGTCGAAGGAAAGCTCGCGGACGGCGATCCCTGCGAGCAGCCGTTGTCGCCGCTCGGGCATGCGATCGGGCTCGCCGCCCAGATGCACGATCAGCGCGACGGGCCGGTCATCGACCTGCGGCATGCTCACGATGCCCAGGCCCCGCACCTCGATCCTGCCCCGGATGGTATCCGGCGCCCGCGCGAGCAGGGTGGTTCCCTGCCGCACCACCAGCGTGCGATCGTCGCTGACCAGCACTGCGCCGCGATCGATCAGACGCAGCGCTAGATCGGACTTGCCAGTGCCGGACACGCCCTGGATCAGCACGACATGCCCATCGATCGCGACACTGGTCGCGTGCAGCATTTCCGACGAAAGAATGGTCATGATGCTCAGTCCGCCGCAGATGGCGCGCCCGCGATCGGCAGGCGCACGACGAAGCGCGCGCCCGCCAGCCGGTCTTCGCGCGATTCGACGATGATGCTGCCCTGATGCGCCTCGACGATGGTTCGCGCAATGGCGAGGCCCAGGCCGCTATGCTGACCGAACGCCTCGCTCTCCGGCCGGATTGACTGGAAGCGCCGGAAGATCGCCTCGCGCGCTTCCTCGGGCACGCCAGGGCCTTCATCCTCGACGCGGACGACGACGTCTTCGTCGCTCCGTGCCGCGGCAATGGCGACGAGACCACCGTCGGGCGAGAAGGATAGAGCGTTCTCGATCAGATTTTCGAACACCCGCTCCAACCGCGCGCCCTCACCCAGCACGACCAGCGGCTGGCCATCATCGTCGACCCGCAACCGGATGTGCCGCTCCACGACGCGCTCGATGCGCTGGGCGACGAGCGCATGGATCATCGCGGCGACATCGATCGGTTCGAAATGCGCCCGGCTGAGCTGCGCGTCGAGGCGCGATGCCTCGGAAATGTCGGTAATCAGCCGATCGAGCCGATGCACGTCGTCGCGCACGATGCCGAGCAGGCGCGCTTGCAACTCCTGGTCTTTCACGCGACCCAGCCCCTCGACCGCCGACCGCAGCGAGGCGAGGGGGTTCTTCATTTCATGCGTCACGTCGGCCGCAAACGCCTCCGTCGCGTCGATCCGCGCGCGGAGTGCGAGGCTCATGTCGGACAGGGCGCGAGCGAGGCTGCCGATCTCGTCGCGCCGCGAGGGCAGGCGCGGCACCACGACCTCGCGCGCGCGCCCCAGCCGCACCCGCACCGCCGCCCGCGCCAGCCGTCGCAGCGGCCTGACGATCGTGCGTGCCAGGAACAACGACAGCAGCACCGAGACGAGCGTCACGACGAGGAGCACGATGCTCAGCCGGAACCGCTCGATCCGCACCGTTTGCGTGATGTCGCGCGCGTTGATCGTACTCATGACCACGCGCTTGCCGGGCAGAGGCGCCGCGACGGTGATGACGGGGGTGCGATCGGGCGCGCGCCAGATGCTGCCCGACACCTTGCTCTGCGCTGCCGCGACGGAAACGTCCGGCCATTCGCGTCCGTCCCCGCGCTCGCGGTACAGGGGCGGGCGGACCGCGCCGACGATCGTATCGATCGCCGCGTCAAGGAAGCGGGCGACGCTCTGGTTCCACGCCTGTTTGTCCGGGTCGAGCAGCACGGCGTTGCGGACGCCGAGGTCCCGACTGTCGGCGATCGTCCGCCCGCCACCATCGAAGATACGCAGCCGTGCGCCGGTGTCCCGCGCCAGTCGCGTGATCAGATCGTCCCGCTGCTCCGGCCCCACCATCGCCAGCGATTCGGCGATCAGCCGCCCTTCGCGGACATATTGCGCCACCCGCGCATCGAGCAGCCGGCTGCGGTACGAATCGAGGTAGAAGAACCCGCCCGCCAGCAGCAGCAACGCGAAGATGTTGACCGCCAGAATGCGACGCGTGAGCGAGATCTGGCCCGACCAGCGCAGCGCGAGGTCACTCGCCTCGCGTCGCCGGTCGCTGCCTTCACTCTTCGGAGAAGCGGTAGCCGGCGCCATACAGCGTCTCGATGGCGTCGAATTCGGGATCAACCTGTCGGAACTTGCGTCGCAGCCGCTTGATGTGGCTGTCGATCGTCCGGTCGTCGACATAGATGTCGTCCTGATAGGCGGCATCCATCAGCTGGTTGCGGGTCTTGACGATCCCGGGGCGCTGCGCAAGCGTTTCGAGAATCAGGAATTCGGTGACGGTCAGCGTGACCGGCGCATCGTCCCAGGTGGTGCGATGCCGCGCCGGGTCCATCGACAGGCGCCCGCGGATGAGCGGGGCCGCCGCCGTCGTGTCGCCCTCCTCGGCGGGGCTGGCCACCGCCTCGGTCCGGCGCAGGATCGCGCGGATGCGGGCGATCAGCAGCCGCTGACTGAAGGGCTTGGCGATATAATCGTCCGCGCCCATCGCCAAGCCGAGCGCCTCGTCCAGCTCGTCGTCCTTGCTGGTCAGGAAGATAACCGGGATCTGGCTCTTCTCGCGCAATCGCCGAAGCAGTTCGAGGCCATCCATCCGCGGCATCTTGATGTCGAAGATGGCCAAGTCGGGCGGATTGTCGGTGAGGGCCTTCAGCGCCGTCTCGCCATCCGAATAGACGCGGGTCAGGAACCCCTCCGTCTGCAGCGCGATCGAGACGGACGTCAGGATATTACGGTCGTCGTCGACCAGCGCGATCGTCGCGGTCATGCTCGGGGGCGCCTTCGATCCATAGAGTGTGGCCTAGGACAAAGCGCGCCGCGGCTCAACACCCGCCCCTGCGGCAAGTGTTTGACGTGTTAAACGCCGTGTCCTATATGATGGGACATCAGCGGCGTGCGCACAGTCCCTCCCCAGGATGTGCAGGCCGTGGCGAGTCATGGGAGGATGATTGTGACCGAGCGCATTCCGCACGCGGGTCTTGCCGTACAGGGTATCGAAACGCGGGCCGACCTGCATTGGAACCTGGTGACGGCGCGGCTGGTCGAGGCGTCCGTCGCGCGCGGCGAGGGCAAGCTCAGCGCCGACGGACCCCTGGTCGTCGAAACCGGCGCCCACACCGGCCGGTCCGCGCAGGACAAATTCATCGTTCGCGATGCCGAAACCGACGGCACCGTCTGGTGGGGCAAATCGAACAAGGCGATGGCGCCGGAGCATTTCGCCGCGCTGAAGGCCGACTTTCTGACGGCGCTGGGCAGCAAGGAACATCTGTTCGTCCAGGACCTGTACGGCGGATCGCAGCCGGAAAACCGCGTGCGCGTGCGCGTCATCAACGAACTCGCCTGGCACAATCTGTTCATCCGCACGATGCTGGTCCGCCCCGAAGAGCATGAGCTGCGCGACTTTCAGCCCGAATATACGATCATCGACCTGCCGACCTTCCGCGCCGACCCGGCGCGTCACGGCACGCGCAGCGAGACGGTGATCGCGGTCAACTTCACCGAAAAGCTGATCCTGATCGGCGGCACGCGCTACGCGGGTGAGATGAAGAAGAGTGTGTTCGGCCTGCTCAACTATCTACTGCCGACGACCGGCGTCATGCCGATGCACTGCTCGGCCAATATGGGCGCGGATGGATCGACCGCGGTGTTCTTCGGCCTGTCGGGCACCGGCAAGACGACGTTGAGCGCCGATGCCAGCCGCACGCTGATCGGCGACGACGAACACGGCTGGTCGGACACGGCCGTCTTCAATTTCGAAGGCGGCTGCTATGCCAAGATGATCCGCCTGTCGGCCGATGCCGAGCCGGAAATCTTCGCGACCACCAAGCGCTTCGGCACGGTGCTGGAAAACGTGGTGATGGACCCCGTCACGCGTCAGCTCGACCTCGACGACAACAGCCTCGCCGAAAACAGCCGCGGCGCGTATCCGATCGACTTCATCCCCAATGCCTCCGAAGAAAATATGGGGGGCGTGCCCAAGAACATCGTGATGCTGACGGCGGATGCCTATGGCGTGCTGCCGCCGATCGCGAAGCTGACGCCAGATCAGGCGATGTACCACTTCCTGTCGGGCTATACCGCCCGCGTGGCGGGGACCGAGATCGGCGTGACCGAGCCGGACGCGACCTTCTCGACCTGCTTCGGCGCGCCGTTTATGCCGCGTCACCCGTCGGTGTATGGCAATCTGCTCAAGGAGCGCATCGCCAAGGGCGGCGTCGACTGCTGGCTGGTCAACACCGGCTGGACCGGCGGCAAGTACGGCGTCGGCAACCGCATGCCCATCAAGGCGACGCGGGCGCTGCTCAACGCCGCGCTCGACGGCAGCCTGAAGGACGCGGAATTCCGCACCGATCCCAATTTCGGCTTCCAGGTGCCGGTTGCGGTGCCGGGCGTCGATGCCGCCATCCTCGATCCGCGCAGCACCTGGGCGGATAAGGACGCCTATGACGCGACCGCCGCGCGTCTGGTCGACCTGTTCGTCGAGAATTTCGCGCAATTCGCCGACCATGTCGACGAGGGCGTCCGTCAGTCCGCGCCGCAGGTGAAGGCGACCGAAGCCGCCTGACGCGCATGGCGCCGCGGGTCCGGAGCGGCTCGCGGCGCTGTCACGCGATCATCGCAGGACTTTCCCCGGCGCGTCACAATCCGCGCGCATGGCGCCGCTCGACGCATAGCCGAGGGGTGGGCAGATGACGGGTAACACGCAGAAGGCCGTGGCCGCAGCGATGCAGCGGCACGGCCATCTTTCCAAACAGGGCCTGCTGGAGCGCGCCTTCACCTGGGCGTTTCGCGGCCTCGTCTATGCGCAGATCTGGGAAGACCCTGTCGTCGATATGGCGGCGCTGGCGATCACGCCGGACTGCCACGTCGTCACCATCGCGTCGGGCGGCTGCAACGCGCTGTCGTATCTGACCGCCAATCCGGCGGCGATCACCGCGGTCGATCTCAACACCGCGCATATCGCGCTCGGCACGCTGAAGCTCGCCGCGGCCCGGCACCTGCCGGATCATGCGAGCTTCCTGCGCTTCTTCGGCCACGCCGCCAGCCGTGACAATCTCGACGCCTATCAGCGCTACATCCGCCCGCATATCGATGAGCCGACGCGCCGCTATTGGGAGGGCCGCGACCTGATCGGCCGACGCCGCATCGGCGGCTTCGCGCACGGCGTTCACAAGCGCGGTCTGCTGGGCCGGTTCATCGGCGCCGCGCATATGCTCGCCAAGCTCAACGGCGTCGATCCGCGCCTGCTGCTCGATGCGCGATCGATCGAGGAACAGCGCGCGATCTTCGATCACAAATTCGCGCCCGTCTTCGACCGGCGCTTCGTCAAGTGGCTGACCGACCAGCCGGCCTCGCTGTTTGGTCTCGGCATTCCCCCTGCGCAATTCGATGCGCTGGCCGGCGAGGAGCGTATGGCCGGCGTCCTGCGCCAGCGCCTGGAAAAGCTCGCCTGTGGTTTCGACCTCAAGGATAATTACTTCGCCTGGCAGGCCTTCGGCCGCCGGTACGGCGAAGGGCCCGCCGCGCCGCTGCCGCCCTATCTGCAAGCCGAGCATTATGACGCCATCGTCGATCGCGTCGACCGCATCGCGCTTGCCCACGCGAATCTGACCGAGCATCTGGCAAGCCTGCCCGACGCGTCGCGCGATCGCTACATTCTGCTCGATGCGCAGGACTGGATGACGGACGCGCAACTGTCCGCGCTGTGGACGCAGATCACCCGAACGGCGCGCCCCGGCGCCCGCATCCTGTTCCGCACCGCCGGGGAAGCAGACATCATCCCCGGCCGCATCCCCGATGCCGTCCTGTCGCGCTGGGCGTATCAGGCCGAGGCATCGAAATCTTTCACCGCGCAGGATCGATCGGCGATCTACGGCGGCGTCCACCTCTACATCCTGCAGGATGCGTGAGGTGGATCATGCCGCGCGGATGGACCGCATCTACGCGGGCCAGCGCCACATCTATGATCTGACGCGCAAATATTATCTGTTCGGCCGGGATCGGATGATCGATCGGCTGGATCTTCAGCCGGGTGCGACCGTGCTGGAGGTCGGCTGCGGGACGGGACGCAATCTGATCCGGGCAGCGCGGGCATGGCCGGACGCGCGTTTCTACGGCCTCGATATCTCGGCCGCGATGCTGGCGACGGCGCGGGCCAAGGTCGCGGCGGCGGGTCTGTCCAGTCGGATCACGTTGGCACAGGCCGATGCCGCAGATTTCGATCCCGTCGCGCTGTTCGGCCTCGCGCGCTTCGACCGCGTCGTCTTCAGCTATACGCTGTCGATGATCCCACCCTGGCGCGCCGCGTTGCAGCAAGGGCTGGCGGTAACGGCCGCGAACGGGCGGCTTGCGGTGATGGACTTCGGCACGCAGGGCGGCTGGCCCGCGTGGTGGCGCACGGCGTTCCTTGCCTGGCTGCGCCATTTCGACGTGACGCCGCGCGCCGATCTGGCGGAGGAGGTCGCGAGCCTCGCCACGCTCGCCAACCGACAGGCCGATACGCGGGCGTTATGGGGCGGTTACGCCTGCGAAGCGACGATCGCCTGAGTCGTCAGCGGCGTTCGACCAGACCCGTGGCGGGCAGGGGTCCTTCGCCCAGCTGAAAGAAGCGTTCGACGATATCGCGCGCGAGCCGCGCGGGCCGCAGCGTTTCCGCATCGAGGCAGCACCAGCTCGATTTCACCTCGGCAACCACCTCTTCCCCGCGGCGGATGACGGTGTCGTAGAAGGCGCGTGCGCCCTGGACCTTTTCCAGCAAGACCGTCGCGATCACGTCGTCGCCCAGGAACGTCGGCTTGCGATAGGTAATCTCATGCTTCAGCGCGACCCACAGATGGGTGGCGACGGCATCGGCGGGCGCGAGCTTCTGCCAATGGCTGACGACGGCGTCCTGCACCCACTTCAGATAGCTTGCGTTGTTGACGTGCCCCATGAAGTCGATGTCGGCCGGATCGATCGGAACCGGAAACTGATGCGGAATGCTCTGCGTCACACCTGTCGATATAGCAGTTCGCGCGCGATCCGACAGGGCCGATCGGGATGGATGCGACGAATGGCGCGATGAACGTCGGTCAGTCGCCCGCCTGTTCGACGGTAACCATGCCGCCGTCGACCGCGACGATCCGGACGCGATCCCCCACCGCCGCATGCTGCCCTCTCGCCGGCCAGCTGCCATCGCCGATCCGCACCCGGCCACCGGCCTTGCCGATCGCCACGTCGACCAGTACGAATTCGCCGATCAGGCGCGCCGCCCGGTCGTTCAGCTTGGGGTCGCTGCTCGATACGGGAAAGTCCCGATACCAGCGCCGACCGACCAGCACCGCGATGACGCTCCAGACGGCGAAGGCCGCGATCTGGGCGGGCGGCGGCAGATCCGGCACCACCAGCACGACCGCGCCGACGACCGCTGCGGCCGCCGCCAGAAAGATCGCGAACACGCCCGGGATCAGCAGTTCCGCAATGCCCAGCGCCAGCGCGGCGATAAGCCACGCGCCGCCGGCCCCGCCGATCGTGTCGAGCGTCACGCCTGCGGCAATTCGAACGGCCCGCGCTTTGGTTCGGGCTTGGCCGCGGTAGGGGCAGGGGATTTCGACAGCGCATCCTTCGCCAGTTCGCCGATGCCGCCCAGCGTGCCGATCAGCTGCGTCGCTTCCACCGGAAACAGGATCGTCTTGGCGTTGGGACTGGTCGCGAACTTGCCGACCGCCTCGACATATTTCTGCGCGACGAAATAGTTGATTGCCTGCGTCCCGCCTTGTTCGATCGCCTCCGACACGACGCGCGTCGCTTTCGCCTCGGCCTCTGCGGCGCGTTCGCGCGCTTCGGAATCGCGATAGGCCGACTCGCGCCGTCCCTCGGCTTCGAGGATCCGCGCCTGCTTCTGGCCTTCCGCCCGCAGGATCTCCGATGCGCGCGTGCCTTCGGCCTCCAGGATGTTGGCGCGCTTCTCGCGTTCGGCCTTCATCTGCCGGCCCATAGCCGCGACGATATCGGCCGGCGGGCGGATGTCCTTGATCTCGACGCGGGTGATCTTGACCCCCCAGGGCACCGTCGCATGATCGACCACCGACAGCAGTCGCGCGTTGATCTCGTCGCGTTTCGACAGCGTTTCGTC
The DNA here is from genome assembly GCF_049897245.1 of Sphingomonas sp. DC5200-1. Taxonomy (NCBI): domain Bacteria; kingdom Pseudomonadati; phylum Pseudomonadota; class Alphaproteobacteria; order Sphingomonadales; family Sphingomonadaceae; genus Sphingomonas; species Sphingomonas sp. DC5200-1. Next base: position 204,233 of record NZ_JAFCVW010000001.1, read on the forward strand.
GAGGTCCATCGACCCCATCACGGTGCGCAGGTTGGTCGTCGTCAGCTGCAGCAGCGCGGTATAGAGGTTCGAAACCTCATAGGCCGCCTTGGCCGCGTCGAGCACCTGGAAGAAGACGACGCCGTCGGTCGAGATGATCGCATTGTCCTTGGTGATGATCTCCTGACCCGGAATGTCGATCACCTGCTCCATCATGTTCATCTTGCGCCCGACCCGATAGAAGAAGGCGGGGTAGAAGTTGAAGCCCGGGCTCGCCGTGGTCGTGTAACGCCCGAAATGTTCGATCGTATATTGATAGCCTTGGCGGACGATCTTGATGCTCGTCATCAGGTAGAACAGCACCAGGACGAGGGCGAAGGCGGCGATCGTGATGGCCATCGGTGTCGTATCCCCTTGCCGCGCGAATCTGCCCCGCGCTGTCGTGCGACGATAGCACAGTCCGTCGGCCATGCACGGCCCTCTAGCGCTTCTGCTGCACTGCGGTTACATGGCCCGCCACTTACTCCCCTCCCGCGAGGACATGGCACCTTGGATATCCGGCTCGGTCTCACCTTCGACGACGTATTGCTCGTACCGGGCGAGTCGGACATCCTGCCGAGCACCGCGGATACGCGCACGCAGCTGACGCGCGGCATCGCGCTCAACATCCCGATCCTCTCGTCCGCCATGGATACCGTGACGGAGGCCGACATGGCGATCGTCATGGCACAGCTGGGCGGGATCGGCGTGCTCCACCGCAATCTGTCGATCGAGGAACAGGTCGCTGCGGTGCGGCAGGTCAAGCGCTTCGAATCGGGCATGGTCGTCAACCCGATCACCATCGCCCCCACCGCGACGCTCGCCGAAGCGCAGGCGCTGATGGCGCATCACCGGATCAGCGGCATCCCGGTCGTCGAGCGCGACGGCAAGCTCGTCGGCATCCTGACCAACCGCGACGTGCGCTTCGCCGGCAATCCGAAGCAGCCCGTCGCCGAGCTGATGACGCATGAGAATCTCGCCACCGTCACCACCGACGTCGGGCAGGAAGAGGCGCGCCGCCTGCTCCACCAGCGCCGGATCGAGAAGCTGCTGGTCGTCGACGACGCCTATCGGTGCGTCGGTCTGATCACGGTGAAGGACATCGAAAAGGCGGTGACCTATCCCTCGGCGACAAAGGATGCCGCCGGTCGCCTGCGCGTCGCCTCCGCGACGACGGTCGGCGACAAGGGCTTCGAGCGGACCGAGGCGCTGGTCGACGCCGAATGCGATCTGATCGTCATCGACACCGCGCACGGCCATAACCGCGACGTCGCGCGCGCGGTCGAGCGGGTGAAGAAGCTCAGCAATTCGGTGCAGGTCGTCGCCGGCAACGTCGCGACCGGCGAAGCCACGCGCGCGCTGATCGATGCGGGGGCGGACGGGATCAAGGTCGGTATCGGCCCGGGCTCGATCTGCACCACGCGCGTCGTCGCCGGCGTGGGTGTGCCGCAGCTCACCGCCGTGATGGACTGCGCCGAGGCGGCGGCGAAGGCGGGCGTGCCGGTGATTGCGGATGGTGGCCTGCGCACTTCGGGCGACCTTGCCAAGGCGCTTGCCGCGGGCGCGTCGACCTGCATGGTGGGCTCCTTGCTCGCGGGCACCGAGGAAGCACCGGGCGAGACCTTCCTGTACCAGGGGCGCGCCTACAAATCCTACCGCGGCATGGGCTCGGTCGGCGCGATGGGCCGCGGCTCCGCCGATCGCTATTTCCAGGGCGACATCAAGGATCAGATGAAGCTGGTGCCAGAGGGCATCGAGGGGCAGGTCGCCTATAAGGGCCCGGCGAAGGACGTGATCCACCAGCTGGTCGGCGGCATCAAGGCGGCGATGGGCTATACCGGTTCGGCCACGATCCCCGACCTCCAGACGCGTGCCCAGTTCGTCCAGATCACCGGCGCGGGCCTGAAGGAAAGCCACGTCCACGACGTCACGATCACGCGCGAAGCGCCCAATTATCCGACTCGCTAAGTGACGCCCGCCGCCCGCACCCAGGCCGCGATCGAGTTGCTCGATGCGGTGATCGACGCCGCGCGCAGCGGCGGCGCGGCGGCGGACACGTTGATCGCGCGCTATTTCGCGACGCGCCGCTATGCGGGATCCAAGGACCGGCGCGCCGTACGTGACCTCGTCTATGCCGCGATCCGGCGAGCAGGGGACGTCCCGGTATCCGGCCGCGCCGCCATGCTGTCGGTCGCGGTAAGCGACGCCGCGGTCGCCGCGACGTTCGATGGCTCCGCGCACGGTCCGGCCCCGATCGCCGCGGACGAACCGATGGCCGCGAGCGGTGTCATGCCCTCGTGGCTCGCGGCCGCCTTATCAGCGTCCGGCGTCTCACCGGATCAGCAAGCCGCCCTCATCGACCGAGCGCCCCTGGACGTGCGCGTCAATCGCCTGTTCGTTGATCCGGCATCGATCGCTCAAGCTTTGGGTGGCGAACCGATCCCTGGCGTGCCCGATGCGCTTCGCCTGCCGACCGGCACCAACGTCGATGCCTATGCCGGCCAGATCGAGGTCCAGGATGCCGGCAGCCAGATCGTCAGCCTTGCCGCTCATGCGCAGCCCGGCGAGCGTATCGTCGACCTGTGCGCCGGCGGTGGTGGCAAGACGCTGGCGCTCGCCGCAGCGATGCGGAACGAGGGCCACATCCTCGCCACCGATATCGACCGGGTGCGGTTGTCCCGTCTGGCACCGCGGGCCGAAAAGGCCGGCGTGACGATCGTCGAAACCCGCCTGCTCGATCCCAAGCGCGAGGCGGTAGCGCTGACCGATTGGGCGGGTACGGCCGACACGGTGCTGATCGATGCCCCCTGTTCGGGCACCGGAACCTGGCGCCGCAACCCCGAGGCGCGGTGGCGGCTCACCGCCGACCGGCTCGCGCGTTTCGCCGAGCAGCAGCGTCATGTGCTGGATGTCGGGGCGGCGCTCGTCCGACCCGGCGGGGCATTGGTCTATATCGTCTGCTCGCTGCTCGATGCCGAAGGCGCCGGGCAGGTGGAGGCGTTCCTCGCCGATCATTCGGACTGGCGCGCCGAACCGCTCGACCTGCCGGCGGGCAGCCCGCGCGGCGCCGGTCGGCGGCTCGATCCGGCAAGCCATGGCACCGACGGATTTTTTGTCGCGCGGCTGATCCGCGCCTGCTAGTCCTCGGGGCGTGCCCCCCGTGGAGACCTTCATGCGCGTTACGTCCGTCGCCCTTGCCGCTGCGCTGACCCTCGTCTGCGTGTCCACTTCGCTCAGCGGCCAGCGTCCCGACGACCAGATCGACGCGCGGTCGTTGCAATTGCTCAGCGAAGGACGTTCCGCCAAAGCTGCCGGGAATCTCGACCAGGCGACCGACCTGCTCGAAACCGCCCTCGCGGTCGATCCGCGCAACCGTCAGGCGTTCATCACGCTGGCGCAAGTCGCCGAAACGCGTGGTCTGCCCGGCAAGGCGATCCGCCTGTATCGCGAGGCGCTGACGCTCGAGCCCAACGATGTCGCCGCGTTGCGCGGTCAGGGCGAGGCGCTGGTGATGAAGGGCGCCGTCGCGGTCGCGAAGGGCAACCTCGCCAAGATCCGCACGCTCTGCAAGGGCGCCTGCCCGGAGGCCAACGAACTCGCCGCCGTCATCGCCAAGGGCCCGCCGGTGACGACCGCTCAGAACGACGCGAAGCCGGCGACCGCCAAGCCCTAAGCGCCGGCGCCGACCTCCCGCGCGAGGGCAACGAACTCCGCGACGCTGACCGTTTCCGCCCGCCGGGTGGCGTCCAGACCGAGCCGCTCGAGCGCGGCGAGCGCGCCCGGCACGCCCTTCAGGCTTTGGCGCAACATCTTCCGGCGCTGGCCGAAGGCCGCCGCCGTTACCCGCTCCAGCACCCGGACATCGACGCCGTCCGGCGCGTCGCCGGGCACGATATGGACGACGGCCGACATCACCTTGGGCGGTGGGGTGAAGGCCGAGCGATGCACCGGCATCGCGATCCGCGCGGTCGAGCGCCACTGGCTCAGCACCGCGAGCCGGCCATAGGCATCGTCCCCGGCGTCGGCGACGATCCGGTCCGCGACCTCCTTCTGGAACATCAGCGTGCAGGACTGCCACCACGGCTGCCAGTCGCTGGTCAGCCAGCCGACCAATAGCGCGGTGCCAACGTTATAGGGCAGGTTCGAGACGATATGCGGTCGCCCGGCGAACAGCGTCGGCGCATCGATTTCCAGCGCGTCGCCCTCGATGACGCGCAATTTGCCCGGATAGGCTTCCCCGAGCTCGGCCAGCGCAGGAATACAGCGCCGGTCACGCTCGATCGCGGTCACCTGTGCGCCCGCGGCGAGCAGCGCTCGCGTCAGGCCGCCGGGACCGGGCCCGACCTCCAGCACCTCGGCGCCCGCAAGCGGACCCGGCACTGCCGCGATGCGGGCGAGCAACTGCCCATCGAACAGGAAATTCTGCCCCAGCGCCTTGCTGGCGCTCAAACCGTGCCGGGCGATGACGTCGCGCAAGGGGGGGAGGGCCGGCGCAGGCGCACCGGTCGCAGGGGCATCGCTCATGCCCGAGCGCGCCGGTCCGCCGCCTGCCCCGCCATCGCGATCGCCGCGATCATCGCACCGGGATGCGCCCGGTCGCTGCCCGCCAGATTGAACGCGGTGCCGTGATCGGGCGAGGTCCGCACGATCGGCAGGCCCAGCGTCATATTGACGCCTTCGTCGAAATGGAGCGTCTTGATCGGCACCAGCGCCTGATCGTGATAGCAGCACAGGGCCGCATCATAATGTTTGCGTGCGCGGGCATGGAACAGCGTGTCGGCCGCGAACGGCCCGGTGGCGTCGATGCCCTCGGCGCGGAGCTGCGCGATCGCAGGCTCCAGAATGTCGATCTCCTCGCGTCCGATCGTCCCGCTCTCGCCCGCATGCGGATTGAGGCCGGCAAAGGCCAGGCGCGGCGCAGCGATGCCGAAGTCGCGCCGCAGGGCGGTCGCGGTCGTCCGCGCTTTCGTCACGAGCAGATCGACCGATAGCAGCGACGGCACCGCCGCCAGCGGCACATGCGCGGTCAGCGGCACGACGCGCAGCGACGGCCCCGCCAGCATCATCACCGCATCCTCGGCCGCCACGCCGCAGCGTTCGGCGACGAATTCGGTCTGCCCCGGCTGGTTGAAGCCGATGCCGTAGAGTTGCGCCTTGGAGACCGGTCCCGTGACCAAGGCCTTCGCTGCGCCACGCTGTGCGAGCGCGATCGCGCATTCCAGCGCGCTCAGCGCGGCCCGCGCGCCGGAAATCGTGGCCGTGCCTGGCACCACGTCTCCGGCGGACTCGACCGCCAAAACCGGAAGCGCCCGATCGAACACGACGGGCGCCTCGGCGATGTCGTCGATCACTTCGATCGGGCCATCCCACACACGCGCGACGGCACCGGCGTCGCCGACCATCGCAAAGGGCGGCAGGCTGCGCAGCGTGCGCACCACCCAGCTCTTGGCGATGATCTCCGGGCCGACCCCCGCGGGGTCGCCCATCGCAATCGCCAGCGCCGCCCCGCCCGTCATATCAACGATACTCGATGACCGCGTCACGACGCAGGTCGCGCAGCTTGCTCTGCGCGCGCAGGTTGACGCGCTGCTGCTCCAGCTGGCCCTGGATCTGTGCGGCGCCCGGCACCACGGAGGCCTGCGGATCGTCACGACCGCACAGCACCAGTGCACGCACGCCCTCGGTCGGCGAACCGAACGGCGGGGTCGCCTGACCGACCTGCATCTTCAGCAAAATTTCCTGCAGCGGCGCGGGCAGGTCGCGGATGCGGATCGAATCGTTGTCGACCACTTCGGCGCCGATGCCAGCAGCAATCTTTTCCACGGTGCCGCAGCCCTGGATCGACTGGACCGTCTTGGCGAAGGTCGCGGCGCGTGCCGAGGCCTGCGCCTGCGTCGTGCCCGCCGGGAAGGCGACGGTCAGCTGCTTCAGGCTGAGCTTCGCATCGCGCGGGTCGGCCGCACCGATCGTCCGCTTGTCGGTAAGGTACAGGATCGAGAAGCCGCCCGGCGTTTCGATCGGGCCGGCGATCTGGCCGACCTGCATCTGCTGCGTTGCTTCGGCGAGCGGCTGCGGCAGCGTGACGAGGCGGATCCAGCCGAGATCGCCACCGACGCCGCGCGTCGACGCTTCGGAATAGTTGCGCGCGAACAGTTCGAAGGGCTGCTGCGCCTTCTGGATTTCGCCGATGATCTGCTTGGCTTTGGCGAACACCTGCGCGCGATTCGCGTCATTGGCGCTCAGGTAGATTTCTTTGAGGTTATATTCCTCGGTGCCGCGCGATGCCTCGATCCGCTTCTGGATCGCCGACACTTCTTCGTCGCCGACGTTGACGAACGGCTCGATCTTGCGGCGCAGGTAACGGCTCCACGCCAATTCGCCCTCGATCGCACGACGCAGCGAGCGTTCGGACGAGCCCGCCTTGCGCAACGCGACGCGCAGCTGCGGCACGGTCATATTGAACCTTTTGGCAAGGCCCGCCTCGCTCTGGTCGAGCTCGGCCTGCGTCACGGTGATCTCGGCGCTCTTCGCCTCCTGGATTTCCAGCGTCTCGTCGATCAGCTGGCGCAGAATCTGGAGCTTGAACTCGTCGATCTGGTCGGGCGGGGGCGTGCGGCCGCCATTGTTGAAGACGGTCAGCGCCAGGCGCTGGTCGACGTCGGTGCCGGTGATGACCGTGTCGTTGACGATCGCGGTCGGCTTGCGGATGTTGGGGTCGAGCTTGCCGAAGATCTGCAGGTTCGCGGGGATGTTCAGGTTCGTGTCGGGCACCTGCTGGTCGGCGACCGTCTGCGCGATCGCGCCGGTGCTGAAAGCGGCCAGCGCGGTCCAGCCGAGCAGGCGCACGGCCTTGCCGCGGAGATTGCGTCGAATGTTGTGCGTCACGTCGTTCCGTTACCCCAAAAAGCGCGGGCGCGCCGCAGCACGGCCTTGCGGCCCGTCTTGCCCCGTCGCAGCTGAACTTCGGCTTAGCGGCCGAGGTTGGTCAATGCCAGCGTCAACAGGAAGCTGTTGCCCGAGCGGGCGTCGCCCGTATCCTGATAATCGCGGCGCCACGTCGCCCCCAGCCGGATGCAATCGTCCTCGTACTGCACGCCAATACGGTGGCGGATCGGATCGAATCCGTCGGACAGCGACAACGGGTCTTCATTGCGGTCGGTCAGATCGATGACGGTCGATCCGAACGCCGACCAGAAGCGTGCGAACTGGACGCGGCCGGCAAGGCGCAATTCTTCGCGGTCCTGCAAGTCCTCGATCTCGGGGAAGATATTGCGGTTGAGCCGCAGATAGCCCGCCATGACATAGGTGGAGCGCGACCCGATCGTCGCATCCACTTCGTTGCGGCGCACGGCCAGCCCGTCCTTGTCCAGGCGGTAACGATGCGTGATCGACACGAAATCGCGGATGCGCAGCGTCGTGCGGCCGACGATGTCGGAAAAGCGATCCGACAGGCCCGTGCCGCTCGGCAGGATCGTCGGCCGTTCCGACAGGCGATAGCTCTGGCCGATCACCGCATCCAGCGTCGCGCCGGGCAGCGCGACGGACCATTCCGCGCCATAGGTCGCGCGGCTGCTGTCCTCGAACCGGTCGTACCCGGCGAAGCGATTGAGCGCGAACAGGTTCGAATCCTCGAGGTCGACGGCGCGCGCATCCTCGTTCGGCACAGCGAGGTTCGCGATCCGCGGCGCGCCGACGATCTGCACCCGCGGCGTCAGGCGCTGCGTGCCGCCCAGGAAGCTGCCGACGAACGGCCACTTCACATCCAGCGCCACCGCACCGATCGCGCGCGTCTGGAACCCTTCCAGCCCGCGATAGCTCGCGACGCTGGTCAGCTGCGTGTCCTGCGTGTTGTACGCGTCGAGCCGGGCATAGCCGGTCAGCGTCACTTCCTGGCCCCAATTGGTCAGCCGACGAAGGTCCCACTGGCCCGCGACGAACGCGCGCTGCGTATCCTGCCCGGCCGTGCGGGTGAGGGCGAGCGTGTTGGCCTGCAGCTGCAAGCGCCCGCCGGCAAGATCCATCCGCTTGCGGAAATCGAGCTCGGGGAGCGCGATCGGCTGCGTCCCCTGCGGATCGTTGACGCGCATCGACTGCACGTACCAGCCGGTCAGCGCGAAATAGGTATTGGGGTCGATCCGCTCCAGCGACGCCGTCGTGCGCAGCCGGTCGTCGCGCGAGATGTTGTAGCGGCGCAGGAACGTGCGGTCGCTCGCCAGGCGCACCGAACCGCTGACGCTCCAATAGGGCGACAGCTGATAGCGGGCGACGCCATCGATATAGCCGCGCAAGGCCCGCTCGGTATCGGTCGGGGTGATCGTGACCAGATCGTCGCTGCGCCGGCTTTCGGTGCCATAGGCGGTGATGCGGAAGGCGCCGTTGGTGCCCAGCGCCTCATATTGCGCCTCCATCATCGGCAAGACGGCCGAGAAGACGTGCGGCGTCAGCGTCAGCCCTTTGTTAGGCGCGAGCCGGAAATAATAAGGCGCCACCAGTTCGAGGCCGTTGACCCGATCGAGCTGGAAATCGGGCGCCAGCAGGCCGCTTTCCGCCTTGCCGCCGATCGGCAGCGAGAAGGCGGGCAGGGGAAGCGCGGGCAGGCCGAACAGATGGAATTGCCCGCCGCCGAAATACACGCGCTCGCGATCCGGGCGATAGGTGATGCGGATCGCCGTGATCTTCCACGACGGCTCCTTGGGGCACCCTTGCGGATTGGTGACCGTGCAGGGGGTATACGCCGCCTTGTCGAGCTGGAGCGTGCCGTCGGCGTAGCGCTGCCCGCGCTCGGCCGCCATGCGCCCGCCCTGTTCCAGCACGACGAGCATATTCTCGACGACGCCGTCCTTCATCGAATCGGTCAGCTCGATCGAATCGCCGTAGGCGACGTCACCTTCCGGATTGGTGACCGCGATATTGCCGGTGGCGACGACACGCCCGGTCTTGCGGTTCCACACCACCTTGTCGGCGCGCAGCCGATCGCCCTGCCGGAACATCCGCACGTCGGTCAGCGCGGTGACGATATCGGTGTTCGTATCATATTCCAGGCTGCCGGCGCTGAACTGCACCTGTTCGGCATCGTTGGGCTTGGCGGCAGGCGCAGACAGAGCCGGATCGCTGGAGGATGGCGGCGCGACGGGGCGGCTCTGCAGGTCCTGCGCATGCGCCGATCCGGCGAACAGGGTCGCGGCGAGCGCACAGCCGGCCAGTAGGTCGAAACGCAACACGATGATCCCGGCACCCTTTTCCGTACACCGCGGCCTCGCCCTGATCGACGCCGCACGTCTGCCGCCTATCGCACCCCTGATGTGCACCTGCAATCGTTGTGCTTCACCGCCTGCGATCCTAGATCGGGCATCAGTCATAGTCGTTGTCGGAAAGTCCAAAGATGCAGATCGCCTTCACCTCCACTGCGCCGAGCGCGCCCGCTATCCTGGCGCTTCCAATCGACAAGGATGCTGTCGGTCGCGGGCAATGGGGCGGTCTGGGGGAAGCTCATCGCGCGATCGCCGATGCCGCGGCCAAGGCGGCACGGTTCGATGGCGAGGCGGGCGCGATCGTCGAACTGTTCGTCGCGGATGACGGTCAGGCGAAGCAGCTGCTACTGGTCGGCGTCGGGTCCGGTGACGAAGCCGGCTGGAGCAAGGCGGGCGGCGCGCTGGTCGCGCGGTTGCTGACCTCGGGCGCGACCGAATTGGTCGCCGACCTGAACGGCGCGGACGCCACCCCGCAGGCGGCCGCGCGTTTCGCCGCCGCCGCCGCCCAGCGCGCATGGCGCTACGATCATTATCGCACCAAGCTGACCGACAAGCAGAAGGTGAGCCTGACCACGCTGACGATCGCCGGGGCACCCGACGGCACCGATGCCGCATGGGCGGCGCAGGACGCCGTGACGCAGGGCCTCGAACTCACCCGCAACCTCGTCGCCGCGCCGCCCAACATCCTCTACCCCGAAACCTTCGTCGAGCAGGTCCGCGAATCGGTCGAGGGACTGGGCCTCGAGATCGTCGTCCTCGGCGAGGACGAGATGCGCGAACACGGCATGGGTGCGTTGCTCGGTGTCAGCCAGGGGTCGGTGCGCGACGCACGCATCCTCGCGCTCAAGTGGAACGGCGCAGGGGAGGGCGATCCCACGCTCGCGCTGGTCGGCAAGGGCGTGACGTTCGACACCGGCGGCATCTCGCTGAAGCCCGGCGCGGGCATGGAAGACATGAAGTGGGACATGGGCGGCGCCGGTGCGGTCGCGGGCACGATGAAGGCGCTCGCCGCGCGCGAGGCCAAGGTCAACGTCGTCGGCGTGATGGGCCTCGTCGAGAACATGCCCGATGGCAACGCGCAGCGCCCCGGTGACGTCGTGACCTCCATGTCCGGCCAGACGATCGAGATCCTCAACACCGATGCCGAAGGGCGACTGGTGCTGTGCGATGCGATCACCTGGACGCAGCAGACGTTCCGGCCGAAGACCATCATCGATCTCGCCACGCTGACCGGCGCGATGATCGTCAGCCTGGGCAACGAATATGGCGGCCTGTTCTCCAACGACGACGGCCTCGCCGACAAGCTGCTCGCCGCCGGCACCGCGACCGGCGACAAATTGTGGCGTTTCCCGCTGTCGGACACGTACAACAAGCTGATCGATTCCCCGATCGCCGACATGAAGAACGTCGGCCCGCGCGGCGCCGGTTCGATCACCGCGGCGCAGTTCATCCAGCGCTTCGTCGATGAGGGCGTGCAATGGGCGCACCTCGACATCGCCGGCATGGTGTGGAGCGACAAGGCCGCCGCGACATACGACAAGGGCGCGACGGGCTATGGCGTGAAGCTGCTCGACCGCCTCGTCGCGGAGCATTTCGAAGGATAAACCTAAGCGATGCGGGGGTGGAGCCATGCCCTTCGGCAGGCTACACCCCCGGCATGCAGGTCGACTTCTACCACCTCACCGCGACGCCCCTCGACCGCGCACTGCCGCAGATCGCCGCGAAGGTGGTGGAAAGCGGCGCGCGTCTGCTGATCGTCAGCGCGCGCGACGAGCAGCGGGCCGATCTCGACCGCCTGCTGTGGACCTACCGCCCCGACAGCTTCCTGCCGCACGCGCAGGCGGGGGCAGGGGACGACAGCGTACAGCCGGTACTGCTCGCGCCCGCGGTCACGCCGACGAACGATGCTCGCCACGTCGCGCTGGTCGACGGCCAGTGGCGCGACGAGGCACTGGCCTTCGATCGCGCCTTCCACTTCTTCGAGGACGAACACATCGTCGCCGCGCGGGAGGCGTGGCGCGCGCTGGGCGGCCGCGACGGGGTGGAGCGGCGCTATTGGAAACAGTCCGATGCCGGCCGTTGGGAACAGGCCGCCTGAACCCGAAGCGGTTGCAAAGCCGCTGCCCCGCGACTAGGGCGGCGCCACTTTCAAATCCCTCCCAAATCACAGGAGCCCGTGACCATCATGGCCGCGACCCGTACCTTTTCGATCATCAAGCCCGATGCCACCCGCCGCAACCTGACCGGCGCGGTCACCAAGATGCTGGAAGACGCCGGTCTGCGCGTCGTCGCGTCGAAGCGTATCCACATGACCCGCGAGCAGGCCGAGGGCTTCTATGCGGTCCATAAGGAGCGCCCCTTCTTCAACGATCTGGTCGAGTTCATGATCTCGGGTCCGGTTGTCGTGCAGGTGCTTGAGGGCGAGAACGCGATGCAGCGTAACCGCGACATCATGGGCGCGACGAACCCGGCGAATGCCGAGGCCGGCACGATCCGCAAGGAGCTCGCCGAGTCGATCGAGGCGAACACGGTGCACGGCTCGGATTCGGACGAAAACGCCGAAATCGAGATCGCCTACTTCTTCAAGCCCGAAGAGATCGTCGGCTGATGACCGACTGGCGGCTGCGGCGTGCGTCCGTCGAGGATGCGCCCGCGGCCGCTTTGGTTGCCGGCGCCAGCTTCCTGGCGACCTTCGCCGGCATCCTCGATGGCGCCGACATCATCGCGCATGTTGCGAAAAACAGCGCGCCTGCGACCTTTGCCGCATGGATCGGCGATCCCGGCAGCGTCGTCACGCTTGCCGAACATCCGGTTGGCGCCGCCCCTGTCGGCTATAGCGTCCTGACCACGCCCGACCTGCCGGTCGCTACGCACGGCAGCGATATCGAGCTGCGCCGCATTTACACTTTGCCACTTGCCCAAGGCACCGGCCTTGGTCGCGCCCTCATGCAACGGGCCGTCGCTGACGCCATCGCGATGGGCAAAACACGCCTGTTGCTCGGCGTGTTGGGCCGCAACGCCCGTGCGCGCGCTTTTTACGAACGGCAAGGCTTTGAGGTCGTCGGCGTGCGCCAATATCGCGTCGGCAGCGCCCTGTGCGATGACGTGATCTACGCGCGTCCACTGTAAGCCCCCTCCCGATCCTGTCGGGAGAGGGCTCATTCGGGCTCAGGCCGGCGCGAACACGCCGTCGTCGTCCATCACGTGCAGCACGCCGTCGGCGATCGCGAAATAGGCGCCGCGCAGCTTCAGCGTGCCCTGCGCCTCGCGCTTCGCCACGAAGGGGAAGGTGCGGAGGTTGTTCAGGCTGACGCGCACCGCCTCATGCTCCATTTCGCGCGAAGCGTCCGGGCCGTCGCCATGCTTCGCGATCACCCGCTCGCGCGCCGCATCCAGCATCCCGACCCAGTCGGAGATGAACTTGCCCTCGCCGGCCTTCGCATCCTCGAAGCCATGGGTCAGCGCCGCCTTGCAGCCGCCGCACGACGCATGGCCCATCACGAGCACCTCGGGCACTTCGAGCTGCGTCACCGCAAACTCCAGCGCTGCGGACACGCCGTGATAGCCGCCACCGACCTCATAGGGCGGCACCAGGTTGGCGACGTTGCGCACCACGAAGATTTCGCCGGGCGACGTGTCGAAAATCTGCGACGGATCGACGCGGCTATCCGAACAGGCGATCACCATCACCTTCGGGCTCTGGCCATCCTTCAGTTCGTCCCAGCGCTCGCGCTGTTCCGACCAGCCGGTGTCGCGAAACCGATGATAGCCACCAATCATGTCGGAAAAGTCGGTCATTGTGCCTCCGTTATGGTCTAGGTCCGGTTCGGCGGGGATAACGCGTTTGCGGCCGACTGGTGCCCGCCCGGGTACGTCAGCAAAGCAACGTCACAATCGAGCGATGGTTGTTCCATCCGCCCGACATCGCTATCTCGCCCGAATGAACGAGATGACTCCGGTGGCCCGCCCCGAACGCCAGCGCAAGCCCGACTGGATCCGCGTGAAAGCGCCGACCAGCGCCGGCTTCGCCGCGACGCGTGAACTGATGCGGTCCAAGAGCCTGACGACCGTCTGCGAAGAGGCCGCCTGCCCGAACATCGGCGAATGCTGGTCGAAGAAGCATGCGACCGTCATGATCCTCGGCGATACCTGCACGCGCGCCTGTGCCTTCTGCAACGTGAAGACCGGCATGCCGCGCGCTGTCGACCCGATGGAACCGAACAACGTCGCCGACGCGGCTGCGCAGATGGGCCTCGAACATATCGTCGTCACCTCGGTCGATCGCGACGATCTGCCCGATGGCGGCGCGAAGCAATTCGTGAAGGTGATCGAGGCGATCCGCCGCGCCAATCCGAAGACGACGATCGAAATCCTCACGCCCGACTTCCGCAACAAGCACGAAGCTGCGGTCGAGGCGATCGTCGCCGCGCGGCCGGACGTCTACAATCACAATCTCGAAACCGTGCCGCGGCTGTATCCGACGATCCGGCCGGGTGCGCGCTATTATGCGTCGATCCGGCTCTTGGAGAGCGTCAAGAAGCTCGACCCGTCGATCTTTACCAAGTCGGGCGTCATGCTGGGGCTGGGCGAAGAACGGCTCGAGGTGCATCAGGTGATGGACGACATGCGCTCGGCCGACATCGATTTCCTCACCATGGGCCAGTATCTCCAGCCGACGCCGCGCCATGCGAAGGTCGCCGAATTCGTCACGCCCAAGGCGTTCGACAGCTATGCCGCGATCGCCCGGGCCAAGGGCTTCCTGCTCGTCGCGTCCTCGCCTTTGACCCGCTCCAGCTATCACGCCGGCGACGATTTCGCGAAGATGCGTGCCGCGCGTGAGGCCAAGCTCGCCGTCCATGCCTAAACATTCGGAAACGCGGCATCTGCCGTATTCGGCCGAGCAGATGTTCGACATGGTCGCCGACGTGAAGCGCTATCCGGAGTTCCTGCCCTGGGTCAGCGCGATGCGCGTACGCCAGGACAGCGACACCGCGACGCTCGCCGACATGATCGTCGGTTTCAAGGGCCTGCGCGAAACCTTCACGTCGAAGGTCGAAAAGCAGCGCCCGGGCAGCATCCACGTCGAGTATATCGACGGGCCGCTGAAGTATTTGCACAACGACTGGCGCTTCCGGCCGGAGGAGGGCGGCTGCGCGGTCGATTTCAGCGTCGACTTCCAGTTCAAGAACCGGATGTTCGAGATGCTGGCGGGGCAGGTCTTCGGCGTCGCGCTCAGGAAGATGATCGGCGCGTTCGAAGACCGCGCCCGCGTCCTTTACGGCAGCAGCAGTTCCAGCGCGACCAGCGCCGCCTGAAGGCGGATTCCTCCGCGGCCCAGGTCGCCGAACTGCTTGCGGTCGGCGTGGACGTCGGCAGGATCTCCGCCCCGTTCCGCGCGGGCGAAGACGACCGTGCCGACGGGCTTCTTCTCCGATCCGCCACCGGGACCGGCGATGCCGGTGATCGCAACCGCGACATCGGCGTCGCTATTGGCGAGCGCACCCTGTGCCATGCTCCAGGCGACGGCAATCGACACCGCGCCAAATGTTTCGAGCACGTCGGAATTGACCTTCAGCAGGCGCATCTTGGCTTCGTTCGAATAGGTGACGAAGCCAGCGCCGAAGACGTCGGACGAACCGGGAATTTCGGTCAATGCCGCCGCGACGAGCCCGCCGGTGCAGCTTTCGGCCAGCGCCACGGTCCGTCCGGCGGCGCGGTTCGCTTCCACGACACGGCGTGCGGCATTGATCAGTTCGACGGGGAGCAGGCTGTCCATCATCGCGCCTCCGAACACAGCGGCAGGTCGGGCACGTTGATCGCCTTGCCCTTCGCCTTTTCCGCCTTGAAGTAGCGCAAGGTCGTCACGATGACACCCGCGGTGTTCTGCGGGGGAAGGGGGGCGAGCTGCGTCACGAAGCGGTCGATCGTCCCGCAATCGGCGGGGTTGATCCGGCCGACCAGCAACGGCGCCAGCGCCGCCGTCAACAGCGGCCGGGCGAATTCGGATTGCAGCAGCGAATCGATCATCGGATCGGACAGTTTGACGATCGCGGCACGGGCGTTGGGCCATGCCCGATCCGCGGCGGACTGATAGCGCGCCAAAAAGTCGCTGTCCGTCCGCCGGATCAGGCTGGTTGCGGGCAGGCGCGTCGCACACACGATGCCGGTCTGCTGGATGATATCGGGCAAGGCGACCAGCGTCATCGCCTCCGCCTCGGGCGTGGTGATGCAGCGGCTCTGCGCTTCTGCAGGCGCGGCCGCGAGCAGGGCTGTGACGGCGAGCAGCGCAGTCTTCATCGCGGCAGGCTCACGGTTGCCACCGCCTGCGCGGCAATGCCCTCACCGCGGCCGGTAAAGCCCAGCCGTTCCGTCGTCGTCGCCTTGATGCTGACGCGGTCTTCGGACAGCCCGAGCAGCGCGCCGATGCGCGTGCGCATGGCCTCGCGGTGCGGGCCGATCTTCGGAACCTCGCAGATCAGCGTCAGGTCGACGAAGTCGATGCGACCGCCCTTGTCGGCGATCAACGTGGCGGCATGTTGCAGGAATTGCGCGGAGTCGGCGCCCTTCCACTGCGGGTCGCTCGGCGGGAAGTGCGTGCCGATGTCGCCCGCCGCGATCGTGCCCAGCAGCGCGTCGGTCAGCGCGTGCAGGCCGACGTCGGCATCGCTATGCCCTGACAAACCCTTGTCGTGCGGGATGAGCACGCCGCCCAGCCACAATTCCTCGCCCGCTTCCAGCCGATGAACATCGAAACCGGACGCGCTCCGCGTCTCCCAGGCGATTTTGGCTTCGGCCGCGGCGAAGTCCTGCGGATGCGTCACTTTGTCGAGCATCGCATCGCCCTGCACCAAAGCGACGCTCCCGCCAAGCCGCTGCACCATCTGCGCATCGTCGGTCGCTTCTTCGTCGGCCGGCCATCCGGCATGGGCGGCGCGGAGCGCGGGCAGGCGAAAGCCCTGCGGCGTCTGCACACGGAACAGCCCGTCGCGCGCGACGACCGAACCGTCGCGGACCAGCGTGTCCGCAACGGCAAGGCCGGGGATCGCGCCCTCATCGGTATCGAGCGCGGCCAATATGCGGTCAATCACTTGCGCCGGTACGAAGGGCCGTGCCGCATCGTGGACCAGCACCCTGTCGGCCTCGACCCCTGCTAGCCCGCGCGCGACCGACTCGCGCCGCGTTGCCCCGCCGACGATCGTACGCACCGGACCAAGCGCGGCGGCCGCCAGTGGCTCCGCCCCCGCGGCAATCACCACCACCACCTCGTCCACCGCCGGGTGGCCGGCAAAGGCGGCATAGGCGTGCGCCAGCAAGGCCTTGCCGCCGACGCGGGCATATTGTTTCGGGATGGCACCACCGGCGCGCGAGCCGCTACCCGCCGCCACGATCAGCGCGACCGTCCGCTGCTTGTGTATCATTGCCGCCGCCTAGCGCAGACCTGCCATGCTTGCCAGAGCGGGCATAGGACGGTAAGGACTGCCCGTTTTTCAGGCAGATTTATGGCCCATCTCACGCCCATTCAGATCGGTCCCATCCGGATCGAGCAGCCCGTCGTGCTGGCGCCGATGACTGGCGTCACCGACATGCCGTTCCGCAAGCTCGTGCGCCGCTATGGCTCCGGTCTCAACGTCACCGAAATGATCGCGAGCCAGGCAGCGATCCGCGAGACGCGGCAGTCGCTGCAGAAGGCCGCGTGGCACCTGTCGGAAGAGCCGGTCTCGATGCAGCTCGTCGGCTGCACCCCGTACGAAATGGGCGAGGCGGCGAAGCTCGCGGAAGATCGCGGTGCGGCGATCATCGACATCAACATGGGCTGCCCGGTCCGCAAGGTGACCAACGGCGACGCCGGCTCGGCGCTGATGCGCGACCTGAAACTCGCCGCGGCCCTGATCGATTCCGTGGTAAAAGCAGTAAAAGCCCCGGTGACATTGAAGATGCGCATGGGCTGGTGCCACGACAGCCTCAACGCGCCCGAACTGTCGCGGATCGCGCAAGATCTTGGGGTGAAGCTCATCACCGTCCACGGGCGCACCCGCAACCAGATGTACAAGGGATCGGCGGACTGGCGCTTCATCCGTTCGGTCAAGGACGCGATCGACCTGCCGGTGATCGCAAACGGTGACATCTGCACGATCGACGATGCGGTGGACGCCCTCGATCAGTCCGGCGCCGATGGCGTCATGATCGGCCGTGGCGCCTATGGGCGGCCGTGGATACTCGGGCAGGTGATGCACTATTTCGCGACCGGCGAACGGCTTCCCGACCCGTCGCTCGACGAACAATATCGCGTCATCGTCGAGCACTACGATGCCATGCTCGACCATTATGGCGAGATGACCGGCGTCAACATGGCGCGCAAGCACATCGGTTGGTACACCAAGGGGCTCACCGGATCGGCCGAGTTCCGCAACGCCGTGAACCAGGAGCCGAGCGCCGCGAAGGTAAAGGCGATGCTTGCCGATTTCTACGCGCCATACCGTGATCAGCCCCCTGCGGCCGTCCGCCAGGCCGCCTGATAGGATTGTGACGGACCGTCCGGGCTTTGCCGAGCTGTTCGCGGCGCTGCCTGTCGCCGTGCTCGTCATCGATGGGGAAGACCGCATCCAGCATGGGAATGCCCAAGCGGAGCTGCTGCTTAATTTGTCCGAACGGGTGATGCGCGGGCAGCCGCTATCGGCGATCCTGCCACGCCCTCCGGCTGGCGATCGGCAGGCGGGGCACGGCTTTGCCGTCTACGACACCGAGATCGCGACGCCGCACGGTCCCAAGATCCGTGTTGACTTTTCTGAGGCGCAGCTCGCCGATTATCCCGGCTGGCGGGCCATCACGCTGCACAGCGTCGCCGGCACGCGCAGCGTCGGCCAGCTTGGCGGACGCGGGGCCAGCGCCCGCGCGGCGAGCGGCGCTGCGGCGATGCTGGCGCATGAGATCAAGAACCCGCTGTCCGGCATCCGTGGCGCTGCGCAATTGCTCGATGCCGGCGAACTGACCACGCTGATCGTGACCGAGGTCGACCGGATCGCGGCACTGATCGATCGTATGCAGGATTTCAGCGACACGCGCCCGCTGCCGATTCAGTCGGAGAATATCTATCCGCTGATCGGCCATGCCCGCCGGCTGGCGCTCGCCGGTTTTGCCCGCGGCGTGTCGATGGAGGAGCGGTTCGATCCCTCGCTGCCGCATGCCGCGATCAATCGCGATGCCTTGCTGCAGATTTTGATCAACCTGCTCAAGAACGCCGCGGAGGCGACGCGGACCGTCGCCGATCCCCGCATTGTCATCACCACCGCCTATCGCCATGGTATGTCGGTGGCGTCGACGCGGGGCGGCCCGCGCGTGCCCTTGCCGATCGAGATCTGCGTGACCGACAATGGCCCCGGGGCCCCTGCCGACATCGCGGAATATCTCTTCGATCCGTTCATCTCGGGCCGGCCGGAGGGGCAGGGGCTTGGCCTCGCGCTGGTAGACAAGCTGATGCGCGACATGGGCGGGATCGTTCAATATGCCCGTGAAGGACTGCCCGAGATGACGACCCTGCGCCTCCTGCTGCCACGGGCCGCCCAGTGAGCCGCGTTCTGGTCGTCGACGACGACGCTGCGATCCGCACCGTCGTCGCCCAGGCGTTGCGCCGCGCCGGACACGACGTCCAGACGGCGGAGACTTTGTCGCAGGCCGATCGCGCGCTCGCGCAGCGGCTGCCGGACGTGCTGATCACCGACGTGGTGCTGCCCGACGGCGATGGCATCGTTCATGTGGCGGAGGTCAATGCGCGCCACCCTGATCTGCCGATCATCATCCTGTCAGCACAGAATACGCTGACGACGGCGGTGCGCGCGAACGAGGTTGGCGCATACGAGTATCTCCCCAAGCCTTTTGATCTCGACGATCTCACCCGCGCCGTCGCCGGTGCGCTGGTCCGCCACGCGGCAATGCCGCCGCAAGGGGAGGGGGAGGATCCCGCGCTCCCCCTGATCGGCCGCTCGCCGGCGATGCAGGACGTCTACCGGGTCATCGCCCGTGTCGTCGCCACGGACCTGACCGTGCTGATCTCGGGCGAATCGGGCACGGGCAAGGAACTGGTCGCGCGCGCGATCCACGATCTCGGGCGACGCCGGGGGGCGCCGTTCGTCGCGATCAACATGGCCGCGATCCCGCGCGAGTTGATCGAGGCGGAGTTGTTCGGGCACGAACGTGGCGCCTTCACCGGCGCGGGCCAGCGCAACGCCGGCCGCTTCGAACAGGCCGCGGGCGGCACGCTGTTCCTCGACGAGATCGGCGACATGCCGATGGACGCGCAGACGCGTTTGCTTCGGGTGCTGCAGTCGGGCGAGTTCACGACGGTCGGCGGCGCGCGGACGATGCGGGCAGACGTGCGCGTCGTGGCTGCCACCAATCGCGACCTCGCGCAGCAGGTCGCCTCGGGCCAATTCCGCGAAGACCTGTTCTATCGCCTGAACGTCGTCCCGATCGTGCTGCCCGCGCTGCGTGACCGGCGACAGGACATTCCGTTGCTCGCCCGCCACTTCCTCGATAGTGCCGCCGCCCAGGGTTTGCCGCGTCGCCAGCTCCAGCCGGAGGCGGAAGCCGCGCTCGCGGCTTATGACTGGCCGGGCAACGTCCGCGAACTCGAAAACCTGATGCGCCGGCTCGCGGTGCTGGCGCGGGATGAGCTGATCGATCCGGCGACGATCCGCGATATGATCGGTGTGCCGGGCGCCCAGATGGATTTGCCCGACGCGGGAATCGCCGAGGCGGTGCGTCACCTGATCGAACGCATCGCCCGTGAGCGCCCCGGCGCCTTGGACGATGGCACCTTGTACGACCGCGTCATCGGAGAGGTGGAACGCCCCTTGATCGAAGCGATGCTGGCCCGACACGGCGGCAATCAGCTACGCGCGGCGCGGGCGCTGGGTCTCAACCGCAATACGCTGCGCAAGCGTCTGGATACGCTTGGGATCAGCGCGAAAGGTGACGACTGACGCATAGCGGTTGAGCGGCGCGCTTGATCGTACTGTGGCCCCAAACCACCGCAATCGACAATTATGTGGTTTCCGTGCAACAATCCGCGTTGTACGGAGGGACGAATGCACGCGGCCCCCACGCCCGATTTGAATGACATGCTACCGGTTCGCCGCCGGCGGATTACGCCCGCGGTCGAAGCGCTGGTGCTGGCGATTGCGTTGGCGATCGCCGTCGCGACCTATCTCGTGTTGACGGGTGGGGCATCCGACACACGCGTAATTTCGCCTCCGTTGGTCGCGTTGCTACTCGTCGCCAATTTGGTGTCCGGCACGACGTTGATGATGCTGATCGGGCGGCGGATCGCGAGGCGGCGCGCCGTGCAGTCCCAGATTGGCGGCAACGGGCAACTGCACGTACGATTGGTCGCTTTGTTTTCGCTCGTCGCAGCGGTGCCGCTGGTGCTGGTGAATATCTTTGCGTCGCTGCTGTTCCAATACGGTGTCGAGTTTTGGTATTCGGACCGCGCTCGCGGGATGTTGGAGAATTCGACCGCACTTCTCCAGATCAATTATTATCAGGAGCTGGACCGCATCGCTGCCGAAGCGACTGCGATGCGCGTAGACCTTGCAGGGTATTTTCGAGAATATCCGATCAATAGTGAAACGTTTGCGAAGGCGCTCGTCTTTCAGCTGAAACAGCGCAACATGTCCGAAATGGCAATCTTCGTAAAAGGTGATCCCGTTCCGATTGCCTTCGTCAATCCGTACGAACGGCGGCTGGATCGTGTCGTGACCCCGGGCATGATCAGGAAGATCGATTCCGGTACGCCGAGCGTTGTTATTCAAGCTAAGGATCGCGCCGCACTGTTGATGCCGTTAAAATACGGCAAGGGTGCCTATCTTTACGTGGCGCGCGTTTTTGACCCCGGGGTGGTCGAGCAATGGAAGCGCGGCGAGAAACTCGTTGCCGACTACCGGGATATGCAATCGCGTTCGCGGGCATTGCAGTTGCGGTTCAACTCCGCATTGCTGGGCATTTCGTTGCTGATTGTGGCTCTTGCGGTGTGGATCGCGCTGGCCGTTGCCGACCGTCTCGTTCGTCCGCTGGGCGAGCTTGTAGGTGCGGCGCGACGTGTCGCGGACGGTGATCTGTCGACACGCGTACCCGATCCCCGCACCTTGGATGAGGTCGGCACGCTGGCCAATGCGTTCAACCGAATGACCGGGCGGCTGCAGGAGCAAAATCGCGCGTTGGTCACCGCAAACGATCAGCTCGACAGCCGCCGCGCCTTGATCGAGGCGGTGATGGCCGGCGTGTCGGCCGGGGTGATCGCCTCAGGCGAAGACGGCACGATCCGGATCGCCAACAATTCGGCGTCCGAACTGATCGGCACAGGCATCGACAGCGTCGTCGGGCAGCCGCTGGCCCTCATCGCGCCCGAACTCGCCGATCTGGTGGCGAGTGGCCAACGCGAGGCGATCGTTCAGGTCGTGCGCGGCGGCGAGACGCGGACGCTCGCCGTCCGGATCGCGCGGACCGATGCGGGGCCGATCCTGACCTTCGACGATATCACACAGCAGTTGCTCGATCAGCGCCGCGCGGCGTGGTCGGACGTTGCGCGCCGCATCGCGCACGAGATCAAGAATCCGCTGACCCCGATCCAGCTCGCTGCCGAGCGTTTGCAACGCCGCTACGGCAGCAAGATCGATCCCGCGGATACTACCTTCGCGCGGTTGACCGAAACGATCGTCCGGCAGGTCGGCGACCTCAGACGGATGGTCGACGAATTTTCGTCCTTCGCGCGCATGCCGAAGCCGGTGTTCCGCGAGGAATCGCTCGTCGACATCGCTCGCCAGGCGCTATTCCTGCACGAGGTCGCGCATCCCGCGATCCGCTTCGCGCTCGACCACGATTTTCCCGCCCCGCAGCTCGTCTGCGACCGGCACCAGCTTGGTCGCGCCTTCACCAACATCGTCAAGAACGCCGTCGAGGCGATTGAGAGCAAGGGGGATGGCGGTGGCGCTGTCAGCATGGGTATCCATGACGATGGTACGACGATCGTCGTCGAGGTCGCGGACACGGGCGTCGGCCTGCCGCCGGATCGCGATCGGATCGTCGAACCCTATATGACGACCCGCGCCCGCGGCACGGGCCTGGGCCTCGCGATCGTCAAGAAGATCGTCGAGGACCATTTCGGCACCATGGCCTTTGCCGATCGCGACGGCGGCGGCACCGTGGTGCGCATGACATTCGATGCCGCGGCCCTCGCGGCGCTCGATCAGGGGGCAGCCCCACCCGAACCGGTCACCGAACATGACGGTGCCGGCCAGCTTGCTGCACTCACACGCAATCGGAATTAGAGATTATGGCGCTCGACATCCTCGTCGTCGACGACGAACACGATATCCGCGAACTGGTCGCCGGCGTTCTGGAGGACGAAGGCTATGACACTCGCTCGGCCGCAGACAGCGACGCCGCGCTGGAGGCGATCGCCACTCGACGCCCGTCGCTGGTGCTGCTCGACGTCTGGCTTCAGGGCTCCCGCCTCGACGGTCTCGAGCTGCTGGACGAGATCAAGCGGCGCGATCCCTCGATCCCCGTGCTCGTCATCTCGGGCCATGGCAATCTCGACACCGCCGTCGCCGCGATCCGGCGCGGCGCCAGCGACTTCATCGAAAAGCCGTTCGAGGCGGAGCGGCTGCTGCTACTGGTCGCCCGCGCGACCGAAACCGAACGGCTGCGTCGCGAACTCGCCAGCCTGCGCGTCTCGGCCGGTCGCGAGACGGACCTCACCGGCCGCTCGGGCGCGATCAATGGCGTCCGCGCCACGCTGAAGCGCGTCGCCGCGACCGGCAGCCGCGTGCTCATCATGGGGCCGGCCGGCGTCGGCAAGGAGGTCGCCGCCCGCCTGCTCCATGGCTGGAGCAATCGCGCCGAGGCCCCCTTCGTCATCGTCAGCGCCGCGCGGATGACGCCGGAGCGCGTCGAGGAGGAACTGTTCGGCGTGGAGGAGGGGGGCGACCTCGTCCGGCCGGGCCTGCTCGAACAGGCGCATGGTGGCACGTTGTTCCTCGACGAAATTGCCGACATGCCGATCGCGACGCAGGCGCGTATCCTGCGCGTGCTGACCGACCAGAGCTTCAGCCGCATTGGTGGCACCCGCACGGTCAAGGTCGACGTCCGCGTCGTCTCCGCCACCTCGCGCGACCTGACGCAGGAGATTGCCGAGGGGCGGTTCCGCGAAGATCTCTATTACCGCCTCAACGTCGTGCCGGTGATGCTGCCGGCCCTGGCCGAGCGCCGCGAGGACATTCCGTCGCTGGTCGAGCATTTCATGGCGCATTACGCCTCCGAACGCCGCGTACCGACCCCAGAGATCGCACCCGACGCGATGGTCGCGCTGCAAAGCTATGATTGGCCCGGCAACGTCCGCCAGCTGCGCAACGTCGTGGAGCGTACGATCATCCTCGCACCGGGCGATCGCATCGGCCGTATCGACCTGGATCTCTTACCCGCCGAAGTCCTCGGCGATCAGGGCGATCTGGCCGGCGGGGGTGGCGGCGCGATCATGGGTGCGCCGTTACGCGAAGCCCGCGAGACGTTCGAGCGCGAGTATCTCCGCGTTCAGATCCGCCGGTTTTCGGGCAACATCAGCCGTACCGCCAGCTTCATCGGCATGGAGCGATCGGCGCTGCACCGTAAGCTCAAGCTGCTCGGCATTACCGACGTGCGCGAGGATTGACGCCTTTACGGCACGGGCCTTCGTTCATAGATACGGGGTCGCTGCCTATCATGGGCGGCGATCCCGACGCCGGGAAACGGCGCGATAGCGGGCGAACGTCCCGCCAATAACGGAAAAAGGCTCAAATCATGGCCGAAAAGCAAGGCTCGCTGCAGGACCTGTTCCTGAATTCGCTGCGCCGCTCCAAGACCCCGGTCACCATGTTCCTGGTGAAGGGCGTCAAGCTCCAGGGTATCGTCACCTGGTTCGACAATTTCTCCGTGCTGCTCCGCCGCGATGGTCAGTCCCAGCTGATCTACAAGCATGCCATTTCCACGATCATGCCATCGGGCCCGATGGACCTCGCCGGGATCATCGAATCCGTGGGAGAAGCACAGCGCAAGCAGCCGCTGTTGCAGGAAATTTTCCTGAACGCGGTACGCAAATCCGAAGATTCGGTAACGATGTTCCTGATCAACGGCGTGATGCTACAGGGCCAGATCGCCGGGTTCGACCTGTTCTGCATGCTGCTCCAGCGGGAAGGCATGGCGCAGCTCGTCTACAAGCATGCGGTGTCGACTATCCAGCCGTCGCGCGCGCTCAACCTCGCCGATGAGGGCGAGACGGACGAATAAGCGATGAGCACCGGCTTCAACCGTGACCGCGACGAGTTCGCCCGTGGCGGTCGCGCGCTGATCGTGCTGCCCGATCAGGGCGATGCGCATCGCGATGCCGAGGCGCGGCTGGAGGAGACCGCCGGTCTCGCCGCCGCGATCGGCCTCGTCGTCACCGACAAGGTGGCGGTGCGCGTCCGCCAGCCCAAGCCAGCGACGCTGATCGGCAGCGGTCAGGTGGAGCAGCTGGCCGTGCAGGTCCGGCAGAACGAAGCCGACCTCGTCGTCTTCGACGCCAGCCTGACGCCGGTGCAGCAGCGCAATCTGGAAACCGCGCTAGAGGCCAAGGTGATTGACCGTACCGGCCTAATCCTCGAGATCTTCGGCGAACGCGCCGCCACGGCCGAAGGGCGCTTGCAGGTCGAGCTCGCCCACCTCGATTATCAGGCCGGCCGGCTGGTGCGAAGCTGGACCCACCTCGAGCGGCAGCGTGGCGGCTTCGGCTTCCTTGGCGGTCCCGGCGAAACGCAGATCGAGGCCGACCGCCGCCTGATCCGTGATCGTATGGCACGGCTGCGGCGCGAACTCGAACAGGTCAGCCGCACGCGCGGGCTACACCGCGAACGGCGCCAGCGCGCGCCGTGGCCGGTGATCGCACTGGTCGGCTATACCAATGCCGGCAAGTCGACGCTGTTCAACCGGCTGACTGGCGCGCATGTGATGGCGGAAAACCTGCTATTCGCGACGCTCGACCCGACGCTCCGGCAGATCTCGCTACCCGGCATCGACAAGGCGATCCTGTCCGACACTGTCGGCTTTGTTTCCGACCTGCCGACGCAGTTGGTCGCGGCGTTCAAGGCGACGTTGGAAGAGGTGGTATCGGCCGATCTGCTGATCCACGTTCGTGACATCGCCCATCCGGACACCGAGGCGCAGCGCGCCGACGTCGAGGCCGTTCTCGCCGACCTCGGTGTGTCCGAAACAACGCCGCGGTTCGAGGCGTGGAACAAGCTCGATCTACTCGACGCAGACCAGCATGAGGACGTGCTGGTGGAAGCGGCGCGCCGCGACGATGTCGTCGCGCTGTCCGCACTGGATGGGGAAGGGGTGGACCAGCTTATCGCGCAGGTCGCCGCGAAGCTGACCGCCGGCCACCGCCGCTATTGGATCACGCTTCCGGCGGGAGACGGCGCGGGCGCCGCATGGCTGCACGCGCATGGCGAAGTCCTGGGGCAGGAAGAAGAGGGTGAGGGGCTGTCGACCCGCTACGAGGTTCGGCTCGCCGAACGGGACTACGAACGCTTTCTCCAGCGTTGATGGACGGGCTCAGCCGCGCTTGACCTGCTGCCAGAGCGCTTCCTTGTCATCGAGGCTCAGTGCGGCGAATGCTTCGCCGCTCAGGGCTTCCATGGCGCGGAAGCGACGCTCGAACTTGGCGTTGCCCGATCGCAAGGCGGCCTCGGGATCGACGCCCAAATGCCGTGCCCAATTGACGACGGCGAACAAAAGATCGCCGATCTCATCCTCGCGCTGATCTTCGGAAGCCGTCTTAACTTCCTCGATTTCTTCCACGATCTTCGCAATGGCGCCAGTCTGGTCGGGCCAATCGAACCCGGTTCGGGCGGCGCGCTTTTGCAGCTTTACGGCGCGCATCAGAGCGGGCAGGCCTGCCGCGACGCCGGCAAGCGCGCTGTCGTCTTGCGTCGTGCCGCGCCGCTCCGCGGCCTTTAATTCCTCCCATCCGGGGCTATGCGACGCTTCACCGAAGATGTGCGGATGGCGCCGTTCCATCTTGTCGCTGATGGCGGCGACGACATCGGGAAAGGCGAAGACACCGGCTTCCTCCGCGATCCGCGCGTGGAACACGACTTGCAGCAACAGATCGCCCAGTTCGTCCTTCAGATCGTTCGCATCGTTCCGCGCGATCGCATCGGCAACCTCATAGGCTTCTTCGATCGTATAGGGCGCGATCGTCGCCCAGGTCTGGGCCACGTCCCATTCGCAACCGCGCTGCGGATCGCGCAGGCGCGCCATGATCGCCAACAGCCGCTCAACCGCCATATAGCGCGTCCACCGTAAGATTGATAATATACATTATGTAAATTTCTGATGGTGGTGCGGTACGAGGATCAGCGTGTTCCCCTCCACCCGCCACGATTTCAATTTCGACAGGAAGTTCATGCCGAGGACGTCGGTGTCGCCAAATGCCGGTGATACGACCACAGGCAAATCGCGTGCGACGATATCGCCGAGTTTCAGGTCTCGCACCGTCGCGCTCCGCGCCTGGATGCGCCCGTTCGCCGTATTGAGTACGATCGGAATCAGGCTGTCCCTCACGTCCAGCGACGCGGCGGCCGCGGTGTCCGTCGACAATGCCGTCAGGGTCGCGCCGCTATCGACGAGCATGCGCCGGTTCACGCCATCGATCGTCACTTTCGCCCAGAAATGCCCGTCGGCGGACATTCTAATGCGCGTTTCTTCGCCGACGACATTCTGGTCGTCTAATTTCAGCAATCGCGTAACATATTGCAGATACGGGTCGAACCGTTCGCGCTCGGTGATCACTACCAGCAGCAACCCCGCTATTACCGCCCAACTGACCAGCGACAAAACGACCCGCAACACCGGCACCCGCCGTGCAATCAGCACCGAGATCGGCAGGATGAGCAGCAGCAGATAGATGACCGCCTGGCCGCCCGAGTCGAGGTTCATAGGACGAATTCTAATCCATCGTAGCCGGGTTCGACGCCGGACGGCAGATCGCGGACCAGCGTGGCGTAATCCATGCTTTGATCCATATGTATGAAGGCTGACCGTTTCGGCCGAAGCTCTGCGATCCAGTCGAGCACCTCCGGCACATGCGGATGAGTTGGATGCGGCGCATAGCGGAGCGCATCGACGATCCAGACGTCGAGCCCGGTGTAGAGCGCGCGCATCGCCGGGGTCAGTTGGTGAAAGTCGGTGGCATATCCCACCACTGCGCCACCCGCGGAAAAGCGCAGGCCGGCCGAGGTGATATGACCGTGCGGCTGATCGACGACGTCGATCGTGATCGGACCAATCGTCAGCCTATCCGGCAACACCGCGCTCTCCACCGTCGGCGGATAGCCCTGACGGCCGGCGAAGACATAGGCAAACCGGTCGCGGAGCGCCTTCAGCGTGCTTGTCCGCGCATAGCCCGGGACCGGCCGGCGCATGGCGTGAAAAATCTGGCGAACGTCATCGATGCCATGACAATGGTCTGCATGGTCGTGCGTCCACAGGATCGCGTCGACCGTCGACACATCGGCTGCAAGCAATTGCTCCCGCATGTCGGGGCCCGTGTCGACCAGGATACGCGTGTCGTCATGCTCGACGAGCAACGATACGCGCGTACGCCGGTTGCGTGGTTCGTTGGGGTCGCAGGCGCCCCAGTCGTTCCCGATCCGCGGCACACCCGATGACGTGCCCGAGCCGAGAATGCGAACCTTCACGCGCGCGCCTTATTGAACAAACTGAAGAAGTTATCCGCGGTTCGTGCCGCCAATTCTTCGATCGCTTCGCCGCGAAGCTGGGCGAGGAAGGTCGCGGTGTCCGCGACGAAAGCAGGCTCGCCCTGTTTGCCGCGATGCGGCACCGGCGCCAGAAATGGAGCGTCGGTTTCGATCAGCAGCCGTTCGATCGGCAGCCGGGCCGCCGTCTCCTGCAGGTCGCGCGCATTCTTGAACGTTACGATCCCCGAGATCGAGATGTAGAACCCGAGCTCCAGCGCCGCGTCGGCGAAGGCGCCGCTCGCGGTGAAACAGTGGATGACGCCCGTATAGGCCCCCTGCTTCATCTCATCGCGCAGGATCGCCAACGTGTCCTCTTCCGCGTCACGGGTGTGGACGATCAGCGGAAGCCCTGTTTCGCGACACGCCCCGATATGGCTACGGAAGCTTGCCTGCTGGCGGGCACGATCGGAATGATCGTAATAATAATCGAGTCCGGATTCACCGATGCCGACGATGCGCGGATGCGCCGCTCGGTCGATGAGGCGCGCGATGTCGACGTCGGGATGCTGATCGGCCTCGTGCGGATGGATGCCGATCGAGGCCCAGACGTCGGGTTCGCGCTCGGCTGTCGCGACCACCGCGTCCCATTCGCTTTCGCGCGTCGAGATGTTGAGCATCGCCCCAACCCCACGTGATCGGGCGCGGGCGAGCACCTCACCCTGCTGCTCGAACACCCCTTTGTAATTGAGGTGGCAGTGGCTGTCGGCGAACATCATGCCGCGGCGGCAGGCAGTTCGAGCCGCGGGAAGACCGGCGACGGCGGTGCGATCGTAAAGCCCGCGGCCTGCTGGCGGCCATACCAGCCATCGTCGTCGATCGCGGCATGGTCACGCTCGTCCGCGCCGAGCTGATCCAGCACCTTGCCAGCCGATTGCGGCACGACCGGCAGGATCGCGATCGCCAGCATCCGGATCGCCCGCACCAGCGTGCCCAGCACCGCATGCATCCGATCGGGATCGGTTTTGCGCAACGCCCAGGGGGCTTGCGCATCGATATACTGATTGCACGCGAAAACCCCGCGCATCCATGCCTCGATGCCCTGGCTCAGCATCAGATCGTCGAATGCCGTACGAAGTCCGGCGCAGGCGACGACCATCTCCTCGATCAGCATCGCGTCCGCCGGATCACTGCGCCCGGCATCCGGCAGCGCGCCATCCAGATTCTTGGCGATGAACGACAGCGTGCGCTGCGCCAAATTGCCGAAGCTGTTGGCGAGCTCCGCATTGACGCGCGTCACGATCGCCTCGGCCGAATAGCTGCCGTCCTGTCCGAAGCTGACCTCGCGCAGCAGGAAATAGCGGACCGCATCGACCCCGAACGCATCGGTCAGTTCGTCGGGGCTGACGACATTGCCGACCGACTTCGACATCTTCTCACCCCGGTGGAGCACGAAGCCGTGCGCGAACACCTGCTTCGGCAGCGGCAGGTTTGCCGACATCAGGAATGCCGGCCAGTAGACGGTATGGAAGCGCGTGATGTCCTTGCCGATCAGATGCAGATCGGCGGGCCAGAAGCGTGCCATCGTCTCGGCATCGTTGGGATAACCGGCGCCAGTCAAATAATTGGTCAGCGCATCGACCCACACATACATGACGTGGCCGGGGCTGTCAGGTACCGGGACCCCCCAGTCGAAGCTGGTGCGAGACACGGACAAATCCGACAAACCGCCCTCGACGAAGCGCATCACCTCGTTGCGGCGCGCCTCGGGGCGGATGAAATCGGGGTTGGCGGCGTACAGGTCGAGCAGCGGCTGCTGATATTTCGACAGGCGGAAGAACCACGTCTCTTCGGCGGTCCACTCCACGGGCGTGCCCTGAGGCGACAGCTTGGCGCCCCCTTCCCCCTCCACCAATTCCTTCTCGTCGTAGAAGGCCTCGTCGCGCACCGAATACCAGCCCTCATACCGATCAAGGTACAGGTCGCCGGCATCGCGCATCGCCTGCCAGATCGCCTGGCTGGCCGCGTAGTGATCGGGTTCGACGGTGCGGATGAATCGGTCGTATGAGATGTTGAGCGTGTCCGCCATCGCGCTGAAATACGATGACATCTCGTCGGCGAAGGCGCGCACGTCGATCCCGCGGGTGCGCGCGGTCTGCGCCATCTTTAGCCCATGTTCGTCGGTGCCGGTCTGGAAGCGCACGTCGCGCCCCGCCTGCCGCTGAAAGCGTGCGATCGCATCCGCGGCGATCATTTCATAGGCATGGCCGATGTGCGGACGGCCGTTAGGGTAATGGATTGCGGTGGTGATGTAATAGGGTTCGGCCATAGCGCGCTTCCCTAGTCGATCGATCCGGCGAGGTGAAGCGGCGTCAGCGCAACCGCGCGACGATCGCCGCCATCTCGAACACCGTCGCCTGAGCATCGAGCGACAGGCCCATCGCCGCCCCTGCAAGGTCGCGCGCAGCCGCCTGAGCGTCGAGCGCGGTTTTCAGGCGCGTCCCCGCGCGCCCACGGGCTTCTCGCGCGATGATTGCTGGCACTCGATCGAGGAACACTTCGTAACGCGCGGCATTCCCCTTCCCGGCCAGCGCCTTGGCGAGCGCCGCCCGCCGCGTGTTGATCGGGTCCCCTTCCGTGGCGATCGCGGTGATCGCGGTGTCGAGGCCGGCAACATCCAGCCCCGCATAACGGATCGCGCGCCCTGGCGAGCCCTCCCCTGCCGCGATCAATGTCCCGATCTCGTCGCTATCGGCATCGGGCAACGCCTCGTGTAGCGCACGGCGCATGTCGGCTTCGTCGAGCGCGCCGAAACGGAGGACCCGGCATCGCGATCGGATGGTGGGGAGCAATCGTCCGGGGGCATGGCTCACTAACAGGAACACCGTTCCCACCGGCGGCTCCTCCAGGTTCTTAAGCAGCGCGTTGGCCCCGTTGCGCTCGAGATCGTCGGCCGCATCGATGATAACGACCCGGCGCGCGCCCATCGACGGCGTCGTCGCGAACATCGGTTGCAGGCTGCGCACCTGTGCGATGCTGATCGACCGCGCAATATCCTGATCCGGCTTGTCGGCATCCTTGGGCAGACGGCGCAGAATGCGCAGGTCGGGATGCGACCCGGCCTCCACCAAAGCGCGCGAGGGATGATCGTCGGGCACCGTCAGTCCCGGCGCGCTCACCCCGCTCGCGCTCGCCTCGGCCAGCATGCGCAACGCAGCCATCTCGGCGAAGCGCGCCTTGCCCACGCCTTGCGGCCCGACCAGCAACCAGGCGTGATGCAGCGCACCGCTGCGCAGGGCGGCCGCGAAGGCCTCCTGCGCCTCGGCATTACCGAACAACGCGTTCATCGCGGTTGCGCGATCAACCGAAGAACGAGGTCAGCCCTGCCCAGGCGCGACCGAAGAAGCCCGCCTGACCGACGTCCTTGTCCGCGACCAGCGGCAGGCGCTGCTCGGGCAGGTCGGGCGACGTCACGACCAGGTCGGCGATATGCTGGCCCTTGGTGATCGGCGCCTTGATCGGACCTTCGTAGACGACCTTGGCGCTCATCTGCGGCACGGCGCCCGCGGGCAGCGTGACGGTCAGCTGGCGTGGTGCGACCAGACCGACGTTGCTGGAACCGCCCATCTGCACTTCCGCCGTTGACACCTGCTTGCCTGCCGCGACGACCGGCTTCGCCTGCCAGGCACGGAAGCCCCATTCCATGAAGCGCACCGATTCCTCGGCGCGATCCTTGGACGACGTCAGGCCCGCAACGACCATCACCAGACGGCGACCGTTCTGCTCGGCAGAGCCGGTGAAGCCGTAACCGGCCTCTTCGGTATGGCCGGTCTTCAGGCCATCGGCGCCGGCGACGCGGCCGAGCAAGGGATCGCGATTTGCCTGCGTGATGTCAGCCCCTGCCCCCAGCGTCTTGCCCCAGGTGAAGTTCGGCAGTGAGTAGAAGCGCTTATAGAGATCCGGGAAGTCCTGGATCGTGGCGGTGGCCAGGTGCGCCAGGTCGCGCGCGGTGACATAGGTGACGCCATTATCCGGCCAGCCGTTGGCGGTGCCGAAGTGGCTGTTGGTGAGGCCAAGGCGCTTCGCCTGCGCATTCATCCGGTCCGTAAAGGTCTGCTCCGTGCCCGAAATACCCTCGGCCAGCACGACGCAGGCATCGTTGCCCGACAGCGTGACGATGCCCTTCAGCAGGTTCTCGACGCTGACGTTTTCGTTAGGCGACAGGAACATGGTCGATCCCGCTTGCGGCCCATGCCACTTCGCCCAGGTTTCGGGGCGGACGGTGATCATCTGGTCGAGCTTCAGCTCGCCCTTTTTGATCATGTCGAAGGCGACGTAGACCGTCATCATCTTCGCCATCGACGCGGGCGGCATGCGGCGGTCGGCGTCACGCTGATACAGCACCGCGCCCGACGACAGATCCTGCATGAAGGCGATCGGCGCGATGCCCTGGAACTGCGGCGCCGCAGCGACGGAGGGCATGGCAAGCGCGACGATGGCGAAGGGAGCGGCGATCAGCGGTTTCATGACGTCGGGTTCGGCTTTCGGCAGGGTAATAGGGGTGGAATGGGTCAGGCATAGCGCCGCAACGGCGCCGCGTCAGCCCTCAACCGCGTCGGCGAGCAGCCCGACGGACAGCGCGTAGAAGTTCGAGCAATTGTAATCGAGGATCACACGGTAATTGCTGGTGAGTAGATACGCGGTGGCATTGGGGCCATCCGGCTCGATCAGGGTCGCCTGCACGCTGTCGGCGGGCCAGCCCCTGCCCTGCGGCACGAGGCCGAGCGCGCGCCATTCGGCCATCGTCCGCCACTGGCTGTGCCGCTCGAACACGCGCGGGCAGCGTGGTGAGACCATGCGCGTCGTCAGGGCGGCGCGGTCGAAGCCGGCGGGGACGCGCACCGCGATGCCCCAGGGCTGGCCCGGCCGCCAGCCGGCGTTCTCGAAATAATTGCCGATCGAGGCGAGCGTATCGGCAGGGCTCGTCCAGATATCCGCGCGCCCGTCGCCATCGCCGTCGCGGGCGAGGCGCAGGTAGACCGAGGGCAGGAATTGCGGATTCCCGGTGGCGCCTGCCCAGCTGCCCTTCAGCCGCTCGCGCGGGATGCCGCGGTCGAGGATCTTGAGGCCGGCGATGAACTCGCTCGCGAACAGCTCCCGACGTCGACCCTCATATGCCAGCGTCGCCAGGCTGCGAAGCAGATCGAAATTGCCCGTGTAGGCGCCGTAATTGGTTTCATGCCCCCAGATCGCGACCATGATCGATTCGGGCACGCCCGTCTCCCGCTCGACACGGGCGAGGCGCGCGCGTTGCGCCTGATAAGTGCTCCGCCCGCGGCCGATCCGCGCGGCATCGACGTGACTGATCCGATAGGGCGCGAACGGCGGCGTCGCGGTGCGCCCCGGATTGCCCGGCTGCGCGCGGTCGAGCTCGATCGTCCGCTCGCTGAGTGTCAGCGTCGGGAATACCTCGTCGACCGTGCGGCGCGTGACACCCTCGGCCAGCGCCTGTGCGCGCAGCGTGCCGAGATAGGACTGGAAGCCCTGCTCGTCTTGCGCCGCGACTGGCCCGGCCGAAGCCATCGCCAGGATCGTCGCCATCAAACCGGCCTTCAGTCCGCGCGTCATCGGATGCCCCCACATGCCCTCGCAGGTGCCACAGCCGGCATCCCGCGTGAACCTCCTATCGTCGCGGGGCTTGCACGGACAAGCGCGGTGCGCGTATTCGAGCGCTCCACGCGGAGGGATGGCCGAGTGGTTTAAGGCAGCGGTCTTGAAAACCGCCGTAGGTGGAAGCCTACCGTGGGTTCGAATCCCACTCCCTCCGCCAAGGCTCCCCGGCCGAAACCGGGGAGGCAGCGGCGATTATTTTGCGGGCTGCGCCGGACCCATCAGCTTCTGCGCGAAATAGGTCATCTGCAGCGCTTGCAGACGCGCACCCTGTTCGATGTCGGCATCGCCCGAATGGCCGCCGGCGGTGTCTTCGTAGAACAGATACGGCAGGCCGTATTCCTTCAGGCGCGCCGCGAACTTGCGGGCATGCTGCGGGCCGACGCGGTCGTCCTTGGTCGTCGTCCAGATATAGGGTTCGGGGTACGCCACCCCCTTCTTGATATTCTGATAGGGCGAGATCGTGCGGAGGAACGCCTTTTCTGCCGGCACGTCGACCGAGCCATATTCGTCGACCCAGGACTTACCCGCTTCGATCTGTTCGTAGCGCATCATGTCGAGCAGCGGGACCTGGATCGTCACCGCCTTCCACAGGTCAGGGTGCTGGTTGAACTCGACACCCATCAGCAGGCCCCCGTTCGAGCCGCCGTAGATGCCCAGCTCCTGCGGGCTGGTCAGTTTGCGCGCGAACAGGTCCTTCGCGACGCTGGCGAAATCGTCGTAGATGATCTGGCGCTTGGTCTTGCGACCGGCATCGTGCCAGGCGGGACCGAATTCGCCGCCGCCACGGATGTTGGCGAGCACGTAGGAGCCGCCGCGCTCCAGCCACAATTTGCCGGTGATCGCCGAATAGGCGGGCAGCATCGGCAGCTCGAAGCCGCCGTAGGCCGTCATGATCGTCGGCGTGCTGCCGTTGAGCGGAATGTCCTTATGGTGGACGATGAAATACGGGACCTTGGTGCCGTCGGTCGACGTCGCCTCATGCTGCTCGACCACCAGACCTGCCGAATCGAACTTGGGCGGCAGCGTCTTGACCGGCTTGCCGACGCTCGCCGTCGCGGCGTCGAGCGGCAGCAGCGTGGTCGGCGTCAGGAAGCCGGTGACGGTCATATAGCCGTGGTCGCTGCGATCGTCGGCACTGGCGACGCCGAGCGAGACGTTGTCCGGCAAGGCGATCGGCCGCGCGGTCCAGCCCGCCTTGCCCGGCGTGTAGACCGCCGCGCGACCGCGCACATTGTCGTTATAGATCAGGACGACATGGTCCTTGGTCGTCACCACTTCGTCCACCGATTGGCGCGGATTGGGCGCGAACAATATCGTCGGCGTCACCCGGCCGCTTTCGACCATGGCGAGCGGGGCCGAGGCGACCGAGCCGGCGGCAACGGCGCCCCAGGGATCGCTGGTTTGGAACAGCACCTGCCCGGCGACCATGCCGGCGGGGAAGGTACGCGCCGGAATGTCGAGCTTCTTCGTGCCCTCTGGCGTCCAGACATGCGTCTCGCCGCCGAAGAAGGTGGTGCGGCGTTCGATCGTGACCAGACGATGGCCCTGCCCGTCGGTCATCACGCCGGCATAGGTGCCCAGCTGATCGGTCGGCGCGCCGCGGAAGATTTCCTTGGCGGCATCCAGCGGTTGGCCGCGCTTCACCATCTTGACGACGAAGGGATAGCTCGATCCGGTCATCGTGCCGGCGCCCCAGTCGCGGCTGACGAGCAGCGTATCCTTGTCGAGCCAGCTCGCGCCCTGCTTCGACTTGGGTAGCGAGAAACCGCCGGGCACGAACTGTCCGGTCGCCAGGTCGAACTCGCGATGGCTGATCGCGTCCTCGCCGCCTTCGGACAATGCGACGAGGCAGAGGCGCTCTTCGGGATGGAGGCAGCTTGCGCCCTTCCACACCCACTTCTTGCCCTCGGCTTTCGACAGCGCGTCGAGATCGAGCGCGACGGTCCATTTGGGCTGCGGCGCTGCGTAATCCGCCTCGCTCGTCCAGCGCCAGATGCCCTGCGGGTGATCGGCGTCGCGCCAGAAATTGTAGATGCGGCCGAACAGCTGGTTCGGCATCGGAATGCGATCCTTCGCAGAGGCAATCGCCAGCGCGTCGGCGTAAAAGCCCTGGTAGCGCGGATCGTTCTGCAACCGGGGCAGCGTGCGGGCGTTTTCGGCCTCGACCCAGGCGAGCGGCTTGGCGCCGTCCTTGTCTTCCAGCCAGATATAGGGATCGGTATCGGTCACGGGCGTGCTCTGCGCGAAGGCGGAGGTCGCGGCAAGCATGGTGGAGGCGATCAGCAGCGTGCGGACGATCATCGGGGTGCAATCTCCCAGGGGTGCTACGAGCAGTGATGGACCGGTTGTGCCGGGCAATGGCCCCACGGGCAAGGCACCGGCACGCGAAAGCGGCGATGGCCTGCCCCTGCCCCGTCGCTTCGTGGCGATCGGGGCGATTTCGGCCGGCACCGCGCTGACGATCATTGATGGCGGCATCGCCACGGTCGCGCTGCCGACGATCGCGACGGACCTGCACGTCGGCAGCAGTGCGGTGGTGTCGGTGGTCACCGTCTACCAGCTGATCCTCGCGATGATGATCCTGCCCTTTGCGGGCCTCGGCGACCGGTTCGGGCTGAAGCGCACCTATCAGTTCGGGCAGCTGTTGTTCACCGTGGCGACAGTGCTGTGCTTCTTCGCCAAAAGCCTGCCGTTCCTGCTGGTGGTGCGAGCAGCGCAGGCGTTGGGCGCAGCGGCGGCGTTGAGCGTGTCGTCGGCGCTGATCCGCTCGATCTATCCCTCATCGCAGCTCGGCCGTGGCCTGGGCATCAATTCGGTCGTCGTGTCGAGTTCGGCCGCGCTGGCACCGACGTTGGGCGGTCTGGTGCTGGGGATCGCGCCATGGCCGTGGGTGTTCGCGAGCGCGGTGCCCTTCGCGATCATCAGCCTGGTCCTCGGCCGCGCCCTGCCCGCGCCGCAGCCGCGCAAGGAGCCGTTCGACGTACTCGGCGCGGTGATGTGCGCGAGCATGATCGGCCTGGTCATTTCCGGGGCGGAGAGCGCGGTACATGGCGACAGTCCGGTCGTCTCCGCCGCGATCGTCGGGGTCGGCGCGGCGATCGGCTGGGTGTTCATCCGCCGCGAGCGTGGCGAAGCCAAGCCCATCCTGCCGGTCGATCTGTTGGCGAAGCCCGTGATCGCGCTGTCGGCCATCGGCGCATACACCGCTTTCACCGCTTCGATGACGCTGCTGCTGTCGACGCCGTTCCGGCTGACGCACGGTTATGGCTGGAGCGCCGCCGCGGTGGGCGCGGCGATCGCGCCGTGGCCGCTGACCAACATGATCGTCGCGCCGCTGGCGGGCTGGCTGTCCGACCGCGTGCCCGCGGGGCTGCTCGGCGGCATCGGCATGGCGGTATCGATCGTCGCGTTGACGCTGATCGCGCTGCTGCCGGCGGACGCGACCTATGTCGATATCGCGTGGCGGATGGCGCTGTGCGGATCGGGGTTCGGACTGTTCCTGCCGCCCAATGCGCGGCTGATCATCGGATCCGCCCCGCGCGAGCGGGCGGCGGCCGCAGGCGGGCTGGTCGGCACGGTGCGGCTGGTCGGCCAGACGACCGGCGCCACGCTGGTCGCGGCCCTGCTGGCGATGGGCGTGGGGGCGACATCGACGCCGCCGTTGGTCGCTGCGGGGCTGGCGCTGGTCGCGGGTCTGTGCAGCCTTGCGCGACTGCGCCCGTCGATCCGTAATCCGCGCAGTGACGAGGCGGAGGATGAGCAGCCGGGCACGCAGGTGTCGCGGTAGTTCGTGCAGTCCTCCCCCGCCAGGTGGAGGTGGCAGCGAAGCTGACGGAGGGGGAGGATGCGGCGGGCTTAGCGATTGCGGAAACGCCCCCTCCACCATTCGCTGGCGCGAACGGTCCCCCTCCCCCACTGAAGCGAGGGAGGAATTGTAGGCTCAGAACGCGGCTTGGGTCGCGGTGGGGCATTTACCCACATTCCGTCACCCCGGCCGAAGATCCGCGGTCCCGCTGATACACCCGATGCGCGGAAGCAGGGGGGGGCGCGGGTTAAGCTCGGGGTGACGGGCGAGGTACGATCAGAACACCGCCCGGGCGGTGTCTTCGCCCATCATCTGCTGGCGGACGAGCGGGATGGCTGGGCCGCCGTAGCTGAGGAACTGATCGTGGAAGGCCTTCCACGCCTTTCGCCCGCCACGGCTGGCGGTCCAGTCGTCGCGGAGCTTGCGGATCAACAGCTTGCCCATCGTGTAATTGAGATAGGCAGGGTCGTAGGTGCCGCGCGCCGCCTGCTGGCGCGCATTGCCTTCGTCCTGATAGCATTGCTCACGGAACATCTGGAGGCTCTGCGCCTGGGTCATGCCCCGTGCGTGCAGGCCGATGGCGGACAGGAAGCGGCAGTCGCGCAGCAGGGCGTTGCTGAGCTGGCCGATGTGCGTTTCGGGCTTGCCGTTGTCGATGCCGGCCTCCCACATCATCTCTTCGGCGTAATGCGCCCACCCTTCGGCAAAGGCGTAGCCGACGAACAGGCGACCGATCGGCGATTTGGCCCGGTTCGAATGCAGGAACTGGAGGAAGTGGCCCGGCATCACCTCATGGATCGAGGTGAACAGCAGGTCCTTGCGCCCCGGCACGAATGCGTCCTGCGTTTTCTTGTCCCACGCCGGATCGGGCGGCGAGATGTAATAGACCGACGGCACGTTCTTTTCGAACGGCCCGGCGGGATCGATATAGGCGGAATTCTGACGGTTGAAGGGCGGGCTTTCCTCGACCTTCGCCTCTTCGGTCCCGGGAATGGTGACGAGGTCGTTCTTGACGACGAAGGCGCGCAGCTCGGGGATCTGGCGGCGGGCTTCGGCGACCGGGCCGTCGGGCGCCTTGTCGGCGTTCATCTTGCCGATGCACTGCGGGATCGTCTTGCCCTTGGCGTAGAGCGCGCAGGCGGCGGTAAGTGCGTCTTGGTTACGCTTCAGATCGGCGCGACCCGCGGCCTCGAGCTGGTCGAGCGAGGCGTCGACGCCTTCCGTCGCGCGGACCATTCGCTGAAAGCGATCCGCGCCGAGCGCGAAATCCTGCGTCGCGCTGCTGCGTTGCGACGCCAGCCACGTGCCGAGGCCGCGCATTGCCTCGCTGGCGGCGGCGGAGGCGGTCTTGAGCTGCTCCTGTAGCACAGGATCGTCGACATCGGCGAAGGCCTTCACTGCGTCGCCGCCGTAATAATCGGCAAAACCATTGAAGCCGGCCACCCCGTAATTCACGAACGATAGCGGCATCGGCGTCTTCAGGTTCGCGCGGATGTTGCCGACCGCCGCCGGCACGCGTTGCAGGAAGGCGATCACCGCCTTCATCCGCGTCGGTGCATCCGCGTAGGGCCGGGCGATATAGACGTTGGGGTCGAGGCCACCGCCGACATAATAGGCCGGGTTGGTGTGCGGCTGGTCGGCGTCGTCGAGCCAGAACAGCTTGCCCTCCGCAACGCGCACCAGATAGTCGCGCTCGAACCGGTCCTGCGGCGACAGATCGGCATCGCCGAACGCCTTGGCGCGATCGATCGTCTGGTGCAGGAATTCGGACTGCCGCTTCAGCCCCGCCGCGCTCCAGTCGGGCAGCTGACCATC
Organism: Sphingomonas sp. DC5200-1; assembly: GCF_049897245.1. Classification (NCBI taxonomy): domain Bacteria; kingdom Pseudomonadati; phylum Pseudomonadota; class Alphaproteobacteria; order Sphingomonadales; family Sphingomonadaceae; genus Sphingomonas; species Sphingomonas sp. DC5200-1. The sequence goes on from NZ_JAFCVW010000001.1 coordinate 243,562, forward strand.
GAAATCGTGGCGGCCTTCATACACCGCGAAGGCGGGATCGATCCGGAACCAGCTTTCGATGAAGCCATCGCGAAAGCGCACCCAGTTGCTGGGGGTGGCGACGGGCTTCGGCGCGGGCGCGGTGGCCGTCTGGTTGGCGGCGGGCGCGGCGCCACGCGAACAGCCTGCCGATACCGTCGCCGCGATCGCCATTGCCAACAGGGATGCCCTGACCCTCACCGTCATATCCGTCTCCACTCCGCCATTCCGGCGCTTGTCGCGGCCGATCCTGACAGGCCGGACCCGATGGCGCCACCCCCTTCGGCCGCCGACGGCTATCCGGGCGGTTACTCGGAAATGTGATCTAAGTTGCGGAACGGCCGCCCGATCCGCCTCGTTGGGGCAGCGCATTGCCTGAAAGGATGATCGCCATGCCCTATATCAAAACGCGCGACGGCACCGATATTTACGTCAAGGACTGGGGCTCGGGCCGGCCGGTGATCCTGATCCATGGCTGGCCGTTATCGGCGGACAGCTGGGACCCGCAGATGATGGCGCTGGCGGACGCGGGCTTTCGCGCGATCGCCTATGACCGGCGTGGGTTCGGACGGTCGGGGCAGCCGTGGAGTGGCTATGATTACGACACGCTCGCCGACGATCTCGCCGACGTGATGGCCGCCACCGGCGCGGACAGCGACGCGACGCTGGTCGGCTTCTCGATGGGGGGTGGTGAGGTCGCGCGCTACATGAGCCGTCATGGCGGCAAGGGCGTGATCGCCGCTGCGCTGGTCGGATCGGTCGTCCCCTATATGCTGAAGACCGAGGACAATCCGAATGGCGTCGCCGAGGCGGATCTGGCCGAGATCGGCGAGAACATTCAGAAGGATCGGGCGCACTTCTTCCGCAGCACCTTCTTCAAGCAGTTCTTCGGCGTGGGCGTGATCAGCCATCCGGTGAGCGATGCGGTGCTGGATGCGGCGACGGCGACCGCGATGCAGGCGGGACTGAAGCCGACGCTCGCCTGCGCCGAGGCGTTCGGCCACACCGATTTCCGCCCCGATCTCGGCGCCTTCCGCGTGCCCACGCTGATCATCCACGGTACGTCCGACGTGACGGTGCCGATCGATGCCACCGGCCGCGCCGCGGCGGAGGCGATCGCGGACAGCCAATTGGTCGAATATGACGGCGCGCCGCACGGCCTGTTCGCCACGCATGGCGACCGGCTGACCAACGATCTGCTGACCTTCCTCGGCCGCTGACGCTACGGCTGGCGCCGGGCGAGATGCATCGGTAAGCAGTGCCGCGGGCGCCCGGGAGGTGCCCGCGGTTTTGAGTTGGGGAGCGTGATGACCGATCCAGAAATCTACCCGATCACCGGCGATTGGACTAACGCCAGCCTCAACGCCAAGACCTACGCCGAGCTGTACGAGGCGGCGGCAAGCAACCCCGGCGGCTTTTGGCTGGATCAGGCGACCAAGCGCCTCGATTGGACGCGGACGCCCACGATCGCCGGCGACTGGTCGTTCGCCGAGGCCGATTTCCACATCAAATGGTTCGCCGACGGCAAATTGAACGTCGCGGCCAATTGCATCGACCGGCATCTGGCCGCGCATGGCGACACGGTGGCGATCATCTGGGAACCCGACGTGCCGACCGAAGAGGCGCGGCACATCACCTATCGCGACCTGCATGCCGAGGTCTGCCGCTTCGCCAACGTGCTGAAGAGCCAGGGTGTCGGCAGGGGCGATCGCGTTACCCTCTACATGCCGATGATCCCGGAGGCGGCCTATGCGGCGCTCGCCTGCGCGCGGATCGGCGCGATCCATTCGGTAGTGTTCGGGGGCTTTTCGGCGGACGCACTGGCGGGCCGGATCGAGGATTGCGGATCGCGCATCGTCGTCACCGCCGACGAAGGCCGACGTGGCGGCAAGCGGATCAAGCTGAAGGCCTGCGTCGACGAAGCGGCGGCGCGCGCGCCCAGCCTTGAAAAGGTCATCGTCGTCAAGGCGACGGGCGCTGATGTGCCGATGAGTGACCGTGACGTCTGGTATCACGACGCGGCGGCGGCGGTCGGCACCGACTGCCCGGCGGAGGAGATGGACGCCGAGGATCCGCTGTTCATCCTCTATACCAGCGGTTCGACCGGCAAGCCCAAGGGGGTGATGCACACCTCGGGCGGGTATCTGCTGTGGGCGAGCCTTACGCATCAGATCGCCTTCGACTACAAACCCGGCCAGATCTTCTGGTGCGCGGCCGATATCGGCTGGGTGACGGGCCACACCTACATTCTTTATGGGCCGCTCGCGAACCGGGCGACGACGGTGATGTTCGAAGGCCTGCCGACTTGGCCCGACGCCAGCCGCATCTGGCAGGTGGTCGATCGGCATAAGGTCGATACGCTGTTCACCGCCCCGACGGCGCTGCGCGCGCTGATGAAGGAGGGCGACAATTTTGTCCGCAGGACCGACCGCAGTTCGCTCAAGGTGCTGGGGTCGGTCGGCGAGCCGATCAACCCAGAGGCGTGGCGCTGGTATCACGACGTCGTCGGCGAAGGCCGGGCGCCGATCGTCGATGCCTGGTGGCAGACCGAAACGGGCGGCATCATGATCGCGCCGATCCCCGGTGCGGTGCCTATGAAGCCAGGCTCCGCCGCCAAGCCGCTGCCGGGCGTGATGCTGCAATTGGTCGACGATCAGGGCAGCCCATTGGTCGGCGAAGCGCAGGGCAACCTCTGCATCACCGAAAGCTGGCCGGGGCAGATGCGCGGCGTGTGGGGTGATGCCGAGCGGTTCTTCCAGACCTATTTCACCACCTACAAGGGCAGCTATTTCACCGGAGACGGCTGCCGCCGCGATGCGGACGGTTATTATTGGATCACCGGCCGGGTCGATGACGTCATCAATGTCAGCGGTCACCGGATGGGCACTGCCGAGGTCGAGAGCGCGCTGGTCCTGCACGAGGCGGTGGCGGAGGCCGCGGTCGTCGGCATGCCGCATGACGTTAAGGGTCAGGGCATCTACGCCTATGTGACGCTGAACGCCGGCCGCGAGGGTTCGGACGAGCTGCACAAGGCGCTGGTCGCCTGGGTGCGGCAGGAGATCGGGCCGATCGCGACGCCCGACAAGCTCCAGTTCGCGCCCGCGTTGCCCAAGACGCGATCGGGCAAGATCATGCGCCGCATCCTGCGCAAGATCGCCGAGGGCGATGTGTCGAGCCTGGGCGATACGTCGACGCTGGCGGACCCGGCGGTGGTGGACGACCTAGTGGCGAACCGGGTGGGGTGAGACGGCGCGGTCGCCGCAACATCCTCGTCATCCCGGACTTGTTCAGGGGTCCACCGGGCGGCGAGGGCAACGCTCGAGCCTTTTGTCTGCCCCTCGCCGCGGAGTGGACCCCGGAACAAGTCCGGGGTGACGGTGTGGGTGGGGCGACTGTAACGCATCATAACGCGCCTGCCGGTTGCCCCTCCTGCCCTCGCCCTCTACGCATCTCCCGCAAAGGGAGACGGGACGATGGGCATCGCTAGCAGGATCGGCTGGATCATCCTCGCACTGGTCGGGGCAGCGGCGCTGGGCGTCGTGGCGACGGCGCGGGGCGAGGCGGTGAACGCCGTCTGGATCGTCGTCGCGGCGGTCTCCGTCTATCTGATCGCCTATCGCTTCTACGCGCTCTATCTCGCCAAGATCGTCGGTATCGACCCCGCCCGTCCCACCCCGGCGGTGCGTCATCCCGACGGACTCGATTTCGTCCCCACCGATCGGCGCGTGCTGTTCGGCCATCATTTCGCGGCGATCGCCGGCGCGGGGCCGCTCGTCGGTCCGGTGCTGGCGGCGCAGATGGGCTATCTGCCGGGCATGCTGTGGCTGCTCGCCGGCGTCGTGCTGGCGGGGGCGGTGCAGGACTTCATGGTGCTGTTCCTGTCGATGCGGCGTGACGGGCGCTCTCTCGGCGAGCTGATCCGCATGGAAATGGGCGCGGTGCCGGGCACGATCGCGCTGTTCGGCGCCTTCATGATCATGGTGATCATCCTGGCGGTGCTGGCGCTGATCGTCGTGCGCGCGCTCGCCGGCAGCCCCTGGGGCCTGTTCACCGTCGCCGCCACCATCCCGCTCGCGCTGCTGATGGGCGTCTATACCCACTGGATCCGGCCGGGGCGGATCGGCGAGGTGTCGCTGTTGGGCCTGGTCGGCCTGATCCTCGCGATCGTCTATGGCCAAAACGTCGCGGAGTCGGCGACGCTGGCGCCGTGGTTCACCTATACGCCGGTTCAGCTGTGCTGGATACTGATCGGCTATGGCGCCATCGCCGCACTGCTGCCGGTGTGGCTCCTCCTCGCGCCGCGCGATTACCTGTCGACCTTCCTCAAGATCGGCGCGATCGCCGCGCTCGCAATCGGCATCGTGGTCGTCGCCCCGCCGCTACGCATGCCGGCGCTGACCCAGTTCATTGACGGCAGCGGGCCGGTTTGGTCGGGGTCGTTGTTCCCGTTCCTGTTCATCACCATCGCCTGCGGCGCGGTGTCAGGCTTCCACGCGCTGATCGCCAGCGGCACGACGCCCAAGCTGATCGCGAGCGAGGGCGATGCCCGCTTCATCGGCTATGGCGCGATGCTGATGGAAAGCTTCGTCGCGATCATGGCGCTGGTCGCGGCATCGGTGATCGATCCGGGCGTCTATTTCACGATGAACAGCCCCGCCGCGGTCGTCGGCACCGATCCCGCCAGCGCATCCGCCGCGGTCACCAAGATGGGCTTTGCCGTCAGCGCGGATACGATCGCCGCGACCGCGAAGGATGTCGGGGAAACGACGATCATCAGCCGCGCTGGCGGCGCGCCGACGCTGGCGGTCGGCATGGCGCATATCTTCAGCCGGCTGATCGGCGGGCGTGAGATGATGGCCTTCTGGTATCATTTCGCGATCCTGTTCGAGGCGCTGTTCATCCTGACCGCAGTGGACGCCGGCACCCGCGCCGGGCGCTTCATGTTGCAGGATCTGATCGGGCTGGCGGTGCCGAGCTTCCGGAATGCGACGTCCATCGTGCCGGGGCTGATCGGCACGGGTCTGTGCGTCGCGGCTTGGGGGTTCTTCCTCTATCAAGGCGTCACCGATCCCTTGGGCGGCGTGAACACGCTGTGGCCGCTGTTCGGGATTTCGAACCAGATGCTCGCGGCGGTCGCGCTGACGCTGGCGACGGTCGCGCTATTCCGCATGAAGCGGCAGCGCTACGCCTGGGTCACGATCCTGCCCGCGAGCTGGCTGGTGCTCTGCACCGTCACCGCCAGCCTGATGAAGTTGTTCGCGTCCGATCCGCGCGTGGGCTTCCTCGCCCATGCCAGCCGCTTCGCCGATGCGGCAGCGCGCGGCGAGGTGCTGGCGCCGGCGAAGTCGCTAGCCGAGATGCAGCGGATCGTGATGAACGACCGGATCGACGCCGCGCTGTGCGCGCTGTTCCTGGCGGTGGTCGTCTCGATCGTGGCATATGGCATTCGCACGTGCCTGGCGGCGCGACGGATCGATGCGCCGTCGGTCAGCGAACTTCCGGCGACCGTGGGAGCCGCGGCGTGACGATCACACGCACGCTCCAAACGCTCCGCGATGCGCTGCACCTGCTGGTGGGCATGCCGTCCTACGAGACATACCGGGCGCATATGGCGGCGGCGCATCCGGACCGGCCGGTCATGAGCAAAAGCGCGTTTTTTCGCGACCGGCAGCAAGCCCGGTACGGCGGGCGCAACGGCGGCCGTTGCTGCTGACGCGCAGCGAAGGCTTCGGCCATGACGCTGCCGGCGGTCAGCCGAGCAGCAGGAACGTCACCGCGCAGATCGAAGCCGCCATGCCGCTGGCGCAGCACAGGATTCCGAATCCGCATTGGCACAAGGTCGGTTGGTACCGGTCCATAGCACCTCTCCTGTCGATCGCGTCGTTGCGCGACGAACGGAGCGTAACACGGGCCGGATCGGAAGGAAATAGCCCGGATTGTGCGTCAGGTAGCCGGCGCCTCTTGCGCGTCGAGCTCGGCGGACAGTTTAGCGAACAGCACCGACAGCTGCGCCTGCTCGTCGTCGGTCAGCGCTCCGAACACGCTGCCGATCAGCTCCTGCCGCAGCGGTTCGGTTTCGCCCAGCACGCGCCCGCCCGCTTGGGTGATCGAGATCTGCTTGACGCGGCGATCGTGCGGATGCGGTCGCCGGACGACGAGGCCGTCGCGCTCCAGCCCGTCGATCGCCTCGGTCACCGTGCGCGGCGCCTGATCGAAGAAATCCGCGATGTCCGCCGCGCGGGACGGGCCGCGCCGGTCGAGGAACAGCAGCAATTTCGTGCGTGCCAGCGACGCACCCTGCTCCGCGAGGCGTTTGTTCATCATCCGGTGCATGCGCAGGAACAGGCTGAACAGGTCGGAGGCGAGGTTTTCGGTGCAGTCCATATATGAGGACCCTCATTAAATGGTCTTGCGCTATGCTGCAAGTGCGAGCATGTAGGCGCCTCACGCAGTCTGAAAAGATGAAGAGCATGGCAGACCACGAGCAGACGCAGGACGATCATTCCGACTCGCAGGACGATGCCGAAACGAAGAAGCCGTCCCCGCTGAAGAACCCGCGGGTGCGGATCATCCTGCTCCTGATACTCGCCGCCGCGGTGATCGGCGGCGTGCTGTGGTATGTCCGCTACCAGAGCGTGGGCAAGTTCATGCAGGCGACCGACGACGCCTATATCCAGGCGGATGCGGTCACGATCGCGCCCAAGGTGTCGGGCTATGTCGACCAGGTTTTCGTCGCTGATAATCAGGCGGTTAAGGCCGGGCAGCCGTTGCTGCGCATCGACGCCCGCGACTATCGCGCCCAGGCCGCGCAGGTCGAGGCGCAAATCGATGTCGCGCGGGCGAATGCGGAGGGCGTGCGCGCCCAGATCCGCGAACAGCAGGCGGCCATTACCAAGGCGCAGGCCGATCTGGCCGCGGCGCGCAGCGATGCCGCCTTCGCGCATGCCGAGGTGGCCCGGTATCAACCGCTCGCCGCGTCGGGTGCCGAGACCCGCGAGCGTTTGTCGCAGCTGCTAAATCAGGCGCGTCAGGCCGATTCGCAGGTCGCCGCTGCGCAGGCGGCACTGACTAGCGCCAATCGTCGCGTCGGCACGCTGCAGGCGCAAGTGCAGCAGGCGCGCGCCCAGGGCGAAGCGAGCCGGGCGCAGCTGACCGCGGCCAACGTCAACCTGGGGGCGACCGTGCTGCGCGCCAGCATCGACGGCCGCGTCGGCGACAAGACGGTGCGCGTCGGCCAGTTCGCGCAGGCCGGCACGCGCCTGATGTCGATCGTCCCCGTCAAGCAGCTGTACGTCGAGGCGAACTTCAAGGAAACGCAGCTTGGCCTGATGCGGGTCGGCCAGCCGGTGACGCTGGAGGTCGATGCGCTGCCGGGGGTCGAGATCAAGGGCCACGTGCAGAGCGTGTCGCCGGGCACCGGCGCGCAATTCTCGCTGCTGCCGCCGCAGAATGCGACGGGCAACTTCACCAAGATCGTCCAGCGCATTCCTGTTCGCATCGCGATCGATGCCGGCCCCGAAACGCGCGCCCTGCTCGTCCCGGGCATGTCTGCCGACGTGACGGTCGACACACGCTCGGCCAAGGGTGCGGTGAAGCGCATCCGCGAAGAGCAGGACCAGCATAACGAACGCCGGGCGCAATGAGCAGCGCGACGCTCCCCGCCGACACGGCGCCGCCGAAGCGGGACGCCGACGCGCCGCCGGAGCGGGCCGACCTCGGCGCGTGGCTGGCGGTCGCGGCGGGAAGCCTCGGCGCGCTGATGGCGACGCTCGACATCTCGATCGTCAATTCGGCGCTCCCCGTCATCCAGGGCGAGATCGGTGCGAGCGGGACGGAGGGGACGTGGATCGCCACATCTTACCTCGTCGCCGAGATCATCATCATTCCGCTTGCCGCCTGGCTGGAGCGGGTGCTGGGCCTGCGCACCTTCCTCCTGATCGCCTCGATCCTGTTCACCGGCTTTTCGGTCGTGTGCGGCCTGTCGACGTCGCTCGGCATGATGATCGTCGGCCGCGCCGGGCAAGGCATCACCGGCGGTGCGCTGATCCCTACCGCGATGACGATAATTGCGACCCGTCTGCCGCGATCGCAGCAGCCGATCGGCACGGCCTTGTTCGGCGTCACCGCCATTCTGGGCCCCGTGCTCGGCCCACTGATCGGCGGATACCTGACGGAAAACGTCAGCTGGCATTACGCCTTCTTCCTCAACGTGCCGGTCGGTGCGGTGTTGCTCGTGCTGCTGCTCGTCGGCCTGCCGCATCAGAAGGCGCATCTCGAAGAGCTGCTGAAGGCCGACTGGCTGGGTATCGCCGGCCTGGCGCTTGGGCTGGGCGGCCTCACGGTCGTGCTGGAAGAGGGGCAGCGCGAGCAATGGTTCCAGTCGGCGCTCATCATCAAGCTGACCGCGCTGACGGTGCTCGGCCTCGTCATGCTGATTGCAGGCCAGTTCATCGCCAAGAACCCGGTGGTGAAGCTGCGCCTGTTGCTCGACCGCCAGTTCGGCAGCGTCGCGACGATGGGCCTGGTGCTCGGCATGGTGCTGTACGGCAGCAGCTATGTGATCCCGCAGTTCCTCGCGGCGATCGCGGATTATAACGCGCTGCAATCGGGCAAGGTCGTGCTGCTGAGCGGCATCCCCAGCCTGCTGATGATGCCGCTGGTGCCGATCATGATCCGGCATCTCGACATCCGGTTGGCGGTAGCGTCGGGCCTGCTGCTGATGGCGATGAGCTGTCACCTCGACACGACGCTGACGGCGGACTCGGTGGGCAGCGCCTTCACCGATTCGCAGCTGTTGCGCGGTGTCGGCACGATCCTGGGCTTCGTATTCCTCAACCAGGCGGCGATCGCGTCGGTCAAACCATCGGAGGCGGGCGACGCCGCGGGGCTATTCAGCGCCGCGCGCAACATCGGCGGGTCGTTCGCGCTCGCGGGCATCGCGACGTTGCAGGACCAGCGCAGCTATTTGCATGCGCGTCGGATCGACGAGACGCTGAACGCCAACTCGATCGACCTGCAATCCTACCTTGCCGCCACGGGGCGGGCGCTGGGCGATCCCGCTGCGGCGCTCAGGGCGCTCGGCGGCACGATCCAGCGCGAGGCGCTGGTGATGACGTATAACGATCTGTTCTGGCTGCTGTCGGTCGGCATCTGCTGTGTCGTGCCGCTGGTCCTGTTCCTGCGCCCCCTGCCGCAAGGCAAGATGGCGGCGATGCATTGAGGCGATTGATGCGTACCCTCCCCCTCCTCGTCCCGGCGCTGCTGCTCGGCGCCTGCACCGTCGGTCCCAATTATGCGGGCCCGCCGAAGACGCTCGCCGATGCGACCGGCACCACCGGCTTCAAGCGGGCGGGGCCTGCGACCATCAACGCTGCGCCGGCCGTCGCCGACTGGTGGACGCAGCTGAACGACCCGACGCTGACCGCGCTCGAGCAACAGGCGCTGGCGGGCAATCCCACTATTGCGGTGGCGGAGGCCCGGCTGCGTCAGGCCCGCGCCGGCCTGCGGCTGCAACGCGCCAATCAGGCACCCAGCGCGAACGCCTCGGCCGTCTATGCGCATGCCCGTATCCCCGGCATTGACCTGACGGGTAAGGGCGACACCGGCGCGAGCGCGGTCGACCTGTACAACCTCGGCTTCGACGCAAGCTGGGAGGTCGATCTGTTCGGCGGCCAGCGCCGACAGGTCGAAGCGGCGCGCGCGCAGGCGCAGGCGGCGGAGGCCAATGTCGCCGATGCGCAGGTGAGCCTGACCGCCGATGTCGCCAACGCCTATGTCGCGCTGCGTGATCGGCAGCAGCGGATCGCGCTGTCGCGCCGTTCGGCCGAGATGCAGCAGCGCATGCTCGACCTCACCCGCCAGCGGTTCGATCAGGGCGCCGCCTCCGCGCTCGACGTGGAGCGGCTGACCGGGCAGCTCGAGGCGACCAATGGCCAGATCGTGCCGTTGCAGGCCGAACTCGAAAGCTACCTCAACGCGCTGGCCGTGCTGACGGGGCAGGAACCGGGCGCGCTCGACGCCCAGCTGACGGCGCCCACCCCGGTGCCGCTGCCGCCCGCCTCGGTAGCGGTCGGCGATCCCGCCGCGCTGCTGCAACGCCGCCCCGATATCCGCGCTGCCGAACGCCAGCTCGCTCAGCGCACCGCACAGGTTGGCATTGCCGATGCCGTGCGCTTCCCCCGGCTGAACATCTTGGGCCTCATCGGCCTCGGCGGCACACGCCTGTCGGACATCAGCCCGGACAAGCTGCTCGGCATCGCCGCGCCGATGCTGCAATGGAATTTCCTCGATTTCGGCCGCGGCCGGGCGCGTGTCGATCAGGCCAAGGGCCAGCGCGACGAGGCGGAGGCGCAATATCGGGGCGCGGTGCTCGGGGCGCTGCGCGATGCGGAGGATTCGCTGTCGCGCTTCGGCCGCCGTCGTGAAACGGTGGCGAGCCTGATGCGGAGCAAGGCCAGCGCCGATCGCGCGGCCGGCCTGATGCAGCAGCGGTTTCGCGCCGGCACCGCGACGCTGATCGACACGCTGGATGCAGAACGCCAGCGCGTCGCGGCAGAGCAGAATTTGTCGGCGGGCCTCGCGGCGCTCACCGGCGATTACGTCTCGCTGCAAAAGGCGCTGGGCCTCGGCTGGGCGCCGGTGCCGCCGGTCGAGAACAAGCCCGCGCGATAGCTGCGACCCCGGCCGGCGTTACCTGACAACCAGCGACACCGCGCTGCCCGTGTCGGCGAAGCGGAGGTCCAAGGCGTGCAGGTCTGCGATCGCCTTCACGAGGCTGAGCCCCAGCCCCGCGCCGCCGCCATCGGATCGAGCGCGATAGAAGCGCTGGGTCACCAAGGCGCGATCGGCGTCCGGTATCCCCTCGCCGTCGTCCGCGACGGAGACGATCGCGCCCGCGTCCAGCGGCCCGACCGAGACATGAACCGTCCCGCCCGCCGGGCCGAACTTCATCGCATTGTCGATCAGATTGGCGATCGCCTCCATCAGTAGGCTGGCGTCGCCCTCGACCGGCGGCACCGGTGCGATCGAGCAAAGCAGCGTCAGGCCGCGATCCTCCGCGGCGGGGCGATACAGATCGCAGGCATCGTCGACCAGATGCGCGAGATCGACCGGCGCGAAGCGGCTGCGGCGGGCATGATCCTCCATCTCGCGCAGGCGCAGCAGCGCGCTGACGATGCCGAGCAGCGTATCGATCTCGGCGAGCGCCTGATCCGCCACGGCGGCGAACGCCGCGGGATCGGCGGCATCGCGCAACCCCCGATCGATCCGGGCGCGCAGGCGCGTGAGGGGGGTCCGCATCTGGTGCGCGATATCGTCGCCGATCCCGCGCACGTCGCCCACCAGTTGCTGGAGCCGGTCGAGCATTGTGTTGATATGCGCGCACAGCAGCCCGAAGCTGTCGGGATAGGGGGCGACGGGCAGCCGCTGCTCCAGATCCCCCGACACGATCTGCTGGGTCAGGCGGCGGACGGTATCCACCTGCCGCGCAGCGCGGCGCCCGGCGACGAAGCCGAAGGCGACCGCGAGCAGCACGCCCGGCACCAGCCCCAGCAGCAAGGATTGCCAGATCAGTTGTAGCGCCTCTTCGGTATCGTCGAGGTCGATACCGGTCAGCAATCGCGTGCCATCGGGCATGGGGCAGACCATGACGCGCGCTTCGTCGCTATGCTTGCCGGGCAATTCCGTCGGCGCGAGGTCGGCGATGAAGGATCGGCCCTTCGACGGCGCGGTTGGAAGGCGCGCGATGTTCCCCGCGATCAGGCGCCCGCGCGCGTCGAACAGCCCCAGGAACCGATCGCGATGAATGTCGCGCGTCAGCTTCTCGCGCAATTCCTCGGGCCGCTCCTCCGCCGGGGTCAAGGCGAAGAAGGCGCAATCCTCGCCCAGCGCGTGTTCGATCGCGCGTCGATGGCTGCCGTTGGCAAGCATCCAGAAGGCGGCGGTCATCACCAGCGACTGAACAACCAGCATGGCCGCGAGCGCCCCGCCCCAGCGCCACGTCGATCGGGTGCGCGGATCAAAGCGGCGCGTCAAGGACATACCCCTGGCCGCGCACGTTGCGGATCATCGGTGTCTCGCCCTCGCCATCGATCTTGCGGCGCAGGCGGCCGAGGTGGACATCGACCACATTGGTGTCGGGTTCGAAGCTATAGCCCCAGACGTCGCGCAACAGCATCGCGCGGGTCACGATCTGTCCGGCGCGTCGGACCATATAGTCGAGCAGCTTGAGTTCGCGCGGCAGCAAGCCCAGCGGGCGTCCGGCCCGCGTCGCGGTGCCGGCCAGCAGGTCCAGTTCCAGCGGCCCGGCGATCAACCGCGTCGCGCGCGTATCGTTGGGCCGGCGCAGCAGCGCCTCGACCCGCGCGATCAGTTCGACCAGCGCGAAGGGCTTGGGCAGATAATCGTCGCCACCCGCGCGCAGGCCGCGCACCCGGTCGTCCAGGCTGCCCAGCGCGCTCAATACCAGCGCAGGCGTGCGCTGGCCGTTCCGTCGCAGGTCGGACAGCAGCTCCAGCCCTTCGCCATCGGGCAGCTGGCGATCGAGAATTAGCAGATCGAAGGGCTCGCCGGCCGACAGCGCGCGAGCCGGTTCCAGTGCGGCGACGCGCGTGACGTCATGGCCGCTCGCCGTCAGCTCGAGGCTTATCTCGTCGGCGGTGCCGTCGTCGTCTTCGATAAGCAGGATGCGCGCCATGATCGGTCTGATCGCCGGGCGGCTGGGTCGGGGTCAACTGAATAGCAATTTAGGTTTGACCCGCGTGCGCGTCGTTGAGGGCTCCCCACGCTTCGGCGGGAGAACGGACGCTCTGCGAAACATCGATCGGTCCCTGAAAATAAACCCTGATTTAGTCGACACCTGGCCGCGCCGATGCCTACCAGCCGGGCAACAGGAATCCGGAGTTTGCAATGCGGACCGTTGCGTGCGTCTGTCTGATGGTTGCGGCGTCGCCTGCGGCGGGCCAATCCACTGCGCTATCGCTCGATGCGCTGGCGCAGGACGTCGTCACCCACAATCCCGAACGGCAATTCTACCAGCGGCAGATCGAGACGGCGGGCGTGGAGCGCGATGCGGCTGGGCGCTGGGCCGATCCCGAAGCGGTGGTGGAATTCGGCCAGCGTCGCGCACAGGACGTCACCAGCGGCGCCGTCACCGGCGAAGGGCTGACCTACGCCGTGTCGGTCGTTCAGCCGATCGAGTTCGGCGGGCGTATCGCGCTGCGACGGGCGATCGCCGACCGGCAGGTGGCACTGGCACGGATCGGGTTGCAGCAGTTCGACGCGACGCTCGCCGCGCGTGCGCGTTCGCTGGGCTATGGCTTGTTCGCCGCGGACGAAAAGGCCGCTGCCGCGCGCGAGGTCGCCGGGCGGATGCGGACGCTGGCGAAGGTCATCGTCTCGCGCGATCCGGCCGGGCCGTCGCCGCAGCTGGAGGCTGCATCGCTGGTGGCGAGCGCGATCGGCGCGGAGCGCACCGCCGCGACGGCCGATGCCGAGGCCAATTCGATCCTCTACGAACTCAACCAGCTGCGCGGCGCGCCCTTCGCGGCACGCATCCGCATCGTCCGCCCCGACATGACGCTGCCGGCCCTCCCCTCCGGTCAGGTGCTCGCGAACCGCGCGTCCGAGAACAATTTCGAGCTGAAAGCGCTGCGTGCGCAATTCGAGCAGCAGGGGCTGCGCGTCGATCTGGCGAAGAAGGCGCGTATCCCGACCGTCAGCGTTGGCCCTTATTACGACCGGGCCCGATCCGACATCCGCGAAACCAATTATGGTGTCCGCCTGTCGACCAGTATTCCGCTGTGGAACCGTCAGGCGGGCGAGGTCGCGGTCGAACAGGGCCGGCAGGCGCAGGCCAATGCGACGCTGATCAATGCCGAACGCCGGATCGCGCGCGACGTCTTCGCTCAGGCGGCGCAATATGCGGCGAAGCGTGAGGCGCTGGCGCAATGGGACGGCGAAACGCCCAAGCGCTTTGCTCAGGCGGCGGTCGATGCCGATCGCAACTACCGGTTGGGCGCCATCCCGCTGACCACCTACACCCAGATGCAGCAAAGCTATGTCGAGGCGGTCAACGCGATGCTCGACACCCGGCGCGAGGCCCTGGAGGCTTTGCTGCAATTGCGCGCGCTCAACGGCGGGGAACCGCTGGCGCGATGAACCGCTGGCTGCATTACGTCACGCACCACCGGCTTGCGGTGGCGCTCGTCACCGCCCTGGTCGCCGCGGCCGGTCTGTGGTCGTTCATCAACCTGCAGATCGACGCGATCCCCGATATCACGGGTGTGCAGGTGCAGATCAACACGCAGGTGCCCGCGCTGGCGCCCGAGGAGATCGAGCGGCTGGTGACGCTGCCGATCGAGCGTGCGATGGGCGGCCAGCCGGGGCTCGACCAGACCCGTTCTCTGACCAAGACCGGGCTCAGCCAGGTCACGTTGCTCTACAAGGACGGCACCGATCAGCTGAAGGCGCGCCAGCTCGTCACCGAACGGCTGACGGCGGTGCAGAACCAATTGCCCCCCGGCAGCACACCGCAGCTCGCCCCGATCACCACCGGTCTGGGCGAAATCTATTACTACACGCTCGAATGGCGCCGCCCGCCAGCGGGCATGGACGCGCAGCGCCAGCTGATGGAGCTGTACGAGGCGCAGGAATATACCGTCCGCCCGATGCTGCGGGCGGTGCCGGGCGTTGCCGACGTCAATTCGAACGGCGGGTTGGAGGAACAGTTCGTCGTCTCGCCCGATCCGGTGCGGCTGCGGCTGCACGGCGTCACCGCCGGCGAGCTTGCCGCGGCGGTGGCGAAGAATGTCGAGAATGCGGGCGGCGGCATCATCCGGCGCGGGCCCGAACGCTTCACCATCCGCACCGACGCGCGCGTGCTGAACGCGACGCAGATCGGCGCGATCCCGGTCAAGTTCGCCGCCGGCGTCCTGCCCTTGCAGGTGCGCGACCTTGCCGATGTCGTGATCGGCGCTGCCCCGCGACAGGGTGCGGCGACGCAGAACGGGCGCGAGACGGTGCTGGGCACGGTGATGATGCTCGTCGGGCAGAACAGCCGCGAAACCGCGCTGGCGGTCGAGGACGCGCTGCCCGGCATCCGCGCCGCGCTGCCCAAGGGCATGGTGATCGATCGCCAGTATAGCCGCGCCGATCTGGTCGATCGCACCATCCACACGGTCGAGAAGAATTTGGGCGAGGGCGCGCTGCTGGTGGCGCTCGTGCTATTGCTCGTGATGGGCAATTGGCGCGCAGCGCTGATCGTGGCGCTCGTCATTCCGCTCGCCTTCCTCGTCACCGTGTCGGGCATGCATGCCATCGGCGTGTCGGGCAATCTGATGAGCCTCGGCGCACTCGACTTCGGGTTGATCGTCGATGGCGCGATCGTGGTGGTCGAAAACAGCCTGCGATTGATGGCCGTGCGCCGCCGGGAAAAGGGCAAGGCGCTGACGGCGGACGACCGCCGCGACGTCGTCGCGCATGCGGCGCAGATGGTCGCGCGCCCGACCTTCTTCGGCATCGCGATCATCGCTTTGGTCTATGTGCCGGTGCTGAGCCTCGGCGGGGTCGAGGGTAAGCTGTTCCAGCCGATGGCGCAGGCGGTGATGCTGGCGATCGTCGCCGGGCTGGCGTGGACCTTCACGATCGTTCCCGCTCTGTCGGCATGGCTGCTCCGCTCCCCCGCTGCCGATGCGGAGGACGACCATCGCAAGGGTTTCGTCGGCTTGGCGGAGCGCGTCTACACGCCCGCGCTGAACCGGGCGCTGGCGCATCCCGTGTTGCTGGTGATCGGGGCGGTGGCGCTGCTCGCTGCGACCTTCCTCGTGTTCAAGACGCTGGGATCGCAGTTCACCCCGCAGCTCGACGAAGGCGCGATCACCGCCATGGTCTATCGCCCGGTCGGCATGTCGCTGGAAGAGAGCCTGGCGATCGAACAGCGGACCGAGGCCGCGATCCGCCGTGCCTACCCCCAGGTCACGCACACCTTCTCGCGCATCGGCACCAGCGAGGTGGCGACCGATCCGATGCCGCCGAACGAGAACGACCTGTATATTTTCTACGGCCCCCAAAAGGACTGGCCGACCGGCGACGGCATGCCGCGCACGAAGCAGGAGCTGATCGCCGGGATCGAAAAGGTCGCACGCCGCGTCTACGCCGGTCAGAATTTCGAATTCGCCCAACCGATCGAAATGCGCTTCAACGAAATGTTGGAGGGCGTCCGCGCTGACGTGTCGGTCAAGATTTATGGCGACGATTACGACCGGCTGGAGCAGGCGGCGGCGAAGGCGAAGGCCATTCTGGAAAAACTGCCCGGCACCGAGGGCGTCGAGTTCGAAACGGCCGGCCGCCCGAAGAGCATTGTCGTCGACCTCGACCGCGACGCGCTGATCCGCCTCAATCTCGGCGCCGAGGAGGTCAACAACGCGATCCGCGACGCGCTCGCCGGTGCGGAGGTGGGCTTCATCCCGCATGGCCCCGCGCGCCACGCCATCGTGATCCGCATGCCCGAAAGCCTGCGCGCCGATCCGTCGGCAATCCTCGCGCTGCCCCTGCGGGTCGGCGAATATGGCATGGTGCCCTTGTCGCGGGTCGCGCGGCTGCGACAGACTCGGATCGTCGAGCCGATCCTGCATGACGACACCAACCGCCGGGCCGCGCTGATGGTCAATCTGTCGACCAGCGATCTCGAAGGTTATGTGCAGAAGGCGAAAGCCGCGATCGACGGGCAGGTGAAGCTGCCGCCGGGCTATCGCATCGAGTTCGGTGGCCAGTATCACCAGTTGGAAGCGGCGCAGAAACGCCTGTCGATCGTCGTGCCGGTGGCGCTGATCCTGATCTTCGCCTTGGTCTATGCGGCGCTCGGCAGCGTGCGCGAGGCGGCGATCGTCTACACCGGCATCCCCTTTGCCGTAACCGGCGGCGTCCTGGCGCTGTGGCTGCGCGGCATGCCCTTTTCGATCACCGCCGCGATCGGCTTCATCGCCTTGTCCGGGATCGCGATGCTGAACGGCCTGGTCCTTATCGACCATATCAACGCGCTGCGCGACGGGCGCGAGGGCGATCCGCTGCCGGTCGAGGATGCGGTGCGGCAAGGCGCGCACGATCGGTTGCGGCCGGTGCTGTCGACCGCACTGGTCGCCTCGGTCGGGTTCGTACCGATGGCGATCGCGACCGGCGCGGGGGCGGAGGTGCAGCGGCCGCTCGCCACCGTGGTGATCGGCGGGATCATCACCTCGACGATCCTGACGTTGCTGCTGCTACCCAGCCTGTATGCCTGGATCGAGCGGCGCGCGGCGCGACGCCGTAGCGACGAACAGCCGTCGGCATGATCGCAGCCGGTTGTGGAGCCGGCGTGAATGATACAAAGTCACCGCCGAGTCTCACAGCCGAGTGCGGTCATCCCCATCGACATCCTCCCCTCGCCCGTTACCCGTCGTCCCATCCGTACTGCCGCGATCGTCGCGAGCGGCCTGCTCGTCGCCTTTGCGGCGGGGGGCAGCACCGCGAAGAGCGACACGCCCGGCTATCTCAGCGCCGGGGAGTTCGACGTGACGCATGTGCTCGAACCGGCGCCGCGCAAGGGCGATCCCCGCTATGAGACCGACCGGATCATCTTCCGGGCGACACGCAAGCTGGTCGGCACGCCGCGGTGGCAGCTCGCGACGAACGACGCCGATACCTCGCGGCCGGCGCTGATGCGGGACTTCAGCTGCGCGGTCGGCGTCGCGCTGACCCCGGAAACCGCACCGCTGACGCTGCGCCTGATTTCGCGCGCCGGTGCGGATACGGCCGCGCAGACCAACACCGCCAAGAATTACTATCGCCGCGCCCGCCCCTATCACCAGGACAAGGGGCCGGTGTGCCAACCCATCGCGCAGCTTGCCGACAGTTACGATTATCCATCGGGGCATACGACATGGGGATGGACCTGGGCGCTGATCCTCACCGAGCTGGCGCCCGATCGCGCCGGGCCGATCCTGCGGCGCGGCCGGGCCTATGGCGACAGCCGCTTCGTCTGCGGCGCGCATAACGAAAGCGCGGTCGAGGGCGGCATGCTGTCGGCGAGCGCGACGATGGCGCTGGTGCGGACGAAGCCGGCATTCCAACAGGACTTGGCCGCCGCCCGCGCCGAACTCGACCGGTTGCGCGCCGATCCCGCGACGCCCCGGCCGCAGGGCTGTGCCGCGGAAGAGGCGCTGGTTGCACAACGCGTGATGCCGAAGCTCGACCGTTGAGGCCCGCATCGCTCCTGATCGCGCTGGCCGCCACGGCCGCCAGCGCACAGGACTATCAACCGCGCGAGACGTTCGCGCCGTTCGATATGGCGCAGCCGATCAACCGCTATCGCAGCGCGAACGGGCTGCCCGGCCCCGATTACTGGCAGAATCGCGCCGATTATCAATTGCGCGTGACGCTCGATCCCGTCGCCAAGACGATCGCGGGGACGGCGACGATCACCTATACCAACAACAGCCCCGATACGCTCGACGTCCTGTGGCTGCAGATCGATCAGAACCTCTACAAGCCCGGCTCGCGCGGCGGGATGGCGCGTGGCGGTGCGGCGGGTGGCCATACCGACGGGATGACGCTGGATGCGGTCGGCGTTGCGGTCGGGAGCGGCAAGGCCGTGTCGGTCACGCCGCTGGTCAGCGATACGCGAGCGCAGCTGCGGTTGCCGACCGCACTTGCGCCGCATGCGAAGGCCGTGGTCACGATCCGCTACCATTACACCATCCCGGGGGAATGGGGCGGGCGCACATCCTGGGGACGATCGCGCGACGGCGAGATTTACGATATCGCGCAATGGTATCCGCGCATGGCGGTGTACGACGACGTGCGCGGCTGGGACACAGCGCCGTATCTCGCCCAGGAATTCTACCTCGAATATGGCGACTTCGATTATTGGGTGACGCTGCCGACATCGATGCTGATGGCGGGGTCCGGCGAGTTGATGAACCCGCGCGAGGTGCTGACCCCGACGCAGGCCGCGCGGCTCGATGCGGCGCGGCGGAGCGACACAACGGTGCCGATCCGCAGCGTCGCCGAGATCGGCGACCCGGCGTCGCGGCCGCGACACACCGGCACGCTGACCTGGCATTATCGCATGCAGAATACGCGCGATGTCGCGTTTTCGGCCTCGCCCGCCTTTGCCTGGGATGCGGCCCGTATTCGCCTGCCGGACGGCAAGACTTCGCTGGCCATGTCCTATTACCCCGCCGAAAGCTCCGGCACCGCGCGCTGGGGCCGATCGACCGAATATGTGAAGGATACGGTCGAGCGCTTCTCGGCACGCTGGTATCCCTATCCCTGGCCGGCCGCGATCAATGTCGCCGGCCCGACCAGCGGAATGGAATATCCCGGCATCGTCTTCGATGCGCCCGAAGATGCGGGCAAGGAGCTATTCTGGGTCACCGCGCACGAAATCGGGCACAATTGGTTTCCGATGATCGTCGGCTTCGACGAACGGCGGCATGCGTGGATGGACGAGGGATTTAACACGTTCATCGACGTCTATCAGTCGGACGATTTCAACCGCGGCGAATATGCGCCCAAGCGCGACAGCGAATATGCCGAAGGCGGCGGCAATCCGGTCGACGAGATCCTCCACGTCCTGGCCGATCCTACCGCGCCGCCAATCCTGTCCCGCGCAGACACGGTGATCGAAAAGTGGCGGCACCCGGTCACCTATTTCAAGTCGGCGCTGGGCCTCGTCCTGCTGCGCGAACAGATCTTGGGGCCGGACCGCTTCGACCCCGCCTTCCGCCGGTTCATCGCCGCCTGGGCCTATCGCCACCCGCAGCCCGCGGACTTCTTCCGGGCGATGGAAAGTGAGGCGGGCGAGGATTTGTCCTATTGGTGGAACGGCTGGTACGCACACAATTGGCAGCTCGATCTCGCCGTGACGGGGATCGAAACGGCCAAGGACGGGACGCCGCTCGTCCGGGTCACGTCGCGCGACCGGTTGGTGATGCCCGCGACGTTACGCGTGACCTATGCGAACGGCACGACGCGCGATGTCCGCCTGCCCGCCGAGACCTGGATCCGTCAGGCATCGACCGCAGTCTCCGTGCCCGCGGGAACGGTCGTGAAGGCGGAACTCGACCCCGACCATAAGCTGCCCGACCGCGACCGGTCGAACAACGTCGCGCAACGCTGACGATCCCGTCGACCAACGCGGTCGCGAAAGCAGCCTATGACGCTTCGTTATGGGCGGGCGTCATGGTGGAATGGGTTGCGGGCACCGGTCATGCTATGCGCGCTGACATGGACGGCAGGACGATCCGCGGCGCGGTCAGAGCCCGCTTCCACCGCCTCTCGCGGGTCGGGTGGCTGGTCGCAGGGGCGGCATGTGTTGCCGCCTCGCCCGCCGGTGCGGAGGCCGCGGCCGACAGCTGTCCGATCCTCCGAGGTCCGGCGCCGAGGCCCGACACGCGGTTCGCATCGATCGACGCCGCCGTGCGCGGGGGTGTCGGCACGCTGTACCCCGGCGCGGTGCTGCTGATCGCGCATCACGGCGCGATCGTGCATCGCGCCGCCTTCGGCGATGCGCAGACGCTGACGGCGAAGCCGGAGGGCGATCTGCGCCCCCTTGCCCCGCCGCGGCCGATGACGGTCGATACGCCGTTCGACATGGCGTCGATCACCAAGGTGGAGGCGACCACCGCCGCGATCCTTCACCTCGTGGGGCGCGGCCAGGTGTCGCTCGACGATAGGCTCGGCACGCTGCTGTCCGAATTTCGCGACACTGACAAGGCCGGCGTCACCGTGCGCCAGTTGCTGACGCATCGCAGCGGATTGTGGGAATGGCAGCCGACGTGGCTGCATCGCGCACCCTCGGGAGGCGCCCTGCCCTATCTCGCGGCGCTGCCGCTGCGCTATCCGACAGGGGCGCGCTTCGCCTATTCGGACCTCGGCTTCATGATCCTGGGCGCGGTCGTCGCCAAAGTGTCGGGGATTCCGTTGGATCGCTACGTACGCGAGCAGATCTACCGGCCGCTCGGCATGACGGGCACCGGGTTCCTGCCGGACGCGGGTCAGCGCCGACGCGCCGCGGCGACGTCGCAAGGGGATGCGTATCAGCGCCGGATGGCGGAGACGGGTAAACCCTATCCGCAGGCCCCCTACCCACCGGCACAACCATTTTCCGGTTATCGAAGCCGGGTGCTGGTCGGCGAGGCGAACGACGCCAATGCCGCGCTCGGCTGGGGCGGCGTCGCGGGGCATGCCGGACTGTTCTCGACGGCGACGGACGTTGCGCGCTACGCGCAGGTGCTGAGCAACGGCGGCTGCTACGGCCGCTGGCGGCTGGCGCCGGCCGCGACGGTGTCGGCGTTCGAGCAGACGCCATACGATCCCGATCAGGCCCTTGGTTTCCACAAGACGCAGCTCGCCGGCATCGCGGCGCCCTTTTTCGGCCATTCCGGCTTTACGGGCACGTGGTTCGCCGTCTCCCCGCAATTGGGGCTGACCGTCGTCCTACTCACCAATCGCGTTCATCGTCCCGATGGCGAGCCATATCCATCGCTCGATGCGCTGCGCGAGACGGTGTTGCGTGGCGCAGTGGCGGCGTCTGGCCAATGATCCGGGACGACAGAAAGGTACGGCTATGACAGTGAACCTCGGCGTGATCGAAGGTCTGTTCGGCAAGCCGTGGAGCTGGGCCGATCGCACCACCGTCTTGCGAACGCTGGCCCCGGCCGGCTATCGTTTCTACCATTACGGGCCCAAGGCCGACGCCTTCCTCCGCCGACGCTGGCAGGAACCCCACCCGCCCGAACAGTTCGCCGCGCTGGCTGCTTTCGCCGCCGAGTGCCGGGCGCTCGGCGTTCGCTTCGGCGTGGCGCTGACCCCGGTCGGCAGCACGCATCCGTTCGATGAGGCATCGCGCGCGGCGCTGCGGCGGAAGCTCGCGCACCTCGACACGCTGGGTCTCGACGACCTCGCCATTCTGTTCGACGATCTGCCCGCCGAACTGCCCGATCTGGCGCGCAGCCAGGCGGACCTGGTCGATTTTTGCGCCAACGCCACCCGCGCCAGCCGCGTGTTCTTCTGCCCCAGTTTCTATTCGGATGATCCCATCCTCGAACGGGCCTGGGGCCGCCGCCCGCCGGCGTATCTGGCCGATCTCGGCCGGTTTCTCGACCGGCGTGTCCAGGTCTATTGGACGGGCGAAGAGGTAATTTCGCGCGAGATCGGCGTCGCGCATCTGAAGCGGGTGCAGGACGAACTCGGCCGCAAAGTGTGCCTGTGGGACAATTATCCGGTCAACGATGGTGTGCGGATGTCGCAACATCTTCACCTGCGCGCTTTCACCGGGCGACCCGCGGCGATCCGGAACCATATCAGCGGCCATGCGATCAATCCCGCCTCGCAACCTCTGCTGTCCTGCATCCCGGCGCTGACGCTGGCGGCGAGCTATCGCGAGGGGGACGGTTATGCCTATGGCCAGGCGTTTTTGACGGCGGCGACAACGGTGCTGGGACCCGATTTCGCCGCGACGCTGCGCCGGGACATCCTGCCGCTGCAGGATACGGGGCTCGACAATCTGGGGCCGCGCCATGCCGAATTGCGCGCGCGCTATGGTGCCATCGATCATCCGGCCGCGCGCGAGATCACCGACTGGCTGGACGGCCGCTTCCGCACGACGCTGGAAGAGGTGCAGACGCAATAGCGGGGGACCGGAATGACGCGTTTTTTCCTGGGCGTGGACGCCGGCGGCAGCCATTGCCGCAGCCGTCTGGTCGATGCGAGCGGTCGGATCCTGGCCGAGGCGCAGGCCGGGCCCGCCAATGCCGGATTGGGGCTGATCGCGCTCCATGCGACGCTGCGCGACGTGACCGATCGCGTGGTTCGGCAGGCGGGCCTCGATGCGGCGGATGTAGCGCAGACCAGTGCCGCGATGGGCGTGGCGGGCATTTCCCGCTCTGGCGTGCGCGCGGCGCTGGAGGGGTTCGCCTTTCCCTTCGCCTCCACGGTCTTCGAAAGTGATGCGGAGATTGCGAACCTGGGGGCGCACGGCGGTGGCGATGGCGCGATCCTGATCATCGGCACGGGGAGTATCGCGCTGGTGCGGGTGAACGGCGAGACCTTCCGCATCGGCGGCTATGGCTTCCCGATATCGGACGAGGGTAGCGGTGCCGCGCTGGGCCTGAGTGCGATGCGCCATGCGATGCGAGCGCTGGACGGCCGCACGCGCGCGACGCCGCTGAGTGCGGCCGTGACCGAACGCTTCGGGCACGATACCGCCCGCGCGATCGCGTGGATGGATCGGGCAACGCCGCGCGATTATGGCAGCTTCGCACCGCTGGTCATGGCGCATGCGGAGGCGGACGATGTAATCGCGCGGTCGATCGTCGAGGATGCCGCGGGCCACATCGAGCGCTTCATCGAAACGATCTTCGAACGCGGCGCGACCCGCTGCGCGCTGCTGGGTGGCTTGTCGCAGGCGATGCGCCCGTGGTTGCGGGCCCGAACCGTCGCGCGGCTGAGCGAGCCGTTGGGGGATGCGCTGGACGGCGCACTGTATCTGGCGGGGCTGCCCGCCTGCGCGAAGGAGGGGGTAGCATGATCGACCGCCGTAGGGTCCTCGCCGCCGTCGCGAGCGCCGGGCTCGCGCCAATCGCAGCGCCGGTGACCCGCGCTCTACCGCTGCCGCCGTCGCCCCCTCTGCTCGCATCGAGCGCGCTGGCTGCGCTGCTGGCCTAAGCCCTCGTCGCTCAATTCGCTGCGGCAACCGCTACCAAGGCGGCATCGATCGCCGCGGTCGCGTTCGCGTCCCCCGCCATGTCGTTGGCATAGGCCGAGAAGATCAGCGTCCGTCCGCTCGCTGCCGTGAGATAGCCGGACAAGGCATTGGCTGCGTTGAGCGTCCCGGTCTTGGCAGACAATCGTCCCGCGAGCGGCGTGCCGACGAAGCGACGCGTCAGCGTACCGTCGGTCGCCGCGATTGGCAGCGTCGCCCGCCACGCGCCGCCCCACGGCTGGGTCATCGCCCAGCGGAGCAAGGCCACTGTCGCCCGCGGCGTGACGCGGTTATAGTTCGACATGCCCGCCCCGTCCGCGAAGTCGAACGCCGGCGTCGCCACGCCCGCGCGAGCCAGCGTTGCGGCGACAACGGTATGACCGTCCGCGACCAACCCGCTGGGAGTCAGCCTTCGCAGCAGCAATTCGCCATGAAGGTTCTGACTCATCTTGTTGGTGCGCAGGATATCCTCGGCCAACGGCGGCGGGGTCAGCCCAGCCACCACCGGCAAAGTGGGCGTGCCGACATCTCCCGGTATTGCGGCGGAAGCGGGTGGGCGGTGCCGCACGGTAATCCGCCCCGTCACCGTCACGCCTGCCGCGCGCAACAGTTGCGCGAAGCGCCACGCGGCGTGATGCGCGGGATCGTCGATCCCGAGAGGGACGACGATCGGTGCATGGCCGGTGGGAACGCTGCCCGAGACGTGCAGGCGATCGCTCCCCGGCATGCGTTCGACCGCCAGCGTGCGCACGCTGCCAGCCGGACCGGTCGTGGCGGTGTTGTCGATCTGGAAATAGCCGTCGCCCGTTACCGTGAGCGGCGATCCCGGCGTCGTCGGCA
Source organism: Sphingomonas sp. DC5200-1 (assembly GCF_049897245.1). NCBI lineage: Bacteria > Pseudomonadati > Pseudomonadota > Alphaproteobacteria > Sphingomonadales > Sphingomonadaceae > Sphingomonas > Sphingomonas sp. DC5200-1. Next base: position 268,160 of record NZ_JAFCVW010000001.1, read on the forward strand.
TGACCGTCAGCGGCACGGCATTGTCGTCCAGCGTCAATGCCGACACGCCGGTGCCATAGACGCTGTCCATGTTGTTCCAGCTCATGCCCTGCGGCCAGCGCTCGTCCGGGAAGGCGGTATCGTCACCGACGACATCGCCAACGATCCGGGTGCGCTGAGCCACCGCGGACGCCAGCGTCGACAGGCAATCGACCCGGCAATCCGGCGCGGAGGACAGCCGCGCATCGCCATGCCCCGCCAGGATCACCGTCGGCCGTTCCGTGCCCTCCAGCCGCACCGTCGCGCCGCCGCGCGTATCTGGCGCAGCCACGTCGAGCGTCGCAAAGGCGGCGGCGGTGGTGAACAGCTTTGTGTTCGAGGCGGGGATGAACCGCTCGTCGGGCCGGATCGCGACGATCTCCCGCCCATCGGCATCGACCACGAGCAAACCGATGCGCGTGCCGGGCGGCGCCTTCGCCAGTGCCTCCGCCACCGCAGGCGGGGGCGTGGTTGGCGCCGGCGGAGGGAATGCCGGGGCCGCCTGTCCCGCCAGCATCAGGGGTAGCAGCAGGGCCGTACCGATCATCGACGTTCGATTTCCTCGCTCAACAGGGTCAGGAACTCGGCAGCCAGCGCCGATGGCGGCCGATCGAGCAGGTGGATCGCGTGGACATCGAACGTCACCGACGGGCGCAGCGGACGCATCGACAGGCCCTGGCTGATCGACGCCGCTGCGGTGAAATTATCGACGATCGCCACGCCCACGCCCGCCTGCACCAGAGCGGCGGCGATATAGAAGGTTCGCGCAACGGCGACCTCGTTCAGTGCGAGACCCAGGCGGTCGATCTCATCGCCGAACAGCTTGCCGATCGGGCCACTGCCCTTCATCGAAATGATCGGCTGATCGACCAGTTGCGACAGCTCAATCCGGGGCGGCGCATCGGGCATGGTCTGTTCGCGATACAGCACCACGAGTTCCCCCTCGCCCAGCCAGCTACGCGACAAGGCGACTCCGCGCGGCGGTTCGCTGGCGATGGCGATGTCGCTCTCCCGCTCATACAATTTGCGCAGCAGATCGTCGTGGTGGACGGTCTGCAAATCGAAACTGACGTCGGGGTGGCGCGTCAGAAACCGCGCGACCGCATCGGGCAGGACACTGAGCGCGAGGCTGGGCAGCGCGGAAATGCGCAACGTCGTGCCTGCGCCGACGCGGAGATTGCGGCCCGCCTCGCGCAGCGCGCGGACGCGTTCCTGGATGTCGGCAACATCGGCGAACAGAGCGTGCGCGTCCTCGGTCGGCAGCAACCGGCCGTTGGAGCGTTGAAATAGCTCGAACCCCAACAGGCTTTCGGCATGCCGCAGCGTCTTCGACACCGACGGTTGCGACACGTTGAGCGCGCGCGCCGCGGCCGAGACGGAGCCGTTGACGTAGACGGCGTGGAAGATCTCGATGTGGCGCAGGTTCATGGGCAGCAGCGTAGCGAAGCCGAGGCTATTCGGCCACCGGCCCGCGGAACCGTGAGGCGTCCAACGCCCCTTCGCCGCGCGCGACCAGGGTCGCCACCGTCAGATTGGCGGAGGCGGAGGGGACGGTGCGCGTCATGTCGAGCAGGCGGTCGAACGGCAGCACCAGTCCGATCACCAGCGCCGTCTGCTCCGTACCAACCCCTACCGCCGACAGCATCGCCGCCAGCATGAACAGCGAGGCGGACGGCACGGGTGCAGTCCCGAACGCGGCCAGCGCGCCGGTCAGCAGCATCGTGACGAGCATCGTCGCGTCGGGAACGATGCCCAGCGCCTGCAACGCGAACTGGCCCAGCAGCCCGACATACATGGCCGTCCCGTCCTTGCCGATCGACGCGCCGAGCGGCAGGACCGTGGAAGCGACTGCACGCGAGACGCCCAGATTGTCCTGCGCCACCCGCAGCGCGACGGGCAGCGTCGCCGATGACGATGCGGTCGAGAAGGCGACGACCAGCGCGTCGACGATCCCCTTGAAGAACCGCGTCACCGGCAGGCGCGCGACGAAGCGGATCAGCCCGGCGTGTACCACCAGCATCTGGACGAGCGAGGCGAGCACCACGGCCAGCGCCAGCCAGCCAACATGGACGAACACCCCCGCGCCATTGGTCGCGACCGCCTGAGCGATCAGCGCCAAGACGCCGAACGGGGTCGCTTCCATCACCAATCGGACGATCTGCAACAGCACCGCCGACAAGCCCTGCAGCAGCGCCACGACCGGCTTGCCCGCCTCACCCGCCAGGATGGTCCCCGTGCCCAGCAGCACCGCGACGAAGATGATCGCCAGCATGTCGCCGCGGACCAGCGCCTCGACGATGTTGAGCGGCACGATCGACAGCAGCTGATCGGCCGGCGTCACCGCGGCGCCCAGCGCATGCGGCACGACGCCGCCCAGCGACATGGCCGCACCGGGGCGCAGGATCAGCCCTGCGGCCATCCCGATCGATACCGAAACCAGCGTGGTGGCCGCAAACAGACCTACGGTACGCAGGCCGATCGATCCCAGCCGCCGCGGGTCACCCAGCGTGGCGATCCCCGCCGCTATGGTGACCAACACCACCGGCACCACCAGCATTTTGATCAGCCGCACGAACAGATCGCCGACCAACTTGATCGCACCCGCCGCCTCGGGCCACAGCAGCCCGAGCGCGACGCCCAGGATCAACCCGCCGACCACCCGCTGCCACAGCGGAATGGCGAACCAGCCCCGGATCAGGCGCAAGCTTGCGTGCCCCAGAAGCCAGGCGCCGGTGCGGACAAGATGCCGTCGTGATCGCACGCGCCGCCGTCGCGATCCCGCGCCAGCCACAGCGGGCCGTCGAGATCGACGAAGTCCGCGCCATTCGCAACCAGCATCGCCGGCGCGATCCCCAGCGACGAACACACCATACAGCCCACCATTACCCCGAACCCCCGCTCCCGCGCCTCACCGGCCAGCGCAAGGGCTTCGGTCAAGCCGCCCGTCTTGTCGAGCTTGACGTTCACATGGCTGTAACGGCCGACCAGCCGGTCGAGATCGTCGCGGGTGTGCAACGCTTCGTCCGCGCAGATCGGGATGGCGCCGGCCAAGGCCGCCAGCCCCTCGTCGTCAATGGCCGGAACGGGCTGTTCAAGCAGATCGACCCGCTGCGCGCGCAGCAGCGGCAGATAGGCGGCGATGTCCTCCACTCGCCAGCTTTCGTTGGGATCGACGATCAGCCGGGGCGCGGGCGCAGCGGCACGGACCGCCGCGATCTGAGCTGCGGCCTCCTCGCGGTTCACCTTGATCTTCAGCAGCGGCACGTGCGCCACCGTCGTGGCGATGGCGGCCATGGCCTCGGGCGTGTCGATGCCGATCGTGATCGCGGATGGCAGCGCCGAGACGGGCGGCATGCTCGCCAGCGCTGCGACGTCGGTACGGCCGATCCGCGCCTCCAGGTCCCATAGAGCGCAGTCGACCGCGTTGCGTGCGGCGCCCGGCGGCATCGCCTGGGCGAGATCCTGCCGTGATCCGCCGGCTTCGATCAGCGCGCGGACACCGTCGATCGCGGCGATCGCGCCATCGATCGTTTCGCCATAGCGGGGATAGGGAACGCCCTCTCCCCATCCGCGTACGTCACCCTGTGCGATCGTGACCGTCACCACATCGGCCGCCGTCTTCACGCCGCGGGCGATGCGAAACGGTGCCCTCAGTGGGAAGCGGTCATGGCGAACGGTGAGGGTGCGGCGCATGATGTCTCCAGCAGCAGGTCGATGATCGCCTCCGACCCAAAGCGATAGGGGTCGGTGCAGGGCAGGCCCAGCGCATCTTCTGCCTCGCGGCACATCCGGCGGGCGGTCAGCTCGTCGAGCTTCGCCGTGTTGAGCGCCACGCCGACGCCGCGGACGTTGGGGCTGGTCAGCCGGGCAACGCGCAGGTTTGCCTCCAGGCATTCGGCAAGGCCCGGCATCGGGCAATGCGGCAGGCCGCGCATGTGCGGGCGCAACGGATCATGGCACAGCACCAGCGCCGCCGGCTGCGCGCCGTGCAGCAGCCCGGTCGACACGCCGGCGAAGGCCGGGTGGAACAGCGATCCCTGCCCTTCGATCAGGTCCCAGCCATCGTCCTCGCGTGCCGGGGCGAGCGTTTCGATCGCCCCCGCGATGAAATCAGCGACGACGGCGTCGAGCGGCACGCCATCGCCCGCGATCAGGATGCCGGTCTGGCCGGTCGCGCGGAAATCGGCAGTGACGCCGCGCGCCCGCAGGGCGTCGCGCAGGCCGAGCGTCGCGTACATCTTCCCGACCGAGCAATCCGTGCCGACGGTGAGCAAACGGTTGCCCGCACGACGACGACCATTGCCAACGGGAAGGCTCGCCGGCGCGTCGCGCACGTCGAACAATTGGACCCCCGCCGCTTTCGCTGCCTCGACCAGTTCCGGCACGTCGCGCAGCCGCTCGTGCAGGCCGCAGGCGACGTTGAGCCCGGCACGGATCGCGGCCAGCGCGTCGCCGATCATCCAGCCGGGAAAGCGTCCGCCGGGATTGGCGATGCCGAGTACCAGCGTACGCGCGCCCGCGGCACGGGCGGTGTCCGCATTCATCTGGGGTAGGCCGAGCGTGAAGGGGCAATCGCCGTGCCGCCATTCGCCGACGCAATCCGCTCCGCGAAAGGCGGCGAGCCCGCGGGAGGTTTTGAGGCCGATCTCGTCATCGGAATGGCCGAGATAGAGCAGATAGGGAGCGGGAATGGTCATGATGCCAGCATGATAGAGGGGGGATCGCCGATGGTGCCAATCGTGCTCGCGGCGCTGCCTATAACGTTCGGCTATTGGTCGCAGCCAGCGGGGCGCGGGCGGAGCAGCGCCCGCCCGGCAGCGGCGCCGGTCGCCGTGCCATCGGTCAGCGCGCGTCGGCCGTTGACGAACAATGCGACGACGCCGACGCTCGTTTCGCGGGGATGCAGATAGTCGGCCCGCGGCGCATAGCCTTTGGGGTCGAGCAACACGACGTCCGCAAAATAGCCCGGCCGCAGATAGCCGCGTTGCGGGATACGGTACATGTCCGCGGTCGCGCCGGTGGAGCGGCGGATGAACTGCCGCAGCGTGATGACCTTCCGGTCGACGACATAGGTGCGATACAGCCGGGGGAAGGTCGCATATTGCCGCGGGTGCCCGTCCGATCCATCCGACGACGTCACGACCCAGGGCTGCTTCATGATCAGGTCGACGTCACGGTCGACCATGTTGAAGCTGGCGACGTCCGACCCCGCCGGGCCGTCGCCTGCCGCATTGGGCGTGCGCAGGATGCGGATCGCCGCGTCGATCGGGGAGAGGTGCCACGTCGTCGCCATCTCGGCGAGCGTCTTACCGGTCCACGGCTGGCCCTGTGCGGTGAGCAGCAGCGCCCCCGGCCCACCCCGCCGACTCAGATTGTCCGCCATCGCCGATTTCAGCCGCGCCATCGTCGCCGGATCGTCGAAGCGCGCGAGCAGCCGCGTATAGCCACCGTCCATCGCCCAGCCCGGCACCAGCGCGGCATCGACGCTCGATCCCGAGGCGAGCCACGGATATTGGTCGGCCGTCACGGCCTGCCCCGCGCGGCGTGCCGCCTCGATCGTGGCGATCAGCGCGGGGGCCTGCCCCTGCACGGGCACACCCAGCGCCTTCAGATGCGCGAAATGCACCGGCGTGCCGGCGCTCTTCCCGATCGCGATCGCCTCGCGCGTCGAGGCGAGCAGGCCGATCGAGTAATTGGATTCGTCGCGCTGGTGCGTGTCGTACATCCCGCCGCGTTTGCCCGATTCGCTGGCGACGGCCGCCACCTCGTCGGTCTTGGCGAAGCTTTGCGGCGGATAGAACAGGCCCGTGGACAGACCATAGGCCCCTTCGCACATCCCCTTGGCGGCGAGGCGCCGTTCCTCCGCCAATTCGGCCAGAGTGGGTGCGCGGGCGTCCTGCCCCAGCACATGCGTGCGGATCGCGCCGAAGCCGACGAAGGGCGCGATATTAGTGCCGATCCCGCTCGCCTCCAGCGCGTGTGCATCCTTGGCGACCTCAAACGTGCCATAGCCGTCGACGCCGATGACGACCGTGGAGACGCCCTGCGTCAGCCACGGCAGGTTGAGGCGCGCCTTGGGATCGGGCGAACGGATGTAGCTGTCGGGATGGGTGTGGGCATCGATCAGCCCCGGCGCGACGATCATCCCCCGCGCATCGATCACCTCCCCCGCGGCGGTGCCGCGCGGTCCCCCGACATAGACGATGCGGTCGCCGGTCAGCTCGACATCGCCCACGAAGGGCGCGCCTTCGGCCCCCGTATAGATCGTGCCGCCGTGGATCACGACATCGACGCGCGGATTGCTCGCCGAGGTGGCAATGCACCAGACGAGAGCGGTCAGGGCGAGGCGCTTCATCGCGGGCTCCTTTCGGGTCGAAGGTGGGTGGTGGTGGCCGCAACCGCGTCGACCGCCGCCCGGCTGAAGGGCATGGGCAGCATCCGCCCCGCGATCCACGGGACGGCCTGATCGTCGCGATGGACGGACCGCGGATCGTTGGACTGGCCGGGCAGATTGAGCATGACCGATCGATCCCAATCGCCGACATCGATCACCTGCAGGTAGCTCGCGCCGCCACCGACCCGCCAGTCCGGCCCGTTGCCCAGCCAGCGCGCCATCACGGTAAAGCCGTCGCCACCGGACCCACCGACCTCGATCGGCGGGAAGGCCGCGGCAATGGCGGGGATACGGGCGAGCGGGTGCGCGATCCGCACGCGGTGGAGCGTATCCCACCGCCACGCGGCGGCGTTGTCGCCGAGCAGCGTCGTCGCTTTCGCCCAGCCATCGGCGAGCGCAGCGTCGATCAGCTCGGGCCGCGTGGCGGCGACGCGGATCAGCTCGGGCGGCTCGATCGCGGAGATCAGGGCGCGGGCGCGCTCAGGCACCAGTGCGGCGATCATCTTCGCATTGAGATCGCGCAGCACGATCTCGTATAGGGCCGCCGCGCCACTCGCGCCGTCGATCCGGCCGTCCCAGCGTGCCAGCATGGCCGTGGCGGCAGCAGCCCCGACGGATGGCCCGCTTGGCAGCAGCGCCTGAAAGCGCCGGGCGGGCAGCGACAGCGTGTCATGCTGGAGCGCAACACTGTCGGCAAGGCTGTGGCGCGTCTGGGCCGATAGCACCTCGGAAATCCGGTCGTAGCGCGCGGGGCTGCGAAACGAAAAGGCCGGGCTGTGGTCTATGGGCCAGCCGGCCGGCAGATTGTTCTGGTTGGCGGAGGCGAACCAGCCGGCCGGTGGATCGATGACGCCGGGCAAGGCACGGAAATCGCGCATCCCGGTCCAGTCGTAGCGGCCATCGCCCGGCACCGGCAGCAGGCCATGCCCGCGCTTGCGCTGTGGCCAGAAGCCGATCGCCTGCCAGCCATGATGGCCGCGCACGTCGGCATAATGGAAATTGGTCGGCGACGGGTGCAGCTTGAACGCCTCGCGCAAGCCGTCCCAATCCTGCGCGAGGTTGATCGCCACCATGGCGAACGCGCCCGATCCGCCGGGCTGCATTTCGACCGAGGCGAGCGCGGTGGCGCGCGACCGGGCCGGATCGTGGGCGATGACTGGCCCCTGTACGGCATAGCGCAGCCGCACGGTGCGGGGCGCGGCGTCCTTGACGGGGATCGCGACATCGACCGCCGTAAACCGCTTCCACCCGCCGTCGTGGCGGTAGCGTTCGGGGTCGGCCGGATCGAGTTCCAGGACGAACAGATCCTCCTGATCGATGTGGAAGTTGGTGCGGCCGAAGGCGAAGCGATCGGTATGGCCCTGCATGATGCCCGCGAGGCCCGGCGCGCCGCCGCCGATCACGTCCAGCCCCGGCGCGGTCAGATGCGCGACATGGCGCGGGCCGAACCCGCCGATGCCGAGGTGCGGATCGTTGGCAAGGATCGGGCGCCCGGTCGCCGTCCGGCTGCCCGCGATCGTCCAGGCATTGGAGCCGGCATTGGCGGCGTTGAGCAGCTCGTCCGGGTCCTGCGTGTGCGTTTCGCGGCCGAACGGCAGCGGACCCAGGCGCAGCACGCCCAGATCGGCCTCGCTGACCTGCGCGGGATCGAGGCCGTCGGGCACCTCGAGCGGGATCGACGGGCGCAGCGGCGCCACCAACCCATCGAGGTCGAGCAACCCTAACGCCGCCAGCTGCGCGCGGCGGATTTCGTCGTCGACATTCCCGATGCCGCCGCCCCGCGCCAGCACGAGGTCGCGCACGTCCCAGCGCAGCGGCATGACGCCCAGAATACGGTATTCGAGCGGCAGCAACGACCGGTCGCGCTCCACCTCCGCGATGCGCGCGTTGATACCGGCGATATAGCCGCGCACGCAGTCGAGCACCTCGCGCGGAATGCGCGCCAGCTCTGCGTCGAGATCGCCGCGATAGTGGAACAGTCGCGCGGCCGCGTCATGGGCGGCGAAGTCCCCGCCGAACACCTCGGCCATCTGCCCCATCTCGCGGCGATGCGCGAAGTCGATCTGGAACAGGCGGTCGCGCGCGACCACATAGCCCTGCCCGAAAAAGGCATCGGCCTTGGTCGCGGCGCGGATATGGGGAACGCCCCACAGATCGTCGACGATGGTGATCGGCTGCGACAGCCCCGGCACCGTCGCATAAGCGGGAGCGGCGGACAGCCGTGCCGCCACCCGCCAGGGTGCAAGCGCGCCGAATGCCGTGGCGCCGAGCAGGAAGGTGCGGCGAGAGACCATGGTTTCCCCTTGTTCGGCCGACCCACGATACGGCCGCGCAAGATCGGCGGCGCAACGGTCGGCGGGGCGGTTCGCGACGGAGCATAGGCCGGTGTCGGGGCCGCGCAATGCCACCATAATCGCAGGCTATGGCCCACCCAACGATCGGTGTCGGTCGACCCTTGACCTAGGTTGCATCCCGCCTGCACCATCACCGTCGCCCGGATCAGCGACAAGACCATGACCGGCCGCAGGGTGATCACGCTCAAAACGATCGTGAAGAAGGGGGATTGCAGATGACGGACGGATCATGGCGCAGGGTGATGGCGACCGGGACCGCATTGACGGCCTTGTCGATAGCGCTCGCCGCTCCCGCCTTCGCGCAGACGACGCCGGCCGCGCCGGCCGACGCCAGTTCGCCCACGCCGGAGACCAACCCCGGCGACATCGCGCCGGACGATATCATGGTCACCGGCACGCGCATCGTGCGCGACGGCTTCAAGTCGCCGACGCCGCTGACCGTGGCGACGCAGGAGGATATCCTCAACACGTCACCGACCAACAATATCGCCGACTTCGTCAACCAGCTGCCGGCGCTGGTCGGGTCCACCCGCCCCTCGAACTCGCGCCTCGCAATCAGCTCCGGTCTTGCCGGCATCAACGCGCTCAACCTGCGCGGCCTGGGTGAAATCCGTACGCTGGTACTGCTCGACGGGCGCCGCACGGTGGGATCGAGCGTCACCGGACTGGTCGACGTCAACACCTTCCCGCAGGCGCTGGTGAAGAGCGTCGAGATCGTCACCGGCGGTGCGTCGGCGGCCTATGGCTCCGACGCGGTCGCGGGCGTAGTCAACTTCGTGCTCGACAAGACGTACAAGGGCATCAAGATCCAGGCGGACAGCGGCGTCACCGAACGCGGCGACGGCGCTAATTATTCGTTCAGTGCCGCGGCGGGCCTCGCCTTCGGCAGCGACGATCGCGGGCATCTGCTGCTCAGCGGCGAATGGGCGCACCGCGACGGCATCTTCCGCGTCGATCGTGAGTGGAACGCGCGCGGCGTCGTGCGGATCACCAACCCCAATTACACCAACACCAACGGGCAGGCGCAATTCCTGATCCGCCAGCCGGTGGGTGTCGCCAACACCACGCCCGGCGGTATTATCCTCAATTCGATCGGCGGCGTCGCCAACCGGCTGCGCGGCATCTATTTCGGCCAGGGCGCCGCGGCGAGCCAGTTCCAATATGGCGCGCTCACCTTCCCTGCGGTCGGTGGCGCGACCGCGCCCTCGCTGACGCAGGGTGGTGACTGGCAGGTCAACGATCAGGGCCGCAACATCGGCCTCGACGCCGATGACGATCGCCGCGGCGCCTTCGGGCGGCTGAGCTATGAAGTCGCCACCGGCGTGACGCTCTTCGCCGAAGCCTCGTACAATTGGCAGAAGACGCTGTTCAACGCGGGGCCGCAATCGACGACCTCGATCACGCTGTCATCGGCCAACCCGTATCTGCAGAGCGCGCTCGCCAATGCGGTGTCCGCCGGCCTCATCACCGCAGCGGAGCGCGCGGCCGTAACATCGGTAACGGTCGGCAGCACCGCGGTCGACCTGCCCTATCGCAAGAACAACAGCAGCCGCGACGTGCAGCGCTATGCGATCGGTGCGGAGGGTGAGTTCCAGGCCTTCGGACACAAGGCGTTCTGGAACATTTACGGCCAATATGGCGAAACGAACGCGCACGAGCAGCTGCGCGACATCATGAACACGGCCAATATGGCCAATGCCACCGATGCGGTCGCGGCGCCGGCCGGCAACGCGTTGGGCGTGGCGGCCGGCACGGTCGTGTGCCGCTCGTCGCTGACCGCGCCGACCAACGGCTGCGTGCCGCTGAACCGGCTGGGCATCGGCGTCGCCAATCCGGCCGCTTTCGCCTATGTGCTGGGCGACCCCTATCGCGACCAGAAGCTCAAGCAGACGGTAGCGGGCGTCAACCTGTCGCTGACGCCGTTTGCGACCTGGGCGGGCGACGTCAGCGTCGCAGTGGGTGGCGAGTACCGGCGCGAATCGGTTTCGGGTTCGGTGCCGACGCAATTCCAGACCGGCTGGTCGGTGGGCAACTTCCTGCCCACCTTCGGCAGCTATAACGTCAAGGAAGCCTATCTCGAAACCGTCGTACCGCTGGGTCTCGGCTTCGAGTTCAACGGCGCGGTGCGCGGGACCGATTATTCGACCTCGGGCTATGTGACGACGTGGAAGCTCGGCGCGACGTGGCAGCCGATCCCCGACATCCGCTTCCGCGCCACCCGCTCGCGCGACATCCGCGCGCCCAACCTCAGCGAATTGTACGCGTCGGGCACGTCGCGCACCAACACGCTGACCGATCCGGCGACGGGGCGCACCACCGTAACCTTCCGCGAGACGACCACCGGAAACCCGAACCTGCGCCCCGAAAAGGCGGATTCCGTCTCGGTCGGCGTGGTGTTCCAGCCCACCTTCCTGCCGGGCTTCTCGGCGTCGGTCGACGGGTTCGACATCAAGCTGAAGGACGCGATCGGCCAGTTCTTCGCGCAGGACATCATCAACCGCTGCTTTGAGGGGCGGACCGAATTCTGCGCCGCCTATGGCCCCGATCCCACGGGCGACCGCGAGCTGTTCTTCCGCGCCAGCCCCTTCAACTTCGCCCGCCAATGGGTGCGCGGCATCGACTTCGACGCAAGCTACCGCCTGCCGCTCGCCAACATCATCCAGCGCGCGCCGGGTACGGTCACGCTGCATGGCCTTGCGACGCGTTACATCCACAACATCACCGACAGCGGCGTGCCGAACGTAATACCGGTCGACACCGTCGGCCAGCTGAGCGGCATCAGCCCGCCCAAGTGGATCTATCGCTTCAATGCCAGCTATGAGACCGACAGCTTCTCGGTGACCGGCACCGCGCGTGGTGTCAGCAGCGGCACCTATGGCAATGCCTATATCGTCTGCGACGGCAATTGCCCGACGGGTCGCCCAGCCGCCACCGTCTCGCAATTCCCGACGATCGACAACAATTCGATCTCCGGCGTCACCTATTTCGACCTCAATCTGACGACCAAGATCGAAACGCACAGCGGCGGACGCGCGGAGCTGTTCCTCAACGTTACCAACCTGTTCGACCGCGATCCTATCCTGCTGCCTGAAACCGGGCTGGCGGCGAACAGCACCTATTCGGATCTGCTCGGCCGCGCCTTCCGGGTTGGCATCCGCTTCCAGACGCGCTGAGCCGGGCGGCGACGATGACCCATCGTCGCGCAGCCCGCCCGACCCCTTGCGTCGCCATCGCCCCGCCCGGCGGTGCGGTCGCGGGGCCGAGACCAGCGTCGCCGGAATGAGCAGTTCGGCAACACGCGGGCCGGTGACGATCGCCGACGACATATGGGGCGTGCCCCATATCCGGGCAGGCTCGATCCCCGACGCCTATTTCGGCCAGGGCTATGTCGTCGCGCGGGATCGACTGTTCCAGATCGACCTGCAACTGCGCCGCGACCTTGGGCGGCTGGCGGAGAGCTTCGGGCCGCGGTTCGTGCCCTATGACCACGCCGCGCGCCTACTGCTGTTTTGCGGCGATGTCGCGGCAGAGCTCGACGCCTTGCCGCCGGACGTGGTGGCGTGCGCGTGCGCCTATGTCGACGGAATCAACGCCCGGATCGCGGAACTGGAGGCGGATCCCGCACTGCTCCCGCCCGAATATGGCGCGCTGAAGATGACGCCGCTCCGCTGGGATATCGCCGATCTGGTGCGCATCCGCAGCGGCGACATGGGCCGGCCCGATGACGAGGTGCGCCGCGCCCGGCTTGCGACGCGCGGGCTGCTCGACCTCGACCGCCTGATGACGCCCCTCGCCTGGGATTGGCAGCCCGTGGTGCCCGACGGGCTCGACGTGGCGGCGGTATCCGACGCCGACCTCGGCGTTCTCGCGCTGACCGATGGGCCGTTGCCATGGGACGCGGCGGTGCAGGCACGCTACGATCCGGTCCACGATCGGCTGGACCGCGACGCGCATGGCAGCAATGCTTGGACGATTGCTGCGGACCGCTCCGCAACCGGTCGCCCGATCCTGGCCAACGATCCCCATCTCGGCATCGGCGGCTTTTCGCCGCGCCACATCGTGCACCTGACCGCGCCGGGCTTCGACGTGATCGGCGCCGGCAGCCCGGGCATGCCCGGCATCATGCAGGGCCACACCGATCATTATGCGTTCGGGCGCACCAACTCGCACATCGACCAGGAAGACCTGTTCGTCCTCGACCTGCACCCGGACGATCTCGAAACCTATCGCCATGACGGCGTCTACAAGCGGTTCGAGACGCAGACCGAAACGATCCGGGTCAAGGACGCGGCCGACGCGACCATCACGATCCGCCAGTGCGTGTACGGCCCGGTTCTGTCGCACGACCCGTCGCGCCGACGCGCAACGGCGATGGCGTCGGTGTCGCTGCAACCGGGCGCGAACATGACCTTTGCGATCATCGCGCTGAACCTCGCCTGCGACTGGGACGCGCTGGCGCAGGCCGCCCGCCTGCATGTCGCGCCGACGAATTTGCACTATGCCGATCGCGACGGAAACACCGGCTGGCGGATGCTGGGCCATGTGCCGATCCGTAGCGCTCATCACGCCGGGCTGATGCCGGTTCCGGGCGACGGACGGTACGACTGGCAAGGCATCGTCCCAACGGAGGACATGCCGACGATGTTGAACCCGCCTGACGGCTGGTTCGCATCGGCCAACCAGCTCAATCTACCCGCCGATTGGAGCCCCGACAAACGGGTGAGCAGCTTCATCTGGAACGCGCCCTATCGCCACGATCGGATCGTTGAGGTGCTCGGACAGCAGGACAGGCATAGCCTCGCCGACAGCGTCGCGCTGCAACACGACGATCTGTCGCTTCCGGCCCGTGCGCTCGTGGCGGTGTTGCCCGACCGCCTGGACGGGACTGCGGCCAGCGCCGCCGCACTGCTCCGCGACTGGGACTGCCGTCTAGGGGTCGACAGCGCGGCGGCTGCCCTGTTCGAAATGGTATGGGTCGCGCTCGGCGAGGTCTTTCTTACCGCGATCGTGCCGGACGCAGCGCGGGACCTTATTACCTCTGTCGATCCCCGGCCGATGCTGGCGATGCTGTCCCATCCCGATGCCCGCTTCGGCCCCGAGCCCGAAGCCGCGCGCGATACGCTGCTGGCGACGGCGCTTGCCGCGGGATGGGATGCCGCCATCGCCGCCTTTGGGCCCGATCCCAATGGCTGGCGCTGGGGAGACGCGCACCGCGTCGTGCTGCGCCATCCGCTGTCCGCGCTGCCCGAGGTCGCCGCCGTCAGCCCCGCGATCGAGGGCGGCCGATCGGGCGGCGATGCCTTCACGGTGATGGCCCGCGGCTATGTCGCGGCGCGCGATTACACCGTAAGCCATGGGGCCAATTTCATGATCGTCTGTGACGTCGGCGACTGGGACGAATCGCTCGTCTGCGCGCTGCCGGGCCAGTCGATCGACCCGCGCTCGCCGCATTATTCCGATAGCTATGCCGCCTGGGTCGCGGGCGAACCGCGCCGCCTCGCCTTCAGCCGGCACGCCGTCGATGCGACCATACGGCAGATCACGGAGCTTCGACCATGAGAGGCCTCATCAGGGCAGCGGCGCTCCTGTCCGCGTTGAGCGCCGTTACGATAGCCCCCGTCCCCACCTCCGCCATCGCCGCAGAGCACGCGCCCTATTTCGACGCCGCCTTTGCGGAGGTGCAATCCTGGGTCGGCAAGGCGTTCCCCGGCGCGGTGGTGGCGGTCGGTGTGCATGGACGGCTGGTCGCGTTGAAGGCCTTCGGGCGTATATCCTCGGCTTCGAACGCGCCGCCGATGCCGCGCGACGCGATCTTCGACCTCGCGTCGCTCACCAAGGTCGTCGGCACCACGACTGCCGCGGAAATCCTCTACGACCGCGGCCTGCTCGATCTCGACCGCCCCGTCGTCGCGTATCTGCCATCCTTTGCCGGCACGCCGGGTCATGAGCGGATCACCGTACGCCACCTGCTCAGCCACAGTTCGGGCCTCTTCACCACCGACCTGTTGTGGCAACACAGCCGCAACCGGCAGGAACTGCTCGCGCTGATCGACCGGATGCCGATGGCCTGGGCGCCGGGCACGCACTACCAGTATCGCGACGAGAATATGATCCTGATGGGCGAGATCATCGAGCGTCTCTCCGGTCAGCCGCTCGACCGCTTCCTGCACGATGCGGTGTTCGCACCGCTGGGCATGACAGACACGGGCTTCAACCCGCCAGCCAGCCGAATCAATCGGATACCGCCCACCGAGCAGGACGACCTATTCCGCCATCGGCTGGTGCGGGGCGAGGTGCATGACGAAAATGCCTTCGTCCTGGGCGGGGTCGCCGGTCACGCGGGGCTGTTTTCCACCGCGCGAGACATTTCGCGCCTCGCACAGCTCTATCTCGACCATGGCCGTCACAACGGTCGCCCATTCCTGAAGCCCGGCAGCCTCGCCGCCTTCACCACCCGGACGGCCTTTCCGCCGGGGAGCTTCCGGGCGCTGGGATGGGACATGCCGGATCCGACCGGCAGCTTCGCCGGCCCCCTCGCCTCGCCCGACGCGCTGATCCACACCGGTTTTACGGGCACGTCGATCTACATCGACCGGTCACGCGACGCATTCATCATCCTGCTGACCAATCGCGTAAATCCCACCCGGACCAACAAGCAGATTGCCGAGGCCCGGATCGCGATCCACACCGCCATCCTATCCGCCATCGATGCTTCGGCGCAGCGGTCAGCCGGCGGCCAGACGCGTTCACGCTGACCGTTCGCAATGGTGCGTAAATAGCGTGATTCGCGACGCGAAACGCCCCAGTGTGCCGCCTTCAACGTGTTCGATTTGCAAGATAAAATGGTCGGGGCGACAGGATTCGAACCTGCGACCCCCACACCCCCAGTGTGATGCGCTACCAGGCTGCGCTACGCCCCGACCGAGGGACCGTGCGGCATTCGCTGCCGATCCCAGAGCGCGGGCCTTTAGGCGGCGCGGACCGGCGATGCAAGCGCTGATCGCCGCTCGGCCGATACAATGCGGTCACGTGTGCCGTTGCAGCGGCGCAACATTGCGCAAGCCGCCGTGCGATGCTAGCGCGCGGCGCTTCCAGTGCGGGGGATTTCCTCCGCCGATCAGCCATGCACGGATCAGATGTTCATCTCCCCAGCCTATGCCCAGACCGCGGGTGGCGCCGCTGAATCCGGCGGCCTTGCCTCGCTGATCAGCTTCGCACCGCTGCTTCTCATCTTCGTCGTCTTCTACTTCCTGATGATTCGCCCGCAGCAGAGCCGAATGAAGGCGTTGCAGGCCGCGATCGCGGGCGTGAAGAAGAACGATCAGGTCGTCACCGCCGGCGGGATCGTCGGCCGCGTCACCAAGGTGGAAGACGCCTTCGTCGAGGTCGAGATCGCCGCGAACACGCGCATTCGCGTGGTGAAGGCGACGCTGGCCGAAGTGACGAGCCCCAATTCGAAGCCGGCGAACGACTGATGCTGGACTTTCCGCGCTGGAAGGTAGCGACGATCTGGACGGTGCTCGCGCTGCTGTGCGCGCTCGCCATCCCGACGTTCCTGCCCGAATCGATGACCGCGAACTGGCCGTTCCATCCGCGCGTCAACAAGGGGCTGGACCTCGCCGGTGGCAGCTATCTGATGCTGGAAGCCGATACGCAGGATCTCGCCAACACGCGGATCGAGGCGATGCGCGACCAGATCCAGGGGACGATGCGCAACGGCACGCCCCGGATCGACATCGGCGATATTTCGACGCGCAACAACCAGATCAGCTTCATGCTGCGCAACCCGGCGCAGGTCGATGCGGCGCGCGAGCGCCTGCTCGGCATCACCGGCGGCGGCGCCGGCATGACCGGCCAGCGCGAATGGGACATCCAGGTCGTCGACGGCAGCCG
Organism: Sphingomonas sp. DC5200-1; assembly: GCF_049897245.1. Taxonomy (NCBI): domain Bacteria; kingdom Pseudomonadati; phylum Pseudomonadota; class Alphaproteobacteria; order Sphingomonadales; family Sphingomonadaceae; genus Sphingomonas; species Sphingomonas sp. DC5200-1. Next base: position 284,819 of record NZ_JAFCVW010000001.1, read on the forward strand.
CTTCGTGCTGACCCCGACGCAGGCGGGCCTCAACCAGGCGATCAAGACCGCGATGGAGGATGCGACCGACGTCGTGCGTCGTCGTATCGACGCGCTCGGCACGCGTGAACCGACGATCGTGCGCCAGGGCGACAACCGCATCCTGGTGCAGGTGCCAGGCCTGCAGAACCCGCAGCAGCTGAAAGACCTGCTCGGCAAGACCGCGCGCCTCGAATTCAAGCTGGTCGACACCACCGCCAATCCGGCCGATGTCGCCAAGGGCATCGCCCCGATCGGCAGCCAGATCCTGCCCTATCCCGGCAGCCGCGACGGCACGCCGGTCAGCGTCGTGAAGCGCACCGCGGTCATCACCGGCGACATGGTCGCCGACGCGCGCCAGGGCTTCGACCAGCAGACCAACGCCCCCAACGTGCAGATCACCTTCAACGGCGTCGGCGGCAATCGCTTCGCCCGCGTCACGCAGGCGAACGTCGGCAAGCCGTTCGCGGTGGTGGTCGACAATCAGGTCGTCTCGGTCGCGAACATCAACGAACCGATCCTCGGCGGATCGGCGGTCATCAATGGTGGCTTCACCGTCGAAAGCGCCAACCAGCTCGCCATCGCGCTGCGTTCAGGCAAGCTGTCGATCAACCTGAAGGTGATCGAGGAATCGACCGTCGGGCCGGAACTCGGTGCCGATTCGATCCGCGCCGGCATCCTCGCCTGCTCGGTCGCGGTCGCGCTGGTCATGGCGTTCATGTTCCTGACCTACGGCCGCTTCGGTGCCTATGCGAACCTCGCCGTCGTCATCAACGTGTTCGTCATCCTCGGCGTCCTCGCACTGATCAGCGGCACGCTGACGCTGCCCGGCATCGCGGGCTTCGTGCTCACCATCGGCACCGCGGTCGATGCGAACGTGCTGATCAACGAGCGTATCCGCGAGGAACGGCGTCGCGGGCGCAGCGTCGTGCAGGCGGTGGAGCTGGGCTACAAGGAAGCCAGCCGCACCATCTTCGAAGCGAACATGACCCACTTCATCTCGGGCGCGATCATGTTCGTGCTGGGGTCTGGTCCGGTCCGCGGCTTCGCGGTCGTTCTGCTCATCGGTATCGTCACCTCGGTCTTCACCGCCGTCACCTTCACGCGCATGCTCGTCGCGCTGTGGATCCGGCGCGAGAAGCCCAAGACGATCAACATTTGAGGCGAAAGGACACCTCATGCGCCTCCTGAAAATCGTACCAGACAACACCAACATCGACTTCGTCCGCCTGCGCGGCTGGGCATTCGGGCTGACGCTCGCGCTCAGCCTGCTCGCGGTCGGGCTGACGGTGGTGAAGGGCCTGAACTTCGGCGTCGACTTCGTCGGCGGCCTGATGATCGAAGAGAAGTTTCCGACCCAGCCCGACCAGAACAAGGTCCGCCAGGTCATCGACGGCCTGGGCGTCGGCGAAGCCGCGCTCCAGCAGTTCGGCGACCCCAAGACGCTGACCATCCGCCTGCCCGTGCAGGAAGGCGCCGACGAAGGCGCGACCAACGCCGTCGTCAAGAAGGTGGAAGGCGCATTGGGCCAGGCGTTCCCGGGCGCGACCTTCAGCCGCTACTCGACTGTGTCGAGCAAGGTGTCGGGCGAGCTGATCCGCAACGGCGTGCTCGCGGTCGTCCTCGCGATCCTCGGCATCGGCCTGTTCGCGATCGTGCGCTTCGAATGGCAGTTCGGCGTGTCGACGATCGTCGCGATCGTCCACGATCTGCTGATGACGGTCGGCTTCTTCGCGCTGTCGCGCTTCGAATTCGACCTCAACATCATCGCCGCGGTGCTGACGATCATCGGCTATTCGATCAACGACAAGATCGTAATCGACGACCGTATCCGGGAAAACATGCGCCGCTATCGCAAGATGGAGATGCGCGAGATCATCAACTTGTCGGTCAACGAAACGCTGCCGCGCACCGTCATGACCTCGGTCACGATCCTGCTCGCGCTGATCGCGATGCTGCTGCTCGGCGGCCATGTGCTGCGCGGCTTCACCGCCGCGATGATCCTTGGCATCGTCGTCGGCACCTATTCGTCGATCTACGTGTCGTCGTCGCTGCTCATCACGCTCGGCCTGCGCGCCGATCCGAATGCCGGCGAACGCACGGCAAAGGGCGGCATCAGCAATGCGGAGCGGGTCGGCCCGCGCGAGGGCTGACGCGGTGCGAATGGACCGTGAGGCCGCCGCCGGCGGCCCGATCGTGCGCGGCTTCGTCGGCTCGGGGTTCCGGGTCGACGACGAGCGGGTGTTCCGCGCGCTGTTGATGACGGTGGAGACGGCGTCCGAATGGACGCCGCCCGCGCTCGACCGGCTCGACACGGCAGCGTTGCAGCCGCTGATCGACGCGGCGCCGGAGTTCATCCTGATCGGCACGGGCGCCGGGCTGACCCGCCCGCCGGTCGCGCTGGTCCGCGCGCTGGAAGACGCGGGCATCGGCGTCGAGGCAATGGACAGCCGCGCGGCGGCGCGCGCCTGGGGCGTGCTGCGCGGCGAAGGCCGCGTGATCGGCGCGGCGCTCTACCCGCTGGACGCCTGATCCCTCTCGCGCCGGTCGACGACGAGCGCCGACAGGTGATCGACCAGCGCCGCGCTATTGGCTTGCCAGGTAAAGCGCTTCACCGTCGCAGAGACTGCGTCGGGCGCAGGCGGAGCGGCGATCAGTTCCCGTATGGCGGCGGCAAAGGCCTCCGGAGTGCGGGCGACGATCCGTCCGGCGTCCGGTGATGTCACTACCTCCGCCGCACCCCCGATCGGCGGAATGACGACAGGGGTGCCGCAGGCGAGCGCCTCGATCCACGCATTGGCCAGCCCTTCCGAACGCGAGGCCAGCGCCATGACGTCGGCCGCGGCGATCACCGTCGGCAGCGCCCGATGCGGCACGCCGCCCGCGATGCGGACGCGATCGGCAATCCCTAATGACGCGGCAAGCGCGGTCAGGCTTGCCCGCTCGGCCCCCTCGCCCACGATCATCAGCGTGACGCCGGGCAGCGCCGCCACCGCCCGCAGCACGATGTCATGGCCTTTGCGGGGGATCAGCGCGCCCAAGGACAGGACAAGCGGCCCGGTGACGCCCAGCGCGGCCTTGGCAGCGATTCGATCGACCGGATGGAAGGCCTCCGCGTCGATGCCCGTGTGATGCACGTGGATGCGGTCTACCGGCATGCCGAGCGCGATCATGTCGTCCCGCATCGCGCCGCTCACCGTGAGCAGGCCGTCCGCCCCGCGGCCGGCCTCCCGCACCTGCGCGGCCGTGGGGCCCGACCGCCCCCAAAGATGGATATCCGCGCCGCGCGCCTTGATCGAGACGGGAACGCCATAGCGCCGCCCGAGCATCACCGCGGCCGGCCCATCGGGGAAAAAGAAGGAGGTATCGATTACATCGAACGGAAAGTCGTGCCGTATCGCGTCCAGGACAGGCACCAGCGCGCGCGTGAGCATACGGGCATGCCATCGACCGGCAGTGCCCGGCATCGCGATAAAGCGCGGCCGGTACACATCGACGCCGCGCCAGGTCTCCCGCGCCGGCAGTGCCAGCCTCTCGCTTTGCCGCAAGCGCGACACCGGCCAGGGCGCGACACCCACCGGCGCGACGACCCGCACCGCGACGCCGTCCGAAGCCGCCAGTCCCTGCGTCTGCCGTTCGACGAACACGCCGAAATTCGGCCGGTTCGCATCCGGATACAGGGACGACAGGGTCAGGACGCGCAGCATCGCGGCTTGGCCTAACGGCGCCGGGTTAAGGCTTCCCCTACTCGGCGCCCACCCGCGAATCAGAGGCGCTGCGTGCCCGGATAGGCGAACAGCAGATCGGCATCGGCGCTGCTCGCGATCGTCTCGCTACCGGTGACGGTGACGCATTCGCCCGCCTTGAACGCGACACCGGCGACCTCGCCCGATCCGCGGATCGGCACCAGCCAGCCGGTCTGACCGTCCTGCAGCGTGACCTGGTGTTCGCCACCCGTCCAGCGCTCCAGCACGAACTTCGGCCCCTCGACCAGAATGTCGCGCCCCTCGCCCGCCGCACCCGGCGAGACGATAGGCTGGTACGGGGTCAGGTGCGAAACCGCGACGCCGTCGTCGAGGTGCAGTTCCCGGTCGCTGCCGTAGTCGTACAGGCGATAGGTCGTCTCGCTGTTCTGCTGCACCTCGATCAGCGTCAGGCCACCGCCGATCGCGTGGATCGTGCCGCTGGGAGCGTAGTAGAAGTCGCCGGCCTTCACCGGCACCCAGTCGAGATCGTCCTCGATGCTGCCGTCTTGTGCATCGGTGCGCAGTTGGTCGGCGGTGATCGGCTGCTTGGGGCCCAGGGCGATCGTCGAATCGGGGCGAGCCGCCAGGATCGTCCAGCATTCGTCCTTGCCGCGCGGCAGGCCGCGGGCGTGCGCCTGCTCGTCGTCCGGGTGGACCTGCACCGACAATTTGTGGTCGGTGAACAGATATTTGATCAGCAGGTCGGGCGTGCTGTCGCCCGGCTCCTGAAACCAGATTTCGCCGATCGGCTCGCCGTCCTTGGGCGCGTCCTCAAAGCCGAACCCCAGGTCATGCCGGCCCCACGGCTTTTCGACGCGGTGGGTGTGGAGCAACGTAGCAGGCATGAGGGTCCTTTCGAGTCCGTAACAGGCGCGCCAACGTGCGACGGAGGGGATTGTTCGCTGGCACGCGCTTACGCTAAGAGCCTTAGCCGATGCGTATCCCACAGTCCAAGGCGCTTGCCGCCGCGATGATCGCCGTCCTCGCGCTTCCGGTCGCCGGTTGCGCCCGTAACAAGGCGAAGTCCGACCTGCCCTATGTCGCGCGCGACGTGGGCACGCTCTATTCGACCGCGAAGACGCGGCTGGATCAGGGCCGCTACAAGGAGGCGGCGCTGCTGTTCGACGAGGTCGAGCGCCAGCACCCCTATTCGATCTGGGCCCGCCGCGCGCAGCTGATGAGCGCGTTCAGCTATTATCTCGACCGCGATTACACCGCGAGCATCCAGTCGGCGCAGCGCTTCCTGTCGGTCCACCCCGGCAACCGCGATGCCCCTTATGCCTATTATCTGATCGCGCTGAGCTATTACGAACAGATTCGCGACGTCACGCGCGACCAGAAGATTACGCTCCAGGCGCTGAGCGCGCTGGGTGAACTGACCCGCCGCTATCCCAACACCCGTTACGCCTCTGACGCCCGCCTGAAGATCGACCTCGTCAACGATCACCTCGCCGGCAAGGAGATGGAGATCGGGCGGTTCTACGAAACCCGCGGTCAGTGGCTGGGCGCCGCGCTGCGCTTCCGCACCGTGATCGACAAATATCAGACCACGACGCACACGCCCGAAGCGCTGATGCGCCTCGTCGAATGCTATCTGGAACTGGGCCTGCGCGGCGAAGCCGAGAAGGCTGCGGCGGTGCTCGGTGCCAACTATCCCGGCAGCGACTGGTACGCGCATGCGTACAAGCTGATGCAGGAGCATCCCTTCACGCCGACTGCGCCGATACCCGCCGGCCAGCCGATCATCCCGCCCAACACGCCGGGCACCAAGAAGCTCGCCGAACCTGGCGAGCTGGAGGCCGCCAAGCCCAAGGCGGAAGCCCCCACGCCGCCGACGCCGGTCGCCCCCAGCGGCGGCACGGCCGGTGCGCCGGTGCCGACCACCGAGACGCCGACCAACTGATCGGCGCCCCGGCCGTCATCGCGGCGATGAGAACATTTAAGGATCAACATCGCCGCGCGGGCGCGCTATAGCGCCTGCGATGCTGACCGCGCTGTCCATTCGCGATGTGGTGCTGATCGAGGCGCTTGACCTCGAATTCGGGGCAGGGCTCGACGTGCTGACCGGGGAAACCGGTGCGGGCAAGTCGATCCTGCTCGATGCCCTCGGGCTGGCGCTGGGGGGGCGTGGCGAATCGGGGCTGGTGCGCCACGGCGCGGCACAGGCGATCGTCACCGCGACCTTCGATCCGCCCGTCGGCGCGCTCGGCGCCCTATTGGAAGAGAATGGCGTCGAGGTGGAGCCGGGCGAACCGTTGCTCGTCCGACGCATCGTCAAGGCCGATGGCGGCAGCCGCGCGCTCGTCAACAACCAGCCGGCAGGCGTCGCGCTGCTGCGCGAGATGGCGCCGATGCTGGTCGAAATCCACGGCCAGCACGACGATCGCGGCCTGCTCAATCCCCGCGGGCATCGCGCGCTGCTCGATGCGTTCGGGCGCGTCGATCCGGGCGATACCGCACGCGCTTGGGCAAGTTTGCGAGACGCGCAGGCAAAGCTCGCCACGGCGCAGGCCGAGATCGAGACGGCCGCACGCGATCGCGAATGGCTGGAACATGCGGTGGGCGAACTCAGCGCGCTGGCCGCCGAACCGGGCGAAGAGGAAGCGCTCGCCGACAAGCGGCGTGGCATGCAGCGCGCCGAAAAGATCGCGGACGAATTGGCCGCGATCGACGACTATCTGGAAGGATCGAACGGCGGGCTAGCGCAGCTGCGCCAGGCGGCGCGGGTGCTGGGCCGCATCGCCGAGGATCATCCCGCGCTCGGCGAAGCGCTGGCGGCGATCGATCGCGCGGTGATCGAGGCGGCGGCTGCCGAGGAACAGCTGGTCGAGGCGCGCCGTGCCCTCGCCTTCGACCCACGGGCGCTGGAAGAGGATGAGGCCCGCCTGTTCGAGCTGCGCGGCATGGCGCGCAAGCATCGCGTCCAGCCCGACGATCTCGCCGCGCTGACCGAGGATTTGCGCGGCCGCCTCGAGCGGCTGGAAGCCGGCGAGGATGGGATCGCGCTGCTGGAAACGACCGTCGCCGCGGCTCGTGCCGACTACGACGCCGCCGCCGACATCCTGTCGCAACGCCGCCATGCCGCGGCGGAGCGGCTCGACGCGGCGGTCGCGGGCGAACTTGCGCCGTTGAAGCTTGACGCCGCACGCTTCCGCACGACCGTTGTGTCGGTCGGTCCCGACGGTTGGTCAGCGCACGGCAAGGACCGCGTCGAGTTTGAAATCGCGACCAACCCCGGCGCGCCCTTCGCCCCGCTCGCCAAGATCGCCAGCGGGGGCGAGCTTTCGCGCTTCATCCTGGCGCTGAAGGTTGCGCTGGCGGAGGAAGGCGGCGCGGCGACGATGATCTTCGACGAGATCGATCGCGGCGTCGGCGGTGCGGTGGCGAGCGCGATCGGCGAACGTCTCGCGCGGCTCGCCGAACACACGCAGCTGCTGGTGGTGACGCACTCGCCCCAAGTCGCGGCGCGCGGTGCCGAGCATCTGCTGATCGCCAAGAGCCACGACGGCACCGTCACCCGCACCGGCGTTCGGGTGCTCGACGAGGCCGAACGACGCGAAGAGATCGCGCGGATGCTGTCCGGCGCGACCGTCACCGACGAAGCGCGCGCACAGGCCGATCGCCTGTTGGAGACGGCCTGACCCTCCCCTCCCTCATCGGAGGGGAAACGTCAGATCGCGCCGGTGCCGCCGTTCGCGCCAAAGGCGCTGCCGGTGGTGAAGCTGTTCCCCGCCTCGGCCAGCGCAACGTACAGCCCTGCTAGTTCCGCTGGCTGACCCGCGCGGCCCAAGGGCGTATCCTGCCCAAACTCGCCCATTTTGCCCGGCAGCTGGCCGCCCGCCACCTGCAGCGGCGTCCACACCGGTCCCGGCGCGACCATGTTCACGCGGATGCCCTTCGGCCCCAGCTGTTTCGCCAGTCCCTTGGTGAAGACGAGGATCGCCGCCTTCGTCGTGGCATAATCGAGCAGCTCTTCGCCCGGGTTGACCGAATTGACCGACCCGGTGTTGATGATCGCCGCACCCCGCGGCATCAGCGGGATCGCCGCCTTGCACAGGTGAAACATCGCATAGACGTTGGTCTTCATCGTCCGATCGAACTGTTCGGTGCTGATCTCCGCGATCGACGCCTTCGACTGCTGGTACGCCGCATTGTTGACCAGGATATCGAGGCCACCCAGCTCTCGGTTGGCACGCGCGATCAGGTCGCGGCAGAATTTCTCGTCCGTGAGGTCGCCGGGGATCAGCACCACCTTGCACCCTTCGGCCCGCAGCAGCTTGGCGACGTCCTGCGCATCGGGCTCCTCGGTCGGATAGTAATTGATCGCGACATCGGCGCCCTCGCGCGCAAAGGCGATCACCGCGGCACGGCCGATGCCGGAATCGCCGCCCGTCACCAGCGCCTTGCGCCCAGCGAGCCGCCCCGACCCACGATAGCTGCGCTCGCCGCTGTCGGGCACCGGCTTCATGTCGCGTTGCAGCGCCGGCCATTTCTGGCGCTGTTCGGGAAACGGCTGGCTGGTGTAGCGCGTCTGCGGGTCGCTGAGCGCCGGCGCGCCTTGCGCGAAGGCCGGGGCCGCAGCGGCGGCGACGCCCGCGACGGCAGCGCCCTTGAACAGATCGCGGCGATTGGTCTGATCGGTCATGATGCGGCTTTCGATGGCGGATGGATGAAGACGCAATCGCCGGGGGCCGCGGTTGGTTCATCCGCGGCGGAAATTCATGCGGCGGATCAAGCATCTACCGCCGTCGATCCGGGCTATTCCACTCCCCGCTTGCCCGACCGCCTTTCTGTCCCCTAGTCGGCACCCATGACCGACCTGCCGCAGACGCCGCTCGATGCCGCCGCCGAACTGGAGGCACTCGCCGCGCAGATCGCGCACCACAACAGCCTCTACCACACACATGACGCGCCCGAGATTTCGGACGCCGCATATGACGCACTGGTCCGCCGCAACAGCGCGATCGAGGCGGCCTTCCCCGACCTGATCCGCGCCGATTCGCCCAGCCGCAAGGTCGGCGCCGCCCCCGCCGCCCATCTCGCCAAGGTGCCGCACGCCCGGCCGATGACCAGCCTCGACAATGCCTTTACCGACGAGGAGGTCGAGGAGTTCGTCGCCCGCGTCCGCCGCTATCTCAAGCTGCCCGAGGACGAACCCGTCACCCTGACCGCCGAGCCCAAGATCGACGGCCTGTCCTGTTCGCTGCGCTATGTCGACCAGCGGCTGGTCCAGGCGCTGACCCGCGGTGACGGCGCCATCGGTGAGGACGTGACCGAGAATGTCCGCACCATCGCCGACATCCCCCAGACCCTGCCCGCCGACGCGCCGACCGTGTTCGAGGTGCGCGGCGAGGTTTATATGAGCAAGGCCGATTTCGCCGCGCTCAACGCCCGACTGGCGCAGGAAGCCGCGGATGCGAACAAGGAGGCGCGCCAGTTCGCCAATCCGCGCAACGCCGCCGCCGGTTCGCTGCGCCAGAAGAACCCGGCCATCACCGCCGGGCGTCCCTTGCGCTTCCTGGCGCATGGCTGGGGCGAGGCGAGCGACGTGCCGGTCGACACCCAGTTCGACATGGTCGAGACGTGGCGCCACTGGGGCTTTCCCATCGCCGATGCCTTTGCCCGTGTGCCCGATGCCGGTGCCGCGCTGGCCATCTATCGCACCATCGAGGCGCAGCGCGCCGACCTGCCCTTCGATATCGACGGCGTCGTCTATAAGGTCGATCGCCTCGACTGGCAGGCCCGGCTGGGCATTGTCGGACGCACCCCGCGCTGGGCGATAGCGCACAAATTCCCGGCCGCGCGCGCCCAGACTACGCTGGAAAAGATCGATATCCAGGTCGGCCGCACCGGTGCGCTGACCCCCGTCGCGCGGCTGGAGCCAGTGACGGTCGGCGGTGTCGTCGTGACCAACGCCACGCTGCACAATGCCGACGAGATCGAACGACTGGGCGTCCGCCCCGGCGACCGCGTGGTCCTGCAACGCGCCGGCGACGTCATTCCGCAGATCGTCGAGAACCTGACCCGCGACGTCGCCCGAGAGCCCTTCGTCTTCCCCGACCACTGCCCTGAATGCGGCAGCCTGGCGACGCGCGAGGAGGGCGAGGTCGTCATCCGCTGCACCGGCGGTCTGATCTGCCCGGCGCAGCGCGTGGAACGCCTGATCCACTTCGTCTCGCGCCACGCCTTCGACATTACCGGTCTCGGCCTTGTCCGGGTCGAGGAGTTCTTCCGCGATGGCCTGATCGCCTCGCCCGCCGATATCTTTCGCCTGCACCAGCATCGCGAGGCGCTCATCCAGCGCGAGCGTATGTCCGAACTGGTGGTCGACAAGCTGCTCGCCGCGATCGATGCGCGGCGTGACATTTCGCTCGACCGCTTCCTCTTCGCGCTGGGCATCCGCCATGTCGGCGAGATCACCGCGCGCGACCTGGCCCGCCGCTTCGTATCGATGGCGGGCTTCCGCGCGATGATCGACGCCGCGCTTCGGGTCCGGGCCGACACCGTCCCCGCCCTGGGCGAGCCCGACCGCAAGTTCGAGCTGCGCCGCCAGCGCGCGATCGTCGCGGCGATCGACACCCCCCAGATCGGGCCCGAAGTCGCCGACGCGCTGCTCGACTTCTTCGCCGAGGCGCATAATCGCGAGGTCGTCGACGACCTGCTCAGCGAGGTCACGCCCGCCGACGTCGTCTGGGAAACCCGCGCCTCGCAGGTCAGCGGCAAGATCGTCGTCTTCACCGGCAAGCTCGAAACGCTGAGTCGCGACGAAGCCAAGGCGCAGGCCGAGGCACTGGGCGCGCGCGTGTCGGGGTCCGTGTCCGCCAAGACCGACCTCGTGGTGGCCGGGGCCGATGCGGGGTCGAAGCTCAAGAAGGCGACGGACCTTGGCGTGGCGGTCATCACCGAAGCGCAGTGGGCTGAAATCGTTGCCGAAACGGCCGCATGACGAAGCGGGGGCGTTGCCTTTTTGCAACGCAGCGGGACGAAGCGACGCGGGTCATCATCACTGCCCTTTGATTGTCACAAACTCGCAATATTGATCTCACATGGGCCGCGGCAACGGCAAAAAACACGAGCCGCGAATCCAAGAGCACCATGCTCAAAGGGGACAAGATCAGATGCGTATGACTTTCGCTTGCGGCGTTGCCTTCGCCGCGCTCATGCTGCCGGGCGCCGCCTTCGCGCAGTCGACCGGTTCGACCGAAGCCGACACCGTCGGTTCGGGTGACATCGTCGTCACCGGCGCGCGCGAACCCGGCGTCGGCGGCGTGGATATTCCGAACACGTCGAAGAACAAGCAGGTCCTCAACCAGACGTTCATCTCGCACCAGACCCCTGGCCAGACGATCAACGACATCATCAACCAGCTGCCGGGCGTCAGCTTCCAGAACAACGATCCGTTCGGTTCGGCGGGCGGTACGCTCACCATCCGCGGGTTCGACAGCAGCCGCATCAGCCAGACGTTCGACGGCATTCCGCTGAACGACACCGGCAACTATGCCATCTATTCGAACCAGCAGCTGGACCCCGAGCTGATCGAGCAGGTCAACGTCAACCTCGGCTCGACCGACCCCGACTCGCCCACCGCATCGGCTTCGGGTTCGACCGTCAACTATCGCACGCTGATCCCCACCGACGAATTCGGTGCGCGCATGGTCGGCTCGATCGGCGACTACAAATTCTTCCGCGTCTTCGGCCTGGTCAACACCGGCGTGTTCACCCCCTGGGGCACCAAGGCCTGGTTCTCGGGTTCGAGCGCGACCAATGACGTCGTGTTCAACAACTTCGGCCGCATCAACAAGCAGCAGTATAACGCTAAGATCTACCAGCCGATCGGCAGCGGCAAGGACTTCATCTCGGTTTCGGGCCACTACAACCAGAACCGCAACAACTTCTTCGGTTCGGCGCCGCTGCGGAACGAAGATTTCGTGTACACCTCGACCGGTGGAACCGGCGCGAACGCTGCCGCCCCAACGCTGGTGACCGGCGTTGCCCGCACCGCAGGCACCGGCAGCCTGAACCGCTTCCCGCGCAGCCGCGACGAGCTGCCCTATTCGGTTGCGCGCTGCCAGATTGCGGTCGGACGCGCCGGCGTCGCCGACCAGCCCGCGATCGTCAACGCGCCGGGTAACTCGAACAACGGCAGCGCCTGCGGCAGCAGCTTCGACGAGCGCTACAATCCGTCGAACACCGCTAACATTCGCGTCAATTCGCGTTTCTCGCTCAGCGACAAGCTGACGCTGTTCGTCGATCCGTCGTATCAGTACACGAAGGCCAACGGCGGCGGCACCGTGACCGCGCGTGAAGGCGGTTGGGTGCGTGGTACGTCGACGTCGGGTCTGCCCGCCGTCACGACGCCGATCTATGGCTATATCGGCAACCAGTATTATTTCGGCCGCGACCTGAACGGCGATGGTGACGTGCTCGACACCTGCACCCTGCAGACCAACGCGACGACCGGCGCCGTGTCCTGCACCAGCGCGACGTCGAGCAACGGCGTGACCCTGCTGGCCCCCAGCCAGACGATCACCAACCGCTACGGCGTGATCGCATCGCTGCGCTACAATTTCTCGGACACGCAGAGCATCCGCGTCGGCTACACGCTCGATTACGGCCGTCACAAGCAGACCGGCGAGCTGGGCTTCCTGCAGGCGAACGGCAAGCCGTTTGACGTCTTCCCGGTCAACAACGGCATCCTCGCCATCAGCGGCGGCGTCCTGCAGAAGCGCAACCGCTTCTCGAAGGCGATCCTGAACCAGGGCTTCGCACAGTACATCGGCAATTTCTTCGACAGCAAGCTGCGCGTCGAAGCGTCGGTGACCGGCAAGTGGTTCAAGCGCGACCTGACCAACTATTGCTTCACCACGTCGGCCGGCGGCAACGTCGACTGTATCGCTTCGGGTGCGCAGAATGCGGCCTATGCCGCAGCCTTCCCGTATGTCGTGGGCGGCACCACGGCGGTTCCGACCGTGACCGGCTATGCCGCGCCGCAGAACCGCATCTACAAGTATGATCGCATCCTGCCGGCAGGCGGCCTGACCTACGAAGTCACCGACGCGGTCAGCATCTTCGGCAACTATTCGAAGGGTATTCAGGTCCCGGGCACGGACAACCTGTATCAGGCGTTCTACTATCCGCAGAACACCACCCCTGCGAACCCGAAGCCAGAGACGACGGACAACTTCGACGCGGGCATCCGTTACACCTCCAGCCGCATCCAGGCGTCGCTGGGTCCGTGGTATACCCGCTTCCAGAACCGTCTGGCGAGCGCCTATGACATCGACACGCAGCAGACGATTTATCGCAACCTGGGTCGCGTCGATAAGTATGGCATCGACGGCAGCATCTCGTATCGTCCGATCCGCGAACTGCTGTTCTATGCATACGGTTCGTATCTGAAGTCGGAGATCAAGACGAACGTCGAGATCGGCCGCTGCCCGGCCACGCTGACCGCGGCGAACACGACCAACAACTGCACGGTCGCTGGCGCCCCGATCCTGGCGCAGACCGCCGGCAAGCGTGAATCGGGTGCACCGGTCTACACCTTCGGTGGTCGTATCCAGGCGACGCTGGGCCCGCTCGAACTGGGCGTCCAGGCGAAGCGCACCGGTCGTCGTTACGTCAACGACCAGAACCTGCCGAACTTCGGCTGCACCGTGTCGCTTGTGAACAACGTTTGCCCGACCGTGAACGACGTGCCCGCCACCTACACCGGCACGCGCGGTATCCTGGTCCAGACCTGGGGCGCCACGGCGCCGGGCTACACGGTCGTCGACTTCGACGCCCGTCTGGCGCTCGACTGGGTCGGCATCGGCGGCAAGAACAAGACCTACCTGCAGCTGAACGTCGTCAACGCGTTCAACAAGTTCTATGTCGGCGGCTTCCCCGGCGGTTCGACTTTGACCTACAACAACACGATCCCGTTCGTGCAGATCGGCAGCCCGCGTGCATTCATCATGTCGGTGAACACCGCCTTCTGATCGACCTGACCGAAACGGTCTGACGGACAGGGCCGTCGCTTCCTTCGGGCAGCGGCGGCCCTTCTGTTTTGCACGGCGGTGCGCACGCGTGTAGAGACGCCGGCTATATGGCGACCCTTCCCGCCCCCACCCGCCCGGCGCTCAACGTGCGCCCCTTCTTCGAGAACAAGAGCCGCGCCTTCTGGACGCTGCAGGCGGTCGGCTGGACCGGCTACCTCCTGCTGCGCGGCGCCTCGACGCTCACCAACCTGTCGCTCGACACGATCATTCCCGTGATCGTCGAGGCGATCGTCGGCTATTGCGTCACGCTGCTGCTCTCGACCTTCTATGGCTATTTCCGGCGCTTGCCGCGGGTCAGCGGGCTGATCCTGACGATCCTCGCCTTCGTCATCGCGACGATCTTCTCGACTTTCGTCGATGCCTTCACCTGGTCGCTAATCCAGAACGGCCAGCCGGGGGTCACCCTGCCACGCATGGTCGTCGCCTTCTACGTCGCCTTCACCGCGCTGTTCGGCTGGTCGGCGCTGTACTTCGGCATCAACTTCTACCTGATCGTCGAGGATCAGATCGACCAGATGCAGCATCTGGAAAGCCAGGCATCGTCGGCGCAGCTGGCGATGCTGCGCTATCAGCTCAACCCGCACTTCCTGTTCAACACGCTCAATTCGATCTCGACGTTGGTACTGCTCAAGCAGACCGAGCGGGCGAATGCGATGCTGAGCCGGCTGTCGTCCTTCCTGCGCTACACGCTGGCCAACGAGCCGACCGCGCACGTCACCGTGCTGCAAGAGGTCGAGACGCTGAAGCTGTATCTCGAGATCGAAAAGATGCGGTTCGAGGATCGCCTGCGCCCGGTGTTCGACGTCGATCCGCGCGCCGAACGCGCCCGCCTGCCCTCGCTGCTGCTGCAACCCTTGGTCGAGAATGCGATCAAATATGCGGTCAGCACGCAGGAGCAGGGGGCCGAAATCTGCATCCGCGCGCGGCTCGCCGGGGATCGCGTGCAGATCGGCGTATCCGACACGGGGCCGGGTTTGCAGGAGGGTCGTGCGATGCCAAGCCTTTCAACCGGCGTGGGTCTCCCCAATATTAGGGAGCGGCTGGTCCAGGCCTATGGCCCGGATCACCGTTTTGAGACGCGTACCGCGCCGGCTGGCGGGTTTTCGGTGGAGATCGAAATCCCCTTCCAGCTCGACGATGTGAGTAGAGAGGCCGCATGACGATCAGAACCATCCTGGTGGACGACGAACCGCTCGCGATCCAGGGATTGGAGCTCCGGCTCCAGGCGCATGAAGACATCGAGATCATTGAAAAGTGCTCGAACGGGCGCGAGGCGATCCGGGCGATCAAGACGCACAAGCCCGACCTCGTCTTCCTGGACATCCAGATGCCCGGGTTCGACGGCTTTTCGGTCGTGCAGGGCCTGATGGAGGTCGAGCCACCGCTGTTCGTGTTCGTCACCGCCTATAGCGATCATGCGCTGCGGGCGTTCGAGGCGCAGGCGGTCGATTATCTGATGAAGCCGGTCGAGGAATCGCGTCTTGCCGACACGATCGAACGGGTGCGTCAAAGGCTTAGCGAGAAGCGCGGCGTCGAGGAGGTGGAGAAGCTGAAGGAGGTGCTCGCCGAGCATGCGCCCGAGGCCGCCGCCGATATCGCCGACGCGGGCGACCTATCGGCCAATCGCTACGAGAAGCTGATCAACATCAAGGATCAGGGCCAGATCTTCCGCGTCGACGTCGACACGATCGAGCGGATCGACGCGGCGGGCGATTACATGGTGATCTACACCGGCGACCGGAACCTGATCCTGCGCGAGACGATGAAGGATCTGGAAAAGCGGCTCGATCCGCGCCGCTTCCAGCGCGTCCACCGCTCGACGATCGTCAATCTGGACCTCGTCAAACAGGTGAAGCCGCACACCAACGGCGAATGCTTCCTGGTGCTCGATTCCGGCGCCAGCGTGAAGGTCAGCCGCAGCTATCGCGACGTCGTCGCGCGCTTCGTTCACTGACGACAGCGGGGGCGGCCGGTGCCGCCCCCGATCGATCCTATAAAGCGCGGCGGCCGGTGAAGAGCTGGATCAGGCCGACGATGATCGCGATGACCAGCAGGATGTGGATCAGACCGCCGGCGATGTGGAGCGAGAAGCCCAGCAGCCACAGGATCAGCAAGATTACGGCGATCGTCCACAACATGATTGGCATCCCTCTCTTCGCCAGGCCCAGCGCGCGGCGTCAGCAACAAAACGTTACGCAGGCGATACCGGTTCCGTTGTGGCCGAAGAGTGATTGTTTGTGAGACGCTTACGACGCGCGCTCAGCGGATCGAGGCGGCCTCTGCCCGCGGCTTGATCCACGCGAGCGCCTCGTCATGGATGCCCGGTGCAGCGACCATCACGCCGAAGGCGGTCGGATCGGGCTTGTTATAGCGGAGTGGTCCCCCCAGCGCGTCGCTTACCCCCGCGCCTGCCTCTACCGCGATCACTGCCGCGGCCGCGATATCCCATTCGTTGCCCCAGCGCAGCGTCGCGACGAGGTCGGCCTCGTCCGCCGCCACCATCGCCATCCGCAGCGCGATGGAGTTGGGCTTATGGACGATCGTCAGATGACGATCGATCTTCGGCAGAGCATCGGTGGGCACGCGCGCACCGGACAAAGCGGATCGCGTACCGGCGTGCAGCGTCACACCGTTGCGCCACGCCCCCTGCCCTCGCGTCGCGGTCCAGCGTTCGCGACGCGCCGGTGCATCGAGCACCCCCAGCACCACCTCGCCGTTGCGCACCAGCGCGACCGAAACCGCCCAGCCTTCGCGCCCGCGGATATAATCACGGGTCCCGTCGATCGGATCGACGACCCACACCGCCTCGCGCGCCAACCGGTCGGTATTGTCCACCGTCTCCTCCGACAGCCAACCGGCGTCAGGCAGCAGCCCTTCGAGGCGCGCGCGCAGCATCCGATCGACGTCGAGGTCCACCTCGCACACTGGACTGCCCGGTGTTTTCTCCCAGCGGCGGAAGTCGGTCCGCCAGCGGGCAAGCGCCATCTGCCCCGCCTCGTGCGCGATCTGGGCGACGGCCGCCGTCAGGTCGAACGCCGGATCAGCCACTCGCGATCGTCATCCCGTCGATCCGCAGCGTCGGCACGTTGATGCCATAGCGGAATTCGAGGTCGCTCGCAGGCGTCAGGTTGAGGAACATGTCCTTCAGATTGCCCGCGATCGTAAATTCGGCGACCGGCCCGGCGATCGCTCCGTCGACGATCCGGAAGCCGGACGCGCCGCGACTGTAGTCGCCCGTGACGGAGTTCACACCCTGGCCGATCAGCTCCGTGATATAGATGCCATCGGCGATGTCGCCGATCAGCGTCTCGACCGGGATCACGCCGGCCTGCATGTACAGATTGCTGGGCGAGACGCCGGGCGATCCGCCGACGCCGCGCGCGGCGTGGCCGGTCGGCTCCAGCCCCAGTTGCCGCGCCGATCCGCTGTCGAGCAGCCAGGTCTCCAGCATACCGTCCGCAATGATCGCGGTCGGCGATACCGGCAGTCCTTCACCGTCGAAGGGGCGCGACCGCAGCCCGTGCGGGCGATGCGGATCGTCGCAGATGGTCACGCCGTCGGCAAACACGCGCGTCCCCAGCGCATCGAGCAGAAAGCTGGTCCGCCGTGCGATCGCCTGGCCGGCAATCGCGCCGGTGAGATGGCCGAGCAGCGACGAGCCGACGCGCGGGTCCAGCACGACCGGCACCGCACCACTGGCGAGGCGGCCGGGGTTGATCCGGGCGACGGCGCGCTCCCCGGCACGCCGGCCGATCGCCTCGGGCGTCTCGAGATGCGCCCGCTTGCGCGCCGCGTGATGCGCGTAATCGCGCTGCATGCCACTCGCGACGTCGCCCGCCAGCACGCTTGCCGACAGGCTGTAGGTGGTCGTGGCATAGGCGCCGGCAAAGCCATGGCTGGTCGCCAGGCCCCAGACGGACCGTGACGCGGCCGCACCGCCACCCTCGCTATTGCTGACGCCCGCGACACTCCGTGCCGCGTCTTCGGCCTCCTCGGCCCAGGCCCGCAGATCGGCCGGCGAAATGTCGCCGCCATCGTCGAGATCGAGCAGCGGCGGCGCCCCGTGCATCAGCCGTTCCTGCGGCGCGAGGCCCGCCCAGCGATCCTCCGGCGCCTCGCGCGCCATCGCCACCGCACGCTCCACCAGCGCGCCCAGCGCATCGGCGGACAGATCGGAGGTCGAGACGCTCGCCGAGCGCTGGCCGACGAAGACCCGCAGCCCCAGTTCTTCGCTTTCCGACCGGCCCAGATCCTCCAATGCGCCGAGCCGCACGCCGACATCGGTCGAGGCATCCGCGGCAAAGACGGCGTCCGCGGCATCCGCCCCCGCCCGAACGGCGCGGGAAACGATATCGGCGGCGCGGTCACGCGCTTGGTTGGGAGTCAGCATCGCCCCCAATTAGGGGCGGGGCGGGCGCGATGCTAGGCCCGATGGCGGCTCAGGCGGTCGATCCGACGACCAGACAGGCGAGGAACATCAGCAACCCGGCAAAGCGGTTGCTGCGAAAGCGGGCCAGCGGATTGCCGCCATCGTCCGGCACCAGGGTCGTCACCTGCCAGCCGAGGTGCAGCGCGACGGGCACCAACGCGACCAAGGCGAGCGGATCGGCATGCACCAGCCAAATCGCCCCCGCCCAGCACAGCACCGCCAGCAGGTAGAAGCCAGCCGTCCCCGATCGCACCCGCGCACCCATCCGCAGCGCCGACGAGCGCACGCCGATCAGCGCATCGTCCTCGCGATCCTGCAGCGCGTAGATCGTGTCATAGCCGATCACCCAAGCGATACACCCCGCGTAGAGAAGCCACAGCGGTGCCGACAGCGCACCCGCCACCTCCGCCCAGCCGACCAGCGCCGCCCAGGAAAACACGAGGCCCAGCCACGCCTGCGGCCACCAGGTGATCCGCTTCATGAACGGATAGGCCGCCACGGGCGCCAGGCTCGCCAACGCGACGATCTTCGCCAGCGTGCCGAGCTGGAGCAGCACCACCAGCCCGACCAGACACAGTGCGACCAGCCACACCCAGGCAAGCCGCACCGACACCAGCCCGCTCGGGATCGGCCGCGCCCGCGTGCGCGCGACCTGCGCGTCGAGGTCGCGATCGACGATGTCGTTGTACACGCAGCCCGCACCGCGCATCGCGATACTGCCGGCAAGGAACCACAGCAGCAGCGGCCAGCGCGCGATCCCGCCCCCAGCGAGCGCGATCGCCCACGCGCCCGGCCAGAACAGCAGCCACCAGCCGATCGGCCGGTCGAGCCGGGCCAGCAGCGCCAGACCCCGCGCGCGGGGCGGCAGGCGGCCGACCAGACCGCGATGTTCGCTGTCGGGGACGATATCGGTGGGGGGATGCGCGGCCATGCTTCGCCTTTGCCGCGCGACACCGCCCGCGGGCAAGGCCGTTCCCGGGCTTTTGCCTCGCTATCGCCGCGAAGATGCGGCAGATCGTCCGCGATGGACGCCACCCGCCCCTCCTGCCCCCGCCGGAACGACCGATGATCGGCCTCTCGGTCGCGGTCGGCCGCTTCGTCGAGGCGCTGTTCTGGGCGATCCTGCGCGTGGCAGGCGTGGTGACCGTCGTCGTCGTCGCGATCGCGGTGGGCGCGCTGCTCGTCGCGATCGTCGCCCGTAAAATCTGGGCGCGACAGAAGCGCCTGAAGGCCCCATCCGAGCATCGACCATGACCGCCACGCCCGCCTGGCCCCCGCAATCCACGCCGCGCCTGTTCGTCGAGCAGCCCCTCGCGCCCGGTCCGCTACGCATCGACGGGCCGGCGGCGCATTATCTCCTATCGGTGATGCGGACCGCGCCGGGCGATCCGGTGAAGCTGTTCGATGACGTCACCGGGGAATGGCTAGCGACCGCGGTACAGGTCGGTCGCCGCGATCTCACCGTCGACGTGTCGACACGTTTGCGCGAGCGCGAGCCGGTGCCCGATCTATGGCTGTGCGCCGCGCCGCTCAAGAAAGGCCGGATCGACTGGCTCGCCGAAAAGGCCTGCGAGCTTGGGGTGGACCGGCTGGTCCCCGTCGTCACCGCGCGCACCATCGTCGACAAGCTGAAGACCGATCGCCTCCGCGCGCACATGATCGAAGCGGCAGAGCAATGCGCCCGCACTGCTCTGCCGGCGGTCGACGAGCCCGTGAAGCTCGCCGCCATGCTGCGCGACTGGCCAGCGACCCGCACCTTGTTCTTCGCCGACGAGGCGGGTGGCGATCCGGCCGTCGCGGCGATGCGGGCGCATCCCGGCCCGGCCGCCATCCTGATCGGACCGGAGGGCGGCTTCACCGATGCCGAACGGGCGATGATACGCGAACATTCTCAAGCGATTGGCATCAGCCTCGGGCCCCGCATCCTGCGCGCCGACACGGCCGCGGCCGCCGCGGTCGCATTATGGATGGCGGCCGCGGGCGACTGGTAGCAAAGCTTGCTGGCGTCGCTGTTCATCCCCGCGTAAGGGCGCGCCATGACGACCAAGACCGTTATCGCCGAGGGCTCACCCCTCATCGAGTCGCGCGAGCAGCTGATCGCGAGTTTCGCCCGCGGGGAAAAGCCGCGCGAACGGTGGCGGATCGGCACCGAACATGAGAAGTTCGTTTACAGCACGACCGACCATCACGCGCCGAGCTGGGGCGAGCCCGGCGGCATCCGCGCACTCCTGACAGAGCTTCAGCAATATGGCTGGCAACCCGTTGAGGAAGGCGGAAACCTTATCGCGCTGACCGGCGCGGACGGCAGCGTCAGCTTGGAACCGGCCGGCCAGTTCGAACTGTCCGGCGCACCGCTCGACAACCTGCACCAGACCTGTGCCGAAACCGGCCGCCACCTCGATCAGGTGAAGGCGGCGGGTGAGAAGCTCGGCATCGGCTTCCTCGGCCTCGGCATGTGGCCCGACAAGACGCGCGACCAACTGCCGATCATGCCCAAGGGCCGCTATGCGATCATGCTGCGCCACATGCCGCGGGTCGGCAGCATGGGCCTCGACATGATGCTGCGCACCTGCACGATCCAGGTGAACCTCGACTATGCGTCGGAAGCCGACATGGCGAAGAAGTTCCGCGTCGGGCTGGCCCTCCAGCCGCTCGCGACCGCGCTGTTCGCCAATTCGCCCTTCACCGATGGCAAGCCCAACGGCTTTCTGTCGTATCGCAGCCATATCTGGTCGGACACCGATCCCGCCCGCACCGGCATGCTGCCCTTCGTGTTCGAAGACGGCTTCGGCTACGAACGCTACGCCGACTATATGCTCGATGTGCCGATGTACTTCGTCTACCGCGACGGTCGCTACATCGATGCCGCCGGTCTGTCGTTCCGCGACTTCCTGAAGGGCGAGCTCAGCGTCCTGCCCGGCGAAAAGCCGACGCTGGACGACTGGAACGATCATCTGTCCACCGCCTTCCCCGAAGTGCGGTTGAAGACCTTCCTCGAAATGCGCGGCGCCGATGGCGGTCCGTGGGGCCGTATCTGCGCCCTGCCCGCCTTCTGGGTCGGCCTGCTCTACGACGATGCCGCGCTCGATGCGGCGTGGGACGTGGTGAAGGACTGGAGCCTCGCCGAGCGGCAGGCGCTGCGCGACGCGGTGCCGCGGATGGCGCTCGACGCGCCGCTGCCGGGTGGCGGACGGCTGGCCGATATCGCCGGCACCGTGCTCGACATCGCCCACGCCGGCCTCGCCGCGCGCGCGCGGATCAACGGCATCGGCGAAAACGAAACCGGCTTCCTCGATCCGCTCCGCGAAGTCGTCCGGAGCGGCAAGGTGCCCGCGCAGGTGCTGCTCGATCGTTACAACGGCGCCTGGGCAGGCGACCTGTCCCGCGTGTACGATGAGGCGAGCTTCTAAAACGCCTCGACTGATTAATCCTCCCCCGCCAGGGGGAGGTGGCGCCGCGCAGCGGTGACGGAGGGGGAGGTAAGCGACACATCGGTTTCGTGTCCGCCCCCTCCGCCATGCCTATGGCATGCCACCTCCCCCTGGCGGGGGAGGAACTGCCAAGCCGGTTCAATACCGATCCGCCCCAAGAGCGCGTGCCTACCGCCTCAACGCGGCCCGCGCGACGCGCTCCAGTTCCGGATCGAGCGGCGGCGGCGTCATATCTACTGCAGCTTCAAGCTGGTCGGCCACCTCCGTCAGCGCGTGGATGCGCGCCGCCTTCTTGTCGTTGCCGTTGATCACCGTCCAGGGCGCGCCGCCCGTATCGGTGCGGGCGAACATGTCGTACATCGCGGCGAGATAGTCCTCGCGTTTGGCGCGATTACGATAATCCTCCAGCCCCGTCTTCCACCGTTTCCACGGATCGTCGAGCCGCGCCTCCAGCCGTTTGTCCTGTTCCTTTTGCGATACGTGGACGAACAGCTTGACCAAAGTCGTCCCACTCTCGGCCAGCTCCGCCTCGAACGCGTTGATCGCGTCATAGCCCGCGCGCCATTCGGTCTCGTTGGCAAAGCCCTCGACCCGCTCGACCAGCACACGGCCATACCAGCTGCGGTCGAACACGATGATGTTGCCCGGCTTGGGCAGGCGGGTCTTGAAGCGCCATAGGAAATCATGCGCCTTTTCCTCGGCCGACGGCGCCGCGATCGGATAGACCTCATAATAGCGCGGGTCCCATTCCGCGGTCAGCCGCTGGATGATGCCGCCCTTGCCCGCCGCGTCCCAGCCTTCCAGCATCACGACCGCGCGGCGGCCATGGACGATATGAGCGACGAGGATGTGCTCCAGCCGCTCCTGCAGCGTGGCGAGGTCGCGCTTGTAATGGCCCTTATAGGCCCGTTTCTTGTCGTAATCGCGCAGGTCGATCATGCGTCGGTCCGTCCTTTCGCTCCTAACCCTCATCAGGAACGTGAACGCTCCAGTCGCCGCGACGACGCAGGACGAACCAGTAATAGGCCGCAGACGCGACGATCTGCGCGCCCGTCATCAGCAGGCCGGGCCGCCCCTCGCTTGCGTCCTGCCAGCTGGTCCACACGACATAGGCAAGCGCGATCAGCGTCACGACCGGGGCAATCGGGTATAGCGGCATGCGATAGCGCGCATGCGCCGTCGCCCCGGTCCGGCGCCCGACCATCGCGGCGATCGCGATGCCGGCGTAGATCGCGACGAGGCCGGTGCCGCTCAGCACCAGCAACAGCGTCAGCGGCAGGAAGCAACAGGCGACACCCACCCCGCCGACGATCAGCGTGCCGACCCAGGGCGATCCGAAGCGCGGATGGATGCGCGTCATCCACAGATCGATCGGCCGCCCCCAGCTGCCGTCGCGCGCGGTGCCGTAGAAGAAGCGCGAACAGGCCAGGATGCAGGCGATGATCGCGTTGACGATCGCGATGACGACCCCAATCGCGGTCGCATCCGCCACCCAGCCATTGCCGCGCAGCCGCGCGATAAGCCCGAACGGGTCGCTGGCGGTGGTCAGCGCATGCAGGTCGGGCGCGCCCATCAGCACGGCGATCGTCGGGACGATCTCGAACAGCAACGTCAGGACGAGGCTTGCCAGGATCGCCCGTGCGATCAGCCGCGACGGCTCCTTCATCTCCTCGCCGAAGTACACCGCGGCACCATAGCCGTTGAGCGCGAAGATCGCGATCGAGGTGGCAAGGCCGATCCCCGCGGCCGATGCCGGCACCATCGCGCCGCCGTCCGGCATCACCGGCGCGGTCAGCAGGACGGCGAACGGCCGCACCACCTCCGACCAGCCGAGCGCGGTGACGACGAGCAGCGCCAGCACTTCGCCCGCGAGAAACAGGCCGGTGATCCACGCATTCACGCGGATCTGCAGCAGCGCGATCAGCGTCGATGCCGCGACGACCGCGATCGCGACTGGCACCGTAGGCAGGCCCGGATAGACGGTGGACAGAACCGCACTGATCCCCAGCGCCGCGGCGGGCGGAAAGAACAGATTGTTGAAGACGTTGACGCCCAGCATCACGAATCCGGACAGCGGCCCCAGCGTCTTGGCGACGGCGACATATTCGCCGCCCGCGACGGGCCAGGCGCTTGACAGCTCGGCATAGACGAAGGCCGTCGCGACACAGACGATCCCCGCCAGGATCAGCGCCCAGATCGTCCCCGTTCCCGCCGCCTGCAACATGCCCGGAATGATGACGAACACCGACGAAGCCGGCGTCGCCACCGACAAGGTCAGGAACAGGACACCCATGACACCGAGACTGCGAACGAGCGGGGCCGGCCGTGCCGGAAGCAACTGATCGTCTAACATGACCCCCCACGTCTAACCCCGGGGGCCTAGTGACATGGTTAACGGAGCGAGGGAAGCGACGGAATTGCGCAGCTGCTACTCGCATTGGATTTTGCAGGCGTGGTAGGGCGGTGCATCACCTGAAGAGGACGATGATCCATGCCCTATGAAAGTCCCTGGCAGCAGCAGCGCCGATCGAGCGTCGCGGACGAGATCGACTATGAGATCAAGGGCCAGGAATTGCAGTTCCTGGAGATCGAGCTCGACCCCGGCGAAAGCGCGGTCGCAGAGGCGGGCGCAATGGTGTGGAAGGACGCCAGCATCGCGATGACCACCGTGTTCGGCGACGGCAGCGGCGCGAGCGGCGGCGGCTTCATGGGCAAGCTGCTCGGCGCGGGGAAGCGATTGGTCACGGGCGAAAGCCTGTTTACCACGGTCTTCACGCACGAGGGGTACGGCAAGGCACGCGTCGCCTTCGCCTCGCCGACGCCGGGCTCGATCGTGCCGCTGCGCCTGTCGGACCTGGGCGGGCAGCTGATCTGCCAGAAGGATGCGTTCCTCGCCGCCGCGAAGGGCGTGCAGCTCGGCATCTATTTCCAGCGGCGGGTCATGACCGGGCTGTTCGGCGGCGAAGGCTTCGTGATGCAGTCGCTGACCGGCGATGGCTGGGTCTTCGTCCAGATGGGCGGCACCGTCGTCGAGCGCGAACTGGCACCGGGCGAGGAACTGCACGTCGACACCGGCTGCCTCGCCGCGATGACGCCGTCGGTCGAGTTCGACCTCGTGACGGTCGGGGGCGTACGCAGCGCGCTCTTCGGCGGCGAAGGCCTGTTCTTCGCGCGGCTACGCGGACCGGGCACGGTCTGGATCCAGTCGCTACCCTTCTCGCGCCTTGCGGGCCGCATGATGGCAGCGGCGAACGGCGGCGGCCAGAACCGCGGCGAAGGATCGGTGCTGGGCGGGCTCGGCGATTGGGTCGGCGGCAATGATTAGTCGAAGCCGCATCCGACGGTAAAATTCCTCCCCCGCCAGGGGGAGGTGGCGCCGCGCAGCGGTGACGGAGGGGGAGGTAAGCGACACATCGGTTTCGTGTCCGCCCCCTCCGTCATGCCTACGGCATGCCACCTCCCCCTGGCGGGGGAGGACTTGTCGTCTTTCTCCCGCCAACCTCGACCACGCCCGACCCGCCGTCGCCGGTCGACCAGTCGCGCGAAGCTTACCCCGCGCTCGGCGCCACCGCCTTGTCGACGTTGACCGTCGGCTGCGGCGGGGTCGCCTGACGGATCGACAGTTCGCGCAGCTGCTGCACCGACGCGGGCGACGGCGCCCCCATCAGCAGGTCCTCGGCACGCTGGTTCATCGGGAACAGCGACACCTCGCGCAGATTCTGCGCGCCGCACACCAGCATGACGATCCGGTCGACGCCCGCGGCCATGCCACCGTGCGGCGGCGCGCCATATTGGAACGCGCGATAGAGGCCACCAAAGCGCTCTTCTACGTCCGCCTTGCTCAGCCCCACCAGCTCGAACGCCTTGACCATCAGCTCCGGCGATTGGTTGCGAATCGATCCCGACGCGATCTCATAGCCGTTGCAGACGAGGTCGTACTGATACGCCTTGATCGTCAGCGGATCCTGGTTCTCCAGCGCATCCATGCCGCCCTGCGGCATCGAGAAGGGGTTGTGCGCGAACTCGACCTTCTTTGCGTCCTCGTCATATTCGTAGAAGGGAAAGTCGACGATCCAGCACAGGCGGAACGCGCCCTGCTCAATGAGCCCGAGCTGGTCCGCGACGCGCGTGCGCGCGGCACCGGCGAGCTTCGCCGCCGCCTCCGCCTTGCCAGCCGCGAAGAACAAGCCGTCATCGGGGCCGAGCCCGAGCGCGGCATAGATCGCCTCCATGCCTTCGGTGCCATGGTTCTTCGCGATCGGCCCACCGAACTCGCCGCTTTTGCGGGTGACGTAGCCGAGGCCCGCATGCCCTTCGGCACGCGCCCATTCGTTCATCTCGTCGAAGAACTTGCGGCTCTTGTCGGCGGTGCCCGGCGCCGGAATTGCGCGGACCACGCCGCCACCCGCGACGATCTTCTCGAACAGACCGAAGCCGCTCTGCGTGAAATGCTCCGACACGTCGGTGATGATCAGCGGGTTGCGCAGATCGGGCTTGTCGCTGCCGTACTTCAGCATCGCTTCGTCGTGCGGAATGCGCGGGAACTGGCCGCTCGGCGTCACGCTCTTGCCGTCGGCGAAGGATTCGAAGATGCCGCCGATCACCGGCTCCATCGTCTCCCACACCTCTTCCTGCGTGACGAAGCTCATTTCCAGGTCGAGCTGGTAGAACTCGCCGGGCAGGCGGTCGGCCCGCGGGTCTTCGTCGCGGAAGCAGGGCGCGATCTGGAAATAGCGATCGAAGCCCGCCACCATCAGCAGCTGCTTATACTGCTGCGGCGCCTGCGGCAGCGCGTAGAACTTGCCCGGATGGATGCGGCTCGGCACCAGGAAGTCGCGTGCGCCTTCGGGCGACGAGGCCGTCAGGATCGGCGTCGAATATTCGGTGAAGCCCACGCCTTCCATCCGGCGGCGCATTTCGGAAATCACCTTCGTCCGGCGCACGATATTGGCATGCAGCGTCTCGCGGCGCAGGTCGAGGAAGCGATAGCGCAGGCGGATGTCCTCAGGGTATTCCTGCTCGCCGGCGACCGGCATCGGCAGCTCGTCCGCCGCCGACAGCACGGTCGCGCCGCGCGCGAATACCTCGATCTCACCGGTCGCGAGGTTGGCGTTCACCGTGCCCGCGGAACGCGCCTTGACGCTGCCATCGATCGTCACGACCGATTCGACGCGCACCTGCTCCAAGATGGCGAGCGCGGGCGAATCGCTGTCGGCGACGATCTGGGTGATGCCGTAATGGTCGCGCAGGTCGACGAACAGGACGCCGCCATGGTCGCGCTTGCGATGCACCCAGCCTGACAGGCGAACGGTATCGCCGACGTTGCTCGCGGAGAGCGCGGCGCAGGTGTGGGTACGATAGGCGTGCATGATCGTGTCTTCTTCTGTCGTCACCCCGGCCTCGAGCCGGGGTCCCGCTTGCTCGCTAGGGAGAAGAAGCAGGACCCCGGCTCGAGGCCGGGGTGACGGGGATGGATGACGGATCGCATCTTCACCCATCCCCTATTTGTCAACCCGCGCGGGCGGTCTATGGAGCGTCGGATGCATATCCACCCGTTGATTACCGACAGCGCGACGCTCGCCAATCTCTGCCATCGCCTCGCCCAGGCCGACTTCATCACGGTCGACACCGAGTTCATGCGCGAAAGCACTTATTACCCCGAGCTGTGCCTGATCCAGATCGCCGACGTGAACGAGGCTGCCGCGATCGACCCGATGGCGCCGGGGCTCGACATGACGCCGCTGCTCGATCTGCTCGTGAACAACGAGGACGTGCTGAAGGTCGTCCATGCCGGCGGGCAGGATATCGAGATCATCTACAATCTGACCGGCAAGACGCCCCACCCGCTGTTCGACACGCAGGTTGCGGCAATGGCGCTGGGTCAGGGCGAACAGATCGGCTATTCGAACCTCGTCGACAGCTGGCTCGGCATTCAGGTCGACAAGGGCGCGCGCTTCACCGATTGGGCGCGCCGGCCGCTCGATGCGCGCCAGATCGAATATGCGATCGGCGACGTCACGCACCTCGCACGTATCTTCCCCAAGATGCTGGAACGGCTGCGCAAGACCGGTCGCGGCGTATGGCTGGACCAGGAAATGGAGCGGCTCGCCGATCCCGCCAATTACGCCAATGACCCCGATCAGGCGTGGAAGCGCGTGCGCATCTCGGGCCGCAAGCCCGACGTGCTGGGCCGGCTGAAGGCGCTGGCCCGCTGGCGCGAGCTTGAGGCGCAGGGCAAGGACCTGCCACGCGGCCGCATCGTCAAGGACGAGACGCTGGGCGACCTCGCCGGCCATCCGCCGCGGCGGCAGGCGGACCTTGCCAAGGTGCGCGGCCTGTCGGCGACCTGGGCGTCGAACGATATCGGCGGCCGGCTGATGGCGGCGCTGGAGAGCGCGGCACCCCTGTCCGCGGACGAACTGCCCCCGCGCGACGATCGCAAGCCGGGCCTGGGCAAGGACGGCGCGCTGGTCGCCGATCTGCTGAAGCTGCTGCTGAAGATTCGCGCCCGCGACATCGACGTCGCCTCCCGCCTGCTGGCCCGATCCGACGAGCTGGAAGCGCTCGCCGCCGGCACCCGCACCGGCCTGCCGATGTTGGAAGGCTGGCGATTCGACCAATTCGGGCGCGATGCGTTGGATCTTGTCGAAGGTCGACTGGGTTTTGCCGTACAGGGCGGCAAGCTCACGATGACGCGGACGGAGGAAGCGGGATGACGACACGGGTCTGGACGCTGGCGGCGCTGCTGCCGATCGGTCTTTCCGGCTGCATGACGATGGCGCCCCCGCCACCGCCCGCCGGCCCGTGCGTCGTGACCGAAGAAGCACGCATCCGCTACGCTGGCGTCAAGTTCCGCGAGCGCATGCGCGATGCCATCGAATATGAAACCCACTCGCGGATTTCCCGCGTGCTGCGCCCCGGCGATGCCGCGACGATGGATTTCCGGCCCGACCGCCTGAACATCCTGCTCGACGACATGAACGAGATCAGCGGCCTAAAATGCGGCTGAGCCGATAACGGCTAACTCAAAGCCCTCCCCCGCCAGGGGGAGGTGGCATGCCGCAGGCATGACGGAGGGGGAGGCAAGGGCAGCGCGTCGTTATCGGGAAACATCCCGCCCCCCCCATCACCCGCTCCAGTGAACCACCGACTTCCGCCCCAGCGCCGCAGCCAGCGCCGCATGCCGCCGCTCCACCGTCTCCGCGTAGAGCGCGCGATCCGCATCCTTCAGCGCCAGCGTCACCTGCCCGGTATCGATCGACAGCGCGGATCGCTGCAACGGTCCCGCCAGCCCACCGCTGAACCTCTGTCCCAACCGGATCGCCAGACCCCAGCGAATCGCACAGGCGATCTGCGCATCCCTCGCCAGCCCGCCGAGCAGCGGATGCGGGGTCGTGCTGCCGCCCAGGCTGGTATGCAGCGCCTGCGCCAGCATCGCGCGTTCGGACGCCTCGATCGCCACCCAATTGCCGTGCAGCGCGATCTCGAACCCGCGCTCGTCGCGAAATTCGGGGTTCGCACGCCACCCCACGTCGGCCAGCAGGCAGGCGGCGTGGCGAATGCGCGCCAGATGCGGCGGATCGGCGGCGAACAGCGGCGCGATCCAGTCGCTCAGCAGATCGCCATGTTCGGGAAAGCGTCCCAGCAGCCGCCCCTCTTCGCGCGCGGCAACGATCAGCGGATCGAGGCTGCGGGTCTGGCGGTCGAGCGCGCCGTACAACAGCCCCTCGCGCAGGCCGAAGCTCGATGCCACCGCGCTGGACGATCCCAGTTCGCGCAGCACGATGCCGAGCAAGGCGGTCGCATCGCCAAGCTGCGACGCTCGGCCTGCGGACATCCCGGGAATCTCGCGCAGCCGCTGCTTGGACATGTGCGCGATGCTGCGGCCGAGGCGTGCGACCGTCTCGGGCGCCAGCGCATAGCCATGAATGATCGGCAGCGGGAAATGCGTCAGGCTCATGTCGAGCCGCGCCAGTGCGCGCCACGATCCGCCGACCATGTACAGCGGCAGGCCCCTGCCCCGCCCGTTCCATCCGGCATCGCGGATCAGTTTCGACACATGGCGGTCGAGCCCCGGGCGGCTGCCCCGCCGCAGCGCCGCGATGCGCAGCACGCCGAGCGGGAACGAGATGCGATTGGTCACGGTGCCGGCCACCACCCGCACCAGCTCCAGGCTACCGCCGCCCAGATCGCCGACGATCCCGTCCGCATCGGGGATGGCGGACAGGACGCCGAGCCCCGCCGCATTCGCCTCCTGTTCGCCGCTCAGCAGCTCGACTTCAAGGCCAAGGTCCCGCGCGGCGGCGATGAAGTCTCCGCCGTTCGACGCATCGCGCACCGCGGCGGTCGCCACGGTGCGCACCGTCGCCTCCATCTCGCGCGCCACCGCCGCGAATCGCCGCAGCGCCCCGATTGCGAGGCTCATGCTGTCGGCGTCGATCGCCCCCGTCGCGGCCAGGCTGCGGCCGAGGCCTGCCATCACCTTTTCGTTGAACAGCGTCGCCGGCACACGCGGGTGCCCCTGATACACGACCAACCGAACCGAGTTCGATCCGATGTCGATGATGCCGGTACGGGGAAAGGCGCGGCTCATGGGCGAGCGAACCCCTCGCCCCACACCCCCGTCACCCCGGACTGGTTCCGGGGTCCACTCTGCGGCGAGGGGGACGGCACGAGGCGCGAACACCGCCCCCGCGGCCCGGTGGACCCCGGAACCAGTCCGGGGTGACGACGGATATGAGGCAAGCGCGTACGATCCATCACGCGACTGTGGCCGCTGAAGGGACGAGCAACAACCCTAACGCCGCCGCCGAAGCGCCAAAGTGGGCACCGCATTGCTTTCCGCCAGCGCCGCACCGCGTCCGGACAGCGACGGATTGTTCATGAAATAGCGATGCAGGTTGAACGGCTTGTCGCCCGGCTCGTCGCGCACGTAGCGCCCGTCCGCCTCCAGCTCCCAGCTCTGCTCGGTGTCGATCAGGTTGGCGACCATCACCTGGTCGAGCACCTGGTCATGCACCGTCGGGTTCTCGATCGGCAGCATATATTCGACGCGCCGGTCGAAGTTGCGCGGCATCCAGTCGGCGGACGAGATGAACACATGCGCATTGTCGTTGGGCAGCGCCGCGCCGTTGCCGAAGCAGAAGATGCGGCTGTGCTCCAGGAAGCGGCCGATGATCGATTTCACGCGGATGTTCTCTGACATGCCGGGCACACCGGGCCGCAGGCAGCAGATGCCGCGGATGATCAGCTCCACCGCGACGCCCGCGCCGCTCGCCTCGTACAATTTGTCGATGATGATCGGGTCGACTAGGCTGTTCATCTTCGCCCAGACCGCGCCGGGCTTGCCGCTGCGGGCATTGGCGATCTCGACGTCGATCTGTTCCAGCAGCGTCTTGCGCAGGTCGCGTGGGCTGAGCGCCAGCTTGGTAATATCGGTCGGTTCGACATATCCCGTGACGTAATTGAACATCTGCGCCGCATCCCGCCCCATCCGCGCATCCGCAGTGAAGAAGCTGAGGTCGGTGTAGATGCGCGCCGTCACCGGGTGGTAATTGCCGGTGCCAAAGTGGCAATAGGTGCGGAACTGCCCGCCCTCGCGCCGCACAACCATCGATACCTTGGCGTGCGTCTTCCACTCCAGGAAGCCGTAGACCACCTGCACGCCCGCCCGTTCCAGCGCGCTCGCCCACAGGATATTCTGCTCTTCATCGAACCGCGCGCGCAGCTCGACCACCGCCGTCACCGACTTGCCCGCCTCCGCCGCGGCGATCAGCGCATTGATGACCGCGGGCTGCTTGCCGGCGCGGTACAGCGTCTGCTTGATCGCGATCACGTCCGGGTCCGCCGCCGCCTGCTTCAGGAAGGCGAGCACCACGTCGAACGTCTCGTACGGGTGGTGGACGATGATGTCCTTCGCCCGGATCGCCGCGAAACAATCGCCGCCGAATTCGCGGATGCGCTCGGGAAAGCGCGGCACGAACGGCAGGAATTTGAGGTCCGGTCGGTCCTCGTCGATCACCATGTCGAGGTCGCCGATGCCGAGGAGGTTGCCGCTTTCGGTGACGATCGCATCCGCCCCGCCCAGTTCGTTGCGCAGCACGTCGGCGAGCGCATCGGGCATGCCCGTTTCCAGCTCCAGTCGGATCACGCGGCCGCGGCGACGGCGCTTGATCGCATTGGCGAAGTAGCGGACGAGATCCTCAGCCTCTTCATCGATCTCGATATCGCTGTCGCGCAACACGCGGAACGCCGCAGCGCCGACCAGCGTGTATCCGGGGAACAGCACATAGGCGAAGCGCTTGAGCAGCGCCTCGATCGACACATAGCGCGCAACCTCGCCCGGCAGGCGTACGAAGCGTGGCGCGCTGGCGGGGATCATCACCAGCTCGCGCACCGGCTCGCCGTCCGAATCACGGACGACATCGAACATCACCGACAGCCCCTTGTTCGGAATGAACGGAAACGGGTGCGCCGGATCGAGCGCTTGGGGCGTCAGGATCGGGAAGATCTGCTCGCGGAAATGCTGCTCCAGCCACACCGCAGCCTCGGCATCCACCTCGTCGCGGCGCAACACGTGGACGCCCGCCTCGTCGAGCGCGGTGCGCAGGTCGCCCCACACCGCCTGCTGGCTCGCCATCAGCGAATCGGCCTCCGCAGTGATCGCGGCGAGCTGCTGTGCTGGTGTCAGACCATCGGTCGAGCGGCGATCGACGTCCTTCAGCTGCTGCCCCTTG
Organism: Sphingomonas sp. DC5200-1; assembly: GCF_049897245.1. NCBI lineage: Bacteria > Pseudomonadati > Pseudomonadota > Alphaproteobacteria > Sphingomonadales > Sphingomonadaceae > Sphingomonas > Sphingomonas sp. DC5200-1. The sequence goes on from NZ_JAFCVW010000001.1 coordinate 317,219, forward strand.
AGGCCAGCCACGCGCACCATGAAAAATTCATCGAGGTTGGTGCCCGAGATCGACAGGAAGCGCAGCCGCTCCAGCAACGGATGCGATCCGTTGCACGCCTCTTCCAGCACCCGCCGGTTGAACGCCAGCCACGACAGCTCGCGGTTGAAATAGCGATCGTTGACCTCGGGGACGAAGGGATCGTCGTCGGCGTCGGTCAGATGGGCGAGATGGGCTGGACGAGTCATGATCAGGACATAGGCAGCAACGGTTGCGGTTGCGTGACGATCCCTGCCGCGGTCAAAACCGTACGCGCCAGCGGGATCGACAACCGCTTGCGGCTTTCGAGCACCTCCTGATCCAGCGCATCGACGACGCGCTGGACGACGATATGGCTGCGCTCGATCCGCGTGCTGAGCCACGTGACGAGATCGGGCCGCGCATCCAGCCCCCGGCGCTGGAACAGATGGTCGAGCAGCGCCGCGATCAATTCGTCATCGGGCGGCTGGATCGCCGCATGCGGGCTCGCCGCAAGGCGCGATCGCAAGTCCGGCAGGCGCACCGCCCACAGCGGCGGCAAGGCGTCCGCGACGATTACCAGCGGGCGCCGCTCCGCCTGCGCCTGGTTCCACGCGTGGAAGATCTGCGCCTCGGGTACGTTCTCCGCATCGTCGATGATCGTGCCGTTGCTTTTCGCGGCGAAGATCCGTGCGAGCAGGCTGCGACCGGACTTGCGCGGGCCGGTCAGCACCGCCGCCATCACCGGCCACGTCGCCCAATGCTCCAGCGTCTGTGCGGCGCGGGCGTTGGAGGGCGTGACGAGAAAGGCGTCGTCGCGGGGGTCGGCGGGCCACCCCAACGGCAACGCGAGCTGATTGGTCATCGCGTCAGCCTGCCGGGTTGGTGTCGGCCGGCAGGTTCGGCGGCAGCAATTGCGGCGCGCGCCGGATGCGCAGCGTCTGGCCGCTGCCCGTCACCTGCAAGCCCCGCACCTCCAGCGCCGCGCGCAACGCATCGGGATCGCCGTCATAGGTCACGCGCATCAGCGACACGCCGCCCAGCGCCAGGCTGGTGGTGGAGGCGGAGCGGACGCCGGGGATGCCGCGCACCAGTCCTTCGGTATTCGCGACCGCGCTCGCGCTCGGCGTATCGAATTGCAGCGTGATCGCGATCCCCGCGCTCGCGGGCGCCGTATCGCCGACGATCTCGGCCAGCGTCTCGCCGCCCGTATCCTCGGTCGTCGGATCGACGACGGGTTCGGGCTCGGGCGGCGGCGACAGCGTGGGGTCGAGCCCCAGCGCGCCACTGCGCAGTGCTTGCTGGAACAGCCCGTCCATCCGCGTAACGCCCGCATCGAGCAATTGTGGCAGGCCCGCCGCCGTCCCGACCCGCAGCGTGAAGCTGCCGAGCAACTGATTGTCCGGCCCGTGCCGTGCCTGGAACACGCCGATAATCGGCCCGCCCGGATAGCTGCGATACAGGCGCACCACCGGGATCAGGATGTCGGACGCGCCATATTGGTCGATGATCGTCCGCCACCAGCCGCGTCCCGGCCGCCCGATCTGCCCCGCATTCAGCAGCAGCGAATCGGCCCCCGTGCCCGATGGGCGGACGTAATCGATCGTGCTGTTGCCGGTGCGGAAGCGCGCCCAGGCCTCCTGCCAGTCGTTGCGCTGTTCGAACACCGTCTCGACGCCGCCCGATATCTGGAGCGGCACGAGCAGCATCGGACGCGACCGATCGGAATAGGCGCTGATGCCCAGGATCGACGCGGCCCGGCCGCGGTCGAACAGCACGCCCAGCTTGGCGATATAGCGCGTCGGCCCCAATTGCTCGTTCTCGACGACGATGCCCGACACGATCTGGTCGAGCGCATTGTCGGAAATCAGCGCGCCATCGCCGCCCAGCCGGCGCGACAGCTGCACCCACGCCTTGCGCTGCGCCAGCCGCCAGCCACCCAGGCGCGCGGCCTCTGCCGTCTTCGCCGCAACGTCGACCGTGACGCCGCTCACCTCGAAATCACCCGAACTGTCGACCGGCGCGACCCCGCGCCCGCCCTCGATCTGCGCAAGCGCACCCGCGCCAAAGAGAAGCGCGGCACTGGCCAGCGACGAGAACAGGGTACGGACACGCATCGTGCCCGCCTTTTGGCGAAGCGCGGCCGGTAAGCCAAGCGGGATGTGATCGGGCGGCGCCTTGGGGGAGACGCAGAGGGGAGGTCCGGGCGGGGCTGCCAGCCTGCTCCTCGCCAGAACGATCGCGAAACGGGAATGACGTTCGCGAATATTGGGTTTCGAAGTCAGGCTTGACTGATCGTCGATCTTACCCAGCGGCCAACGCTACGGCGTGACTATCTTCAAACAGCCGGAAGCGAACGATCTGACCGTCCTCGACCGTAAAGTCGAAGGCGAATTCTGTCTGTATGAGTTTCCCGGTATTCCTCACCCGCGAGGCGAGCTCACCAAGCACAACGACTCTGTTTTCGTTGGCCAGCATATCCGTAATCTCGAATTTCTCGGCTATAACCTGTTGGCGAAGTTCACGATAAAAATCCGCTACGCCGGCACGACCTTCCTTACGCCCGATCCACGGGACGACGTGGACGTCGCCCGCCACGTACCAATCGACATCCTCGCGGACCAATTCGGCAATATGCTCAGGAGGATCACCGGATGCATTTCGCCGGAAGAACTCCTCAACCGTCGCCTTTGCGGAGTTGGCCATAGCGTCCTCGTTATGCTGCGTCGCATCGGAATAGCTATGTCGGCGACCCGTCAGGGTCAACGGCCTGTGCGGGTTTGCAGTCCTTTCCGATTTGGAACGGCGACCGACATCCGGTCGGGCGAATTACGTACACCTCCACTCTGCGCTGATTGGAAGCCCGATCGCGCAGTCGCATGAACGTCAGAAGTCACGCCCCCTGTCCTACACGCCAACCACTCCCTACATCCGCATCATGTGCTCGACCGGCGCCCACCTCCCCCATCGCGACGCGGGGGCAGGTGGGGTGGGCGTTTCGAACGATACGGGTCGTCCACTTCCGCGCGTGAATTTCGGCGATTCTGGCCCGTCTACCCCACCCGAATCACCTGCCCTCGCACCCGGTGCCGGTTCGGCATTGCCACCGCGCCGGACAGATCGTAGCAGGCTGGCCGGATGAGCACCGAGCCATCCTCCCCCGCCGACCAGTCTTACACCTATGCCGACGCCGGCGTATCGATTGCCGCGGGCAACGCGCTGGTCCGCGCGATCGGGCCGCTGGCCAAGGCGACGCGGCGGCCGGGCGCCGACGCCGATCTTGGCGGCTTTGGCGGCATGTTCGATTTGCGCGCGGCGGGCTTCACCGATCCGCTGCTGGTCGCGGCGAATGATGGCGTCGGCACCAAGCTGAAACTGGCGATCGAATGGGACCGGCATGAAGGCGTCGGCGTCGATCTCGTCGCGATGTGCGCCAACGACCTGATCGTCCAGGGCGCAGAACCTCTGTTCTTCCTCGACTATTACGCCACGGCGAAGCTCGACAACGGCATCGCCGAACGCGTCGTCGCCTCGATCGCGGAGGGCTGCCGCCAGGCCGGCTGCGCGCTGATCGGTGGCGAAACGGCCGAAATGCCCGGCATGTATGCTGAGGGCGATTACGATCTCGCCGGCTTCTGCGTCGGCGCGGTCGAGCGCGATGCCGTGCTGACTGGCCAGACGATCGCCGCGGGCGACGTCATCCTCGGCCTCGCCGCGTCGGGCGTCCATTCGAACGGCTTCTCGCTGGTCCGCCGCCTTGCCGCGGATCGTGGCTGGAAGCTTGATCGACCGGCGCTGTTCGACGCCGACCGGCTGCTGATCGACACGCTGATGGCGCCGACGCGCATCTATGTCGCATCGCTGCTGCCGCTGCTGCGCGAGCGCCAGATCAAGGGCCTTGCCCACATCACGGGCGGTGGCCTGCTCGAGAACATTCCGCGCGTCCTGCCCGAGGGCACCCATGCCGTGGTCGATGCCGATGCGTGGCAGCAGCCGCGCCTCATGGCGTTCCTGCAGGCGCAGGGCGCGATCGAGCCCGAGGAAATGGCGCGCACCTTCAACTGCGGCATCGGCATGGCGGTCGTCGTCGCGGCGGATCAGGCGGAAGCGGTCGCCGCAGCGCTTACCGCGGCGGGCGAAACCGTCCACACGATCGGCCGCATCGACGCCGGCCCGCGCGGCTGCACCGTGCGCGGCAGCACCGAAACGTGGAGCGCGCGCGCCGACTGGACCGCCACGCACACCCATGGCTGACGGAGTGATGAAGACCGTCGGCATCCTGATCTCGGGCCGCGGCTCGAACATGATGGCTTTGGTCGAATCGGGCGTACCGGTCGGCCTCGTCGCATCCGACAAGCCCGATGCCGCGGGCCTCGCCTGGGCGCGCGAGCGGGGGCTCAAGACCTTCGCGCTGTCGCCCAAGGGGATCGGCAAGGCGGCCTATGAAGAACATGTCCACGCCGCCCTGCGCGAAGCAGGCTGCGAGGTCGTCGCGCTCGCCGGCTATATGCGCCTGTTGTCGAACGATTTCGTTGCGCGCTGGCGCGATCGCATCGTCAACATCCACCCTTCGCTGCTACCCAAGTATAAGGGCCTCGACACGCACGCGCGGGCGATAGATGCCGGCGATGCGGTGGCGGGGTGTTCGGTGCATATCGTCACCGAGGAACTGGACGCTGGCGCCCTGCTCGGCCAGGCCGAGGTGCCGATTTTTGCCGGCGATACACCTGATACGCTCGCCGCGCGCGTTCTGGTCGCCGAACATCGCCTGTATCCGCAGGTGCTCAAGGAGTTCGCCAGCCGATGACCCCCGAATTGACCGACGCGTCTACCCCGATCGACCGCGTCCGCGCGATCGCGCTGCTGCTGCCCGAGGCGGAAGAACGCGGCGAGGGCGGCCTCCCCGTCTTCGTCGTCGATGACGTCCCCTTCGCGCAGCTGACCGACGACGAGACGGTGTGTGTCCGAACCGCCGATGCCGAGGAACAGGCCGACGCGCTGGAAAGCGATCCCGACGCCTACGAACCCGCTGACGATCTCGGCCCCGAACCGTGGATCGGCATGACGCTGGGCGGCGACCCCGACTGGACGCTGATCGAGGATCGCATCGCGCACAGCTGGGAACTGGCGGCCCCCGAACGCCTGCTGGAGGCTGGCGGACGATGAGCGGCACCGGCGGCAGCAGCGAAACGCCCGATCAGGCGCAGACGCGCCGCCGCTGGATCACGCTGGCGGAGGTGGTCGCCGTCGCCGGCGTCATCATTGCCGCGCTGACGCTGTACAACAATTGGCAGGAACGCCGCGACGCCGCCGCCGACAAGGCGGTCGAAGCGGCTAGCGCGACGCGAGACAAGACCCGCTTCGTGCTGCGCGGCACACCGTCGAAGGACAAGAGCCAGATCGTCCTCGCCAAGACAGAGGCGCATCCGCTGGGTGACGTCCGCGTCACCTTCCCGACCGCGCTCGACGTCGGTCCGCAGGATGCCGTCGATCAGACGATCGAATCGCGCTGGTTCGAAAAGGCGCTGCGCAAGGCAACCGATGGCGGCCCTGACGCGCAGAGCGGCCGTCTGCCCGTGCTGATCCGCTACACCTATTTTACCGACGACCAGCCGACGACGCGGCAGGCGGTCTACGATCTCGTGTGGGAAACGCATGGCCGCCCGCTGCGCGGCCGCGTGGTCGAACTGATCGATCTGCGCCTGCGCGAAAACGGCGGCAACCAGGCGCGGATCGACTCCTTATGGGCGAAGGATCATCCCGCCACCTGAGGCGCCTCGACCGGCGCCGGTGCAGGCGTCCCAAGCAGCCAGCGGAGGAACCGCGGCACGGCGCCATGCCGCCCCATCCAGTCGCTGTACGCGCGATAGGTCGGGTCGAGACCCAGATGCCGTTCCTCGGTCTTCGCCCGCCAATAATAGACGCCGCTCACCACGCCCATCAGCAGCGTCGCCCGGATCGCATCGACCAACGAACCCGTCGTCAACAGCGGCAGGGTCGACAGCCACCAGAACAAATTCTTCGACAGATAGGCCGGATGCCGCGACCAGGCGTAGGGCCCATGGGTCAGGATGCCGCGATGCGTGAGGTTGGAAAAGCGCAGGCCGAACGCCACCGTCGCCCAGGCATAGACTGCGGTCAGGGCGACCAGCACCGCGCCCCACAGCCACAGCAGCGCCGGATGCCCGGCGAACCAGCTGCTCCACTCCTGCGTCCCCGGATGGTAATCCAGCGGTCCGCCGGTCTCCATCATGATGAACGGCGGATAGCAGATCAGCGCCGCGGTCCACGCCGCCGCAAATGGATTGGCGCTGCGGATATGCGAATCGAGCGGCCGCAATGTCAGTACGTAGCCGACGGTCGCGAAGCTGACGTCGATGACGAACATCAGCGCGATCAGCCAGCTCGCCAGCATCACCGGATCGCTCAGCCGCGTCAGATCGCTGCGGATGAAGCTGCCGTAATTGCCCGGCACCACCGCCAGCATGAAGGCCAGGAAGAACGCTTTTACTCCCCAGCTGCGCATATGCCCCCAGATCGCCTCGCGCTCGACGCCCGCCTGCCCGGTCAGCCACGCGCCGACATGCCAGCTGCCGTCACGCGGCTGCTCCAGATAGCGATCCAGCCACAGGACATAGGGCACCGCCAGCAGTGCGACGATCGGCATGCCCCAGCTGAAGCACCACATGGCAAAGGCGAAATTGCCCTCCCAATAAAAGCGCCCCATGCCATACATGATGCCGATCGCCGCCCAGGTCGCGAGCAGGCCGGCAAGCTTGGTCAGGCTGATTTCCCGCGTCTCGGCGAACGGCCGCGGACTGCCCCAGTCGATCCCCGTCGTCGCATGGCGATGCACCTTGTCGACGACCAGCGACCACAGGATCATCGGCGCAGCGCAGGCGACCAGCGCGACCAGCGCCGCATAGGGTCCGTCCATGCCGATGCTGCCCGCAAAGACCAACCACGCGCCCAACCCAGCAAGGCCCGCCAGCCCCACGCCATGGGTGACCGCCGACGGCGGGCGATGATCGGGCGAGGACGCGCAATTAGGTACAGGGCCGATAGACATCGCCTGCGTCTACCGTGCGAACGGTAATCAAGCCATGAACCACGCTGCCGCTTGCACCGCACGAAGCGCGACGATAGATAGACCCCACGCGACGATCGCCGGGCCCCAGGCTCCGCTGCCAGCGTCATGCGGGTATAGCACAATGGTAGTGCAGCAGCCTTCCAAGCTGAATACACGGGTTCGATTCCCGTTGCCCGCTCCATCCCTCCCCACGCGCCACCCACCATGCCGGTCGTGCTCCGGCATGAAAGGCGCGAGCGTTCGTCTTTCAGTCTTTCGCCGTTCCCGGCTCGGCCATGGCGCGGTGGCGTTCCGCCAGCACGGCGTTCGGCGTGACGTTTGCGACGGCCGACTGGATCTTGTTTTTCCAGCCCGACACGACCTGTGCCTTGCCGGCCATCAGCGCGTCCCAGCCATCGCGGGCAACGTCGGCGGGGTCGCTCTTCTTGGGGTCGCTGCCGACCGAGGTGTCGAGCATATCGCCACGCGCGAAGAATTCGGTGTCGACGGGGCCCGGCATCAGATTGGTGAGCGTGACGCCGTCCGCGTCTTTGATCTCGTTCTGGATCGCGGCGACGAAGCTGTCCACGAACGCCTTGGTGCCGTTGTACACCGCCTGGAACGCGCCGGGGATGTAGCCGGCGATCGAGCCCGTCACCAGAACCTTGCCCGCGTTACGCGCGACCATGTCGGCCAGCACCTTTTGCAACAGGTAGCTCGTGCCGACGATGTTGGTGTCGACGACGCGGCGCCAATCTTCGACGCGCTGATCGAGGAAGGCGTGACCAAGCCCGCGGCCGGCATTGGCGCACAGCAAGTCTACCGGCCGCCCCTCCGCGGCCGCAAGCAGTTCATCGACACCCTGCAGGGTCGATAAATCCGCCTCCATGGAGCGTACCTCGGTGCCGAACTGGCGAAAGTCCTCCGCCGCCGCTTCGATCAACGGTTCGTCCGCGACAACCAGAATGTCATAGCCGTCTTTGGCCGCCAACGTGGCGAGCTCGAAGCCGATGCCGGTCGAGGCACCGGTAATGATTGCAAAGGGATGTGCCATGATGTCGCGTTCCTTATGAGGTGGCCGTCATGCCGGGCTTTAGCACGATCTTGGTCGTCTCGTTCTGCTGGTCCTTGAACATCTTGTAGCCCTTGGGCGCGTCCATCAGCGGCATGCGGTGCGAGATCAGGAATTCGGTGTCGATCTTGCCCTCCAGGATCGCGTTTAGGAGTGCGGGCATGTAATGCTGGACGTGGGTCTGGCCGGTCTTCAGCGTCAGCCCCTTTTCCATGAACGCGCCGAGCGGAAACTTGTCGACGAAGCCGCCGTACACCGCCGGCATCGACACGCGTCCGCCCTTGCGACAGGCGATGATCGCCTGGCGGATCGAATGCGGCCGATCGGTGCCGAGGAAGGTCGACGCTTTGATCTGATCGATGACGTTGTCGACGAACATCCCGTGCGCCTCCAAACCCACCGCATCGATCACCGCATCGGGACCGATGCCACCGGTCATTTCCATGAGCGCGTCATACGTCGCGCTATCTTCGAAATTGATCGTCTCCGCCCCGAACCACTTGGCGAGTTCCAACCGGTGCGGGAAATGATCGATCGCGATGACGCGCTCGGCACCCATCAGGAACGCCGACTGTACCGCGAACAGCCCCACCGGGCCGCAGCCCCACACCGCGACGGTGTCGCCGGGTTCGATCTGCGCATATTCGGCCGCCTGCCAGCCGGTGGGCAGGATGTCGCTGAGGAACAATACCTTGTCGTCCTCCACCCCGTCCGGGATGACGATCGGCCCGACATCGCTGAACGGCACGCGGACATACTCGGCCTGGCCGCCCGCATAGCCGCCGGTCATGTGGCTGTAACCGAACAGCGCCGACATCTCATGCCCGTACAACTCGCGTGCGATATCTTGATTGTCGGCAGGCAGACCGTTGGGACAGGCGGAATATTGGTGCTTGCCGCAATGAAAGCAGCTGCCGCAGGCAATGGTGAAGGGTACGACGACGCGCTGCCCCTTCTTCAGCGTCGATTTGGCGCCGACCTCGACCACCTCGCCCATGAACTCATGGCCCAGGACATCGCCGGCCTTCATCGTAGGAATGTAACCGTCGTACAGGTGCAGATCCGATCCGCAGATTGCGGTGGAGGTTACTTTGATGATGCAATCGCGCGGGTTGACGATTTCGGGATCGTCGACCGTGTCCATGCGGACGTCATGCTTGCCGTGCCATGCGAGCGCTTTCACAGCCCCATCTCCTCAAATTGCTTGAATGTCATGGCCGGCGTGGCGATCTCGCCCGCCTCCATCAGCTGCTTGAAGCGCGCCAGGTCGCGACGCGCCTGGATTGCGGGTTCGCGCTGGAACATCTTGGCGATGACCTTGCCGATCACCCCGCCGGGCGGATCATAAGCGATCGTCGCGGTAACGACCGTCCCGCGCGGCCCCGCATCGCGGAACGTGACACGTCCGGAATTGGGCACGTCGGCACCGGGTTCGGACGTCCAGGCGATCAGCCGATCCGGTTCGTCCTGCGTGATCCGCGCGTCCCACGACACCGTGGCCCCCGCGGGCGCCTTCACCGTCCAATGCGACGTCTTATCGTCCGTCACCTCGATCGAGATGACATTCTCCATGAAGCTCGGCAGGTTCGCGAAGTCGCGGAAGTAGGCATAGACCTCGGCCACCGGCCGATTGATCGTCACCGCCGTTGCGATCGCGGACGAGCCCTTGGCATCGATCAGCGATTCGGTCGCAGCGTCGGCGGCATCGCCGTGTTTCGACGTCGTCGGTGGCGCATCGTCGCGTGGATAGGTCATCCTCAGCTCCCTCGAGAAGAGGGGCACCAACCCGACGTAGCAACCAGCGTTCCAGTCGTTACGCCCGTAGATTCAACTAGATAAGTCTCTTTCCCGCGTGCGCCGCTTGCGCGAGGGCAGCCGCTCAAGAACGATGTCGCTATGTTGGTGAGGAGCGATCCGGCGGTGGGGATCGGCCTTCCCTGCGTCGGGAAGGATGGTGGACAGGGCTGGATTCGAACCAGCGTACGCTTGCACGGGCAGATTTACAGTCTGCTGCCTTTAACCACTCGGCCACCTGTCCAGATGGGAGCTTCGCCGAAGCGAGGCGGCCTATTGGCGTGGGGCGACGCGCCTGTCAACGCCGCTTTGCCCACAAAACTGTGCATAAGCTGCACAGCTTGCGTGCTCCGCCGTCGCGGCCTAGCAGGCCGGCGATGACTTACGCCCCCTTCCCCTCCGTGTCCGGCGGCCTGCGCTGATGGCGCGCCGCGGCCATCGCCCGTCGACGGGCACCGCCAATCGCCCCAAATTCTGGGGTCGTCACCCGGTGACGGCGGCGCTCGCCAACCCCAACCGCACCGTGCGCAAAATCTGGGGCACGCGCGAGGCGCTGTCGTCGCTCGACCTGCCGCCCGCGATGCCGGTCGTCTACGCCGACGCCGCGGACCTCGGCCGGCTGGTGCCATCGGACGCGCCGCACCAGGGCCTCGTCGCTGAGGTCGAACCGCTCGAGGAGATGTGGCTCGCCGACCTGCTGATGGAGGGCAAGGACGACAACCGCCCGCTGATCGTGCTCGACCAGGTGACCGACCCGCACAATGTCGGCGCGATCCTGCGCTCAGCAGCAGCGTTCGACGCACTCGGAATCGTCACGCAGGACCGGCACGCACCGCCCGAAAGCGGCACGGTCGCGCGCTCGGCCTCGGGTGCGCTGGAAACGGTGCCGTGGTGCCGCGTCGTCAATCTGGCACGCGCATTGGAAGAGATCGCCGAAGCCGGCTTCTGGCGCATCGGCCTGACCGGCCACGCCGATCAGACGCTGGCCGATGCGATGGGCACGCAGCGCATCTGCATCGTGCTCGGCGCGGAAGGCGAAGGCATGCGCCAGAATACCGAGGCGCATTGCGACGAGCTCGCCAAACTGCCGATCAGCGACAAGGTGGAAAGCCTGAACGTCTCGAACGCCGCGGCGATCGCATTGTATGCGGTAGCGGCGCGATAAGGCCATGTGAACATCGTCATTCCCGCGCAGGCGGGAATGACGACATTAGGATGCCGGGCCCCTCAATCCTCGCCGGCGATCGTCACCTTCAGGCCGTCGAGCGCATCGGTGAACGGCAGCTGGCACGACAGGCGCGAGGTGGCGTTGCGCTCGTCGCTCGAATCGAGCAGATCGTCCTCGTCCGGGCTCATCGCGGGCAATTGGTCGGCGAAGGCCGGGTCGACATGAACGTGGCAGGTCGCGCAGCTGCAGCAGCCGCCGCACAGCGCCAGCAGTTCGTCGATGCCGGCGTCGCGGATGACTTCCATCACCGACAAACCGGCCTCGCCGTTGATTTCGCGTTCTTCCCCCTCGCGCGTGACGACGATAAGCTTGGGCATGATAATCTCCCCTAGAGTTGCCGCGGGCCATGCCTCGCCACCGCCCCAGGATCAAGCATGGGCCTGAGCGCCGAGCAAATCCGCGCGAGTATGGACGCCCTCGCTGCCGCCGAACCCGCCTTTGCCGCCGGGCTCGCCCGCGTCGGCTATCCGCCACCGCGGCTGCGCGCGCGCGGCTACATCACGTTGCTGCGCACGATCATCGGCCAGCAGGTGAGCGTCGCATCGGCGAACGCCGTCTATCGCAAGCTCGAATCCTTGGTGGGCGATCCGGGCGATCCGCATACCATCCTGGCGGCCAGCGACGAGACGCTGCGTGCGGCGGGGCTTTCGCGCCAGAAGGCGGGGTATGCGCGCAGCCTGGCCGAGGAGGTGACGAGCGGTCGCCTGAACCTCGACGCGCTACCCGAGGATGACGAAGAGGCGATCGCGCAGCTCGTCCGCGTGAAGGGGATCGGACGCTGGTCGGCCGAAATCTATCTCCTCTTTGCCGAAGGAAGGCCCGACATCTGGCCTGCCGGCGACCTCGCCGTGCAGATCGAAGTCGGCCGTCTGCTAGGTCATGACGCCCGCCCGACCGAAAAGCAGGTCCGCGCGCTTGCCGAGGCATGGCGGCCGCATCGCGGGGCGCTCGCGATCTTCACCTGGCACCATTACGGCGCCGGGCCGGACGTCGACGCCGCTCCGGTGTAAAGGCGCTCGCTTCCGAATAAGATCGTGCGATTACATCTGATTAACACAGATCAGTGTATCGTCGTCAGAAGAGGCACGCTGCGCGAGAGGAGGCTTGATGACAACGACAGTCGATATCGCACCAGCCTCCGATCCCTTGTGGCATCGGCTGCTGTCGGGCGAGATCAAGCCGACCTATCGCTGCCTGGCCCTTCGGATTCTGATGATCCGACTCACGCATGCCTATCGCGACGGAACCGCCGACAAGGCGGACATCGTTGCCGAACTGCGCACCTTCTTCCGCGACAATGCCCGGTTCGCGGCCCCTGATTATGCCACCATCGCAGAGGCGAGCGCGCGATGACCATTAGCCTGGATCAGCCTGCCGCCGACCGTTCGCTCTACAGCGTTGACGAGGTCGGCGCGATGATCGCCGCTGGCGATGCCCTGCTGCTGGCCGGCGAGGAGCAGCTGCTCGCTGCGCTGCCGCAAGGCCGGTGGATCGGCGGCACCATCCCTTATTTCATGACGCATGAAGCCGGCGGCACGTTCGATCGCGACCGTATTTTCGTGCAACGCCTGCCAGACATGGCGGCCGTTCACGCGCAACACCTGCTGCCGGCCGATGCGCTGTCGACCCTGGCGGACGGAGGTCCCGACAACGGCTTTACCGTCATCCTGCTGCCGTCGCAGAGCCCAGCGCATCAGGCGTTTGCGCTGCGCAGCGGCGAATGGCCCGGGGTGTTCCGCCGCCCGCTGGTCGGCTGGGTCACGGGGGCCGCGCTTGATCGTCTCGACACCGATAGTCCCAAGGTCTTCGACGGCGCGACCGGGCAGATCTCCGGCACGGACGCCGTGGTCATGCACGTCGCGCTGCCCGACAGCCATTATGCCGACGTCGACATCGTCAACCTCTTCGAACCCGGCGACGGCCCCGCACTGACCTTCGGAAACGACGATGGCGCCGATACCGGTTTCACTGTCGAACATGTTCACGTCGATGGCGTACGCACGCGGCTGGTCGATTATATCGCGGACCATGGCATCGATACGCGGTTGCCGCTCGTCGCGGACTATAACGGCGCGATGATCAACGTGGCGACGGCCGGCATCGCAGCGGACACCGGCCACGTCACGTTTTTCGCTCCGGTGTTCTCCCACATCACCTATCGCTTCGCCAAGCCGATCGGGGATTATGAGACGCTGTTCGCTGAGCAGCTCGGCGAACGGCATGACACGCTGGCCTTCGCCTGCAACTGCATCCTCAACTACAATTATGCCGGTCTTGCGGGCAAACGCACCGCGGATGTCGCGGGGCCGATGTCGTTCGGCGAGATCGCTTATATGCTGCTGACCCAGACCTTGGTCTACCTCACCATCAAGGCCGTCTGACCCGACTACCAGCCGAGCGCGCAACGAAGTTTTTCGCGTCGCGTGCGACACTTGCGGTCGTGACGCGCTTGCCGCACAGACCGCGGGGATGACGCCCCCCGCCACCTCGCCCGCACCCTCGCTGATCGGCAGCCATCGCAGCGTCGCGGTGCCGACCGGTGGATCGGGCTGGCGGCGCCTGGCGGCCTTCATGGGGCCGGGCTTCCTCGTCGCCGTCGGTTACATGGACCCCGGCAATTGGGCGACCGACATCGCCGGCGGGTCGGCCTTCGGTTACACCTTGCTGTCGGTCATTCTGCTGTCGAACCTGATGGCGATCGTGTTGCAGGCGCTGTCGGCACGCCTAGGCGTCGCCTCCGGCCTCGACCTCGCACAGGCTTGCCGGGCCTATTACAGCCGGCCGGTGTCGTTCGCGCTGTGGGCGCTGGCGGAGGTCGCGATCATCGCCTGCGACCTGGCCGAAGTGCTGGGCACGGCGATCGCGCTGAAGCTGCTGTTCGGTATTCCGCTGGTCTGGGGCGTGATCCTGACCGCGCTCGACGTGTTCCTGATCCTGGCGCTGCAACGCTATGGCTTCCGCAAGATCGAGGCGTTCATCATCGCGCTGCTCGTCATCATCGCGGGCTGCTTCGCGTTCGAGCTGTTCCATGCAAAGCCGGACGTCGGCGCGATGCTCGCGGGCCTCGTCCCCAGCCCCGGCATCGTCACCGATCCAGCCAAATTGTACCTCGCCATCGGCATTCTCGGCGCGACGGTGATGCCGCACAACCTCTACCTCCATTCCTCGATCGTCCAGACCCGCGCCTTCGAACCCACCGATGCCGGAAAGGCCGAGGCGGCGCGGATGGCGACGATCGACGGCACGATCGCACTGGGCCTGGCCTTCTTCATCAACGCCGCCATCCTCGTGACGGCTGCGGCGGTGTTCCACACCGCGGGCCGCACCGAAGTCGCCGAGATCGATGAGGCCTATCGTTTGCTTGCCCCGATGATGGGCGTCGGCGCGGCGAGCGTCGTGTTCGGCATCGCGCTGCTCGCGTCCGGCCAGAACTCCACCGTCACCGGCACGCTGGCCGGGCAGATCGTGATGGAGGGCTTCCTCCAGCTCCGCCTGCCCGTCTGGCTGCGTCGCCTCGTCACGCGGCTGCTCGCGATCGTGCCGGCGGTGATCGTTGTTGGCGCGAGCGGCGACGGCGGTGCGACCCGGCTGCTGGTGCTGAGCCAGGTCATCCTCAGCTTGCAACTGCCCTTCGCCGTCGTGCCGCTGGTCCTGTTTACCGGCCAGTCGCGGGTCATGGGCCGCTTCGTCAGCCCGCGTTGGTTGCGCCTGCTCGCCTGGCTGATCGCCGCGATCATCATCGGGCTCAATCTTACGCTGCTGGTCGGCATGCTGTGATGCCACTTCGGCCATTTAGAGGGTGACTTTCGCCGGCACCTATCGTTTAGTTACGGCAGCGTATCCCTCTTCTTCCCCGGATCGATCGTGACCGAACCAGCTGCCGCATCCACCCCTGCGCAGACCCATGCGCTCGCCCCCGACCTCGCCAGCGAGATCGTCGACACCCTCGTCCATCTTATCGGCAAGGACCGACAGGCCGCCCGCCCGCACGATTGGCTCGCGGCGACGATCTTCACACTGCGGAACGAGATCATCGAACGCTGGATGCGCTCGACCAAGGAAGCGCATGCGGCGGGCGCGAAGCGCGTCTATTACCTCAGCCTCGAATTCCTCATCGGGCGGTTGCTGCGCGACGCCCTGTCGAACCTGCGGCATAACGACGAGGTCGCGCAGGCGCTGTCGTCCCTCGGGGTCGACCTTGCGGTGATCGAAGAGATTGAGCCGGACGCGGCGCTCGGGAACGGCGGCCTCGGGCGGCTGGCCGCGTGTTTCATGGAGAGCCTCGCGAGCCTCGACCTGCCGGCCTATGGCTATGGCATCCGCTACGTGAACGGCATGTTCCGCCAGCGGCTGGACGATGGCTGGCAGGTCGAGCTGCCTGAAACCTGGCTCGCGCACGGCAATCCGTGGGAGTTCGAGCGGCGGGAAAGCGCCTATTTCGTCGGTTTCGGGGGCGAGGTGACGACGCTGGCCGATGGCCGCAGCCACTGGTCGCCCGCCGAAGCGGTGGAGGCGGTCGCCTTCGACACGCCGATGGTCGGCTGGCGCGGCAAGCGCGTCAACACGCTGCGTCTGTGGAACGCCCGCGCATTCGATCCGATCAAGCTCGACCAGTTCAACGCCGGCGATTTCGAAGGCGCGCTCGCCGGGCAGCTCCGCGCCGAAACGCTGACCCGCGTCCTCTATCCCAATGACAGCACGCCCGCAGGGCAGGAGCTGCGGCTGCGGCAGGAATATTTTTTCTCGTCGGCCTCGATCCAGGACATCGTCCGCCGTCACGTCCAGTATTTCGGCGATATCCGCACGCTGCCGGACAAGGCCGCGATCCAGCTCAACGACACGCACCCGGCGGTGTCGGTCGCCGAACTGATGCGGTTGCTGAAGGATTTCCACGGCCTGACGTTCGACGAGGCGTGGGACATCACGCGACGGACGTTCGGCTACACCAACCACACGCTGCTGCCCGAGGCGCTGGAAAGCTGGCCGCTGCCGCTGTTCGAACGGCTGCTGCCGCGGCACATGCAATTGGTCTATGCGATCAATGCCAAGCTGCTGCGCGAGGCGCGCGAAAGCGGTGCCGACGATCGCGCGATCGCCGCGATCAGCCTGATCGACGAAGGCGGCGAGCGCCGCGTCCGCATGGCGAACCTCGCCTTTGCGGGCAGCCACAGCGTCAATGGCGTGGCCGCGCTGCACACCGATCTGATGAAGAAGACGGTCTTCGCCGACCTCCACCGTCTCTATCCCGATCGGATCAACAACAAGACCAACGGCATTACCCCGCGCCGCTGGCTGCAGCAGTGCAATCCCGGGCTCACCGATCTGATCGAAAGCGCGATCGGCGACGGCTTCCGCGACGATGCGCAGGCGCTGACCGCGCTGGCCCCCTTCGCTGACGACGCGGGCTTTCGCGACCGCTTCGCCGCGGTAAAGCGCGCGAACAAGGTGGCGCTCAGCCAGTATCTGCATGACACGATGGAGCTGAAGCTCGATCCCGATGCGATCTTCGACGTGCAGATCAAGCGCATCCACGAATATAAGCGCCAGCTGCTCGGCATCGTCGAGACGGTCGCGCTATACGATCAAATCCGCAGCCACCCGGAGCGCGACTGGACGCCGCGCGTCAAGCTGTTCGCCGGCAAGGCGGCGTCGAGCTACCACAACGCCAAGCTGATCATCAAATTGGCGAACGACGTCGCCAAGCGGATTAACGCCGATCCCGCGGTCGGCAATCTGTTGAAGGTCGCCTTCGTCCCCAATTACAACGTCAGCCTTGCGGAACGCATCATCCCGGCGGCCGACCTGTCCGAACAGATTTCGACCGCGGGCATGGAGGCATCGGGCACCGGCAACATGAAGTTCGCGCTGAACGGCGCGCTGACGATCGGCACGCTCGACGGTGCGAATATCGAGATCCGCGACCATGTCGGCGCCAACAACATCTTCATCTTCGGCCTGACCGCTGAGGAGGTCGCGGACAAGCGCGCCAGCGGCTATCGCGGTACGGACGCCATCGGCGCGTCGCGCGAATTGGCGCAGGCGGTGAACGCAATCGCCTCTGGGGTGTTTTCTCCGGACGATCCAAATCGTTACGGGGGACTTATGGACGGCATTCGCGATCACGACTGGTTCATGCTGGCCGCCGACTTCGACGGCTATGCCGCCGCCCAACGCATGGTCGATGCGCGCTGGAGCGATCCCGCAGCATGGGGCCGATCGGCGGTGCTCAACGTCGCCAACATGGGCTGGTTCTCGTCGGATCGGACGATCGGTGAATATGCGCGCGACATCTGGAACGTGATGTGAAGCCGCCGCGTGGCGCCATCGCTGCCCTGCTCGCCGGGCGCCACGACGATCCCTTTTCCCTGCTGGGTGTCTTCGCCGGTCCGAACGGGACGTTCGCGCGCGCACTGATTCCCGGCGCGGAAACGGCCGAAGCGTATGACCTGGCGGGCACCTCGCTCGGCCGCGTGAACCGTGTCGACGACGCCGGCCTGTTCGAAGGCGCGATCGACGGCGATCCGCAGCCGGTGAAATATCGTGCGCAAGGCTATGGCGCCGAATGGTGGGTGACGGACCCGTACAGCTTTGGCCCGGTGCTCGGCCCCACCGACGATTATCTGATCGCGGAAGGGTCGCATTTCCGCCTTTACGACAAGATGGGCGCGCATCTGATCGAGCATCAGGGCGCGAGCGGCATGCACTTCGCCGTCTGGGCCCCCAATGCACAGCGCGTGTCGGTGGTCGGCGACTTCAACGACTGGAACGACACCCGCCACGTCATGCGCCGCCGCGCCGACATCGGCGTGTGGGAAATTTTCCTGCCCGATATCGGTGCGGGCCGCAGCTACAAGTTCGCGATCCTCGGCCCGGACGGCACGCTGCAACCGCTGAAGGCGGACCCCTTCGCCTTCCAGTCCGAACTTCGCCCGAAGACCGCGTCGATCACCACCGCACAGTCCGCGCATGACTGGGGTGACGCCGCCCACCGCGACAGCTGGTCGAAGCTCGATCCGCGCCGCGTGCCGGTGAGCATCTACGAGGTGCATGCCGGCAGCTGGGATCGCGACGAAAACGGCTGGTATCTGTCGTGGGACGCGCTCGCCGACCGCCTGATCCCCTATGTCGTCGACATGGGCTTCACCCATATCGAATTCATGCCGATCAGCGAACACCCCTATGATCCGTCATGGGGTTACCAGACGACCGGACTATACGCGCCCTCCGCGCGCTTCGGCGATCCGGACGGATTTGCGCGCTTCGTCGATGGTGCGCATCAAGCAGGGATCGGCGTGCTGCTCGATTGGGTGCCTGCGCACTTCCCCGTCGACGTCCACGGCCTCGCCCGGTTCGACGGCACGGCGCTGTACGAACACGAAGACCCGCGCCTTGGCTTCCACCCCGACTGGAATACCGCGATCTACAATTTCGGGCGGCGCGAGGTGCGTAGCTTCCTGATCAACAACGCGTTGTTCTGGACCGAACGCTATCACGTCGACGGGCTGCGCGTGGATGCCGTCGCCTCGATGCTGTACCGCGACTACAGCCGCAAGGCCGGGGAATGGATCCCCAACGACGAGGGTGGCCGCGAGAACTGGGAGGCCGTGCATTTCCTGCGCGACATGAACCGCGCGGTGTACGGCAAGCGCGACGGCGTGTTCACCGTCGCCGAGGAATCGACCAGCTGGCCGGGCGTCTCCACCCCCGCCTTCGACGACGGCCCGCGCACAAACCTGGGCTTCGGCTTCAAGTGGAACATGGGCTGGATGCACGACACGCTCCAGTATTTCGCCCGCGAACCGATCCACCGGCGGCATCACCATAGCGAGATCACCTTCGGTCTGGTCTATGCCTTCGACGAGAATTTCGTGCTCCCGCTCAGCCATGACGAGGTCGTCCACGGCAAGGGGTCGCTGCTCGCCAAGATGGCCGGTGACGACTGGCAGCAATTCGCGAACCTGCGCGCCTATTACGCCTTCATGTGGGGCTATCCCGGCAAGAAGCTATTGTTCATGGGCCAGGAGTTCGCGCAGCGGCAGGAGTGGAGCGAGGATCGGGGGCTCGACTGGCATTTGCGCTGTTCGTCGTCGCACGAGGGGATTCGCAATCTGGTCCGCGACCTCAACCGCCTGTACCGCGAAACGCCCGCGCTGCATGCGCGCGACTGCGAGGGCGAGGGCTTCGAATGGCTGATCGGCGACGATGCCGCCAATTCGGTCTTCGCCTGGCTGCGCAAGGCGCCGGGCGAGAAGCCGGTGGCGGTGATCGCCAATTTGACGCCGGTCGCGCGCGCACCCTATCGCGTGCCGCTGCCGCAGGACGGGCGCTGGCGCGAGATCATCAATTCCGACGCGCACCATTATTGGGGCTCCGGCCTCGGCAATATGGGTGGCGTCGACGCGAAGGACGGCGCGGCATGGGTGACACTGCCACCACTCGCGACCATCATGCTGCAATACGACGGTTGACCGATCCAGGGGCAGGACGGTCGACGGACAGATAATAGGAGGATGCCGGTGGTAGACAGACGAGGACAGCCGCTATCGCGTGATGCGATGGCCTATGTGCTGGCGGGTGGCCGCGGCAGCCGGCTGATGGAACTGACGGACACACGCGCCAAGCCTGCGGTCTATTTCGGCGGCAAGAGCCGGATCATCGATTTCGCGCTGTCGAACGCGATCAATTCGGGCATCCGCCGCATCGGCGTCGCGACCCAGTACAAGGCGCATTCGCTGATCCGCCACTTGCAGCGCGGCTGGAACTTCCTGCGCCCCGAACGCAACGAAAGCTTCGACATCCTGCCCGCCAGCCAGCGGATCAGCGAATTCCAATGGTATGAAGGCACCGCCGACGCGGTCTACCAGAACATCGACATCATCGAGGCTTATGATGTTGAGTACATGGTGATCCTGGCCGGCGATCACATCTACAAGATGGATTACGAAGTGATGCTCCAGCAGCATTGCGACAGTGGCGCCGACGTCACCGTTGCCTGCATGGAGGTGCCACGGATGGAGGCGGTCGCGTTCGGCGTGATGCACGTCGACGAGACCGACCGGATCATCGACTTCGTCGAAAAGCCCGCCGATCCGCCGTCGATCCCGGGCCAGCCAGACATCGCGCTCGCCAGCCTTGGGATCTACGTCTTCCGCACGAAGTTCCTCATCGAGCAGTTGCGCCGTGACGCCGACACACCCGGCTCCGCCCGCGACTTCGGCAAAGACATCATCCCCTACCTCGTCCAGCACGGCAAGGCGCAGGCGCACCGCTTCTCGGCAAGCTGCGTTCGCACCAGCGAGGAACCCGCCGCCTATTGGCGCGACGTCGGCACGGTCGATGCGTATTGGGAGGCGAATATCGACCTCACCGATGTCATCCCGCAGCTCGACGTCTACGATCACGAATGGCCCATCTGGACCTATTCGGAGATCACGCCGCCTGCCAAGTTCGTCCATGATGAAGAGGGCCGGCGCGGGTCGGCCGTGTCCAGCCTGGTGTCGGGCAATTGCATCGTGTCGGGCTCGTCGATCCATCGCAGCCTGCTGTCGACCGGCGTGCGCGCGCACAGCTTTTCGGCCCTCGAGGAAGCTGTCGTGCTGCCCTATTGCCACATCGGCCGTGGCGCGCGCCTGAAGCGCGTGGTGCTCGATCGCGGGGTCGTCATCCCGGACGGGCTCATCGTCGGGGAGGACCCGGAGCTCGACAGCCGCCGCTTCCGCCGGACCGACAAGGGCATCTGCCTGATCACCCAACCGATGATCGACCGCTTGGCACTGTGACCCTGTCGGTTCTCTCGGTCGCGTCCGAAGCCTTCCCGCTGGTGAAGACCGGCGGGCTGGCGGACGTCGTCGGTGCCCTGCCCGACGCGCTCAGCCCGCATGGGATCGCAACGACCACGCTGCTCCCCGGCTACCCCGCGCTCGCCAAGGCGGTGAAGGGTGCGACGGTCGTCCACCGCTGGCCCGATCTGCTCGGCGTCGAGGCGCGGCTGCTGGCCTCGCATATCGGCGAGCATCCGCTGCTGGTGCTCGACGCGCCCGAATTGTTCGCACGGCCCGGCGGCCTCTATGGCCAGACCGACGACTGGCAGCGGTTCGCGGCGTTCGCCTTTGCTGCGGCGGAGATCGCCGCGGGCGTGGTGCCGGGTTATTGCTTCGACCTGCTGCACGCGCACGACTGGCAGGCGGCGATGGCACCCGCCTATCTCCGCTTCCTGCACGCCGATCGCCGCCCGGCGAGCGTAATGACCGTCCACAACATCGCCTTCCAGGGCCAGTTCGGCGCGGAGGTGTTCGCTGACCTCGGCCTGCCCGCGATGGCCTATGCGATCGACGGCGTCGAATATTACGGCGGTGTTGGGTTCCTGAAGGCAGGTCTCGCCGCCGCGGATGCGATTACCACCGTCAGCCCGACCTATGCGGCCGAAATCCGCGAGGGCCGCTTCGGCATGGGCCTGGAAGGCCTGATCGAAGCGCGCCGCGACCGCGTCCACGGCATCGTCAACGGCATCGACCCCGCGGTCTGGAACCCGGAAACCGACGCCGCCCTCCCCAGCCGCTACACCACGCGCGCGCTCGGCCGTCGCAAGGCGAACAAGCACGCGATTGAAAGCCTCTTCGGATTGGAAGCGGGGGACGGCCCCCTGTTTACCGTCATCAGCCGCCTGACGTGGCAGAAGGGCATGGATGTCCTGACGCAATGCCTCGACGAGCTCGTCGCGCTCGGCGGACGGCTGGCGCTGCTGGGATCGGGCGACGCGCATCTGGAGGCGGCATTCTTGGCCGCCGCCGCACGCTATCCCGGCCGGATCGGCGTGCAGATCGGCTATGACGAGCCGCTCTCGCATCTGTTGCAGGGCGGCGCCGACGCCATCCTGATCCCGTCGCGCTTCGAACCGTGCGGGCTGACCCAGCTGTACGGCCTCGCTTATGGCTGCGTGCCGATCGTCGCGCGTACGGGCGGCCTCGCCGACACGGTCATCGATGCCAACGAGGCGGCGCTCGCCGCCGGCGTCGCCACCGGTTTCCAGCATGGCGAAACCGGCTACCACACGCTCGCGCACGCGATCCGCCGCGCGATTGCCGCATATGCCCGACCCGATCTATGGTGCATCCTCCAGCGCAACGGGATGCGCGCCGATTTCTCCTGGGGCCAAAGCGGCCGCCGTTACGCCGA
Source organism: Sphingomonas sp. DC5200-1 (assembly GCF_049897245.1). Taxonomy (NCBI): domain Bacteria; kingdom Pseudomonadati; phylum Pseudomonadota; class Alphaproteobacteria; order Sphingomonadales; family Sphingomonadaceae; genus Sphingomonas; species Sphingomonas sp. DC5200-1. Next base: position 339,554 of record NZ_JAFCVW010000001.1, read on the forward strand.
CCTCTACAAGACCCTGACAGGACACGCATGATCCGCACCTGCCCGACCCAGCCCTACACCGACCAGAAGCCCGGCACCTCGGGCCTCCGCAAGAAGGTGACGGTGTTCCAGCAGCCCAATTACGCCGAGAATTTCGTCCAGTCGGTGTTCGACGTCATCGATGGCAAGCAGGGCGCGACGCTCGTCATCGGCGGCGACGGCCGTTTCCTCAATCGCGAGGTGATCCAGAAGGCGATCCGCATCGCCGCCGCCAACGGTTTCGGCCGGGCGGTGATCGGCCGCGGCGGCATTCTGTCGACGCCCGCCGCCAGCAACATGATCCGTATCCGCAAGGCGCTGGGCGGCCTCGTTCTGTCGGCAAGCCACAATCCCGGCGGCCCGACCGAGGATTTCGGCATCAAGTACAATATCGCCAACGGCGGCCCCGCGCCCGAAAGCGTCACCGAAGCGCTGTACCAGCGTACCAAGGTTATCGACCGCTGGCTGACCGTCGACGCGGCGGACGTCGATCTCGACACGATCGGCGAAACGCAGGTCGGCGATATGACCGTCGAGATTGTCGATCCGGTCACCGATTATGCCGCCCTGATGGAGCGGCTGTTCGACTTCGCTGCCATTCGTGCCGCGGGCCTGACCATGGCATTTGACGCGATGAGCGCCGTTACCGGCCCCTATGCGACCGAAATCCTCGAAAACCGTCTCGGCTTCGCCAAGGGTACGGTGCGCAACGGCACGCCGCTGGAGGATTTCGGCGGCCATCACCCCGACCCCAATCTCGTTCACGCGCATGCGCTGTACGAGACGATGATGGCCCCCGAAGCGCCCGATTTCGGCGCCGCGTCGGATGGCGACGGTGACCGCAATCTCATCATCGGCCGCGGTCGGTTCGTGACCCCATCCGACAGCCTCGCGATGCTCGCCGCCAATGCGCATCTTGCGCCGGGCTATGCCGCGGGGTTGAAGGGTATCGCCCGATCGATGCCGACCAGCGCCGCCGCCGATCACGTCGCGGCGGCCAAGGGGCTGCCGATCTTCGAAACGCCGACGGGATGGAAGTTTTTCGGCAATCTGCTCGACGCCGGCATGGCGACGATCTGCGGGGAGGAAAGCGCGGGCACCGGGTCCGACCACGTGCGGGAAAAGGATGGCCTGTGGGCGGTCCTGCTGTGGCTCAACATCCTCGCCGTTCGCGGCCAATCGGTCGATGCGATCGCGCGCGATCACTGGGCGACCTACGGCCGCAACTATTACGCCCGCCACGATTATGAAGGCGTGGAGAGCGATCGCGCCGATGCGCTGATGGCCGAGCTGCGCGGCAAGCTCGGCACGCTCGCAGGCAAGCAGGTAGCAGGCCTGCGCGTCGCCGAAGCCGATGATTTCGCCTATACCGATCCCACCGACGGATCGGTCAGCCGCAACCAAGGCGTGCGCATCCTGTTCGACGGTGGCAGCCGTGTCGTCTTCCGCCTGTCGGGCACGGGCACCAGCGGTGCGACATTGCGCGTCTATCTCGAACGCTACGAACCCGCCGACGGCGACCTTGACCGCGATACCGGCGAGATGCTGGCCGATATCGTCGCCGCAGCGGATGCGATCGCCGGGATCGTCCACCATACCGGCCGCACCGAGCCCGACGTCATCACGTGAGCGTGTCGCTCGGCGCGGAAGTCGTGGACGGCGGCACCCGTTTCGCCGTGCGGAGCGCGACCCCAGTCACGCTTTGCTTGTTCGACGATGCGGGCGAGCGACAGCTACCCATGACTGGCGCGGACGGCATCTGGCATGCGGAGGTCGAGGGCGCTGGCGTCGGCACGCACTACGGCTATCGCGCTGCGGCCGACTTGGCGAAACTGCTGGTCGACCCCTATGCGATCCAGCTGGACCGGCCGTTCCACTACGACCCGTGCCTCGGCGAGGCGGGCATCGACACGACTGCGCTAGTCCCGCGCGCCATCGTCACGCCGCCCACTACCGTACCTGTCGCCCCGCCCCTCTTCACCCCCGGCGGCCTGATCTACGAACTCAACGTCCGCGGCTTCACCATGCTGCACCCGGACGTACCGGAGGCGCAGCGGGGCACGATCGCCGCCCTCGCCCATCCGGCGATCATCGCGCATTTCAAGACGTTGAACGTCGCCGCGGTCGAGCTGATGCCGATCGTCGCATGGATCGACGAGCGCCACCTGTCGCCGCTCGGCCTCACCAACAGCTGGGGCTACAACCCGGTCGTCCCGATGGCGATCGACCCGCGGCTCGCCCCCGGCGGCGTCGCCGAACTGGTCGAGACGGTGGCCGCCCTCCGCAGCGCCGGGATCGGCGTGATCCTCGACCTCGTCTTCAACCACACGGGCGAGAGCGACCGCCTCGGCCCGACATTGTCGCTGCGCGGGTTCGATGAGGCGCTCTATGACGCGCACGCACCCGACGGCAGCCTCGTCAACGACACCGGCACGGGCAACACGCTCGATTGCAGCCGGCCGGAGGTTCGCGCGCTGATCCTCGGCAGCCTGCGCCATTTCGCTCGGTGCGGAGTCGACGGCTTCCGGTTCGACCTCGCGACGATACTCGCCCGCGGCCCCGGGTTCGATCCGCATGCGCCGATCTTCGCCGAAATCGCCGCCGACCCGCTGCTCGCCAGCCGCATCATGATCGCCGAGCCGTGGGACATCGGCCCCGGCGGCTATCAGCTCGGCCACTTCCCCGACCATTGGCTGGAGTGGAACGACCGCTATCGCGACGACGTCCGCCGCTTCTGGCGCGGCGACGGCAGCGCAGGCGACCTGGCCACCCGCATCGCAGGATCGGAGGACCTCTTCGGTCCCCGCGACACGCGCACCGTCAACTTCCTCGCGGCGCACGATGGCTTCACGCTCGCCGATCTCGTCAGCTATGCCGAGCGCCACAACCACGCCAATGGCGAGGACAATCGCGATGGCCATGGCGACAATCTGAGCTGGAACAATGGCGTCGAGGGGCCGAGCGACGATCCCATCATCCGCCAGCGCCGCCGTGACGACCTCCGCGCGCTGCTCGCCACGCTGTTCGCCTCGCGCGGCACAATCATGCTGACCGCCGGCGACGAATTCGGCCGCACGCAGCAGGGTAACAACAACGCCTATGCGCAAGACAATGCAATCGGCTGGGTCGACTGGCAGCACCGTGACCGCGATCTCGAGGATTTCGTCGCCGCCCTCACTGCCTTTCGCAGCACCAACTGTCTGAACGCCGTGGCCCCCTACGCCGACGCCGACTGGCGCGCACTCGATGGCGAGGTCATGACGCCAGACCGCTGGCACGACGCGCCCGGTTTCGAACTTCGCCTGGGCGACGGCGACGCCCAGATCGCGCTGCGTATCGATCGCCAGACCCGGCGCGTCTCGCTGAGCCGTAGAACCATCGTGGAGAGCCGATGATGATCCGCCCGCTGCTGCTTGCCCTGACGACGCTGCTCGTCGCCGCCACGCCGCTGTCGCCTGCACAGCGCTTCGGCGAGTTGTTCCGCGCGGTGCAGATGCAGCGCGTCTTCCCCGATTCGAAGACCTTCGCCGACGCCCAGCCGCGCCGCAGCGATGCAGCCATCATGAAGGCCTATCGCCAGTGCGCCTGCAAGGATCGCGCGGCGCTCGAAGCCTTCGTGCAGGCGAACTTCACCCTGCCGATCACGCCGACCGTGCCGCCACCCTCGGCCAAACTCTCGCTCACCGCGCATATCGATGCACTGTGGCCGCAGCTCACGCGCACCTTGCCGAGCGTCGCCCCGGGTTCGTCGGCGCTGCCGTTGCCGAAGCGCTTCGTCGTCCCCGGCGGCCGGTTTCGCGAAATGTATTATTGGGACAGCTGGTTCACGATGCTGGGCCTGCAGGCCTCCAGTAGGCAGGATCTGGTCGAGGACATGATTGTCGACTTCGGCAGCCTGCTCGACCGCTACGGCCGCATTCCCAACGGCACGCGTACCTATTATCTCAGCCGCTCACAGCCGCCCTTCTTCTACCTGATCGCCGGCATGTCGAAGCGCGCCGACACGCTCGCACAGCGCACGCGCTGGCTGCGCGCCGAGCACGATTTCTGGATGCGTGGCGCCGATGGCCTGCGGGCCGGCGAGGCGAGCGCCCGCGTCGTACGCCTTCGCGACGGCAGCCTGCTCAACCGCTATTGGGACGACCGCGACGATCCCCGCGACGAAAGCTATCGCGAGGACGCGCTGCTCGCGCAGGCGAACCCCGGTCGCGACGCCAAGGTCCTTTACCGCGATCTACGCGCGGGCGCCGAGAGCGGCTGGGACTTCAGTTCGCGCTGGCTCGCCGATGGCAAGACGCTGGCGACGATCCGCACGACGCGCGTCGTCCCGGTCGATCTAAACAGCCTGCTCTACGGGCTTGAACGCAGCATCGCGACGAACTGCCGGACGCTGAAGGACGATCCCTGCGCCAGCCGCTACACCGCGGCGGCAGACGCACGCGCGGTGGCGATCAACCGCCATCTGTGGAACGCTGGCGGCTATTATGCCGATTACGACGTGGATGCGGACACGGTCGCGGGCGGGCGCACCGCCGCCATGGCCTTCCCCCTGTTCGTCGGCATCGCGACGCCCGATCGCGCCCAAGCGACCGCCAAGGCGCTGGCCCCGCTGATCGGCGAGGGCGGGCTTCGCACCACGCTGGCGGACACCGGGCAGCAATGGGACGATCCCAACGGCTGGGCGCCCTTGCAATGGGTCGCGATCACGGGGCTCGAACGCTATGGCGAAACCACCCTCGCCCGCCGGATCGCCGCCCATTGGCTGGCCAGCGTGACCCGCGAATATGATGCCAGCGGCAAGCTGCTCGAAAAGTACAACGTTGTGCAGCGCCTGCCCGGCGGCGGCGGCGAATACCCGCTGCAGGACGGGTTCGGCTGGACCAACGGCGTCACTCGGGCGCTCATCGCCAAGGGGTTTACCACAGCGCAATAGCTGCATAACATCGGTTATGGCCACCGCCGCCCCCGACCGGACGCTCCGCGCGACGGACCTTACGCCACGCGATTGGCTGGAGGCGGGGCAGTCGCTTCTGCGGCGGGGCGGCCTGCGGGCGCTGAAGCTGCGTCCGCTCGCTGCGGAGCTGAACGTTTCGACAGGCAGCTTCTATCACCATTTTACCGACTTCGACGCCTATCAGGGCCGGCTGGCGGACTATTTTGCGGGCGAACATCTCGCCAGCATCCTCGACACGATCATGAAGGCGGAGCGAAATCCCGTCGATCGCATCCGCCTGCTCGCCGAGATCGTCCGCCGGCGGGGTCTGTTCCGTCTCTCACTCGCAATGCGCGCCTGGGCCGAAAGCGATCCCCGTGCGCAGGCTGCGGTCGAACGCAACGACGCGCAAGTCCTCGCCTTCCTGTCGCACTGCCTCGAGGCGAACGGCCTCACGCCGCATCAGGCACGCGTGCGCGGCTATGCGTTGATGACGCTGGGGCTCGGCAAGGTCCACGCGCCCGATCTCGATCGGCCGGCATTGATGGAGGAGCTGATCGCGCTCCTCTGCACACCCACGGATGCGACGGTCGACAAGGCCGCGCAGGAGGAGAGAGCATGGCAGACCAAGGCTTCGACTATATCGTCATAGGCGGCGGCTCCGCCGGCTGCGTCATGGCCGCGCGCCTGTCCGAAGACCCCGCGGTCCGCGTGCTGCTGATCGAAGCCGGTGGCCACAACCGGGACCTCCTTGTCCGCATGCCGGCCGGCGTCGGCGAGCTGATCAAGACGAAGAGCAAGCACAATTGGGGCTTCTGGACCGCCCCCGAACCGCACCTCGACAACCGGCGCCTGTGGTGGCCGCGTGGCAAAGGGCTGGGCGGGAGTTCGGCGATCAACGGCATGATCTATTCGCGGGGCCATCCACGCGATTACGATCGCTGGGCGCAATCCGGCCTCTCCGGTTGGGGCTGGGACGACGTCCTCCCCTATTTCCGCAAGCTGGAGGGGCACCATCGCAGCGGACCGCTGCACGGGACCGATGGCCCGCTGCGCGTCTCGGCAGGCGAAAGCGACAGCCCGTTCAACGCCGCCTTCATCGCCGCGGGGCGACAGGCCGGCTATCCGATCACCGACGATTTCAATGGCGCGCATCCCGAAGGCTTCGGCCCCTATGACCTGACCATCGCCAACGGCCGGCGCTGGACCGCGGCGGAGGCGTATCTGTTCCCCGCCTTAGCCCGACCGAACCTGACGATCGCGACGGATGCGCGTACCACGCGTATCGAGGTGCAGGGCGGACGGGCTGTCGCGGTCGACTATGTGGTCGGGCGCGAGGCGCGCCGGGCGACCGCCTCCGGCGAAATCCTGCTGTGCACGGGCGCAGTCCAGTCACCGCAGCTGCTCCAGCTGTCGGGCATCGGCGATCCCGCGCATCTGCGCGGCGTCGGTATCAAGACCCTGCATGAGCTACCCGGTGTCGGGCGCAACCTGCAGGATCATCTCGACGTCATCATGAACTGGCGCAGCCGCGGCCTGCGCACGGTGTTCAGCGAAGTGAAGGGCCTGCGCCAACTCGGCGTCGGCCTCCGCTACGCGCTGACCGGCAAGGGCGTCGGGCGGCAGAACTTTCTCGAAGCCGGCGCCTTCATCCCCTCGCGCGAGGGCCTCGACCACCCGGACATTCAAATCCACGCGGTGCTCGCGATCATGCGCGACCACGGCAAGGTCAAGGCGACCGAAGACGGCTTCTCGCTCCACCTCTGCCAGCTTCGCCCCGAAAGCCGCGGACGTATCGGCTTGGTGTCGGACGACCCATTGGCCGATCCGCTGATCGAGGCGAATTACCTCAGCACGCCCGAAGACCGCCGCGTCCTGCGCGAGGCGGTGACGATCGGTCGCGACGTGGTGGCGCAGGTAGCGCTCGATCCCTATCGCGACGCCGAACTGGCACCTGGGCCGGACGTACGGGGCGATGCCGCGATCGACGCCTGGGTCCGCCAGACGGCCGAGACGATCTATCACCCGATCGGAACCTGCAAGATGGGGGCGGAAGGCGACCGGATGGCGGTGGTAGACGGTCAGCTGCGGGTGCGCGGCATCGCAGGCCTGCGCGTGGTGGACGCGTCGGTGATGCCGAGCCTCGTCAGCGGCAACACCAATGCCCCGACGATCATGATTGCGGAGAAAGCGGCGGATATGATCCGGGGCATCGCAAAAACCCAATTGGCGGCCTGATCGCTTACCCCACTCCCGCGCCACCCCGCTCCCCTCCCGCGCGCATCGCTCACCCCACCCACTCCGTCACCCCGTACTCGTTCCGGGGTCCACTCCGCGGCGAGGGGGACGGCAGGAGGCTCAAACGCGACCCCCGCGGCCCGGTGGACTCCGGACCAAGTCCGGAGTGACGGAGCGTGTTGGGCTCCGCTCCCCGCGCATCGCTTGCCCCAAACACCCCGTCACCCCGGACTCGTTCCGGGGTCCACTCCACGGCGAGGGGGACGGCAGGAGGCTCAAACGCGGCCCCCTCGGCCCGGTGGACTCGGGACCAAGTCGGGAGTGACGGAGCGTGTGGGGCTTCCTTTCCGCGCACGCCGCCACGCCAGCGATTGGCGGTTCAGCGCCGCAAGATCGGCCCGCCCCTCCACGACGTCGCGCCCCAACGCCACCGCCTGCGCCAGCAGCCCGCCATCGATACACCGATACGCCGGCCGTCCGGCGACCGCATCATACCACACCCCGCCGACGACCGCGTCGAGCAAAATCCGCTGGAAGCAATGATCCGCCCGCACCGGCCAGGAACGCGAACGCGCGAGACCCGGTAGGATCCCGCGCGTCAGCTCCAGCCATTCGGCCTCCAGATCGGCGCGGGAACGCTCTGCTCCCCCACCGTCCGGCATCAAATGTGGATCGGCTTGCCCGTCACCGCCATCGCCGCTTCCTTGATCGCCTCGGAATGCGTCGGGTGGGCGTGGCACGTGTAGGCGATGTCCTCGCTGGTCGCGCCGAACTCCATGGCCTGCGCTGCCTGCGCGATCATCGTGCCGGCGACGCTGGCGATCGCCCAGACGCCGACGACGCGATCGGTCTTGGCATCGGCGATGATCTTCACGAAGCCGTCGGGCTCGTGGTTGGTCTTGGCGCGGCTGTTCGCCATCATCGGGAACTTGCCGACCTTGATCTCGCCCTTGGCCTTCGCCGCTTCCTCGGTCAGGCCGACGCCGGCGAACTCGGGCATCGTGTAGACGACGCTCGGGATCACGTCGTGGTTCACGATGCCGGTCAGGCCAGCGATGTTCTCGGCGACCGCAATGCCCTCGTCCTCGGCCTTGTGCGCGAGCATCAGGCCGGGTGCGACGTCGCCGATCGCCCAGATGCCGGCTACGCTGGTCGCGAAGTCGTGGTCGATCTCCACCTGCCCACGCGCGTTGACCGACAAGCCCGCGGCTTCGAGGTTCAGGCCATCGGTGTTCGGCTTGCGACCGATCGCCAGCAGCACGGCATCGGCGGTGATCGTCTCGGCCGCGCCTCCGGCGGCGGGCTCGACGGTCAGGGTCGCGGTGTCGCCCGCCACGGTGACGCCCGTCACCTTGGTGGAAAGCTTGAACTCCATGCCCTGCTTCTTGAAGATCTTCTGCGCTTCCTTGCGCACGTCGCCATCGAAGCCCGGCAGGATCTGATCGAGATATTCGACCACCGTCACCTTCGCACCCAGGCGGCGCCACACGCTACCCAGCTCCAGGCCGATCACGCCGCCGCCGATGACGACCATATGCTCGGGCACCTTCGGCAGCTCGAGCGCGCCGGTGCTGTCGACGACCACCTTCTGATCGACCGTCACGCCCGGCAGCGGCGTGACCGACGATCCCGTCGCGATCACGATGTTCTTGGCGCGCACCGTCTGGCCCGCGACCTCGACGCTGTCCTTGCCGGTGAAGCGCGCATGGCCCTTCAGCCACGTCACCTTGTTCTTCTTGAACAGATATTCGATGCCGCCGGTCAGCTGCTTCACCGCGTCGCGGCGCTGGCCGTGCATGGCGTCCAGGTCCAGCTCGGGCGTGACCTTGATGCCCATTTTGGCCATCGCGCCATTCGCCGCCGCATCGAAATATTCCGACGCGTGCAGCATCGCCTTCGACGGAATGCAGCCGACGTTCAGGCAGGTCCCACCCAGCGTCTCGCGCGCTTCGGCGCAGGCGGTCTTCAAGCCCAGCTGCGCCGCGCGGATCGCCGCGACATAGCCGCCGGGGCCCGCACCGATCACGAGGACGTCATAGTCGTAGTCTGCCATCATTTCCTCCAACCGTCATGCCAGCGGACGCTGGCATCTCGTGCGGCAGGAAGCGATGCTCCCCGCGAAAGACCCCGACCTCCGCCGGGGTGACGTGTCTATATAGATACTTACAGGTCGATCAGAATGCGCGTCGGATCCTCGATCGCATTCTTCAGCGCGACGAGGAAGGTCACCGCCTCGCGGCCGTCGATCAGACGGTGGTCGTAGCTGAGCGCCAGATACATCATCGGGCGCACGACGACCTGACCGTTCACCACCACAGGGCGATCCTCGATCCGGTGGAGGCCCAGCACCGCCGACTGCGGCGGGTTAATGATCGGGGTCGACATCAGCGAGCCGAACACGCCGCCGTTCGAGATGGTGAAGGTGCCGCCCTTCATCTCGTCCATCTTCAGCGTGCCGTCCTTGGCGCGGCGGCCGAAATCGCCGATCGTCTTCTCGATCCCCGCGACCGACAGATCCTGCGCATCGCGGATGACCGGCACGACGAGGCCGTTCGGGGCCGAGACGGCGACCGAGATGTCGGCATAATCGTGATAGACGATCTCATCGCCCTCGATCGAGGCGTTGACCGAAGGGATATCCTTCAGCGCCATCGTCGCGGCCTTCACGAAGAAGCCCATGAAGCCCAGGCGGACGCCGTGCTTCTTCTCGAACAGGTCCTTATACTTGGCGCGCGCTTCGATCACGGCGGTCATGTCGACGTCGTTGAACGTCGTGAGCATCGCGGCGGTGTTCTGCGCTTCCTTCAGGCGCTTGGCGATCGTCTGACGCAGGCGCGTCATCTTGACGCGTTCTTCCTTGCGACCACCCGCCGGGGCGGCAGCCGGAGCAGCAGAAGCGGGCGCCTGCGCGGTCGCGGCCGGCTTAGCAGCGGCTGCAGCGGCCACGTCTTCCTTGGTGATGCGACCGTCCTTGCCGGTGCCGGTGATCGACGCGGGGTCGAGGCCGTATTCCAGCACGGCGCGACGGACCGACGGCGACAGCGCCGCCGGCGAGTCGCTCGATGCCTCAGGCGCCGCAGCCGGTGCCGCAGCGGCCGGAGCAGGCGCAGCCGGGGTGACCGCCGGAGCCGGCGCAGCGGCAGACGCCGCCGCCGCACCACCGCCCGCCTCGATCGTCGCGAGCATCGCGCCGACCTGCACGGTATCGCCGACCTGCACCGCGTGCTGACCCATCACGCCGGCGACCGGCGAGGGCACTTCCACCGACACCTTGTCGGTCTCAAGGCTCGCGATCGGCTCGTCGGCCTTCACGGGGTCGCCGGGCTGCTTCAGCCATTCGCCGACGGTAGCTTCGGTGATCGATTCGCCCAGAACGGGAACGGTGACTTCGGTTGCCATCTCTTGCATCCTTCTCCCCGGGGAGGGGGTCTTCAACGGGGAAAGTGGTTAGCTGCTCGGGGACTGGGTCGGCCGGGCGGTGGTGGTGGAGCCCTCGCTGCGGGTCCGGCGGATCTCCTCGCGCACGTTATGGCCGAGCGCATCGGCGACCAGCGCGCCCTGCTCGGCGGTGTGCCGCTTCATCAGGCCCGTGGCGGGCGACGCCGCCGCGGCGCGACCCGCATAGCGGGCACGCTTCACCGCGCACTGCGCCTGGGCTAGCGATTCCTCGATCAGCGGCTCGACGAAGAACCAGTACCCGTTGTTCTTCGGCTCTTCCTGCGCCCAAACCACGTCCTTGAGGTTCGGCATCCGCGCGATCCGGCGGGCGAGCGCATCGCCAGGGAACGGATAGAGCTGCTCGATCCGCACGATCTGTGTGCCGGTATCGCCCGCCGCGTTACGTGCCTCGATCAGGTCGTAGGCGACCTTGCCCGTACACAGCACCAGCCGCGTCGTATCGGCATCCGCCGCACCATTGGTGTCGGACAAGATGCGCTTGAAGTGGCTGTCGCCCTGGAATTCGGCCGCCGTCGACACCGCCAGCTTGTGGCGGAGCAGCGACTTCGGCGTCATCACGATCAGGGGCTTGCGGAAGTTGCGATGCATCTGCCGGCGCAGCAGGTGGAAGTAGTTGGCCGGCGTGGTGCAGTTCGCAACCTGGATATTGTCCTGCGCGCACAGCTGGAGGAACCGCTCCGGACGCGCCGAACTATGCTCTGGCCCCTGCCCTTCGTAGCCATGCGGCAGCAGCATCACCAGGCCGTTGGCGCGCAGCCACTTGGCTTCACCGCTCGCGATGAACTGGTCGATCATGATCTGCGCGCCGTTGACGAAGTCGCCGAACTGCGCCTCCCACATGACAAGCGTCTTGGGGTCCGCCAGCGCGTAGCCATATTCGAACCCGAGCACGCCATATTCGGAGAGCGGGCTGTCCAGCACCTCGAACCGGCCATGTTCCACCGTCGTCAGCGGCACGTACTTGTGCTCGTCGGTCTGGTCGACCCACACCGCGTGACGCTGGCTGAACGTGCCACGACCCGAGTCCTGACCCGACAGACGCACGCCATAGCCTTCCGACAGCAGCGAACCGAAGGCCAGCGCCTCGCCCGTCGCCCAGTCGAAATTCTCGCCGGTCTTGAACATCTGGCGCTTGGCGTCGAGCACGCGGCCCAGCGTCTTATGGATCTGGATGCCCTCCGGCACCGTCGTCAGCGTACGACCCAGCGCGTCGAACAGCTTCATCTCGATGCCGGTTTCGACGTTGCGCCGTTCAGTGCCACCATCGGTGGGCGCCGACAGGCCGGTCCAGCGACCCGCGAACCAGTCCGCCTTGTTCGGCTTGTAGCTCGCGCCCGCCTCGAACTCGCCTTCCAGCAACGTCGTGAACTGATGGACCTTCTCGTCCATCCACGCCTGGTCGATCACGCCTTCCTGGATCAGGCGCTTGCCGTAGATCTCGCTGACGCCGGGGTGCTGGCGGATCTTGTTGTACATCAGCGGCTGCGTGAAGCCCGGCTCATCGCCCTCGTTATGACCGAAGCGGCGATAGCACCACATGTCGATCACGATGTCGCGGTGGAACTTCTGGCGGAACTCGATCGCCATCTTGGTGGCGAAGGTCACGGCCTCGGGATCGTCGCCGTTGACGTGGAACACCGGCGCCTGGACGCCCTTCGCCACATCCGACGGATAGGGCGAGGAGCGCGCGAACTGCGGGCTGGTGGTGAAGCCCACCTGGTTGTTGATGATGAAGTGGACGCAGCCGCCCGTGTTGTAACCCCGGATGCCGGAGAAGCCGAGGCACTCCCAAACGATGCCCTGGCCCGCGAACGCCGCGTCGCCGTGGATCAGCACGGGCAGCGAGGCGCTGTGTTCCTTGAGGTCGTTGGCGATCGTCTGGATCGCGCGCGTCTTGCCGAGAACGACCGGGTCCGCCGCCTCGAGGTGCGACGGATTGGCGACCAGCGACATATGCACCTTGTGCCCGTCGAACTCACGGTCGGTCGAAGTGCCGAGGTGATACTTCACGTCACCCGAACCGCCGATCTCGTCGGGCTGCGCCGAACCGCCAGCGAATTCGTGGAAGATCACGCGCAGCGGCTTGGCCATGACATTGGCAAGCACGTTCAGTCGGCCGCGGTGCGCCATGCCGTACACGATCTCGCGCACGCCGGCCTGGCCGCCGTACTTGATGACGCTTTCCAGCGCCGGGATCATGCTCTCGCCGCCGTCGAGGCCGAAGCGCTTCGTCCCGACATACTTCTTGCCGAGGAACTTTTCCCACTGCTCGGCCTCGATGACCTTGCTCAGGATCGCGCGCTTGCCGTCGATGCTGAACTCGATCGCCTTGTCCTTGCCCTCCATGCGGTCCTGCAGGAAGCGGCGCTCCTCGACATCGACGATGTGCATGTACTCAAGGCCGACGTTGCCGCAGTAATTGCGGCGCAGCGTGTCGACCAGCTCGCGCACGGTCGCCCATTCGAAACCGAGCGTACCGCCGAGGTAGACCGGGCGATCGATGTCGGCGTCGGTGAAGCCGTGGTATTCGGTGCGCAGATCCTCCGGCATGTCGCGGTGCGACAGGCCGAGCGGATCGAGATTGGCGGCAAGGTGGCCGCGGACTCGATAGGTACGGACCAGCAGCTGCGCGCGGATCGCGTCGCCCGCCGCCTTGATGATGTCCTCCTTGGACGGTGCGGCGCCAGCCGCAGGCGCGGGCTTACCACCGCCCTTCGCGGGCTTGGGCGCGGGCTCCATCTGCGTCGGATCAAGCCCCGCGGTCAGGTCGTCGGTCGTGGTCAGCGGCCAGCGCTTGTTGGTCCAGCTCGGACCGCCGGTGCCGGCCTCCAGGCCCTCAAAGAAGCTGCGCCAGCCCAGATCGACCGACGACTGGTCGGCCTGATACTTGGCATAGAGCGCCTCAATGAACGCCGGGCTGACGCCCGCCGCGATATCGCCGAAATCCTGACCTTCGTAGCCCATGGTCTTCTTCCTAATCCCCTCTCCCACCGGGAGAGGGAGGGGCCCGCCGCTCGTCAGAGCGGTGGGAGGGTGAGGGTCGAGGGGAAGGCAACCGCCCTCACCCTTCCGCGGCTCTGCCGCTCCCTCCCTCTCCCGCCGGGAGAGGGAGTTTACTTGTTCAGCACCTGCAGCAGGGTCGAACCCAGCTCGCTCGGCGACGCCGCGACCTTGATGCCGGCCGCTTCCATCGCCGCGATCTTGCTTTCCGCATCGCCCTTGCCACCCGACACGATCGCGCCGGCATGGCCCATGCGACGGCCGGGAGGCGCCGTGCGGCCCGCGATGAAGCCCGCCATCGGCTTGCTACGGCCACGCTTCGCCTCGTCGATCAGGAACTGCGCCGCCTGCTCTTCCGCATCGCCGCCGATCTCGCCGATCATGATGATCGACTGGGTTTCGTCATCGGCCAGGAACAGCTCCAGCACGTCGATGAAGTTGGTGCCGTTGACGGGGTCACCGCCGATGCCGACCGCAGTCGTCTGCCCCAGGCCAGCGTTCGAGGTCTGGAACACCGCCTCATAGGTCAGCGTGCCCGAGCGCGACACGACGCCGACCGAGCCCTTCTTGAAGATCGAACCCGGCATGATGCCGATCTTGCACTCGCCCGGCGTCAGCACGCCCGGGCAGTTCGGACCGATCAGACGCGACTTGGAACCCGACAAAGCGCGCTTCACCTTGACCATGTCGAGGACCGGAATGCCCTCGGTAATCGCGACGATCAGCGGGATTTCCGCGTCGATCGCTTCCAGGATCGAATCGGCCGCGAAGGGCGGCGGCACGTAGATGACCGACGCATCCGCGCCCGTCTTCGACTTGGCTTCGGCGACGGTGTTGAAGACCGGCAGGCCGATATGCTCGGTGCCGCCCTTGCCCGGCGTCACGCCGCCGACCATCTGCGTGCCGTACGCCAGCGCCTGCTGGGTGTGGAACGTGCCGGTTTCACCCGTCATGCCCTGGGTGATGACCTTGGTGTTCTTGTTGACGAGGATGCTCATCCGTCGGTTCCGTCCTTGTCCGCCCCGGCGAAGGCCGAGGCCCAGTTGCGATAGGGTTATGGCAGTGCGATGCGATCATACAGGTCATCCCATTCGGGATTGAGCCCTTCGATCTCACGCAGCTTCCAAAGCCGCTTCCAATTCTTCATTCGCAGTTCGCGTTGCCGCGCTGCTTCCCAGCTATCATGCACTTCGTACCAGACGAGCCGATGACACTGGTTGTCCCGCGTAAACCCAGCGACCACGTCGTTGCGGTGCTCCCACACTCGCCGCGGCAGATTGGTCGTCGAGCCGATATAGATCGTCCCGTTGCGACCGCTGGCCATGATGTAGACGAAAGCTTGCGCTTCGATCACCATAGCCAGCCCAACTGGGCCCCGGCCTTCGCCGGGGCGGTGTTATTCCTTTAAATTACGCCAGGCTCTCGTCGATACCCTTGCAGGCGACGAGCAGTTCCTTGACCGCATCGACCGAGACCTGAAGGTTGGCCTTCGCCTCGTCCGACAGCTTGACCTCGACGACCTTTTCGACGCCGCCGGCACCGATCACGACGGGTACGCCGACATAGAGGTTGTCGATGCCATACTCACCCGACAGGTGCGCCGCCGCAGGCAGGATGCGCTTCTGGTCGTAGAGATAGGCTTCGGCCATCGCGATGCCGCTGGTGGCGGGCGCGTAATAGGCCGAGCCGGTCTTGAGCAGCGCGACGATCTCGCCGCCGCCGCCGCGGGTGCGCTTGACGATCTCGTCGACCTTTTCCTTGGTCGAGAAGCCCATCTCGATCAGGTCGCTGACCGGAATGCCGCTGACGGTCGAATATTCGAGCACAGGGACCATGGTGTCGCCGTGACCGCCGAGCACGAAGGTGTTCACGTCCTTCACCGACACGCCGAACTCCTCGGCGAGGAAGTGCGAGAAGCGCGCCGAGTCGAGAACGCCCGCCATGCCGACGACCTTGTTCGCAGGAAGACCCGAGAATTCGCGCAGCGCCCAGACCATCGCATCGAGCGGGTTGGTGATGCAGATCACGAAGGCGTCGGGCGCGTTGTCGCGAATGCCCTCGCCGACCGCCTTCATCACCTTCAGGTTGATGCCGAGCAGATCGTCGCGGCTCATGCCGGGCTTGCGCGCGACACCGGCGGTGACGATGATGACGTCCGCGCCCGCGATGTCGGCGTAGTCGTTGGAACCCTTGATATTCGCGTCGAAGCCTTCGACCGGGCCGCACTGCGACAGGTCGAGCGCCTTGCCCTGGGGAACACCCTCGACGACGTCGAACAGGACGATATCGCCCAGCCCCTTGAGCGCGGCGAGGTGCGCCAGCGTGCCGCCGATGTTCCCGGCGCCGATCAGCGCGATCTTCTTGCGAGCCATTCCAATCCTACTCCATTGGCCCCAACGGGGCGAGGCGTGATTGGTCATGCCGCATAGGCCTGTTACGGCAGGGGCACAACCACCTAAAACTCGCCGGCTAGATTTATCGTCGATAACGGTTCGCAATAGCGATAGGCCCAGAAATAGGCTTTCGCTGATGGCTTGTTAACCTATCTCATATAGGCGCACGGCGTGGAAATGCCGCCTCTACGATCGGATCGCGCCCTGACTGCGATCGACGTGCTCCGCTTCGTCTGTGCGGCGATGGTGGTCGGCCATCATTATGGCCTTGCGTTTCCGATGACGCCGCCACGACCGCTCGCTGGCCTCTCGGTGGCTTCCATGCCCGCGCTGTGGTCCGGCTGGGTGGGGGTGGAGCTGTTCTTCGTCATCTCGGGCTACGTCATCCTGGCGACAGCCGAACGGCGCACGGCGCGACAGTTCCTCCGCGCACGCGTGCTGCGGCTGGTGCCGGCCGTGTGGATTTGCGCCACGATTACCGCGGCGCTGCTGCTCGCCGTCCCCGGCGCGGCCAGCGGCATCGTGGCGTTGGGATGGTTCGACGCGGTGGCGTTCATGCCCGTGGGTATCCAGATCGACGGGTCCTACTGGACGCTGGCGATCGAGATCGGCTTCTACGCGGTCGTAGCTGCCGCGCTCGCCTTCGGCAGGACCGAATGCGCGGGGTGGCGTGTGATCGTGTATTTGGGCGCGATCAGCCTCGATTACTGGATGATGCAGGCCGCATTCGCCAACGATCCCGCCTTTCCCACCCGCGCCCGCATGCTGACGCTTTTGCCACACGGTGCGTTCTTCGCGCTCGGTGCGGTGTTGCGACGCCTGTCGACGGGCCGGCGGTCATGGCAGCTTACCGGCTTTGCGATTGCACTGGCTTGGGCCTGCTGCTTCGAAATCGCCGTGCGTACGGCGACGTTCGCGCGGGACTATCGGCTGGCCTACAGCCCGCAGGAGCCGATCGCGCTCTTCTTGACCGGCGTCACCGTCATCGCGCTCGCGGTTCGTTTGCAACCGGCGATGGTGCGGATCATCCCCTCCCGCGCCGCGATCCGGCTCGGCCTTGCCACCTACCCCCTATACCTGATCCACCAAGCAGCCGGGGCGGTGGTGATCGCGTGGCTGATGGCCGCGGGCCTTCCCTATTATCCGGCAGCGATCCTGGTCGCGGGGCTTGCCCTGAGGTTCGCGCTGTGGTGCGCCGCCGTCCCCGAGCTCTGGTTGCGCGCCCACCTCGCCCGCGTCAGGCTGCCCCGTGCCCTTGCGCCAGATAGTCTTCCGATCGCATCTCCTCCAATCGGCTGACGGTGCGTTGGAATTCGAAACGTCCATCGCCTTCGGGGTAGAGTGCGTCCGGTTCGGCGTCTGCGGCGGCGAGTAGCTTCACTTTGTGTTCGTACAGCGCGTCGATCAGTTGGACGAAGCGCGCCGCCTCGTTGCGGTTTTCGGGGCCAAGCTGGGGAATGCCGACGAGGATCACCGTGTGATAGCGGCGGGCGATGGCGAGATAGTCGGCCGCGCCCCGCGCTTCCCCGCACAGTTTCTTGAACGAGAAGACGGCGACGCCCTTCAGCGTCTTGGGCACGTGAAGCGTACGCCCCTGCACGGCCAGATCCTCCGAGGGGATCGGTTCGGTCACCTCATGGTCGGTCAGGCGGAAAAAGGCCGCGGACAGGTTCGCGGTCGCTTCCGGCCCGTTGGGCACCAGCCAAGTGTTCTGCTGGCCCAGCCGATCGCGGCGATAGTCGATCGGACCATTCAGCGTCACGACGTCCAGCCGCGCCTCGATCAACGCGATGAAGGGCAGGAAGTGTTCGCGATTGAGGCCGTTCTTGTAGAGATCGCCCGGCGCGCGGTTGGAGGTCGTGACCATCGTCACGCCCGCCTCGATGAGCGCGGTGAACAGGCGGCTGAGGATCATCGCGTCGGGCGAGTTGGTGACCATCATCTCGTCGAAGGCCAGCAGCCGCGTCTCTTCGGCGAGCGCCGCAGCGACGGGAGCGATCGGATCGCCGCTTTCCTTGCGCCGTTCGATCGCGATCCGCCCGTGGACCTCGAGCATGAATTCCGAGAAGTGGACCCGGCGCTTCCGGTCGACCGCCACGTTCGCGAAGAAGAGGTCCATCAGCATCGATTTGCCCCGCCCGACATCGCCGAACATATAGACGCCGCGCGGCGCGGTGCCGCCGCGGCCGGTAAGGCGGGCGAACAGGCCGGCCTTTTTCGGGGCTTCGAGTTCGACGGCCAGCGTATCGAGACGGATGGCGGCGGCCCGTTGCTCCGCATCCGGGCGCAGTTCGCCCGCGGCGATGAGCGCATCATAAGCGGCGAGGACTTTGGTCATGTCAGGCTTTCGTGATGGTCTTTGCGCGGGCCATTCGCTCCACCGTCGCGCCGGACGTATTCAAGGATGTACCGGGCCGCGGGCGTATCGCTAGAGCCTCTAGCCAATCCCCTCGCCGCGGAGTGGACCCCGGAACACGTCCGGGGTGGCGAAGAGAGAAGTACCCACGTTATAGCAAATCACCGCAACGACGGCGGCGGGGTCGATTTGCGCAGGGTGCCGGTGAAGCTCGCGACCGTCGGCCATCCGTCCTGCACCACCAGCCCGCGCAGGAACAGCATCCGACCCGTCTCGCGGAGCAGTTCGATCCGCGCCTCCAGCGGCTCGCCGATCGCGCTGCCGCCGATGAACTGCGCCGACAGATCGAGCGTCACCGCTCCGCCCGCCTGCAACACCCCCAGTCCGCGGGCCGCGGCGAAGAGCGCAATGTCGATGAACCCCAACAGCGCACCGCCATGGACGTGGTCGCGCATGTTGGAATGCTCTCGGCGCGGCGTAATCCGCACGCGCGCGATACCATCCTCCACCCGAACGTGGAGCGGATCGAATGCCGAGTTGAACCGCCCCCGGTCGCGAAGCTGCCAGCGTTTCCAGCCGGGCAGCTCCGGATCGTCGTCGAACGAGAAAACGGGGGATTCCGGCGCGTCCACGATCCTTACAGGATGCGCTCGGCTTCCATCTTCTTGACCTCGGCGATCGCCTTGGCCGGGTTGAGACCCTTGGGGCAGGTGTTCGCGCAGTTCATGATCGTGTGGCAGCGATACAGGCGGAAGGGATCTTCCAGCTGATCGAGGCGCTCGCCGGTCATTTCGTCACGGCTATCGGCTAGCCAGCGATAGGCCTGGAGCAGGATCGCAGGCCCGAGGAACTTGTCGGCATTCCACCAATAGCTGGGGCACGATGTCGAGCAGCAGGCGCACAGGATGCACTCGTACAGGCCGTCGAGCTTCGCGCGATCCTCCGGCGACTGCAGCCGCTCCTTGCCCGAGGGCGGCGGGCTGACCGTCTGCATCCACGGCTTGATCGAGCTGTACTGCGCGTAGAAGTGCGTGAAATCGGGGACGAGATCCTTGATCACGTCCATCGACGGCAGCGGGGTGATCTTCACCTCGCCCTTCACGTCCTCAATCGCCGTGGTGCAGGCGAGGCCGTTGCGACCGTCGATGTTCATCGAGCACGATCCGCAAATGCCTTCGCGGCACGAGCGGCGGAAGGTGAGCGAGCTGTCCTGCTCCGCCTTCATCTTGATCAGCGCGTCGAGCACCATCGGGCCGCATTCGTCGAGATTGATCTCGAACGTGTCGTAGCGCGGGTTCTCGCCCGTGTCGGGGTCGTAGCGGTAGACCTTGAACGTCTTGATCCGCTTGGCGTCACCGGTCGCTTTATGGACCTTGCCCTTCGCCTTGACCTTGCTGTTCTTGGGCAGGGTGAACTCGGCCATCGCCGTGACGCTCCTTCGAAATGCTGCAATTGCGGTTATGCCTGTCGGACCGCGGACGCAACCCCTTTGGCACCGTCAGATGACGTCGAGCACCAGGCCACGGCTTCGCGCCTCTTCCGCCTCGATATACCAGTTGGAGGGCGCCTTTTCGCACAGCTCCTCGAACGAGACCGACGATCCGCGCACGATCTCGCGAAACCCTTCCTCCTGAATCTTGATCGATTCCTCGATCTCATGCAGCTTCGCCTTCAGCACCGCGGGCAGCGTCGTCAACGGACCGGAAAGCTGAACGCTGCTGCTCATCAGCCGCTCGTGCAGCATCAGGCGCGTACCGCGGGTGAGAAAGCGCTTCTCGACCGGGAAGGCCGCCATGAAGGTCGCGCCCGCCGAATAGACCGCGACCTTCCCTAGAAACAGCGTCTCGCGCCCGGTATAGTCGCGCAGCAGCTGGATATCGTCACCCATCGCTCGCCCCATCTCAGGGTCGCCGCCCAGCGTGGTCAACGACACGACGAGCGGCCCGTCCACCGGCGCTTCGGCCAGCTGCGTCTTGAAGCGGGCGTACATCATGTCGTCGACCGTCCCATGCAGCTGGATATGGGGGTGGGCGAGCAAGGGATATTTGCTCGCGGCGGTCTGGCGATCCTGATCGGTCATGGCGGCGCGAACCCGTTGCGCACGGCCGGAGTTCCCGACGACCGCCAAGGAATACGCCCTTCATGACACAATGTTAACGGAACCGCGCGGGACGGGCTGGGGTTCATACGCCCCGTCAGGAGAAGATCACCGTGGCCGCCATGCCCAAACCCTTAGCCGACCAGGTGATCGTTCTGACCGGCGCAAGCTCGGGGATCGGCCTCGCCACCGCCCGGATGGCGGCCGAACAGGGTGCGCGGGTGATGTTGGTAGCGCGCGACGACGGGTCGCTGCGCGAGATCGTGCGGACGATCACCGCGGCGGGCGGCACCGCAGACTGTTACGCCGCGGACGTCACCGATGCCGACGCGGTTCGCGCCGCGGCAGCCCATGCCCAGCAACGGTTCGGTCGGATCGATACCTGGGTGAATGCGGCGGGCAGTGCGATCTACGGCAAGCTTGCCGGATTGCCGCTGGACGAACATCGCGCGCTGTTCGACACGAATTACTTCGGCGTGGTGAACGGCTGTCAGGCGGCGATCCCCTATCTGCGGGACAGCGGCGGGACCCTGATCACGATCGGATCGATCGCATCCGACCTGCCCAGCCCGATCATGGGCGCCTATGCAGCGAGCAAACATGCGATCAAAGCCTATGTCGAGGCGCTGCGGATCGAACTGGCCGCGGACGACGTGCCGATCACGGTCACGCTGGTGAAGCCATCGGGGATCGATACCCCCATCGCTCAGCATGCGGTGAACCACGAGGCGGGCGAGGCGCAGATTCCGCCGCCCGTCTACGCTCCGGAGGTCGTGGCGCGCACGATCCTGTTCTGCGCCGCCCATCCGCGGCGCGACATTACCGTCGGCGGTGCCGGACGGGCGCAGGCATTGTTCGCCGCGCATTTTCCGCGCCTGTTCGAACGTCTCGCGCCGATCGCGGCGAAGACGTTCGTCGATCCGGCCAAGTCACAGCCCGCGCCAGCCAACCTGTTCGCCTCGACCGATACCGGCCGGGTGCGGTCCGGCGAGCACCCCGCGGCACGCCAGAAGAGCACCTACACCCGAGCGGCGCTGCACCCGGCGATCACCGCGACCGCCGCCGTGGCCACAGCCGGGATCGGCGCCCTGTTCTATCGCCGCCGCCGGCGGCTTACCCCCGATGCAAGGAACGAATGATGGCCGAAGACCGCGTTACGATCGACACGGCGAGCGTGTTCGACAACACCGCCGACCGCCAGGTCGAGTTTGCCGGCGAGGCGAGCGGCGAACGCTATGCCTTCGCGTTGCGCTATGATGTGCTGGAAGCCTTGGCCGGCGATGCGACATTCGATGTGATGCCGCTGTTCCAGCGCCACCGCGCGCGAATCCAGACGCTGGCCGCCGATGCGCTGGCGCGCGATCCCGATCAGGCGCTGGTGGTGATCAGCGAGAACGATCTCGCATGAGCGGCATCGACTGGCGGATGAGCGCGGTGCTGGCCAATGTCGACCGCGGTGGATCGGAATTGGCGGAGGTGACCAGCCTGGAGCAGGCGGTTCGGGCCTGGCTGGCGCTGGACAATGGCTTGCAGAACGAAGCGGTGTTGCGGCCGGAACGCGCCGTCGTGATCGACGGCGAGACGGTCGCGGCGTTCGAGGGACAGGCGATCCGCGCATTGGCGGACCGCCTGCCGTAGATCGATCCATCCCCGCGAAGCGAGGTGGCGACGTGGGACGCTAGCGGGGAGAGGGGATGCGGCGCCCTCAGCGTGTGCGGGGACGCCCCCTCCACCATTCGGCTGGCGCCGAACGGTCCCCCTCCCCGGGCTGCGCCGAGGGAGGAATAGGACGTTACGCTGCGCGGAACATTTCGGGCGGCAGCGCCATCACGCTCTCCGCGCCGCCTTCGATCTTGCGACGCAGTGCGCCGGCGTCCGGGCAGATACGCTCGGCGAAGAAGCGTGCGGTGACCAGCTTGGCGTCGAGGAAGGCCGCATCGCCCTCACCCGCCGCCTTCTGCTCGGCGGCCGCCTTGGCCATGCGCAGCCACATCAGGCCGGTCGCGACGATGCCCATCAGGTGCATGTAGGGCACCGCGCCCGCGCCGACGTTTTCCGGGTTCTTCATGCCATTGGCCATGAACCACATCGTCGCGGCTTGTAGCTCGCCCAGCGCCTTCTTCAGCGCCGTCGCGATGCCGGCGGTCGCCTCGATACCCTCGGCCGCCGCGGTTTCCTCGGTCACGATCTTGAACAGCGCCTGCACCGCGCGACCGCCCTTGGTGGCGAGCTTGCGGCCGACGAGGTCCATCGCCTGCACGCCGTTGGTGCCTTCGTAGATCATCGCGATCCGGGCATCGCGGACGTACTGCTCCATGCCCCATTCCTGGATGTAGCCGTGACCGCCGTACACCTGCTGCGCGTTGGTCGCGATCTCATAGCCCTTGTCGGTGCCGACGCCCTTGATAACGGGGGTGAGCAGGCCGATCAGGTCGCCCGCCATCTCACGCTCTTCCTCGGTGCCGGCATTATGCTCCAGGTCGACCTGCAGCGCCCCCCACAGGCACAAAGCGCGCAGGCCTTCGGTCCAGGCCTTCGCCTCCATCAGCATGCGGCGCACGTCGGGGTGGACGAACAGCGTATCCGCCTTTTCGTTCGGCTCCTTGGGGCCGGTCAGTGCGCGGCCCTGACGGCGGTCGCCGGCGTATTGCACGGCGTTCTGATAGGCGACTTCGGCGATGGCGAGGCCCTGAAGGCCGACGCCGAGACGTGCGGCGTTCATCATGATGAACATTGCGGCCAGGCCCTTCATCTCCTCGCCGACCAGCCAGCCCTTCGCACCGTCATAGTTCATGACGCAGGTCGAATTGGCGTGGATACCCATCTTGTGCTCGATCGAGCCGCAGGTGACGGCGTTGCGCTCACCCAGGCTGCCATCCTCGTTCACCAGCACCTTGGGCACCACGAACAGCGAAATACCCTTCGAACTGTCCGGCGCACCTGGCGTCTTGGCGAGGACGAGGTGGATGATGTTGTCGGTCAAGTCGTGCTCACCGGCCGAGATGAAGATCTTGGTGCCGGTGATCGCATACGATCCGTCGGCCTGCGGCTCCGCCTTGGTGCGGATCAGGCCCAGGTCGGTGCCGCACTGCGGCTCGGTGAGGTTCATCGTGCCGCCCCATTCGCCCGACACCATCTTGGGGACGTACATCGCCTGCTGCTCGGGGCTGCCCTTGGCGATCAGCGCGGCGATCGCGCCGTGGGTGAGGCCCGGATACATGGCGAAAGCCATGTTCGACGAGATCATATATTCCTGGAACGCGATCGACACGACGTGCGGCATGCCCTGCCCGCCATGTTCGGGCAGGTTGCCCAGCGTCGCCCAGCCGCTCTCGACATATTGCTTATAGGCTTCCTTGAACCCCTTGGGCGTCGTGACGCTGCCGTCTTCGTGGCGGGTGCAGCCTTCCTGGTCGCCCGACTGGTTGATCGGGAACAGAACCTCGGCGACGAAACGGCCGCCTTCCTCCAGCACCGCCTCGACGACGTCGGGGGTGGCGGCATCGAAGCCGGGCAGGTTGCTGTAGTTCTGCAGGCCGACAACATGCTCCAGCAAGAAGCGGGTGTCGCGGACGGGGGGCGTATACTGGGGCATCCGATTATCCTTGCTGTTCGGTATTGTGGACGGCCGAAACGACCTCCACGAATTCGGTGAGTTCGGCGATGGCGGCGTCGATATCCTGCTTCTGCCGTTCGAGCAGCGCGATGCGCGCCTGGCAGCGGTCGATCGACACCTGCCGCTGCACGCGGCGACCGTCGCCCAGATCGTACAGGTCGATCATCTCGCGGATCTCGCTCAGGCTGAACCCGACGCGCTTGCCGCGCAGGATCCAGGCGAGACGCGCGCGGTCGCGGTGCGAATAGATGCGCTGCGTGCCGCGTCGCTCGGGCGCGATCAGGCCTTCATCCTCATAGAAGCGCAGCGCCCGCGCGGTGACGCCGAACTCCTCGGACAGGTCCGAGATCGTAAAATGGTCGCGATCGTGGCGATGTTCGATCATCGCATAAGCGGGAGACGAAGCCATGCGCTCCGACTACATCACGTTTACGTCAACGTCAATTGGCTGACGCGGTGGCGCACAGCAATTTTCCGCCCGGCGTCCGCAGCGTTTCCGCCTCCGCCGTCGACGTACTGAGCCGCTCGACGGTCAGCGCGGCGAGGGAGGCGCGGCCGGTACACAGGCTGTCGCAGCTCGCCGGCAGCTCCGCTGGAAAGACGATTCGGTCGCCTTCGAACCGCGCCTCGAAACGGCAGGCGCCGAAGGCCACTTGCACGCGGTCTCCGCTGCGCCGGGCGATGCCGGACGCCGCGCACCCCTGCCCCTCGCCGTAATCGACGAGCGCTCCCAGCCGCAGCATGCCTTTCGCACCTGGCACGACGCAGACGCGATCGGTGTCCAGCGCCCAGGAGCCGAGCAGATCGGCGCGTGTCGGATCATCGATCAGGCCGGTGCGGATCGCCGCCGCTTCCAGCCGCGCACCGGCCGTCGCGGCGTCGGAGGACTGCTGCGGTCGCGATCCGCAGCCCGCCAGCAGGACGGCCGCCGCCGCCAGCGCCGGCAACGCCTTCATGCGACGCGAATGAGCCGATCGCCATCGATCCGCCGGTAGAAGCAGCTCGTCGCCCCGGTGTGACACGCGGGGCCGGCCGGATCGGCGATGATCCAGAGCGCATCCTGATCGCAGTCGATCCGCATCTCAACGACGCGCAGGACGTTGCCCGAGGTTTCGCCCTTCTTCCACAGCCGGCCGCGGCTACGCGACCAGAAGGTGGCCTCGCCGCTCGATTGGGTCGCGGCCAGCGCCTCGGCGTTCATATGCGCCACCATCAGCAGCGCGCCATCGCGCGTGGTGACGACCGCGGTGATGAGGCCGGCGGCGTCGTATTTGGGATCGAGGGTCGGGTCGGTTTCGCGCGGGTCGGACATGCGATCCTCCTACCGCCCGACCGCGGCATTGGCGAGAGCCGGTCGCGCCATCCATGTCACCACACTGGACGGCGAGCGGGTTGACGGAGGAAGTGTTACCCCGCCGCCCGTTGCGCTTCCGGTTCGTGCGCATGCACGCGGGCGAGCGCCTCGCCTTCGAGCTTGGCCAATTCGCCCAAAGTCTGGTCGAGCGCATCGCGCTGCTTTTCCAGTTCCTCGATCCGCATGCGGACCCGCTCGGCCAGCGCGCGCATCTGTTCGAGATGCTGGGGGTCCGCGTCGTACAGGTCGAGGAATTCGGCGATGTCGGTCAGCGAAAACCCCAGCCGTTTGCCGCGCAGGATCAGTTGCATCCGGGCGATCTCGCGCCGACGATAGACGCGTGTCGTCCCGATGCGGCAGGGCTCGATCAGCCCCTTGTCTTCATAGAAGCGCAGGGTTCGCGGCGTGATGCCGAGCATGTCGGCCACCTCCTGAATACCCTGCAATTCGCCTCTGTCCTCGTTCACCCCTTGCACCCTCACCTGAGGCGAGCCGGCGTCTAGCGCGCCGCCTTCGCCATTTCCTCTTCGACCAGCTCCTTTTTGGAAAGCTTGCCGATCAACGTCTTGGGTAGACTGTCGCGGATTTCCACCTCGCGGGGAAGCTCGATCTTGCTGATCTTGTCGCGCAGGAAGTCACGCAGGTCGGCGCCCGTTACGCTGCCTGGTTCAGACAGGACGACGAAGGCCTTGGGCGCCTGGCCGCGATGCGCATCGGGTACGCCGATCACGACGGCTTCGACGACGGCGGGATGCTCGTACAGCGCCTCTTCGATGACGCGCGGATAGACGTTGTAGCCGCCGCACAGGATCATGTCCTTGATCCGGTCGACGATGAAGAGATAGCCGTCGTCGTCGAGATAGCCGACGTCGCCCGTCCGCAGCGCACCATCGGCGAAGGCCGCATCGGTTTCGGCAGGCTTGTGCCAATAGCCCTTCATGACCTGCGGCCCGCGCGCGCAGATTTCGCCCTTCTCGCCCTTGGGCATGATGCGCGACGGGTCTTCGCGATCGCGGATCTCGATCGTCGTGCCGGGGAAGGGCAGACCTGCCGAGCCTTCCTTGTTGACGCCGTCGAACGGATTGCAGGT
This sequence comes from Sphingomonas sp. DC5200-1, assembly GCF_049897245.1. Lineage (NCBI taxonomy): Bacteria > Pseudomonadati > Pseudomonadota > Alphaproteobacteria > Sphingomonadales > Sphingomonadaceae > Sphingomonas > Sphingomonas sp. DC5200-1. The sequence continues at coordinate 366,109 of NZ_JAFCVW010000001.1, forward strand.
GATGATCGGCGAGGCTTCGGACAGGCCATAGCCCTCGACCAGCTTCGCGCCGGTGTTCGTCTCGAACGCGTGGCGCACCTCGATCGGCAGCGGCGCGCCGCCCGAAATGCAGACCTTGATCGCGGACAGGTCGGGACGCTGCCCCTCCCCCAGATTGGCGAGCGCATTGTAGATCGTGGGCACCGCCGGGAAATAGGTTGGCCGGGTGCGCTTCAGCGTGCCGAGCAACTGCTTCATTTCAAAGCGCGGCAGCAGGATCATCTCCGCACCGACCAACGTCGAGAAGGTCAGCACGTTGGTCAGCGCGAAGACGTGGAAGAGTGGCAAGACACCGAGCACGCGATCCTGGTCGGGCGTCTCGCCGCCGACATGGACCAGCATCGCATCGGTGTTCGCGACGATATTCGCGTGGGAAAGCATCGCCGCCTTGGGCACGCCGGTGGTGCCGCCGGTATATTGCAGCACCGCCACCTCGTCCGGCGCGACCGCAACGGGAGCAGGCGTGGCGCGCTTCGCCATCAGGTCGGCGAAGAACAGATGACGCGCGTCTCGCGGGGCGCGGCCGATCTCCTGACGCTTGACCAGCTTGTAGGCGAATTTCTTGATCGTCGGCAGGGCATCGGCGATCGGGCAGGTGATGACGTGGCGCATGCCCGCTTCGCCCGCGACCTTCAGCACCCGCGCCTGAATTTCGGCGACATCGGGCGTCGCGATGATCTCCGCGCCCGAATCGTGGATCAGGTGCGCGAGCTCACGCTCGACGTAGAGCGGGTTGACGTTGACGACGATGCCGCCCGCCTTCAGCGTCGCGAAGAACAGGATCGGATAATAAGGCGTATTCGGCAGGCAGAGCGCGACGCGCGTCCCCTTCACCACGCCCAGCGCCTGCAACCCCGCCGCGGCGCGGTCGACCGCCTTGCCGAGGTCGCCCCAGCTGGTGACGGACCCCATGAAATCGATCGCCGCGCGGCCGGGAAAGCGTGCGACGGTATGGTCGAGCAGGTCGCCGAGCAGGCGCGGCCGACTCGGCAGCGGCACGCCCTGCTTGATCGCCAGCGGCGCTGCACCCTGCGCCGTCGTTCCGGCGGTGGCGGTGTCGCTCATTCCCTCATCCTCTCATGCGCATCATCGAGCATATTGTCGGCTCGATCCACTTGACGTAATGGGAAGGTATCGCACCTATACGGCATCACGCAAGTCTGCGCTTGCATCCCGATGCCTGCCAAAGAGAGGATTTCATGACCAACGTCGTCATCGCCGGTTATGCGCGCTCGCCGTTCCACCTCGCCGGCAAGGGCGCCCTCGCCCGCGTCCGTCCCGACGATCTTGCCGCGCAGACGATTCGCGGCCTGATCGAAAAGACCGGCGTCGACGCCGCCGAGATCGAGGACATCATCCTGGGCTGCGCCTTCCCCGAAGGCGAACAGGGCCTTAACGTTGCACGGATGATCGGGTTGCTCGCGGACCTGCCGTTGTCGGTCGGCGGCATGACGGTGAACCGGTTCTGCGGATCGTCGATGAGCGCGATCCACATCGCGATGGGCCAGATACAGATCGGTGCGGGCGAGGCGTTCATCTGCGCCGGCCTGGAATCGATGAGCCGCGTGCCGATGGGCGGCTACAACCCCCTGCCCAACCCCGTTCTCGCGAAGAAGAATGCGGGTGCGTACATGGGCATGGGCGACACGGCGGAGAATGTCGCGACCAAATATCAGATCACGCGCGGCGAACAGGATGCGTTCGCGGTCAAGAGCCAGCAGAAGGCCGCTGCCGCGCGCGCCGATGGCCGGCTGAGCGATGAGATCGTGCCGATCCAGACGAAGGCCGGCACGGTCAGCGAAGACGGCACGATCCGTCCCGACACCACCGTCGAAGCGCTGGGCGGCCTGAAGCCCGCGTTCAGCCAGGACGGATCGGTCACCGCCGGCACCTCGTCGCCGCTGACCGATGGCGCGAGCGCGGTCCTCGTCACCTCGGAAGAGTTCGCGAAGAAGCACGGCCTCAAGATCCTCGCCCGCATCAAGGCGGTCGGCGTGTCGGGCATCGAGCCGGAGACGATGGGCCTCGGCCCGATCAGCGCCTCGCAGAAGGCGCTGGCGCGCGCCGGCGTGTCGGTCGGCGACCTCGACGTCGTCGAGATCAACGAAGCCTTCGCCAGCCAGGCGATCGCCTGCATCCGCGACCTCGGCCTGAAGGACGAGACGATCAACCTCGACGGCGGCGCGATTGCGATCGGCCATCCGCTCGGCGCGACCGGCGCGCGCATCGTCGGCAAGGCGGCGGCGCTGCTGGAGCGCGAGGGCGGTCGCTACGCACTGGCGACCCAGTGCATCGGCGGCGGCCAGGGCATCGCCACGGTGCTGGAGCGCGCATAACATGAGCGAATCCATCAAAAAGGTGTGCGTGATCGGTGCGGGCGTCATGGGCGTCGGCATCGCCGCACAGGTCGCCAACGCCGGCATTCCCGTGCTCCTGCTCGATATCGTCCCCAAGGAGGGTGACGATCGCGACGCGGTGGCCAAGAATGCGGTCGCCAAGATGCTCAAGACCGAACCCGCGCCCTTCATGTCGAAGGGTGCGGCCAAGCTGGTCGAGACGGGCAATATCGACGACCATCTCGATCGCGTCGCCGAGTGCGACTGGATCGTCGAGGCGATCGTCGAACGGCTCGACATCAAGCAGGCGCTCTACGCCAAGCTTGAGGCGCTCAAGCGCCCCGGCACCGCGGTCAGCTCGAACACGTCGACCATTCCGCTCGGCCATCTGGTCGACGGGCGCTCGGACCAGTTCAAGGCCGACTTCCTCATCACGCACTTCTTCAATCCGCCACGCTACATGCGGCTGATCGAGATCGTGCGCGGCGAACGCACCGACGCGGCGGTGGCCGAAAAGGTCGAGGACTTCGTCGATCGCTTCATGGGCAAGCGGATCGTCCGCGCCAAGGACACGCCGGGCTTCATCGCCAACCGCATCGGCACCTATTGGCTCGCCGTCGCGATCAATGCGGCGATGGACCAGGGCCTGACCGTCGAGGAGGCCGACCAGATCGGCGGCCGCCCGGTGGGCGTGCCCAAGACGGGCATCTTCGGCCTCGTCGACCTCGTCGGCGTCGACCTGATGCCGCTGCTGTCGAAGAGCCTGTCGTCCACGCTGCCGCAGGGCGACCCCTATTTCAACACCGTCCGCCCGATGCCGCTGGTCGACAAGATGATCGCCGAGGGCTTCACGGGTCGCAAGGGCAAGGGCGGCTTCTATCGCTTCGACAAGGCGACCAAGACCAAGCTCGCGCTCGATCTGGCCACCGGCGAGTATCGCGGTGGGCAGAAGCCCGCGCCGCTGCCGCCCAAGGCGGAAAAGGATCTGGGCGCGCTGATCGCAACGCCGGGCAAGGTCGGCGACTATGCCTGGGAGATCTTGGGCAAGACCTTGTCCTATGCGGCGATGCTGGTCGGCGAAGCCGCGGACGATATCGTCGCGATCGATGATGCGATGAAGCTCGGCTATAATTGGAAGTTCGGCCCGTTCGAGCTGCTCGACCGGATCGGTGCCGCCACCTTCGCGCAGCGGCTGCGCGACGAAGGCCGCAGCGTTCCCGCGATCCTCGAGACGGCCGGCGACCGCAGCTTCTACCGCGTCGTCGAGGGCAAGCGCCAGTTCCTGGGCACGGACGGCGACTATCATGACGTCGTCCGCGGCGATGGCGTGCTGCTGCTCGAGGACATCAAGCTGCGCTCCGAGCCGCTGCTCAAGAACGCATCGGCGGCTTTGTGGGATGTCGGCGACGGCGTCGCCGCGCTCGAGTTCACCACCAAGATGAACGCGCTCGACGGCGAGATCATGAGCCTGATCCAGCAGGCCATCCCGCTGGTGCAGGATCGCTTCAAGGCGCTGGTGATCTACAACGAAGGCTCGAACTTCTCGGCCGGCGCCAACCTCGGCATGGCAATGTTCGCCGTCGCCGCGGGCATGTGGGGCGAGATCGAAAAGCTGATCGCGGGCGGGCAGCAGGCGTTGAAGGCGCTAAAATACGCTCCCTTCCCCGTCGTCGCGGCGCCGGCCGGCATGGCGCTGGGCGGCGGCTGCGAGGTCGTGCTCCACGCCGATGCGGTGCAGGCGCATGCCGAAAGCTACATCGGTCTGGTCGAGTGCGGCGTCGGCCTGCTGCCCGGCTGGGGCGGCAACGGCGAGCTGCTCGATCGCCTCGCCAAGGCGCCGATGATGCCGCGCGGGCCGATGCCCGCCGTCGCCAAGGCGTTCGAGACGATCTCGACCGCGCAGGTGTCGAAGTCGGCCGCGCTGGCGAAGGAGATGATGTTCCTCAAAGCCAGCGACGGCATCACGATGAATCGCGACCGCCTGCTCGCCGACGCCAAAGCCAAGGCGCTTAGCCTGGTCGATGGCTATAAGGCGCCGGAAAAGCCGACCTTCCGCCTGCCGGGCGAAAGCGGCCGCACCGGCATCGCCGGCGTCGTCGAAGGCTTCCGCAAGAAGGGCATGGCGACCGAATATGACGAGGTCGTCTCTGGCCGGCTCGCGACGGTGCTGACCGGCGGCGAGGCCGATCTGGTCGATACCGTGCAGGAGGATGACCTGCTGACGCTGGAGCGTGCCGCGTTCATGGAGGCCGTACGCGATCCGCGGACGCAGGCGCGCGTGCAGCAGATGCTGACCACGGGGAAGCCGCTGCGCAACTGACGCTGCCCCGGGCGGGGTTCAGGGCTTGCGCATGCGAGGCCTGGAACCGCCCGGGCGCATGGCGGTTGGCACGAGCCGATGTCGCCCGCGCAAAAAGATGCTTTAAGCACCGCGGTTTACGTCATCACCCTTGACACACCGCGCCCCGGAGTTAGGCGGGCATCAGATTGCCGTAAACGGCATCTGGCTCGCCAATAGGTCATGGCCCGGCATCGGGCGGCCTCCGCGGCGCCACAATGCGACCGTACAGATACGGCGCAAGGCTTGAACGGCTTGTTCGATGGGCGCGGCCGTTCGCGTCCATCCGGGAGAGGAGAAGGAACCATGTCCCTGATGTTGATTGGCGCGCTGCTGGCCGCGGCCCCTGCGCCCGCCCCCACCCCCGACGTCGCGCTGGGCCGGTGGAAGACCGAGACGCGCAACGGCATCGTCGAAATCCAGCGCTGCGGCGCGTCGATCTGCGGCCGGCTGATCTCGTCCGAACTGCTCCGCCAGCAGCCCGACCTGAAGGACGTCAACAATCAGGATCCGGCGCAGCGCGGCCGCCTGCTGAAGGGGCTGTTGCTGATCAGCGGCTTCACCGCCGATGGCGATGCCTGGAGCGGCGGCAAGATCTACAACCCCGACGACGGCAAGACGTACAAGGCGAAGGTGACGCCCGTCGACGCCAACACGCTGAAGGTGCGTGGCTGCGTGTTCGTGCCGCTCTGCAAGACGCAGACCTGGACGCGCGTGCGCTGATCCGACCCGTTTCGACTTACCAGTAAGCTTAAGGAAGACCGCTCATGTCCCTGCGTATCAAGACTTCGTTGCTCGCCACTGCCGTCCTCGGCTCGTTCGGTCTCGCCTCGGTGGCGCACGCCCAGGCCTTCTACCTGCAGGAGCAGTCGGCGCGTGGCGCCGGCCGCGCTTTCTCGGGTGAAGTCGCCGACACCGGCCCGCAGTCGCTGTGGTGGAACCCGGCGTCGATCGCAGGGATGGAGCGCGGCGAGGCGGCGATCAACGCGTCGGGCATCCTGCCGCGCGGCCGCGTCGTCAACAACGGCACCGTGGTGTGTCGCCCGGCCGGCGTGTCGTGCGCCAACCCCGCCAACTATCAGCCGGTCGGCGGCGCGCAGGAAGCACGCAACCCGATCGACAAGGGCCTGCTGCCGTCGGGCGCGATCGCTTTGCCGTTCGGCCCGGTCGCCTTCGGCCTCGCGGTGACGTCGCCCTACAGCTTCACCACCGACTACGACAACAACAGCTGGACCCGCTACAGCGCGACCCGCACCAAGCTGATGACGATCGACATCCAGCCGTCGATCGCCGTGGCGCTGACCGACTGGCTGCGCGTGGGCGGCGGTGCGAACGTCGAGCACGTCTACGCCAGCCTGGGCAACGCGCTGCCCAACCTGACCACCACCGCCGACGGCTCGCAGAAGCTGGAAGGCAAGGGCTGGGACATCGGCTGGACCGCGGGCGTCCAGATGCACAACGACTGGGCGACCGTCGGCATCAGCTACAAGTCGCGCATCGAGCATACGCTGACGGGTGACCTGACCGTCGCCGGCCTCGTCGGCCCGCTTGCCGGCCAGAACCGCACGCTGACCGGCGTGCAGGCGAGCTTCTACACGCCTGCGCAGACGATCGTCGGTGCGCGCATCAAGGTGACGCCGGCGCTGACGCTGAACGGCCAGGCGGTGCGCTACAATTGGAGCAAGTTCGACGCGATCCGCCTCGGCGCGCCGCTGAACACCGCGCTGCCCGAAAACTATCGCGACAGCTACAGCCTGGCCGGCGGCGTCGATTATGTCGTCTCACCCAGCCTGACGGTCCGCGCCGGCGTGCAGCGCGCGCTGACCCCGACGCAGGACGGCCTGCGCGACGCGCGCGTGCCGGATTCGAACCGTTGGAACTATGGCGTCGGCGGCACCTTCCAGGTGACTCCGAAGTTCGGCTTCGATCTCGCTGCAAACTATGTCGATTTCGAAGACACGACGATCGACCGTCAGACCGCGGCCTATGTCGGCACCGCGGCGCAGACCAACGTCCTGACCCGCGGCACCCTGCGCGATGCCCATGCGGTCGTTCTGTCGGCGGGCGCGCATATCGGGTTCTGATCCCGCCGCCTATCTGCATCAAAACGTTGCGGGTCCGGGTTCCGGTGGAACCTGGGCCCGTTTCTTTGCGTACTGATGACAAGGGTTTGCTTTGCGCTACGTCGAAACGATAAGGCCTACCCCGCCAGTGGCGTACACCGCGTCGAAAACGTCGGTATGTCAGATGCATCAAGGGGCCTTTGATGAGCGATTACGAACTGTCCATGTCTCGCCGCGGCGTGCTCGCGAGCGGGGCGATCGGTGCGGCGGCGACCGCCATGCCCACTGAGGCGGCAGCCGTGCCGCTCGACGAACGGCCCGCCCCGCCGACGATGCCGGTGACGCTGAAGGTCAATGGCCGGACCAGCCAGGTCGCGCTCGACACGCGGACGACGCTGCTCGACGCGCTGCGCGAACATTGGAAGCTGACCGGCACGAAGAAGGGCTGCGACCATGGCCAATGCGGCGCCTGCACGGTGCTGGTCGAGGGGCGGCGCATCAACAGCTGCCTCAGCCTCGCCGTGATGCACGATGGCGACGAGATCACGACGATCGAAGGCCTCGGCACGCCCGATAAGCTGCATCCGATGCAGGCGGCCTTCGTCAAGCACGACGGCTATCAGTGCGGCTATTGCACCCCCGGCCAGATCTGCTCGGCGGTCGCGGTGCTGGACGAGATCAAGCGCGGCGTTCCCAGCCATGTGCAGGACGACGTCGCCGGCGCACCTGCGCTGACGGCGGAGGAAATGCGCGAGCGGATGAGCGGCAACATCTGCCGCTGCGGAGCCTATTCGAACATCATCGACGCGATGCGGGACGTCGCGGGAGCCAAAGCATGAAGGCCTTCACCTACGAGCGCGCCGACACGCCCGCCGCCGCCGCCCAGGCGGTGGCCGCGCGTCCGGGCGCCAAGTTCATCGCGGGCGGCACCAACCTGCTCGACCTGATGAAGCTGCAGATCGAGGAGCCGGTACATCTGGTGGACGTCAACCGGCTGAAGCTCGACCGGATCGAACCAACCGACAACGGCGGCCTGCGCATCGGCGCGCTGGTGCGCAACACCGATCTCGCTGCGGACGCGCGCGTACGCCGCGACTATGGCGTCCTGACCCGCGCGATCGTCGCGGGCGCCAGCGGGCAGCTGCGCAACAAGGCGACCACCGCAGGCAACCTGTTGCAGCGCACCCGTTGCCCCTATTTCTACGACACCAACCAGCCGTGCAACAAGCGCAAGCCCGGATCGGGTTGTGCGGCGATCGGCGGCTACAGCCGGCAGCTCGGCATCATCGGCACGAGCGATGCGTGCATCGCGACCTATCCCGGCGACATGGCGGTGGCGATGCGCCTGCTCGACGCAAGCGTCGAGACGGTGCAGCCATCGGGCACGACACGCGCGATCCCGATCGCCGACTTCCACCGCTTGTGGGGCGACACGCCGCACATCGAAACGGCGCTGCAGCCGGGCGAGCTGATCACGGCGGTGACGCTGCCCAAGCCGCTCGGCGGAACGCACATCTATCACAAGGTGCGTGACCGTGCGTCCTACGCCTATGCGCTGGTGTCGGTGGCCGCGGTGATCCAGCCCGACGGCACCGGCCGCGCCGCGATCGGCGGCATTGCGCCCAAGCCGTGGCGGACGCCCGAGGCGGATGCCGCGATGCCGCAGGGGGCCAAGGCGGTGGCGAGCCGCTTGCTTGCCGGCGCTCGCCCCACCGCCGACAACGCCTTTAAGGTGCCGCTGGTCGAGCGCACGCTCGCCGGTGTGATGGCCCAAGCCAAGAGCAGGAGCGCCGCGTGAAGTTCGATCAGCCTGCGGGCACCAACCCGATCGACCAGCTGAAGGTCATCGGCAAGCCGACCGATCGTATCGACGGCAAGTACAAGGCCACCGGCACGGCGCGCTACGCCTATGAGCGTCATGACGTCGCCCCGAACGCCGCCTATGGCTATGTCGTCGGCGCCGGCATCGGCAAGGGCCGCATCAGCAGCATGGATCTCAGCGCCGCCAAGGCCGCGCCGGGCGTGCTGGCGATCGTCACCGCGGACACGGCCGGCCCGCTCGGCAAGGGCGACATGAACACCGCCAAGCTGCTCGGCGGTCCGGCGGTCGACCATTATCATCAGGCGATCGCGCTCGTCGTTGCCGAGACGTTCGAACAGGCGCGCGCCGCCGCGGGCCTGATCCGCGTCGATTATGCGCGTGGCAAGGGCCGCTTCGACCTCGACAGCGCGCTCAAGACGGCGCCACTGAAGGGCGACAGCAGCGGTGAAGGCAGTGCCGCACCGCCCGTCGACCGTGTCGGCGATTTCGACAAGGCGTTCGCCGCGGCCCCCGTGACGCTCGACGCGCGCTACGAGACGCCCGACCAGAGCCATATGATGATGGAGCCGCATGCCAGCACCGCGGCATGGAATGGCGACAGGCTGACGCTGTGGACGTCGAATCAGATGATCGCCTGGGGCAAGGGCGACGTCGCCAAGACGCTGGGCATTCCGAAACAGAATGTCCGGCTGATCTCGCCCTATATCGGCGGCGGCTTCGGCGGAAAGCTGTTCGTACGCGCCGATGCGATCCTTGCGGCGCTGGGTGCCAAGGCGGCGGGCCGGCCGGTGAAGGTCGCGCTGCAACGGCCGCTGATGGCGAACAACACCACGCACCGCCCGGCGACGCGCCAGCGCATCCGACTGGGCGCGGGCAAGGACGGCAAGCTCGTCGCGATCGCACACGAAAGCGGTTCGGGCGATCTGCCCGGCGGTGGGCCGGAAACGGCAGTGGCGCAGACCAAGCTGCTCTATGCCGGCGCCAACCGGCTGACGTCGATGCGACTCGCGGTGCTCGACCTGCCCGAAGGCAATGCGATGCGCGCACCGGGCGAAGCACCGGGGCTGATGGCGCTCGAGGTCGCGATGGACGAAATGGCGGAAAAGTTGGGCATGGACCCGGTAGCCTTCCGCATCGCGAACGACACGCAGGTCGATCCCGAAAAGCCGGAGCGCAAATTCTCGCAGCGCCAGCTGGTACAATGCCTCCAGATGGGGGCTGATCGCTTCGGCTGGAGCCGGCGTCAGGCCAAGCCGCGCGCGGTGCGGGACGGCCGCTGGCTGGTCGGCATGGGCGTCGCGTCGGGCTTCCGCAACAACATCAACATGAAGTCGGGCGCGCGCGTCGGCATTGATGCCAAGGGCATCGTCACGGTCGCGACCGACATGACCGACATCGGCACCGGCAGCTATACGATCATCGCGCAGACGGCCGCCGAGATGATGGGCGTCCCTCTCGACAAGGTTCGCGTGCTGCTCGGCGACAGCGACTTCCCCGTCGCCGCCGGATCGGGCGGACAGTGGGGCGCGAACAGCGCGACCGCGGGCGTCTATGCCGCCTGCGTCAAGCTGCGCGAGGCGGTCGCGCAGAAGCTGGGCTTCAACTCGGCCGATGTTGTGTTCGAGGACGGCAAGGTCCGCGCGGGCAATCGCAGTGTGCCGCTGGGTCAGGCCGCGGGCGACGCAGGCCTGTCCGCCGAGGACAGTATCGAGTTCGGCGACCTCGCCAAGAAGGTGCAGCAGTCGACCTTCGCGGGGCATTTCGTCGAGGTCGGCGTCGACGCCTATACCGGGGAGATCCGGGTCCGCCGTATGCTGGCGGTGTGCGCCGCCGGGCGTATCCTCAACCCGAAGTCCGCGCGGAGCCAGGTGATCGGCGCGATGACGATGGGCGTGGGCGCGGCGCTGATGGAGGAACTCGCGGTCGACAAACGGTTCGGCTTCTTCGTCAACCACGACCTTGCAAGCTACGAGGTGCCCGTTCACGCGGACATCCCGCACCAGGAGGTGGTGTTCCTCGACGAGACCGATCCGACGACGTCGCCGATGAAGGCCAAGGGCGTCGGCGAGCTCGGCCTGTGCGGCGTCGGCGCGGCGATCGCCAATGCGATCTACAATGCGACCGGCGTGCGCGTTCGCGAATATCCGATCACGCTCGACAAGATCATCGGCGGGATGGCGAAGGTGGCGTAAGGGTAGAGGGGTCGGTTCGCCGGCCCCCCACACCGTCACCACATCAAGTGCAGCTTGGTGGGCGTTATAGCCCTCTCAGCTACGGAATATTCGGACCGCGTCCGTCATGACGAACCGAGTGAGGCGAAGGCTCGCCCCACCTAGTCGCGATAACCTCGTTACTTCCCTGACTTCAACCACGTCTCCACGGCGGGGCGCAGGCGCTCCGCGGCCGCCTTGCGCACCGCGATGCCCGAGATCACGCGACGCGCCGGCGCACGCGATGTTTCGGGCAGCGTCTGCGCGAAGCTTTCGATCTTCCCCGGCATCTTGGGGTCGGACGAGCCACCGCCCAAACCGACGATGAAGCCCGACCGGCTGCTTTCCTCGATGAAGCCATCGACCAGCGTGTGGTTCGCGACCGCCCAGTCGAACGCCATATCGGGATGGCTGCCCGAGATCGCCCGCAGCAGCGCCGCCTTCTGCGGGGCGGTGAACGTGTCGGTCTTCAGCAGCGCCAGCGCGCGGGTTGCGACCGCATCGTCCTCTGCCGCGCCGAGCAGCGAGACATACCGGTTCTTGGTGACCGGATTGGTTTCCGCCTGGGTCAGCGCCAGCAGCGCATCCCAATCGGCGGGCGTCGCATAGGTGGCGAAGGTCGACAGGACCGGTGCGCGGATGGCGGGCGGGATCGCGGTCGGGTTGGTCTTGAGCTGCGCGACATAGCTGCGCGCCTGCGACAGCACCTGGCCGTCGCCCGCCGCGCCCAGGCGATAGACGAGCGATTCGCGCAGGTTCGTCACCAGCGGCGACTCGCCCGGCTGCGCCGTCATGCCGATGCTCCGCAGAACGGGCCCGAGGATCGCGACCGTGCGATTGCGCAGCGCCGTCTCCAGTGGCGTGCCCTCGTACAGCCCGGCGAGGCTGCCGAGGCGTCCCGACACCAGCTGCCATTCGAGCGGATCGGCGCCCTCGCCCACCCGGCCCATCAGCGCGAAGAAGCGCGACAGGTCCTGATAGCCCCCCGCCGCCAGCGCATAATCGTCGGCGAGGGTGCCGAGGCGGTCCTTCAGCTCCAGCCGCGTATAGTCGCGCACCAGCGCGTCGTGCGCCGGCTGGTCGTACATCACGCGCGTGTAGCTGCCCTTGCCCTGGTTCAGCACCAGCGTGCCGCAGCCCTTGACGCTGACCTTGGTCGCGGGGCCGGTGACGATGGTGCGCGTCTCACCGCCGCCGAGCGTGCCGACGACCATCGGCACCTTCCACGTCTGCGGCTTCTTCGACGCCTCATCCAGCCCGAAACGGCCCTGTACCAGCGTCGCCTGCGTCATGCCGCCGACGCACTGCGCGTTCGACAGCGTCACCAGCGGCACGCCGCCCTGCAGCGTATAGCCGTGCGCGATCTCCGCGACGGGCTGCCCCGCCGCGGCGGACAGTTCCGCCCACAGCTGTTCGGTGACGGTGTTGCCGTATTTATACTTTGCCATGTAGCGGCGGATGCCGTCGCGGAACTTGTCCGGGCCCAACGTCGATTCGAGCATGCCGATCACGGCCTGCCCCTTCATATAGGTGATGCCGTCGAACGCCTCGCCGATCTGGTCGACCGTCTCGATCTTGCGGATGATCGGATGCGTGGCCGAGGTCGCGTCGATGCTCATCGCCGCCTCGCGGTCGCTCATCACCGCACCGGCTTCCGCATTCCAGTCGGGGTTCAGATCGGCGGCGGACTTGTTCTCCATCCACGAGGCGAAGCCCTCGTTCAGCCACAGATCGTCCCACCAACGCATGGTAACGAGGTCGCCGAACCATTGGTGCGCCATTTCGTGCGCGACGACGGTGAAGATGCGCTGGCGGCCGCTTTCGGTGGCACGCTTGGGATCGAACAGCAGTTCGGGTTCGAAGTAGAAGATCGCGCCCCAATTCTCCATCGCGCCGAAGAACTGGCTGGAGCCGGGGCCGGCGATCATGTCCATCTTCGGCAGCGGATAGGGCGTGCCGAAATAGCTGTTGTAATAGCCGAGCAGCCGCTTGGCCTGCGCCAGCGCGTAATCGCCCTGGTCCGCGACGCCGCGACGCGTCACGACGCCGATCTCGACATTGCCCGCCTGCACCGTCTTGCGATCCAGATCACCCATGCCGAGGTACAGGAGGTAGCTCGACATTACCGGCGTTTCGGCGAAGCTATACAGCTGCGTGCCGTTGGCCTGCTTCGTCACCGACGTTGCCGGCATGTTGGAAATGCCGAGCTGCCCCGCCGGCACCACCGCCTTCAGCTTGAACTTCGCCTTGAACGCCGGCTCGTCCCACATCGGCGCGAAGCGGCGGGCGTCGGGGGCCTCGAACTGCGTCGCGAGCATGCGCGCCTTCGACCCGTCCTGATTGGTGTAATCGATCGCGAACAGGCCGGCGGCGGACTGGTTGATCTTGCCGCTCCATGCAAAACCGACGGTGTGACGGCCAACGGTCGCGGCGGCGGGCAGCGTCAGCACGAGCTGCTGCTTGTCCTTGTCGAGCGCGAAGCGCACAGCCTTGCCGTCGAGCGTCGCCGACGTGACGTCCAGGTCGGCGGCGTTGAGCGTGATCGTGCGGGTCGCCGCCTTCACGTCCACGGTGACCGTCTCGGTGCCGGTGAAGGTCATGGCCTGCGCATTCGGCGTCACGGCGATATCGTACAGCACGGGCACGACATCGGTCGGCAGGCTGCCTGCGGCGAGCGCAGGCGCAGAGACGGTCATCGCGAGAGCGGCGGCGACGGCGAGTTTCATGGACTGGTAACTCCGGATACAATGTTACGTCCCGTCTGACGCCTTTGCGCGCGCGCCGCAAGCGCCGTCGTGCTGGACAGGCGGATAGGTTTCGCTAGACAACCGATCATACGAAGAGGAGCCGCCCGACCATGACGACGCCCACGCTGTTCGACCGCCTGCGCCTGCCCGTGATCGGTTCGCCGCTGTTCATCATTTCCGGGCCGGAACTCGTGATCGCGCAGTGCAAGGCGGGCATCGTCGGATCGTTTCCGGCTCTCAATGCCCGGCCGCAGGCGTTGCTGGACGAATGGCTGCACCAGATCACCGAAGAGCTTGCCGCGCATAACCGTGCGCACCCGGATCGTCCCGCCGCGCCGTTCGCGGTCAATCAGATCGTCCACAAATCGAACGACCGGCTGGAAGCCGACCTTGCCACCTGCGCCAAGTGGCAGGTGCCGATCGTCGTCACCTCGCTGGGCGCGCGCGAGGACCTGAACACCGCGGTACATGGCTGGGGCGGCATCACGCTGCACGACGTCATCGACGATCGCTTCGCGCGCAAGGCGATCGAGAAGGGCGCGGACGGGCTGATCGCGGTGGCGGCCGGGGCCGGCGGCCATGCGGGGCGCCTGTCCCCCTTCGCGATCATCCAGGAAATCCGCCAGTGGTTCGATGGACCGCTGGCCTTGTCGGGCTCGATCGCGACCGGCGGTGCGATTCTGGCGGCGCAGGCGATGGGCGCCGACTTCGCCTATATCGGCTCACCCTTCATCGCCACGACCGAGGCGAATGCCGCGCCCGATTACAAAGCGTCGATCGTCGCGAGCAAGGCGGCCGACATCGTCTATTCGAACCTGTTCACCGGCGTGCATGGCAATTACCTGCGCAGCTCGATCGAGGCGGCGGGGCTGGACCCCGATCATCTGCCTGAGGGCGACCTGAAGACGATGAACTTCGGCGGCAACAACGGATCGAAGGCGAAGGCCTGGCGCGACATCTGGGGATCGGGCCAGGGCATCGGCGTGATTGATGCGGTGGAGAGCGTCGCCGACCGCGTCGATCGCTTCGCGCGCGAATATGCGGCGGCAAAGGCGCGGATCGCCGGCTGATCCGGCGTCGCGTTGCGGTCAGAAGGCCAGCGCCAGCCGATCCTGCAGGCGCTGGACCGGGCTGGGGGCGACCGCATCGACTTGCGCCGCATCCAGCAGACCGACGCGGCGGTGCAGGTTCGCGCTCGCCTCTACCAAAGCGCGGGCACGCTGCGGCAGCGCCGCGACCAAGTCCGCGTCGAACTGCGGCGCGTGGCCCAGCCGTCGGTTCCCGTCGAGCGCCTCGCGCGGCTGCATCTCCCCCGCATCGATCGCACGCTGCGTCAGCAGCCAGGCGATGACGTGCATCAGCCGCGTCGTCACCTTCAACGACTCGCACGAAAAGCCGACACGGATCAGCGGGTCGAGCGCTTCCCGCTCCAGCCGCCCCGCCTCGTCGAAATAGCTGCGCGCTTCGTCCGCCAGCAGCATCGCCTCCGTATAGAGCGAATCGATCAGGCGACGATGAATGCGTGATTCGGAACGGCTGCCAGTCATGCGTTCACCGGTGGCATAGCGCGCGCCGCCTGCCCAGCCGCCGTTGCTGTCGATCCTGTGCCAAAACGGAAAAACACCGCCGGCGGCTCAGGCGATGATGTCCGGGATCAGCTGGTCTTCGCATAAGGCGATCTCGTCGCGGAGCCGCAGCTTGCGCTTCTTCAGCCGGGCGAGCTGCAATTGGTCGGGCGTCGCGCTGGCGCCCAAGGCCGTGATCGCCGCGTCGAGATCACGGTGCTCGGTGCGCAGCTGTTCCAGGCGGGCGATGATCTGCGCGTCGTCCATGGTAAAACCCCCTGCCACCACCCTGCGGCCCGCTTTGCCCCTAGCGCAGCCGGACGACCAACCCAAGTCGTCGCATCATGCCCCTCGGCTAATCGCGTTCAACCATTTTCGGTGACGACTTTTAGGATGTTCGGTGGTTTACTCAGTCCCCCAACACGCATGCATCAGGAGGTACACCGAAATGCAGACGACGCATCAACAGGCACTGGAAACCAAGCATGCCGCGCTCGACCGCCGCATCGCCGACGAATCCCATCGCCCGATGCCCAACTCCGCGATCCTCACCGACCTGAAGCGCCAAAAGCTGAAATTGAAGGAAGAGCTTACGGGCCTGTAGAGCCTGACGCCATTCAGCCCCTCCCCAACACGGAGGGGCTTTTTGCAGGGGCGATACGTCGACGGGAAACGCCCGCCGAGAACCTTAGGCCGCAGCGACCTCGTCGCGCACCAGCGCCGGATCGATCGGGGCGTCGAACGCGATCCCCATCCGTCCTGCGGTACACCAGGCGACCTTCCCCGCGACCGTTCCCAGCCCCGGCATCTCGAGCCGCACCAGCGATCCCGGCTCCCTCAACACACCGCAATCGACCATCACCCCGCCCGGCGACAGATTGCGCATCCGAACCTCACGATCGCAATGATCGCCGTGCAACCATAGACGCGCCGGGAGCAGCAGGCTTTCGCGCGGCGGCTGGCGCGGCGGCACGATGCCGCCGTCGACAGGCCCGGCATCGTCGGATGCCGTAAGAGACGCGTGGAAGAGGCTGTCCATATCCGGTGCCCTCGTCATGATCGGCCGGGAAACTCCCACCGCATGCCGCCCCGAATCTTACCAGAACGTAAACGCCGGCGCATCGCAGCGCCCCGGCCGGCGTACGATCAATCCTCGCGCGAAATCTTTTCGTTACGCTCGTGGCGCTCCTGCGCCTCCAGCGTCATCGTCGCGATCGGCCGCGCCTCCAGCCGGCCGAGGCTGATCGGCTCGCCGGTGACTTCGCAATAGCCGTATTCGCCCTCGTCGATGCGGCGGATGGCGGCTTCGATCTTCGACACCAGCTTCCGCTGGCGATCGCGGGTGCGCAGTTCGATCGACCAGTCCGTCTCGCTCGACGCACGGTCGGTCAGATCGGCTTCGCGCAGCGAGTCGAGCTGCAGCTGGTTCAGCGTTCCGGCCGCGTCCTGCAGGATCGCGTCCTTCCAGCGGAGCAGCTTGTTGCGGAAATAGGTCTGCTGGCGAAGATTCATGAACGGCTCATCGGGGCTGGGCCGATAACCATCGTCGCTCCAGTCGCCGGCGTCATTCGCGGGCAACATGTCGGCATTCCTGTCGTGTACGCGGCTTACGTGCGTTGCCATGCCACTCTCCCTCCGGTCCCTGAACTTGAACCCGGGACCGCCCCCATATTGGTGAGGCGCCTATAATCGCGGCTGAACGGAACCACAAGCGATGCGAGTTACCGAATCGATCGCCAGCACGAACTTTTATTGCGAATGGGACCAGAACGGTTGCAAGTCAGCGACTAAGCTGCGTTACGGTCGGAACGCGATTGCGAAACCCACCGCTGTTTCACTCTGGTACGTTAACCGCGAATCAGATGGTGCAATCTCAGCGAAGCACTGCAAAAGCAGCGAATTGCTGGTTAACAAACTTGCACTTAACGGTTTGTTTTGCGTTGAATGGCATAGGCGGCACTCCGTTGCTGCGACACGACGATCCGGGCCGCAGGGACCGGCAATGAAAGAGAGACCCGATGTCCGTACGGATGGCTTTGGCGAAATTGTGCGCATGCGCCTGTGGCGGTGCGTTGATCGGCGGTGGCGCCGTCCACGTCGCCGAACGTCCCAGCCGCCCCGTCTACACCAAGCAGGTCAAGAAGCGGGTGGTCGCGCATCGGCAGGTCGCCGCGGTCCAGCGTAAGGCCGTGCGCCGTCGCGTGGTGACCACGACGACGACCGCGGCCTGCGCACCAGCCGTGGTGACGGTCGCCAGTCAGGCGGCACCCGTTCCGGTGCCCCTGCCCGCGTCCGAAGGCTTCGTAACCGGCGGCGGTGGCGGCGTGCCTGTGGTCGTCGGCGGCAGCGGCGGCTGGGGTGGCGGCGGCGGTGGCTTCTTCGGGGGCGGCTTCTTCGGCGGCGGATCGTCAGGATCGTCGGGCAGCATCGTGATTTCGTCGACGTCCAGCGGCGGGTCGAGCTCGACCAGTTCGTCCAGCAGCTCCTCGTCGTCCGGCAACGTGTCGAGCAGCTCGTCGGGGAACGTATCGAGCAGTTCGTCGACCAGCAGCTCCACGGGCGGCGCGAACGTCGTCGTCGACAATCAGAACAACAATAACAACAACAACCAGAACAATAACACGAACCAGAATTACAACGAAAACAACAACAACAATAATAACAACAACAATCAGAGCCAGAATCAGGGCCAAGGCCAGAACCAGGGTCAGGGTCAAAACCAAGGCCAGGGGCAAGGTCAGGGCCAGGGACAAGGCCAAGGTCAGGGCCAATATGGTTCGAGTTCGAAGGGCTGGAGCTCCACCGGCGGACCGCCGCCGCCCCCGCCGCCGCCGGGTTCGACCGGATCGTCGGGCGGCCCGCCCGCGCCGGTGCCCGCGCCGCCGATGGTGCTGCTGTTCGGCGCCGCTGCCGCCGCTCTGGTCGCCCGCAAGCGCTTCGCCAAGCCGCAGGCGGCCTGATCCGAAGCCCGGTTCCGGAATTCAAAAAAGGGGCTGCCGAGTGATCGCCCGGCAGCCCCTTTCTTGTTGGGTGGTTCGTCAGGCGGACCGCAGCGCCTGCTCGATATCCGGCACCGGATGGCCGGTCAGGTCCTTGGCCAGCTCGCCCGCAAGCCGGTTGCTGACCTCCTTGTGATAATGTTTGCGCAGCTCGCCCAGCGTCTTGGGCGGGGCGACGATGATCAGCGATTCGAAATCGTTGCCGAGCGCGCGGCGCTTCAGCATGTCGGCCGTCTCGGCCGCGAAGCGATCCTCCTCCTGCTGATGGAAGTCCGTTTCGCCCATCGTGCCGCCTTGCGTCGAGGAGGCCTGGCCGGCGGCATCGGTCTTCTGGTCGCGATCGGCCGGGTTCACCTTTTCCTCGGCATGCTCGACCTGAAGATTGGGATAGTCCGCATCGCCCTCGTTGCGGAAGAACAGCGCCTTGCGGCCGTCGGCGACGAGCACGAAGGCATTGTGGGGGACCTGCATCGGGGCTTCTCCTGATCGTTGCTATCCCCTGCTCAACGCAGCCGAGGCGGGCGGGTTGCCGCCTGACGCGCGGCGGGGCATAGCCGCGCCATGCACGATATCCGCGCCATCCGGGACGATCCCGCCGCCTTCGACGCCGCCTTGGCCCGCCGGGGCGCTGCCCCCCAGTCCGCCGACCTCGTCGCGCTGGATGACGCGCGCCGCGCTGCGATCGCCGCCGCCCAGGGCGCGCAGACCCGACGGAACGAGCTGTCGAAGGGCATCGGTCAGGCCAAGGCGCAAAAGGATGAAGCGCGCGCGCAGGCACTGATGGCCGAAGTCGCGGCGCTGAAAGAGGCGCTGCCCGGTCTCGAAGCCGCCGATGCCGAAGCAGGCCTCGCGCTCGAACGCGCGCTGGCCACCATCCCCAACCTGCCCGCCGCGGACGTCCCCGACGGCGAGGACGAGGCGGGCAACGTCGAACAGACGCGCTGGGGAACCCCGCGCGCGTTCGACTTTACGCCGCGCGAACATGCCGACATCGGTCCGGCGCTGGGCATGGACTTCAAGACGGGCGCCGATCTGTCGGGCGCGCGCTTCACGTTCCTGCGCGGGCCAATGGCGCGGCTGCACCGGGCGCTCGCCCAGTTCATGCTCGACCACCAGACCGCCGACAACGGCTACGTCGAGTGCAACCCGCCCGTACTGGTCAACGACCCGGCGATGTACGGCACGGACAAGCTGCCCAAGTTTGCCGAGGACTCGTTCCGCACCACCGATGGCCGCTGGCTGATCCCGACCGCCGAGGTCAGCCTGACCGCATCGGTGATGGGCCAGATCCTCGACACGCTATCCGAACCGATGCGGCTCACCGCCCATACGCTCTGCTTCCGCAGCGAGGCTGGCGCCGCCGGACGCGATACGCGCGGGTTCATCCGCCAGCACCAGTTCGAAAAGGTCGAGCTGGTCAGCATCTGCCGTCCCGAGGACAGCGACGCCGAGCATGAGCGTATGACGCGCTGTGCGGAAAGCGTGCTGGAGGCGCTGGACCTGCCCTATCGACGTATCCTGCTCTGCACGGGCGACATGGGCTTCGGCGCGCGCAAGACCTTCGACCTCGAAGTATGGCTGCCGGGCCAGCAGGCGTGGCGCGAGATTTCGTCCTGTTCGAACACTGGCGATTTCCAGGCGCGGCGGATGAACACGCGCTACCGGGCGGAGGGGGAGAAGGCCCCGCGCTTCGTTCACACGCTCAACGGGTCCGGCCTTGCGGTCGGGCGTACGCTGGTCGCGGTGCTGGAAAACTATCAGCAGGCGGACGGATCGGTCGTCGTGCCCGCGGTGCTGCGACCCTATCTGCGCGGGCTGGACCGGCTGGAACCGCAGGGCTGATCGGATGGCGCGGGGTCGGACCGTCACGGGGGTAGCGCTGGCCGGACTGATGCTGTCGGCGTGTATTCCGAGCGTCGACGACATCTCGGCCGAGGCCCCGCCCCCGCCCCGCCCCGCCTATCCCGGGGCCGCCGCCTACCCGCCGCCCGAACCTGCCGCGCGCTATCCTGAGCAGGACGCCCCGCAACCCTTGCGCGAGGAAATGCCCCCTCCCTCGCGGCAGGTGGCGATGCCCACCACCGCGCGCCCGGCATGGGAGGCGCGGCCCGTGACGCCCGACGCGCAGGTGGTCGCGACCCAGAGCTATACCGTCGCCCCGGGCGACACGTTGCGCCGAATCGCCGAGCGCACCGGCGCCAGCGCAGAGGCGATCGCGCGCGCCAACGCGCTCGAACCGCCCTTTGCGGTGCAGACGGGGCAGACACTCACCATTCCGGGCGGCCGTTATCATCTGGTGCGGCAGGGCGAGACGGGCATCGCCATCGCCCGCGCCTATGGCATCGAATGGTCGCGGATCGTGGCCGCCAATGCGCTGGAGGAACCCTATATCCTGCGGGCCGGCCAGCGTATCCTGATCCCCGGCGATCCCACGCAGGCGCCCAGCCTGGCCGAGCGCGCCGCCGCCTTCCGCCTCGACATCGACGACATCCTGACCGGCGGCGAGCCGACGCCCGCCCCCCGTCAGGCGCCCGCGCGACCCGTCGCCAACCCGCGGCGCGTGCTGCCGCCGACGGAGGTCGTCGCAGCGCCGGCGCGCCTGCAAGGTGGTTTCGTCTGGCCGGTCGACGGTCAGGTCGTCCGCCGCTTCGGCCCCGGCCGCAGTGGAGAGCGCAACGACGGTATCAAGATCGCAGTGCCGGTGGGCACAGCGATCCATGCGAGTGCCGACGGCGTCGTCGCTTATGCCGGCGACGGGATCGCGGCGCTGGGCGGCCTGATCATCATCAAGCACGGCGGCGGCTGGACCAGCGTCTATGGCCACGCCAGCAAGCTGCTTGTCCAGCGGGGCCAAAGCGTGAAGCGGGGACAGACGATCGCGCTGTCGGGCGACACCGGCCTTGCCGACCGCCCCGAGGTGCATTTCGAGCTGCGCAAGGGGCGTACGCCCGTCGATCCGCTGAGCCAGCTGTCGGGGCGGTAACGCGCGATCCCCTCGTCCTGCGCGGGATAGGCGCAGGACAGGTGACGTGCGGCCTTCGGCTTGCTAACCGCGCGCCATGACCTACCAGTCCGATCTGCTGAACACGCTCGCGACGCGCGGCTACCTCCACCAGCTCACCGATGCGTCCGCGCTCGATGCGCTTGCGGCGAAGCAGGTCGTGCCCGGCTATATCGGCTTCGATCCGACCGCACCGTCGCTGCACGTCGGCAGCCTGGTGCAGATCATGCTGCTGCGCCGGCTGCAACAGACCGGGCACAAGCCCGTCGTGCTGATGGGCGGCGGCACCGGCAAGATCGGCGACCCCAGCTTCAAGGACGAGGCCCGCAAGCTGCTCGCCGAGGACGGGATCCAGGCCAATGTCGCGTCGATCAAGCGAATCTTCGAACGCTTCCTGACCTTCGGGGACGGCCCGACGGATGCGATCATGCTCGACAATGCCGAATGGCTCGATGCGTTGGAGTACATTCCGTTCCTGCGCGACGTCGGCCAGCATTTCTCGGTCAACCGCATGCTGAGCTTCGATTCGGTGAAACTGCGGCTGGATCGCGAACAGTCGCTGTCCTTCCTCGAATTCAACTACATGATCCTGCAAGCCTATGACTTCATGGAGCTATCGCGCCGCTGCGGCGTGCGGCTACAGATGGGCGGCAGCGATCAGTGGGGCAATATCGTCAACGGGATCGAGCTTGCCCGCCGCATGGACGGCACCGAGGTGTTCGGCGTCACCACCCCGCTGCTGACGACCGCATCGGGCGAGAAGATGGGCAAGACCGTCGCTGGCGCGGTGTGGCTGCACGAGGATCAGCTGCCGCATTTCGATTACTGGCAATTCTGGCGCAACACTGACGATCGTGACGTGGGCCGGTTCCTGCGCCTGTTCACCGACCTGCCGCTGGACGAGATCGCACGGCTGGAGGCACTGGAAGGCGCCGAGATCAACGAGGCCAAGAAGGTGCTCGCCAATGAGGCAACGGCTATGTGCCGCGGTCGCGCCGCCGCCGAGGAGGCGGCCGATACCGCTCGCCGCACGTTCGAGGAAGGCTCCAGCGGCGCGGCGCTGCCCAGCGTCACGGTCGCGGGCGGATCGATCAACGTCGTCGATGCGCTGATTGCGCTCGGCTTCGCCAAGTCGAAGGGCGAGGCGCGTCGCCTGATCGCCGGTGGCGGCGCCCGCATCGGCACCGACAAGGTGAGCGACGAGGCGCTGATGATCGCTGTCGGCGAAGACCCGGTTCGCCTGTCCGCGGGCAAGAAGAACCACGGTCTGCTCGTTCGGGAACAGTAAGCAAGCGTAAACGGTTACTCTTCTATCGCTTCAGTCCGGAATGGTCACGGCCACGTCCGGGGCGTGAGGAGTACCGGCCATGTCGCAAGCCCCGTCCCACCCGATCGACGGCCGTGCCGAGCCGCGCGACGAGGTGCATCATCGATGCCGTGCCGTGCTGACCGATCGTCGGACGCTGTCGGTGCTGGCGGTGAACCTGTCGCCGCAGGGCGTGATGATCCGCAGCGATGCCGAGGTAAGCGTCGGCGAATGGCTGCGCGTGACGCTGCCCGTGGTCGGTGAGATGCAGGCGGCTGTGCGCTGGGCGCTTGGCGGCCGGATCGGCTGCCAGTTTGAAAAGGCGATACCGGCGAACCAATATCACGCGGTCCTGGGCGCGATGCAGGGCTGAGGCCCGCGCCTTTACCCCGACCGCAGCAGCGCCACGCCGGCGTCGCGATCGAACAGATACAAGGCGATCCGCGCTGCCTGTCCGCGCGGTCCCTCCAGCCCTCCGTCGCGATCGATCAGCAACCGGGCGTCGTCCTGCGCGCAGTGGAGGAGGTCGCTGAGCATCTCAGGCAGCGCCAGACGAAACGTTACCTCACCCGACTGACGCGTGCCGAGCAATTCGCCGCCGCCGCGCAGGCGCAGATCCTCTTCCGCGATGCGGAAGCCGTCGTTCGTTTCGCGCATCAGCGCGAGCCGCGCACGCGACGTCTCGCTGAGCGCCGCGCCACGCAGCAGCAGGCAGCGCGACAGGCCGCCGCCACGCCCCACCCGACCGCGCAGCTGGTGGAGCTGGGCAAGGCCGAAGCGATCGGCATGTTCGATCACGATCAGCGTGGCATTGGGCACGTCGACCCCCACCTCGATCACCGTCGTCGCGACGAGAACGGACAGGCGATTGCCGGCGAACGCCTCCATCACCGCATCCTTTTCGGGCGGCTTCATCCGGCCATGAACGACGCCGATCTTGTCCCCAAAGCGCGCGCGCAGCGATTCGGCGCGCATTTCGGCGGCGGCGAGGTCGCTCTTCTCGCTCTCCTCGACCAAGGGGCAAACCCAATAGGCCTGGCCACCGTCGGAGATATGGCGGCCGATCGCGTTGACCACCTCGTCCAGCCGATCCTCGGACACGACACGCGTTTCGATCGGTTCGCGGCCGGGCGGCATTTCGTCGAGGCGGCTGACGTCCATCTCGCCATATTGGGCCAGCGTCAGCGTGCGCGGGATCGGGGTCGCGGTCATCGCCAGCAGGTGCGGCGGCGCCTTACCCTTGGCTTGCAGCATCATCCGCTCGGCGACGCCGAACCGGTGCTGTTCGTCGACCACCACCAGCGCGAGGTCGCGATAGCCGACCGCTTCCTGGAAGATCGCGTGCGTGCCGACGAGGATGTCGATCTCGCCGCTCGCCAGCGCCATCAGCGTCGCCTCGCGCGCGCGGCCCTTGTCGCGACCGGTGAGCACGGCGATGTTCACGTCGACGCCCGACAGCAATTTGCGCAGCGTCTCGTAATGCTGGCGTGCGAGAATTTCGGTCGGCGCGAGCATCGCACCTTGCGCGCCGGCCTCGACCGCGATCAGCAGGCTCATCGCCGCGACCAGCGTCTTGCCCGACCCGACGTCGCCTTGCAGCAGGCGCAGCATCGGCGCGGTCTGCGCGAGGTCGCCCTCGATCTCGGCGATGCTGCGCGATTGCGCGCCGGTGGGACTGTAGGGCAGCCGCACTTGGTCACGCAAACGGTGGTCACCGACCAGCGCCCTGCCCCGCCGCTTGCGCGTGTCCGCCCGCACCAATGTCATCGCCAGCTGGTTGGCGAAGATCTCGTCATAGGCCAGGCGCTCGCGCGCCATCTTGTCGGCCGGGTCGGCGTGGATGCGGGCGAGCGCGTCGCGCCAGTCGGGCCAGCCGCGCTTAGCCTTCAGGCTGGGGTCGATCCATTCGGGTAGATCGGGCGCCCGCTCGATCGCCTGCGCGGCGAATCCGGCAAGGCGGCGGGACGTCATGCCTTCCGACAGCGGATAGATCGCCTCGCGTTCGCGGAACGGTTCGTCGGGCTCGCCCAGATCGGGGTGGATGATCTGCAGCGTCTCGCCATAGCTTTCCAGCTTGCCCGACACGCGGCGCGGCTCGTTCAGCGGCAGCAGCTTCTTCACCCAGCCCGACGACCCGCCGAAATAGACGAGGGAGACGTAATTGCCCTTCGCATCGGTCGCCTGCACGCGCGTCGGGCCGCGACCGGTGCTGGTGCGATAGTCGCGCGGGGTCACCGTGATCGCAATGATGCGACCGGCGTCGGCGACGTCCAGCTCTTCGCGGGGCAAGCGATCGATCCAGCCGCTCGGCAGATGAAAGGCGACGTCGACCACGCGCGCCAGCCCCAGCCGGTCGAGCGGCTTGGCGAGCGCAGGCCCCACGCCTTTCAGCGCGGTGACCTCGGCGAACAGCGGATTGAGGATGGCGGGACGCATGACTACATGACCCCTCTAGCCTACCCGACCGATGCCGTCAGCATCCGCCGGGCTATTCGTATTGGATGACCTATGGATCACGCCACCCGCTTGAAGCGCCTGAAATTCCGCGCCTGGCATCGCGGCACGAAAGAGGCGGATCTGATGATCGGCGGCTTCTTCGATGCGCATGGCGCGGGGTGGACGCCCGAACAGCTCGACTGGTTCGAGGCGCTGTTGGAGGAACAGGATGTCGATATCATGGCCTGGGCGATCGGATCGATGCCCTGCCCGCCGGAATGGGAGGGCGACATGATGATGCAGATGCGCTCGCTGAGCTACGTGCCGGTGGCGGAGTGAGAGCGGACTGAGCTCGCCCCACACCCTTCGTCACCCCGGACTCGTTCCGGGGTCCACTCCGCGGCGAGGGGAATAGCCTGAGCCTCTTGCCTTTCCCTAGCGGCCCGGTGGACCCCGGAACAAGTCCGGGGTGACGGAGTGTTTGGAGCACACGTCTGCCTCTCATCTTACCGTCTTCCAAGGACCATGATGCCCGACCTCAAGACGATCCTGTCCGCCAAGACGCCGCTGACGCTGTCGGGCGTGCCCGCCGGGTTCCAGCCGTCGCTGCTCGCCGACCTCGCTCGCGCAGCGAAGGGGCGCGCGGTGTTCGTCGCGCCGGACGATGCCGCGATGCGCGCCGTCGCGGCGACGGCGCCGTTCTTCGCGCCCGAGCTGGAGGTGATCGTCTTCCCGGCCTGGGACTGCCTGCCCTATGACCGCGCCTCGCCGACGCTGCGGATCATGGCCGAGCGGATCGCGGCGCTCTATCGGTTGCAGCGCCCGGCCAAGGGTCCGCAGCTCGTCCTGACGACCGCCAATGCGGCGACGCAGCGTGTGCTGACGCCGTTCCGCATCCGCCAGCTGGTGGCGACGCTGGAGCCGGGCGCACGGATCGATCGCGACGATCTCGCCAAGCTGCTCCAGGCGAACGGCTATGTCCGCACCGAAACCGTCCACGACCAGGGCGAATATGCCGTGCGCGGCGGCATCGTCGACCTGTACCCGAGCGGGGAAGAGCAGGCGCTGCGCCTCGACTTCTTCGGCGACGAGATCGAGACGGTACGCACCTTCAGCCCCGAGGATCAGCGCACCACCGGGCGGATCGACGGCTTCACGCTGCTGCCGGCGTCCGAGGCGCTGCTTGACGAGGAATCGATCAAGCGCTTCCGCACGCGCTATCGCGACAAGTTCGGCGCGACCGCGACCGGCGATCCGCTGTATCAGGCGATCAGCGATGGGCGGCGCCTTGCCGGCATGGAGCATTGGCTGCCGCTGTTCGAAGACAAATTGGCGACGCTGTTCGACCACCTGTCCGCCGACGACGTCATCGTGCGCGATTTCGGCGTGCCCGGCGCGGTCGAAGGGCGGATGGAGGCGGTCGCCGATTATTACGAAAACCGCCAGCGCGCCGAGGCCGCACAGCCGGGCAGCTATCGGCCGCTCGCCGCGAAGACCCTGTACCTCGACGCCAAGGAATGGGCGGCGGGGCTGGAGGCGTGCCATGCGCATCTGACCACGCCCTTCCACGAGCCCGAAAGCGCGAGCGTGCTCGACTTCGGCGTCGACGGCGCGCGCGATTTCGCGCCCGAGCGGTCTGGCGGCGCGAACGTCTACGAAGCGGTGGTCAAGCACCTCGGCGCGCTGCGCAAACAGGGCAAGAAGCCGGTCCTCGCCAGCTATTCGGTCGGCGCGCGCGAGCGGCTGGGCAATTTGCTTAAGGATCACGGCCTCAACGGCGCCAAGGCGGCGGACAGCTGGCACGAGGCGCTGGGCGTTGCCGACACGTCGAAGAGCGCCGGCGTCGCGCTGGTCGTGTTGCCGCTCGACCATGGCTTCACCGCTCCCGACGTGGCGGTGCTGACCGAGCAGGACATGCTCGGCGACCGTCTCGTCCGCCGGGCGAAGCGCAAGAAGTCGGCGGATGCCTTCCTTGCCGAACTGGCGACGCTGACGCCGGGTGATCTCGTCGTCCACGCCGATCACGGCATCGGCAAATATCTGGGGCTCACCTCGATCCCGGTCGGCCAGTCGCCGCATGATTGCGTCGCGGTCGAATATGCCGGCGGCGACAAATTGTTCGTGCCGGTCGAGAATCTCGAGGTCCTGTCGCGCTACGGCTCGTCGGAAGAGGGCGCGAGCCTGGACCGGCTCGGCGGCGAGGCGTGGCAGCGGCGCAAGTCGAAGATGAAGGAGCGCATCCGCGAGATCGCGGGTGAGCTCATCAAGACCGCCGCCGAACGCGCGCTGCATCCGGGTGACGTGCTCGAACCCGATCCTGCCGGTTATCCGAGCTTCGTCGATCGCTTCCCCTATGCCGAAACCGACGACCAGGATCGCGCGATCGAGGACGTGCTGGGCGACCTCGGCGCCGGCCGTCCGATGGACCGGCTGATTGTCGGCGACGTCGGTTTCGGCAAGACCGAGATCGCGCTGCGTGCCGCCTTCGTCGCGGCGATGGCGGGCAAGCAGGTCGCGGTCGTCTGCCCGACGACCTTGCTCGCGCGCCAGCATTTCAACAATTTCAGCGCGCGATTCGAAGGCTTTCCGATGAACATCGGCCGCCTGTCGCGCCTAGTTCCCGCGGCGGAAGCCAAGCGGGTCAAAGAGGGCCTGGCGGACGGCAGCATCGACGTCGTCATCGGCACGCACGCGCTGCTGGCGAAGGCCATCGATTTCAAGCGCCTGGGCCTCGTTATCGTCGACGAGGAACAGCGGTTTGGCGTCACGCACAAGGAGCGGCTGAAGGCGCTGCGGGCGGACGTGCATATGCTTACCCTCACCGCAACACCGATCCCGCGGACCTTGCAGATGGCGATGAGCGGCATCCGCGAACTATCGGTCATCCAGACGCCGCCGGTCGACCGCCTCGCGGTCCGCACCTATGTCATCCCCTGGGACCCGGTGGTACTGCGCGAGGCGTTGCTGCGCGAACATTATCGCGGCGGGCAGAGCTTCATCGTCACGCCGCGCGTCGCCGACCTGCCCGATCTGGAAGAGTATCTTCGCAACGAAGTGCCCGAGGTCCGCTATGTCATCGCGCACGGACAGATGAGCGCGACCGAGGTCGAGGAGCGGATGAGCGCCTTCTACGACAAGAAGTTCGAGGTGCTCGTCTCGACCACGATCATCGAAAGCGGCATCGACATCGCCTCGGCGAACACGATGATCGTCAACCGCGCCGACCGCTTCGGCCTCGCCCAGCTGTACCAGCTACGCGGCCGCGTCGGCCGGTCGAAGACGCGCGCCTATGCCTATCTGGTGACGCCGCCCGAACGGATGATGACCGACACGGCCGAGAAGCGGCTGAAGGTCCTGTCCGATCTCGACAGCCTGGGCGCAGGGTTCCAGCTCGCCAGCCACGACCTCGACATTCGCGGCGCCGGCAATCTGCTTGGCGACGAACAATCGGGGCATATCAAGGAGGTTGGCTACGAACTCTACCAATCGATGTTGGAAGAGGCGATCATGGACGCCAAGGCCGGCGGGCTGAAGAGCGACCGTCCGCGCGACTTCTCGCCGCAGATCACGGTCGACGCGCCGATCCTGATCCCCGACGATTACGTGCCCGACCTTGACCTGCGGATGGGCCTGTACCGCCGCCTCAACGAGCTGGAGGACAATCGCGAAATCGAAGCCTTTGCCGCCGAGATGATCGACCGCTTCGGTCCGCTGCCGGATGCGACCGAGAACCTCATCAAGGTGATCGAGATCAAGCTCAATGCGCGCAAGGCCTGCATCGCCAAGATGGATGTGGGGCCGCGGGGCGTGCTGGTCGGCTTCCACGACGATACGCCGCCGAACGTCGCTGGGCTGCTCGCCTATGTCGAGCGGCTCAACGGCGTCGCCAAGCTGCGCCCCGACAGCAAGCTGGTGCTGCAGCGCGCGTGGCCGGATGCCAAGTCGCGCCTGCATGGGGCGTTGCAACTGTCGAAGGGGCTGGCGAAAGCGGCGGGGTGATGGCGGCTTAAGCGGGTTTCGGGCTCAGCTGCTGTGGTCGGCGATGACCTTCCAGCCGCGGGCCTGCTTTTCGAACAGCAGCGACGTCACGCCCTTGTCGCTGCGGCCATCGGGATAGGCCAGCTGCCATTCCGCCCAGAGCATGCGGTGGGTCGTATCCACCGCCCGCGCGCCGAGGATCCGGAACGATAACGCACCGCGCTTGCTCGCGTCGGCGCCATAGCTTTTGTCATAGCGCGCCGCGATCGCCGCCTTGCCGCGGACGAGGCCATTCTTTGTCACGAACACGGCATCGTCGGCGTAGATCGCGAGGAAGCGGGCCATGTCCCCGGCGCTCCAGCCTGCCGCGCTGTCCGCCAACGCCGCCTCGATCGCCGCCTGCGCATCCTGCACCGGGGCCGGCAATGCCAGCGCCGCCACGATCGTCAGCATGTCCCGTCTCCCACCATCGCTGCCAGTGCCGCGTCATCCAGTGCGGGCGCGAGCAGGAAGCCCTGGTAGAAGGCGCAGCCCTCCGCCGCCAGCAGCTGCCGCTGGGTATCGGTTTCGATCCCCTCTGCCACGACGGCGAGGCCCAGCGAGCGCGCCAGCGTCATCACCGCGCGTACCACGCCGCGGTGGCGCCGCGTCCGTTCGATCCCCAGCGCCAGCGCCTTGTCGAGCTTGAGGTAATCGAGCGGCAGCGTGGTGAGATAGGCGAGGCTGGAATAGCCCGTGCCGAAATCGTCGAGCGCCACGCGCAGCCCCGCCGCGCGCAGATCGGTGAGGATCGCCGCCGCGCGATCGAGATTGTGGATCGCGCCACTCTCCGTCACCTCGACGGTCAGCCGATCGCACGCCACGCCGCTGGCACCGACGCGCCGCAGGAAGGAATAGGCGAAACCGGGCCGGCCGAGGTCGCCGGCGGTAATGTTGAGCGCGACACGCACATGCGACAGCGTCTCTGGCCACGCGGCGATCCGCGCCAGCACCAGCCCCTGGATATGATCAGACAGGACGAGGCCGAGATCGGCACGCTCCGCCGCGGCAAACAACACGTCAGCGCCGAGCGGTCCCAGCCGCCCATGCCGCCAGCGTGCCAGCGCCTCGACCCCGGTGATTCGCCGCGAATCGATTCGCGCCTGCGGCTGGAACAGGATGTCGATCTCGTCGCGCTCGATCGCGAAGTGGAGGTCGATGGCGAGCGAATCGATCGGCGCGGTGTGCTCGGGCCCCGCGACGCGGATCGTCGGCCCGTCGCTGGCCTTCGCCGACACCAATGCCTCCGCAGCGCGGTGGAGCAGGCTGGCGGCATCGTCGCCCGGTGCGCTCTCCGCCAGGCTCCAGCGACTGCCCAGCACCGCCTGTCGCCCCCCGACCGCAATCGGACGCGACAGGGCGCCGTCCAGCGCACGCGCGAGGCCGACCAGCGCGCCTTGCTCCGCCACCGCCGCGACGACGATATCGCCGCCGCGCGGCGCGCCGACCACCGCATCGTCGCCCAGCAGCTCGGCGGCCATCGTACGGACCTGCCGATGCGCCTCGGCGATCAGCGCATCGCCCACCGCACGGCCTCGCGCGGCATTCAGGATATCGAGCCGCGACAGTGCGATTCTGACGATGCCGACATGCCGCCCGGCTTCGAGCCAGGCCGAAATCGGTTCGCTGACGTCTTCCGGATCGGCGCGCAGCCCGAACGCCGGGCCGCGCCGCTCGCCCTGATGGCGGGTCGCGTGCCGCGCCGCAAAGCGCAGCGCGAGCTGGATATCGGCCGGATCGCCCGTCTCGCGCAGGAAATGCGTCGCGCCCGCGGCGTAGAGCTGGTCGAGCGTATCGCCGTCGTCGGTCAGCACCAGCAGCGCCGCGCCGGTCGCGGCGATCAGGCCGCCCAGCGCGCGGACCGCCGCCAGACCGGCCGCCGGCGCCTTTCGCCCATCGACCAGGATCACCGCCGCGCCGCTCGCCAGCGCCCGGGCGACCAGTTCGCGCCCGCCGGTATCGACGACCGGCGCCCAGCCGTCGTCCTGCGCCAGCGCCGCGAGCGCTGCCGCATCGTCGTCCTGCGCGACGATGAACAATCGTGTGCTGTCGGTAACGGTCCCCATTCCCTTCCTGCCTAAGCGCGCGGGGGTTAACCGACAATGCTGTGTCACGGTGAAGCGGGCTTAACGGAACGGACTTGTCGGCGGATGGTTGTCGGCCTAGCCCCATGTCATGACCAGCGCCCTTGCCCCCTCCGCCGACCCGCTGGTCGATCCGCAGGGACGGACGATCCGCTACCTGCGCATCTCCGTCACCGATCGGTGCGACCTGCGCTGCCGCTACTGCATGGCGGAGCAAATGACCTTTCTGCCCCGGGCCAAGCTGCTGACCCTCGACGAAATCGCGATCATCGCCGAACGCTTCATCGCGCGCGGCGTGACGAAGATCCGCCTGTCGGGCGGCGAGCCGCTGGTGCGCCGCGACGTCGCCGATCTGGTGCAGCGGCTGGGACGGCACGTGGGGGCGGGGCTCGACGAGCTGACGATGACGACCAACGGTACGCGGCTCGCGCAGCACGCCGATGCGCTGGTCGATGCCGGGATCCGGCGGATCAACGTCAGTCTTGACAGCCTCGACCCTGATCGCTTCCGCTACATCACGCGGCACGGCGACCTGGCGCAGGTGCTCGACGGCATCGCCGCCGCGAAGCGCGCCGGGCTGGCGGTGAAGATCAACGCCGTCGCGCTCGCGGGCCTCAATGAAGACGAAATTCCGGCGATGCTGCAATGGTGCATCGACGAAGGCCACGATTTGTCGCTGATCGAGACGATGCCGCTGGGCGCGGTGGATGAGGATCGCACCGACCGCTTCGTGCCGCTAACCCGCGTGTTCGAGGCGCTGTCGGCGCGCTTCCCCTTGTATCGCGCCACGCATCGCACCGGCGGCCCGGCGCGCTATTGGCAGGTCGAGGGCACCGCCACCCGCCTCGGCCTCATCTCTCCGCTCACCGCCAATTTTTGCGATGGTTGCAACCGCGTACGGCTGACGACCGAGGGCAAACTCTATATGTGCCTGGGGCATGACGATCAGGTCGACCTCAAGGCAGCGCTGCGCGACGGCGGGATCGATGGCCTGGATGCCGCGATCGATCGCGGTTTGCTGCGCAAGCCTGCCCGCCACGATTTCCGCATCGCGGCGGGCGCTGCACCGGCGGTGGCGCGCCATATGAGCGTGACCGGGGGATGACCGATTATCAGCGGCGGGCGCTGGTCGCCTCGCCCACGGCCCCTGCCCGCGCCGCGGCCGCCGAGCTGGCGGATGCCGCCGACTGGGTCGACCCGGCGGAGGCCGACGTCATCATCGCGCTGGGCGGCGATGGTTTCATGCTCCAGACGCTGCATGGCCTCCTAGACCGGCGCCGCCCGCCCGTGCCCGTCTTCGGGATGAACCTCGGCACGGTCGGCTTCATGATGAACGAATGGCGCCGCCACGGCATCGACGAGCGGCTGGCACGCGCCAAGCCGTTCAAGGTGTCGCCGCTCGCCGCCACCGTCACCGGCATCGACGGCCGCGTCCATCAGGCGCCGGCGATCAACGAAGTCTCGCTGTTGCGCGAAACCCGCCAGACCGCGAAGCTTGAGGTGACCGTCAACGAACGCGTCGTCATGCCGGAACTGGCGTGCGACGGCATCCTCGTCGCCACGCCGGCGGGGTCGACCGCCTATAATTTGTCCGCGCAAGGCCCCATCCTGCCGCTGGGGTCGAACATGCTGGCGCTGACGCCGATCAGCCCGTTCCGCCCGCGGCGCTGGCGCGGCGCGATCCTGCCCGACAAGGCGCGCATCTCGCTGCGCGTGCTCGATGCCGCCAAGCGCCCGGTATCCGCCGTCGCCGACCAGCGCGAATTCCGCGACGTCGCCGAAGTCAGCGTCGCGATCG
This sequence comes from Sphingomonas sp. DC5200-1, assembly GCF_049897245.1. Taxonomy (NCBI): domain Bacteria; kingdom Pseudomonadati; phylum Pseudomonadota; class Alphaproteobacteria; order Sphingomonadales; family Sphingomonadaceae; genus Sphingomonas; species Sphingomonas sp. DC5200-1. Next base: position 398,870 of record NZ_JAFCVW010000001.1, read on the forward strand.
ACCGCGCGCGTGAGCTGACCCTGCTGTTCGACCCCGAACATGCGCTCGACGACCGCATCACGATGGAGCAATTCATCGCCTGAGCCGCCGATGCCGCACGAAGCTGTGGAAAACTCGCTTTAACGGGTTGCGCCGCAAAAATTCGTGGGTATAGACGCCCTCCACGACGCAGCGTTCCCTGATAGCTCAGCGGTAGAGCTCTCGACTGTTAATCGAGCGGCCGTAGGTTCGAATCCTACTCAGGGAGCCATTTTCACCCACATCGTCAGCGTCTTGTGCGCAGCCGGGCAGCGAAATCGCTTGCACCGGCTTCGACTCGTCCGCATCATGCCCCGATGCGAGAAGCGATCAACGCTTCCGCTGGAGAGGCTTTGCTATGATCTTTCTGGAAGTGGCGATCGGCGCCATGGCTGCCGCCCTGTTGACCGTTCCCGTACTGATGGCCGTCACCGCCAAGAAGCCCGTCGACAGCGAATAGTTTTCCGACGGATCGGGGTCGGCCGCGACGCCGCGCGTGGGCCGTCCCGCGCCCGTCGACCGCGCTCCATTTCAAACGTCCAGTGCGTAGCGCCCCCTTGGCGGCTTTCGTGCGCATTAGGAGGCAAGTAGGCAGCCACCGCTTGCCTAGGTTTTCGCGATCATCGCGAGGAAGGTCAGCATACGCGACACAGCCCGGCGCTGAAGCCGCCGTGCAGCCGATTTTGCGCGGGCATCGTCTTTATCCTTTGGCGCAGTCAGGGTCCGAACGCGGCGGCAGCGCGTTGGCAAGGGACCTCAACCGCAAGAAGGAGCCAACATGCATCAGTCGGTCGGCACGCTGACGATCCAGACGCGCCGCAAAGGATTGGTCGACATCACTGCACCCGTCCGCGAGTGGCTGACGGCGCAAGGGATCGGCGACGGCCTGCTCACGCTCTTTTGCCGGCATACCTCGGCCTCGCTGGTCATCCAGGAAAATGCCGCACCGGCCGTCCGCCGCGACATGGAGGCCTATTTCGACCGACTCGCCCCCGAAAGCGCCGCGTACGAACATGACGACGAAGGGCCGGATGATATGCCCGCACATCTGAAAGCGGCGCTGACCGGCGTTCAGCTGTCGATACCGGTTGCAGACGGCGAACCGATGCTGGGGACATGGCAGGGTATCTATCTGTTTGAGCACCGGATTGCGCCGCATCGGCGCAGCGTCGCTTTGCATGTCATCGGCGCGTGATCGCGACGAAACGTTGCCGGACGGAGCCAAGTCGTTCATCGCTCGTTCGGACGGAAGTGGATATACGCGCGGGGGTTCGCCGCACCCGCGCGCGAATGGAGTATTGGTGTCATGATGCATCTTGGCCGCAAGGCTATGGTCGCGGCGCTCGCCGCCTCCACGTTGATGGTCGCGGGCTGCGCGACCGAAACCACCTATCGTCCCGCTACCGGGCAGGGTTTCAACCGCACGGGCTATAGCGACCGTCAGATCGAACCGGGTCGCTTCCTGGTCAATTTCGCCGGCAACAGCGTGACGTCGCGCGACACGGTCGAACGCTATCTGCTGTTCCGCGCCGCGGAGCTGACGTTGCAGAACGGCTATGACTATTTCGTCATGGCGAACCGCGACACCGATCTGCAGTCGCGCACGTATACGACGCCGGGCATTGGCGGCGGCTGGGGCTATGGTGGCTTCGGCGGCTATTGGGGACCGTCGTGGCGCTATTACGGCCGCGGGTTCGGCTGGCGCACCTGGGACCCATGGTTCGGCGGTGGCTTCGGCCCCTGGGGTAACGATTTCGATATCCGCACGATCGATCGCTACGAAGCAAGCGCCGAGATCGTGATGCGCAAGGGCCCGATCCCACGCGATAACCTGCGCGCCTTCGACGCCCGTGCGGTGGTCAATAGCATCGGCCCGAGCGTGGTGCTGCCGAAGTAAGACTGCTTCAGATGTAACGAAAAGGCCGGGTCACCGCAGGGCGGCCCGGCCTTTTTCGTGTGTAGCGGCTGCCAATATCACCCGTCACTCCGGACGTGTTCCGGGATCCACCGGGCTGCCAGGGCAGCGCTGGAGGTGCATAGACCTCTCCTCGCCGCAGAGTGGACCCCGGACCAGGTCCGGAGTGACGGAGGATGTGTGGGAGGGCGCCCCTTACACCGTCACCGCGCCGTGGCAGTGCTTGTACTTGCGTCCCGAACCGCACGGGCACGGCGCGTTGCGGTTCACGCGGCCGTCCCACAGCTCCGGATTGTCGCCCAACTCGGTCGGCACATCCGGCTGCATCATCTGCATCGGCGGGATTTGCGCGGTGATGCGCCCCATCGTGCCCGCATCGATGTCGTTCGAATCGTCCTCGCCCGTGAACGGGTCGAAATGCGTGGTGATGAAATCCGGCAGTTCGGGCAGGTCGGTCGGCCGCGGCTGCAGCTGGAATTGCGCGTGCGCGATCGTCTTCGTCACGTCCTCGCGAATCGCGTCGAGCATGCGCTGGAACAGGCTGAATGCCTCCTGCTTATACTCGTTGATCGGCGTCTTCTGCGCATAGGCGCGCAGGTGAACGACCTGGCGCAGCGCGTCGAGCGTCGCCAGATGCTCCTTCCAGTGATGGTCCAGGTTCTGGAGCAGGATCGACTTTTCGACCTGCGTCCACGTCTCCGGCTCCAGCTCCGCCGACTTGGCGGCGATGGCGGCGTCGGCCGCTTCCTGCACGCGCTCTTCGACGATCTCGGGGTCGATCGCCTCTTCCTTCAGCCAGTCGTCGATCGGCAGGTCGAGGTTGAGCACATCGACCAGACCCGCCTTCATGCCCTCGATATCCCATTGCTCGGGATAGCTGTTGGGCGGGCACGCACCGCCGACGATGACGTTGACCGTCTCGGCACGCATGTCGGTGACGACGTCGCCCACCGCATCGGCATCCATGATGTCGGCACGCTGTTCGTAGATGACCTTGCGCTGGTCGTTCATCACGTCATCATATTCGACGACCTGCTTGCGGATGTCGTAGTTGCGCGCCTCGACCTTCTTCTGCGCGGTCTCGATCGCCTTTGACAGCCACTTGCTACCGATTGCCTCGCCGTCCTCGATGTTCGAGCGCATCATGCGCGCGAACAGCGTGTCCGGCCCGAAGATGCGCAGCAGATCGTCGTCCAGGCTGAGGTAGAAGCGCGACAGGCCAGGATCGCCCTGGCGGCCCGAACGGCCGCGCAGCTGGTTGTCGATGCGGCGCGATTCGTGACGCTCGGTGCCGAGCACGAACAGACCGCCTGCGGCGAGCACTTCCTGCTTCTCGACCTCGATCTCCGCGCGGATGCGCGTCGCCTCGGTTTCATATTCGGGCGTGCCCTCGACCAGGTCAGGATGCTCGTCGAGCATGCGGAATTCCAGGTTACCGCCGAGTTTGATGTCGGTGCCGCGGCCGGCCATGTTGGTTGCGATCGTGACGGCGGCCTTCCGGCCCGCCTGCGCCACGATATGCGCCTCCATCTCATGGTAACGCGCGTTCAGCACCTTATGCTCGACGCCTTCCTGCACCAGGAATTCGCTGAGCAGTTCGGACTTTTCGATCGACACGGTGCCGACCAGCACCGGCTGGCCCAGCGCGGCATGTTCGCGGATCTTCTTGGCGATCGCGCGGAACTTGTCGTTGGTATCCTTGTAGAATTCGTCTTCCTCGTCGATCCGCTGCACCGGCACGTTGGTGGGGATCGTCACGACGTTCATCTTGTAGATGTCGTAGAATTCGGCCGCCTCGGTCGCCGCGGTGCCGGTCATGCCGGCAAGCTTCGGATACATGCGGAAATAGTTCTGGAAGGTGATCGAGGCCATCGTCTGGTTCTCGGGCTCGATCGTGACGCCCTCCTTCGCCTCGACTGCCTGATGCAGGCCGTCCGACCAGCGGCGCCCGTCCATCATGCGGCCGGTGAATTCGTCGATGATGACGACCTTGCCGTCCTTGACGATGTAATCGGTGTCCGCCTTGAACATCATGTTGGCGCGCAGCGACTGATTGAGGTGATGGACGACCTGCGTGTTCTCGAAATCGTACAGGTTCGCGCCCTGCAGCAGGCCGGCCGCTTCCAGCAGACGCTCGGCGCGTTCGGTGCCGTCTTCGGTCAGGATGATTGTCTTCTGCTTCTCATCCTTCTCGTAATCGTCGGGGGTCAGCTGCTTCACGATCGCGTCGACGCTCAGGTACAGTTCCGACTTGTCGTCGGTGGGGCCCGAGATGATCAGCGGCGTGCGGGCTTCGTCGATCAGCACCGAATCGACCTCGTCGACGATCGCCATGGCAAAAGCGCGCTGCACCATGCTGCTGCGCTCGTACTTCATGTTGTCGCGCAGATAGTCGAAGCCGAACTCGTTGTTCGTGCCGTAAGTAATGTCGCTGTTATAGGCGGCGCGGCGCTGCTCGTCGGTCAGGTTCGGGATGATGACGCCGACCGTCAGGCCGAGGAAACGATACACCTGCCCCATCCACTCCGCGTCGCGCGCGGCAAGATAGTCGTTGACGGTGATGACGTGGACACCATCGCCCGGCAGCGCGTTGAGATAGGTGGCGAGCGTCGCGACCAGCGTCTTGCCTTCACCCGTGCGCATCTCGGCGATCTCGCCGCGGTGGAGCACGATGCCGCCGATCATCTGCACGTCGAAGTGACGCATGCCGAGCACGCGCACTGCCGCCTCGCGCACCGTGGCGAAGGCTTCGGGCAACAGGTCGTCGAGCTTGGTGCCGTTCGCCAGCTGCTCGCGGAACTTGGCGGTCTGGCCCGACAGTTTCTCGTCGGACAGCGCGTGGAGCTGCGGTTCGAACGCAGCGATTTTATGGACGATACTGCCCAGCGACTTCACGTAACGATCGTTGGAGGACCCGAAAATGGACTTGGCAAGGCCGCCGAACATAGGCTGATTCCTGATGATTATGCGCGCGCGCACGGACGAAGGGCGCGCAGCGTCGAGTGCATGAAAAGATGGGGTCGGCCGTGGCCGAAGCAACGCACGCGCGCGCTATTCGCGCCGGCGGCTCGCAAAAAGAGGCTCGACCGCGGGCAGCGCGAGCACGGTCGTGACGCCCAGATCGGCCAGCGCGGCCAGGCCCGGCACCCGCTGTTGCGGCCGGCTGGCCGCGCGAGCAGCCCGCACCTCGGCCTGCACGCTCGCCACGATCCCCGCCGCGGCATGCGCCGCCACCGGCGCACGCACCGCAGAGGCACCGCCGGTCAGGGCGGACAGCAGCGCGGAAAGGAGCAGCAGCAGGTTCACGGGGGCAGTCCCTATTGCAGATGCGGTCCGTCGTCCATCCGCATCCGTCCGTCGCATCTCATTCGAAACTCACGCTCGACGTCATTCGGCGATGAATGATCGCCTTGATGGGTTTGCCGGCGCGAACATACCCGACGCCCATGGGCGTACCTGGAGGGTTCTGTGCGCAGGGGTCTGTGGGCATGTACGTCGGCTTTGCCTCGATCACGCGACAACTTTCCACCCTACCATCGAACCCCACGGTGATCGCTACGTCGGCAACGTAATCTTCCATGGTGGTCGTCGCGACATCGATCGGCTTCGTGGGGGTGAAGGGCTGGCCGATCGAAACGGCGGAATCACCCTCTGGGATCGTCCAGACGATTCGACGCTCGAATGTCCGGCCGGATTGACCGGGAACGAATTGCGCGCGAGCGACCAAAGTGGCGCATGTGCCCTCATCAAGACGTGCGTACCCGCTCGAACCCACGATCTGGCAGGCCGTCACGCGGCCCGTCGAACCGACGACGAGCCGAACGGCGACCGTACCGGCTTCGCGCGCCCGCAGGGATGCCGGCGGATAATCAGCGTAGCCGATCCAGTCGGCCGGATTGGTTGCCGGTTCCGCCTTCGCGCCCGCCGCAGCATTATCTTGGCCCGGCAGAGCCGCGCCGGTCAGCGTGAGAGATGCTACCAGCACCATCGCTTTCGAAACCATCGTCCCTCCCCTTTTCTACTGTCATCGTTCCGTCGTTGAAGCCGCCACGCGAGCTTCTATAGGCTTGAGACATGACAGATCATGCCCGTTCGCCGCTAGCCCCCGCTTCTTTCCCCGCCCTGCCTGCCATTGCCGGTGTCACGCCGCATGTCGCCCGCGCGCGCTACAAGACGTGGGATCGCTGCGACCTCACCTTCGTGACGCTGACCGAGGGCACCAGCGTGGCGGGCGTGCTGACGCAAAGCAAATGCCCCTCGCCGGAAGTCGAATGGTGCCGGCAGGCGCTCACTTTGGGCCAGGCGCGTGCGCTGGTCGTCAATGCCGGCAACTCCAACGCCTTCACCGGCAGTCGCGGCCGCGCGGCGGTGGAGGCGATCGCGGCGCGCACCGCGCAGCACGTCGGCTGCCAGCCGTCGGACGTGTTCGTCGCCTCGACCGGGGTCATCGGCGTACCGCTGCCGATCGACAAGGCAGAAGCGGGCCTCGACGCCGCCTTCGCCGCGACCCCGTGCGATTGGCTGGCGGTGGCGGAGACGATCGGCACCACCGACACCTATCCGAAAGGCGCGATGACGACCGCAATCGTCGATGGCCGGACCGTCACGCTGGTCGGCATCATCAAGGGATCGGGCATGATCGCGCCGGACATGGCGACGATGCTCGGCTTCATCTTCACCGACGCCGCGGTCGCACCCGGCTTTCTGCAAGGCGCGTTGGCAGCGGCGAATGGCAAGACCTTCTCGTGCATCACGGTGGATGGCGATACGTCGACCAGCGACACGGTCCTCGCCTTCGCGACGGGCGCGGCGGGCAATGCGCCGATCGAGAGCAGCGACAGCGCGGGCGCCGATGCCTTCGCCGCTGCGCTTGCCGACCTCTGCCACCAGCTCGCGATGCTGGTGGTGCGCGATGGCGAGGGCGCAACCAAGCTGATCGAGATCGCGGTCGAGGGTGCGGAGAGCGACCGTTCCGCGCACCGCATCGCCATGTCGATCGCCAATTCGCCGCTGGTGAAGACTGCGATCGCGGGCGAAGACGCCAATTGGGGCCGCGTCGTGATGGCGGTGGGCAAGGCGGGCGAACCCGCCGAACGCGACCGTCTGTCGATCCGCTTCGGCGACACGCAGGTGGCGCAGGCCGGCCTTGCGGTCGAGGGCTATGACGAGGCGCCGGTCGCCGCGCACCTCAAGGGCCAGCATATCGAAATCGGGGTCGACATCGGCCTGGGCGATGGCACCGCCACGGTTTGGACCTGCGACCTGACGCACGGCTACATCTCGATCAACGCCGATTACAGGAGCTGACATGCACCACCCGCACCATGATGCCGTCGTCCAGCTGATGCGGCGCGTCGCGGCCGAGATCGTCCTGCCGCGCTTCCGCAACCTTGCCGCCGACGAGGTGGAGGAAAAGGCCGCGGACGACATGGTGACGATCGCCGATCGGCTGAGCGAGGAAGCGCTCACCGCCGGCCTCGTCGCGATCGACGCATCGGCGCGGGTGGTGGGTGAAGAAGCGGTGGCGGCGGATGCGACGTTGCTCGACGGCATCGACCGCGGTCGGGTGTGGATCGTCGATCCGATCGACGGCACCAACAATTACGCCAGCGGCAAGACGCCGTTCGGGATCATGATCGCGCTCGCCCAGGACGGCAAGGTACTGGCGGGCTGGATCCTCGATCCCGTCGCAGACCGACTGTGCCACACCGTCGCAGGCGGCGGCGCGTTCATCGACGATGTCGCGGTGACGACGCGTCCCCGTACGGACGAACGCCCCGTGTTGGGCGTGCCGACCTATTTCCTCGACGGTACGGAGCAGGCCGATTTGGCGGCCCGGGCGGGCGACGACTGGACGCTCCACCCGATGCCGCGCTGTGCGGCGGAGCAATATCCGCGGCTGGTGCTGGGGGTGGACGATGCCGCCATCTTCCAGCGCTCGCTGCCATGGGATCATGCCGCCGGTGCGCTGTTCCTCACCGAAGCGGGCGGTGTGGTGCGTCAATTGACTGGCAGCCCCTACCGCATCGGCGATCCCCGCGACGTGATGATCGCCGCGGCGAGCGAGGCGATGTGGGAGCGCGCGGTGGGGCTGGTCCGCGAGGACGCCTGAGGCCACCCTACCAACCCGCTCGCCGTGAGCCGGTCGAAGGGTAGCTTTCCGCAAGCGTCGCGCTCGTGGCACGCGCCCTTCGACAGGCCCAGGGCGAACGGTAGGAGCAAGAAGGGCGGACCATCAGGCCCGCCCCTCGCCGACTTACGCCAGCTCGCCCTCGAGCCAGGCCTTCAGCCGGCCCTTGGGCTCGGCCCCGACCTTGGTCGCCGCGGGCGCGCCGCCCTTGAACAGGATCATCGTCGGGATGCCGCGCACGCCATAACGGCCCGGCGCATCGGGATTGTCGTCGATGTTGAGCTTGGCGATCGTCACCTTCTCGCCCAGCTCTTCCGACAGTTCTTCGAGGCTCGGCCCGATCATCTTGCACGGTCCGCACCATTCGGCCCAAAAATCGACGAGTACGGGGCCATCGGCCTTGAGGACGTCGGCGTCGAAGCTGGCGTCGGTGATCTGTTTGGTAGCCATGGGTATCTCCTTTGCTGTCCATCTAGGATGGCGTGCCGCCCGGCTCAACCGTCAGGCCCCTAGCTTTGCTCCGGAAGGCGAAAGCGCGGCTTGTGCGCGGCGAGCGTGTCGGCGGGCAGTTCGAACAGGCGCGGCCCGCCGGTGTAGAGCAACGCCGCCTCGATCGTGCGATCGGGGAAGATCACGCGCAGCGCCGCGACATAGGCGGCCATCTGATCGAGGTGATAGGGCGGGATATCGTCGAGGCTATCCGGCACGCGGCGCCCGGTCTTGAAATCGACGAGGCGAATCGCGTCCGGCGCGATCAGCAGACGGTCGACGGTGCCCGACACGACCATGCCGTTGGCGAGCGTCGCGGCGATCGGCGCCTCGGCAAGGCTGTCGGGGCCGAACAGCGGCGCAAAGGCGGGGTTCTCGATGACTGCGAGCACGCCCGCGACGATCCGCTGCCGCTCCGCCGCATCGGCGACACCGCCCGCGGTGGCGAGCCAGCGATCCGCGCAGCCGGCGCGATGCTGCGGCTCGACCGGCGGCAGACGTTCGAACAGCGCGTGAAACAGCCGCCCGCGTTCGGCGGCGGCGCGCATCGCGGGGCCGGGCGGCGGATCGCTCACCTCATCCTCACCGAGTGCGGACGGGGTGAGCGGGCGCGACGGGCGGCTTTCGGGCGGCGCGGGCACATGTGCCCAATCGGGCAGCACCACCCGTTCGGGCGAGCGTGCCGGCGCAGCGCCGCGCGGCTTGACGGGCGGCTGGGGATCGGAGCCACTGAACACGCGCGGCCCCTCGTCCGGCACGCCCAGCTCGGTCAGCGCGCGTGCCGCCGCGGCATACCAGCTCGCGACCGGAGGCTCGCCTTGCGCGCGCGGCCCCAGCGCGCCGCCGATCACCAGCCGTTCCTCGGCCCGCGTCGCGGCGACGTAGAACAGGCGCCAATGCTCCTCCAGCTCGCGGCGCTCGACCTCGCCGATCGCTACATCCAGCGGCCCGCCACGCTCGCCCGACCGGGGCCGGAAGATCGGGATCGGCTGCGCCCCCGGTTCCGGCACCCAGCGCACCAGCGCACGCGGCGCGGCGGTGGGATCGACGGTCGCGTCCGCCAGGATCACCAGCGGCGACTGCAATCCCTTTGCGCCGTGCGCGGTCATCACGCGCACGGCGTCGAGCGGCGCCGACGGGTCGCGCACAATCTCGACATCCCCGCGATCGAACCAGTCGAGGAAGCGCTGCAGCGACGGCGTCGAGGTCGTCTCGAACGCCAGCGCGGCGTTGAGCAATTCCTCGATCGGATCGCGCGCCTCCGCCCCCAGCCGGCGCAGCAACTTGCGCCGCCCGTCGAGCGGCCCCGACAGGATCTCCTCGAGAAACTGGTAGGGCGTCGTGATATCGGCGCGCGACAGCATTGCGCGCAGCGGCGCCAAGCGCTCCTCCGACAGCGTCTGCGTCACGTGGCGCCACAGGCTGCCATGCTCCCGCGGCGCGGCATGCATCAGCTCGTCCTGCGTCCAGCCGATCAGCGGCGACACGAGCAACGCGGCGAGCGACAGGTCGTCCTCGGGCTGCAAGACGAAGCGCACCGCAGCGAGCAGGTCCTGCACCGCCAGCGGCGCGTTCAGCCGCAACCGGTCGACGCCCGCGACCGGCACACCCTCGGCATACAGACGCGCGACGATCAGCGAGGCGAGGTCGCCGCGCCGCTTGACGAGGATCATTACGTCCTCGGGCCGCAGGGCACGCCCCTTGCTCTCCAGCATCAGGCCGCCGTTCAGCCAGTCGCGCACCGCGCGTGCGATCCGCACCGCCTGTTCGCGGACGGCATCGTCGATCCACGCTTCCTCGTCCGCTTCGCTGCCGCCTGCGATCACCGGCGGCCACAGTTCGACCGTACCCGGGCCGGGCACCTCGCTGGCATGCGCCTGCATCGCGTCGATCGCGCCGAGGCCCGGCTCCCCCGCCGCGGCCACGGCGGCATCAACGAATTCCAGGATTGGCCGCGTCGACCGGAACGAATGCGTCAGCGACAGGCGCTGGAACGGCAGGCCGCGTTCCTCCTCCGGCCAGTCGTCCGCCCCCTCCACCTCTGCCGCACGACCGGCGAAATGCCCCTCCGCCCAGCGGAAGTTGATCGGGTCCGTGCCCTGGAAGCCGAAGATCGCCTGCTTGAAATCGCCGACCGTGAACAGCGTCCGGGTCGAGGGCGCATGCACACCGCGCCCGACGAAAAACTCGCCCGCCAGCGCGGTCACGATCCGCCACTGGTTGAGGTTGGTGTCCTGCGCCTCGTCAATCAGAACGTGCTCGGTGCCCTGGTCGAGCTTGTAGCGCACCCATTCGCCGATACCCGGCTGTTCGAGCAGCCGCACCGTCACGCCGATGAGATCGTCGAAATCGACCGCCCCGGTCCGCCGCTTCGCCGCGGCATAGGCGCGTGCATAGTCGCGGCCCACCTCCAGCGCGTCGGCCAGCAAATCGGCATAAGCGGCCCGCGCGGTGAGCGACAGCAGGTCGAGACAATGCTGCCCCAGCGCCGCGGCCAGCTCGGCATAATCGGGTTCGGCATCGATCAGCTTCTTCGATGCCTTGCGCGGTTCGTTCTTCCCCGTCAGCACCACGCCCGCAAGGTCGCCGAGCGTCGCGGCCCGCTCCGCCGGTGCCGCCGCGAGCCAGCGGTTGAGCGTGTAGGCATGCCCTACCCCCGTCGCCGCACCCCAGGCGGTGTTCGCCGCTGCCAGCCGCTCGACCAGATCGGTGTCGATACAGTCGCAGCCCTCGGCCAAGGCCTCGCCTATATCCCCCTGCGGCAGGTCGAGCGCGCGCCGCAACCACGGCCCGATCCCAATCGGCAGCGCCTCCAGCGCGTGCAGCGACCGTGCGCAGGCGAGCAGGAAGCTCTCCGCCCCGCCCTCACCCAGCCGCAGAGACAGCGCGCCGATCGTCTCGATCGGCCGTTCGCGCCCCTCGCGCTCGGCATCGGTCAGCAGGGTCGCCAACGTCTCGCGCGCCAGCACCGCCTCTTCGCGTGCCTCCAGCGGTCGAAAGCCGGGGGTCAGACCCGCCTCGACCGGAAACGCGGCGAGCAGGCTCTGGCAGAACCCATGGATCGTCTGAATGCGCAGGCCGCCACCCGGCGCGTCGAGCACGCCTGCGAACAGCGTGCGGGCCCGCGCCTGCAGGTCTGGCGTGCCCTTCTCGCCCAGCGCTTCCAGATCGGCGTACAATTGCGGTGCCGGCATGCGCACCCAGGCGGCGAGCCGGTTGTTGATCCGCTGCGCCATTTCGGCCGCGCCCGCCTTCGTGAAGGTCAGGCACAGGATCGCCGACGGATCGGTGCCGCGCAGCAGCAGGCGAAACACGCGCGCGGCGAGCACCTGCGTCTTGCCGGTGCCGGCCGATGCGGACAGCCAGACGTGCGCGTGCGGATCGCTCGCCGCCGCCTGCGCGCCCTTCAGCCGCGGCAGGGTCGCCAGCTCAGTCCCGGCCATACCATTCGTCCCGGCGCATCAGTTGGTCATATTCCGCATAAGGCGCATATTCGGGCACCAGCTTCGCGGTGAACGGCGCATCGCCGGTCAGCCACGTGCCGGCAGCGTCCACGAAATTGCTGACCGCGATCGTCGTGAATTCGGTCGTGACGATCTTGTCGCGCTTGCCCTCGGCGTCGACCGGCGTCTCGATATAGCCGAACTGATCCTTCTTCTTGCCAAGCGACCAATATTCGAAGCCGCCGGCCTTGCCCTTCACCTCCTGAAAGCCGCCCCGCTCCGCGATCGCGCCGAGCAACCCGAGTTGCAGGCTATACCCCGCGCGCACTGCGGCGGCGGAGGGCGGCTTGCCGGTCTTGTAATCGACGATCGCGAGCGTGCCGTCCGCCAGCCGATCGACGCGGTCGTAACGGCCCGACAACGTGACGCCGGCGATCGTCACATGGCCCTTGCCTTCCGCGGAGGCGACCGTGCGTCCTTCAGCATGCTGCGCCGTCACGGTGTCGGCGATCCAGCGCACCGCCTCCATCAACCGCGGTCGCCACAAGGCGCGCATCATCGGGTGCGTCCGCTCGTCCTCCAGCATCGCGGTGGCGCGCGCGACGAGCGCGTCCGGCGCGCAACCGTCCTGCTTCCACCATTGCTCGAGGATGTCGTGGACGGCGGTGCCGCGCCACGCCGCGCTGGGATCGGCATCGACCGGGTCGAGCGGCATCAGCCCCAGCACCCGGCGTGCGTAAAAGGCATAAGGGTCCGCCTTCAGCCGGTCGATCTCGGTGACGGAGATCGCCTTCGGCCGCAGCACCGGTCCCGGCATCGGCTCCGGCCGAACGACCGGGCGATGCTCACCGGGATCGTCCAGCGCGAGCGCCCACCCTTCCAGATCATGGGCTCGAACGAAGCGATCCCCCGCCATCGCCTGCAACCGCAGCCACAGCCGCGACGCGAGCGCGGGCGACGCCGCATCGCGCCGCGCCCGCGTCACCAGCGCGCGCGGCGCGCCGAGCGCATGGCCGAAATCGTGCGCCGCGATACCGACGCTCCGCTCCAGCCCGGCCAGCCCCAGCGCCGCCCGGATACGCGGTGCAAGCCACGGATCGGGCGCCGGCCGCCCCGGCCAAACCCCCTCGTTCAGCCCGCCCAGCACCATCAGGTCGGCGGTCTGCAACCGCGCCTCGATCGGGCCATAAATGGCGATGCGCGGATGGCCGACGCCCGATCCCGGCCGCACCGCCACCTCGTCGAGCAACCCGCGCAGCAGCGGCGGGAAACCATCGGGGGCGACGCGGGGCGGCCCGACCGCCGCCTCCGCCTCCAGCGCGTCGAGGAACTCCGCCGCGGCCCGTCCCGCCGGTCCCGACCACAGATTGTCGCCGCACAGCGCCTGCGCCGTCTCGCGCAGCACCGCCAGCAGCGCCGATAGCGGCTGCGGCCCCTGATCGCACACCAGCTCGATCGGTTTCAGCAGGCCGACTGGCTCGGCGAACCACGCCGCCGCCCGATCCCGCCGGTTGGCCAGCAGATGCCCCATGATCCCGTCGAGCCCCGCCGCCGGCCGCGGGCCCCGCAGCGCGCGATCGAGCGTGCGCGTGCCGTCCAGCCATGCGCCCCGCAGGGCGCGGTCACTGGGGTCGACCTTCACCAGCGGATGCTTGAGCAGCGCCAGCAGCGCCAGCGGCGCGAACCGCTGCGCCGCCGCCTCGGCGAGCGCGAGCAGCAGCGTGCCCGGCGGCAGGATCGACAGCGGCCGGCCCGCCGTGTCGTTCGCCTCGATCTGCCACCGCCGCAAATGCGCGCTGACCCGGCGAGCGAGCGCACGATCCGGCGTCACCAGCGCGGCGGTCTTGCCTGGTTCCTCGATCGCACCACGCAGCGCCAGCGCGATCGCCTGCGCCTCTTCCGCCGGCGTCGCGAGCTCCACGGCGGCGACCCCGGTCAGGCGCCGGTCCTCGGCCTTCAGCTCGGTCCATTTGCCGGTGAAGGCGGCCGGTGCCAAAGCATTGGCGATCGCGCGCCCGCGCAACGCACCCGCGTCCGGCCCGGCGCTGCCCGGCCAATGCGCGACTTCGCCGCGGCCGACGCCCATGCGGTCGAGGATCAGCTTCAGGTGGAATTGCGGATGCGTCTCGATCGACCGGCGGATGCGCCCGGTCACCGGATCGGGCGCGTGCGGTCCGAGCGCATCCCACTCGGCTTCGGGCATCTGCAGATCGAGCCCGGCGAACACCGTCAGCCCCTGCGGCGCCTCCGCAACGCAGCGCAACAGCCGCGCGACCGCGGGGGCCGGATCGGTCACGCCGGCCGCACAGACGAAGCCCGCGGGCGGCCGCGTCTGCCAGCGCGTCACTAACCGGTCGAGCAGTATCCGCCGCCGCGTCGCCGCGTCGATCCGCCCCAGTCGTGCGAGTTCACCCGGCCAGCGTTCCAGAACGATCCGGAAGGTCGAGAGCGCCCGCTGCCAGTGATCGGTCAGCTCGGGCGCCAGATCGAGATCGCGCAAACGCTCGGGTTCAACCTCCTCGACCAGCAACTGGTCGAGCGTATGGCAGAGTTCGCCCGCCAGCCGCACCGCCTCCGCAGCATCGACGGGCGCACCCGCCGCAGCGCGCTCCTCGAACACCAGCCGCGCCAGGATCATGCGCCGCTGCATCGGCGCGATCGCCGGTGGCGGCGGATCGGCATCGTCCACCGGGTCGAGCGCCGCGCCCACCGCCTCGCCCAGATCGGGACTGCCCAGCGTCACCAGTCGCGGCAGCAGCAGTCCGCTGCCGCTCGCCCGCACGAACGCCGCCGATACCGCGCGGGCGGCACGGTTGTTGGGCAGCAGGATCAGGCCGCGCGCCAGCGCCATCGGGTCGCCGCCCGTCCGCTTCATGAGCCCCGCGACCAGCGTGTCGGCGAACGCGCGGTGCGCCGGGATGGTGAAGAGTTGCGGGCGCTTTTTATGCTCGACGGTTCCGGCCCGCTCCCCCTCCCGGTCACCCATCAGGATACCGTGTGGGTGGCCGGGAGGGGGAGCGGGCTGGCACCGCCATCAGGACGCGCCTCAGCCATTGGCGATGATCGCCTCCGTCTTGGGGATCGCGGCGGGGGTGCCGACGTCGAACCACAGGCCCTGATGGACCTGCGCATAGGCCCGACCCTGTTCGATCGCGCGACTCCAGAACAGGTTGGTCGAGAAGGGCCCTTCCGGCCAGTCGCGGATCAGGCGCGGGTGCAAAATCTGGATGCCGGTGTAGACGAACGGCGCGGTCGCCCCTGCCTTGCGCCGTCCGACGATACGGCCATCTGCCGCGACGCGGAAATCGCCCTGCCCCTTGTGATTATGCGCGCGCGCATAGGGCACGACCAGCAGCAGCGCGTCCATCGTGGCATCGTCCCAGCGATGGCTCAGCAGCTTGATCGCGTCGACCGGCCCGTCGATCCACAGATTGTCGCTGTTGACGACGAGGATCGGGTCGTCACCCAGCTGGCCGCGGGCCTGTACCAGCCCGCCACCCGTCTCCATCAGCTGCGCGCGCTCGTCGCTGATCGCCACCTCGATCCCGTCGAACCGGTTGGTGACATGCGCCTCCAGCGTATCCGCCAGATAATGGACGTTGACGACCGCCTTCGCCACGCCCGCGTCGATCAGTCGGTCGAAGACGTGATCGATCAGCGGCTTGCCCGCTACTTCGACCAGCGGCTTGGGCCGCGTCGCGGTGAGCGGGCGCATGCGCTTGCCGATACCGGCCGCCATCACCATCGCGGTGTGCGGCACCGCGCCGCCGGGGTCGGGACGGAGCGAACGCTGACGGGTCATGCGGACAGCACCTTCGGATCGCCGCGCAATTCGGGCGGCACGTTCTCGTCGAACCAGCGCGCGACCGGCGCCAGTGCCGGCTGCGACAGGTCCCGCTCCAGATAGCTCCACACCCGCGGGCACAGCGCGGCGTAGCGCGGCTTGCCGTCGCGGCGCCACAGCCGCGTAAAGATGCCGATGATCTTCGCATTCCGCTGCGCGCCGAGCACATGATAGGCGTCCATGAAACTCTCGCCCACGCCCGTCGCCGCGCGATAGCGATCCAGCATCACGCGCTCGACCTCGGGATCGACGTCGCGTCGCGCATCCTGCAACAGCGATACGAGATCATAGGCGGGGTGGCCCGCCAATGCGTCCTGAAAATCGAGCAGGCCGAGCCCCTTCGCCGACCCGACGAGCATCAGGTTTTCGGCATGGTAATCGCGCAGCACCGTGACGGGCGCATCGGTCAGCGCATGATCGAACACCGCATCCCAGGCCGCGTGATAGCCCGCGACGTCGACATCCAGCCCGACCGCCGGGGCATACCATTCGGGCAGCAGCGCCGCCTCGCGATGCAGCACGTCATGATCGTACGGCGCGATCTCCGCCGGGGCGTGCCCGCGCAGCGCAACGAGCAGGTCGATCGCCGCCTCGTACAGCGGCAGCGCCGCCGCGGCGTCGGCATCCGCCGCCTCGCGCAGCCGCGCATCGCCGAAATCCTCGAGCAGGACGAGGCCCTGGTCGAGGTCCGCGGCATGGATCGCAGGCGCTGCAAAACCGCGTTCGCGCAGCCATTGCGCGATCGCGATAAAGGGCCGCGGGTCCTCGTGCGGCGGCGGCGCATCCATCAGGATTGCGGTGCGATTCGCTTGGGTTACGCGGAAATACCGGCGGAA
This sequence comes from Sphingomonas sp. DC5200-1, assembly GCF_049897245.1. Classification (NCBI taxonomy): domain Bacteria; kingdom Pseudomonadati; phylum Pseudomonadota; class Alphaproteobacteria; order Sphingomonadales; family Sphingomonadaceae; genus Sphingomonas; species Sphingomonas sp. DC5200-1. The sequence continues at coordinate 415,545 of NZ_JAFCVW010000001.1, forward strand.
CGACGCATCCCCCGCCACCGGGCTGATCGTGCCCGACCAGCCATGGATCGCGAGGAAGGCGGGCGCACCGGCGGGCGGGGTCATATCGGCCATCGCGGCTTCCATGACGCCGGGACGTCGGCTGTCAAGATTCGTCCGCCGTCCGGTGCCGGCGCCAGGGTCAGCCGCAACGCATGCGGCCAGTATCCCGGCGCCCGCTCCGGCCATTCGACCAGCAGCACCGCATCGGACAGCGCCTCATCGAGACCCAGTTCCTCGAGTTCGTCCGGGTCCTCGATCCGATACAGGTCCACGTGCAGGACCGGCAGTCGCACCTCCGGCGGATCATAGGGCTGGACGATCGCGAAACTGGGGCTGGGCGCCTCGCCCGCCAGCCCGAGGGCGGCGAGCAACCCGCGCGCGATGCTCGTCTTCCCCATGCCGAGGTCGCCGCTCAGCGCGATGACGTCGCCGGGCTGGACGCGGTCGGCAAGGCGCGCCCCGAACGCCTCCGTCGCCGTCGCGTCTGGGAGCAAGATCGACGTCACCGCCCCCACTCCGTCACCCCGGACTTGGTCCGGGGTCCACCGATCCGCAAGGGGACGGCACACGCCTCAAGCCACCCCCCTCGCCGCGGGGTGGACCCCGGACCAAGTCCGGGGTGACGGAGTGCGCGATACACCCTCACCGCCGCGGCAGCTCGACCGTCACCAGCGTCCCCTCGCCCGGCTGCGACACCAGGTCGATCCGCCCGCCATGCGCCTCGACGAACTGCTTTGCGAGCGGCAGGCCCAGCCCCAGCGCGCGTTCGCCGGTCGGCTGCATGCCGGGCTCGCCAAACCGGTCGAACGCCTTGGCGACGCTTTCCGCATCCATGCCGAAGCCGTCGTCCGATACGACGATCCGCGCCCCCGTCGCGCTGCCATCGGCGTGCAGCAGGATCCGCCCTCCCTCCGGCGTCGCCGCGACGGCGTGGCGCAACAGATGCTCGATCACTTCCTTCAACCGCTTGGGGTCACCCGTCACCCGCCCCGCCGAGCGCGCGACCTCGACCGCGAAGTCGAGCTTGCGCCGCTTCGCCGCCGGCATGATCGTGTCCGCCGCAGCTCGCGCGACCACTGCCAGATCGACGTCGACCCGCTCGATCTCGGCATCGTCGCCCCCCTGCGTCAGGTCGAGCACGTCGTCGATCAGCAGCCCCAGCCGCTCGACCGATTGCAGGATCGCCTCGACATAGGTGTCCGCATCCTTGCTGAGCTTCCCCGCATAGCCGCCGTGCAGCATCTCGGCGAACCCGCTGATCGAGGTCAGCGGCGTACGCAATTCGTAGCTCATATTGGCGACGAACTGCGTCTTCACCCGGTCCGCGGCCTCCAGCGCATTGGCGCGCTCGCGCAGCGCCTGTTCGGCGCGACGGCTGTCGGTGATGTCGAGCATTGTCAGCAACGCATTGCCGTCGGGCAGTGGAACGGCGGCAAATTCGAAATGCCGCCCGTCGGCGAAGGCGACGCGGCCACCACGCTGCTGCCGCTCGACCGTCGCCGATCGCACCAGTTCGGGGATCAGCGCGGCGCGATTGGGCGTCGCGAGCTTGGGCGCCGCAGCCTCGGCAAAGGTATCGACGCGCGGATGGCCGGCGAGGAATTCCTCCTCGAACCCCCATACCGCGCGCATCCGGTTGTTCCACAATTGCAGCTTGCCGTCGCCGGCGAACACCGCCAGCGCCTCGAACAGATTGTCGAACGTCGCGGTCCGCACCCGCAGCAGCGTGTCACGCGCGGAGGCGAGCTGCACCTGCTCGGTCCGATCCTCGAAAATGACCAGCAAGCCGCCATCGGGCAACGGCTGCGCGACCACCCGCAGATGCGTGCCCCCAGGCAGATGCCAATTTTCCTCCGCCGCATCCTCGCCGGGTACGAACCACGCGCGCCGCTCCGCCTTCCACGACGGGAAGTCGCGCACTTCAGGCAACCGGTTCGCCTCGCGCATCCGCTCCAGCACGCGGTCGAATTCCGGCCGGTCGGACAGCCATTCGGTGCGCATCGCAAACATGCGGCGAAACGGCTGATTGCAGAAGACGAGGCCGCGGTCCGCACCGAATTGCGCAACGCCGGCCGACAGGCGGTCGAGCATCGCGCGCTGCGCCTCGGCGAAGCGCTTGGCTCCGGCACGCGACTGCTCCAGATCCTCGACGTCGACCGCGAAGCTCGCGACACCGCCCGTCGGCAGCGGCACGTCATGCACTTCCAGGCTGCGGCGCTCGCCATCGATCGTGGCGGGCAGGATTTCGCGCTGCGGCTTGCCGTTGATCCGCGCCGCCTGCGCGCCCGCGCGCGGACCGCCCCGGCCCGAACCCTCGACCAGTTCCAGCTCGCGCGCGATCACATCGGCGGCATCGGCACCCTCGACGGCGCGGACATAGGCGCTGTTGACCATGGCAAGCCGCAGGTCCGACCCGCGATACCACATCGGTAGCGGGGCCGCCTCGATCAGCCCGGACAGCGCGTCGAACGCGGTCGACAGGTCATCGACCTCAGTCTGCAACCGGCCGATCTCGCTCTCGCTGTCGGTCGCGTCCATCGTCCACAGCACGACCGCGCCCGTCGCGCCCAATTCGCCCGGCGCGCGGCTGCCCCGCACGGTGATCGCTCGTCCCGACCCCTGCGGGTGGAGCGCCCGGACGAATGCCCGCCCGGATCGCTGCGCCGCCTTCACCTCATTCGCCAGCGCCGTCGCCTCGTCAGCGGGCAGGCCCGCGCCATCGGCCGACAGATCCTGCAGGAAGCGGGGCGCGACGGCGAGACCCAGCCAATCGACCAACCGCGGCGGCATTTCGACCCGGCCATCCGCGCGCACCAGCATGGGCAGCGCGGGTGAGACGCTCCGCAGCGCCTCGCCCTCGCGGACCCGCGCGCTCGCGTCGTCGGCCTCCGCCGCCAGCCGCCGGCCGACGAACAGCGCGTAGCCCGCACCGCCGACGAGCAGCGCGAGCACCGCGCCGCAAACGACCGCCGTCATCACCGAAAGCTGGATCAACGCTCACCCCTCATCACGCCGCTCCGGCGGGCGTGGCGTCCGACGTGTAGAACGGAAAACGGGGCAGCGGCAATGTCATTGATCCGCCGCGCGATCCCATCGAGACCACGCGGCGCGCATCACACCTTTTCGGGGATCGTATTCTCGTCGGCGATGCCGGCCTGGAACGAGGCGGAGGCGTCCTCGCCGTCCGGCGCGTGCGCCTTGCGGCCCGCGTCCTTGTCCTTCGGCGTGCTGCCTCGCAGCGTCAGCAACGCGGCGGCCGCGGCGGCGCCCACGGCCGCGACACCGGCACCGACGGCGGCGACGCCCCATTTACCGCCGAGCAGATCGCCGCTTTTGCCCGTCGTCTTCGTCGCGGGCTTCTTGGTCGCCGGGCGCGGCGCGGCGCGCTTGGTCGACCGCGGCTTGACCGCCTTGGCGGCCGACGCGACGGCGCCCTCCGCCTTGGTCACCGCCGTGCGGGCGCGACGCGTCGTCTTGGTGGCCGCATCGCTGATCGCAGTCTCGACCTTCTCGACAGTCGATGGCGCCGGGGCCTTCCGCGGCGCGCGCGGCTTCGTCGTGCCGGTCTTCGCAGCGGTGGTGCGCGTCGTGCTCGCCTTGCGCGGCGCGCGGCGGCGTGGCGTGGCGGCGGGGGTGTCGGTCTTGGGCGTGTCGGTGTCGTCGGCCACGATACGGCTCCCTGATTGATTCGGAGGCGTAACGCACGTGCGGCGGATCGTTTCCCGGCCCGCCGCACGTCGACGTTATTTCAATAGCTTAGCGGAAGGGCGGTTCATCGAACGCGCGCAGCTTGCGACTGTGCAGGCGATCGCCCTCCAGCCGCAACTGCTCGCACGCCTCGATGCCGATCCGCATATGCTCGCTGATCGCCCGTTCGTAGAAGCGATTGGCCTGGCCGGGCAGCTTCAGCTCGCCATGCAGCGGCTTGTCGGACACGCACAGCAACGTCCCGTACGGCACGCGGAAGCGATAGCCCTGCGCCGCGATCGTCGCCGATTCCATATCGATGCCGACCGCACGACTGAGCGAGAAGCGCAGCGCCGACGCCGAATAGCGCAATTCCCAATTGCGATCGTCGGTGGTGACGATCGTGCCCGTCCGCAGGCGCCGCTTCAATTCCTCGCCCGACTGGCCGGAAATGATCTCGGACGCCTTGGCCAGCGCCTGCTGCACTTCGGCGATCGCCGGCACCGGAATTTCAGGCGGCAGCACGTCGTCGAGCACATGATCGTCGCGCAGATAGGCGTGAGCGAGCACATAGTCGCCGATCCGCTGGCTGGGGCGCAGGCCGCCGCAATGGCCGATCATCAGCCACGCTTCGGGCCGCATCACCGCGAGGTGGTCGCAAATCGTCTTCGCATTCGACGGTCCAACGCCGATGTTGACCAGCGTGATGCCGGTCCGATCGTCCGCCATCAGGTGATAAGCCGGCATCTGATGCCGCCGCCACGCGCTGTCGTTGACCAGCTTGTCGACGTCGCCGGGCTTGTCGATCACGATATTGCCGGCGCCCGACAGCGCCGTGAAGCGCGAACCCTCACCCAGCTGAGACGCACCCCAGCGAACGAATTCATCGACATAGCGGTGATAGTTCGTAAACAATACGAACCGCTGCGTATGCTCCGATGGCGTCCCCATATAGTGACGCAGGCGCGCGAGGCTGAAATCGGTGCGCAACGCATCGAACAGCGCCAGCGGACGGCTGCCGCCTTCGGCAATCCACAGGCCGTCCGCGATCTCGTCGCCGATATGCGCAAGTTCGGTCGCCGGGAAATGCCGCGCCAGCTCGGTCGCGGACACGGTGTCGAGGCTCAGCGCATGACCCGGATCGAGCACATAGGGGAACGGGATTTCCTGCCGCCCCGGCACCGCCTCGACCTCGACGTCATAATCCTCGATCAGCAGCGTCAGCTGCTCGGTCAGATAATCCGCGAAGAGTGCGGGCTTGGTGACGCTGATCGTATAGTCGCCGGGCGACACCAGCCGTCCGAATGATCGCGGCGGCGCAGGCCGGTCGCTCGTCGCGGCATAGCGCAGGCGGATGACGGGATAGGCGAACGAGCCGTCGAGGCGGCTTTGCGGCGACGGCGGCGTGCCATCGGTCAGATAGGTGTTGAGGGCCGCTTGCAGGCGGTCGACGGAAGCGCGGTAGAGGCGGTCGAGTTCGGAAACGATCTGGGAAGCTTTGGTCATCCCCGATGGCTACGCAAAGCCCGTGACGGTGGCAAGTCAGGCGGGACACGCGAGATGTGCGGCAGGCCGCCACGCCCTGCCCCGCCGCCGACCTCAGCGCATCTGTGCGGTAATCTTGGCGATCTCACGCGCGACCATCGTCTCGACCATCTCGGGCAGATGCGTGTCGAGCCAGCTGCGCAGCATCGGGCGCAGCATCTCGCGGACCAGCCCCTCCAGCGTACCGTCGCTCTCCGGCTCGGGCTTGACCAGCAGCTTGCTCAGCGTTTCGAGCGACCCCAGGCTCGCCGCGGCGGCGCGCTGGGACAAAATGGGTTCGTCCGACATTGCAGGCTCAACGGGCGCGGGCCGCGGAGGTTGCGCCGGCTGCGGCGCAGGTTCGGGCTCCGGTGCGTAATGGTGGGGCGCGGGTTGCGTGACAGGCTGGGGCGCGGGCTGCGCGACAGGCTGGGGCGGCGCGACGGGCTGGGGCGCCGGCTGGGCGACCGGCTGCGGCGCAGCGACGCGCGCCATCTCGCGCTCCACACGCGGCTGTTCCACCCGCGCCGGCTCCATCCGCGACTGCGGCATCGGATCGCTCAGCTCCAGCACCTCTTCGGGTTCCGGCTCGATCGGCTGCGGTGCGGCACGCGCCCGGCGGGCACGCGCCTGCGTCCCCTCGCCCTCTTCGGCGATGATCCGTTTGATCGACGAAAGGATCTCTTCCATCGACGGTTCGGCGCTCATGTCCCCCATTGCCCTCTTGTGTCCCTGCCCCGAGTTCTTACCGCCGTTACTGGCGGTTCGGCGAGGACGCACCTGTGGTTAACGCCGGGCTTCTGTCAACCGGCGTATCGAGCATCGGGTCGAAGTTCCGCGCGACGGTGGCGGTCTGCGCGGGCGTCTGCGCGGTGGACGTGGCGACCGGTTCCGGCTCGCCATCGCCCGCGAAGTCGTTGATCCGGTTGCGCACGCGCTTGTAGTTGAGCACCGGGTCGTACAGCGCGCCGCCCTCCAGTCCCAGATCGCGCGCCTCGGCATGGCCCATCGCCGCCAGCAATGCGAAGCCGGCGACATAGGCATCGCGCCGCGCACTCACCAGCGTCACCTGGCTGTTGAGCAGTTCCTGCTCGGCGTTCAGGATTTCGAGCACGGTGCGCGTGCCGACGCTATTCTCGGCGCGCACGCCCTCCAGGCTCAGCTTGTTGGCGTTGACCGCGGTTTCGGACGAGGCGATCACTTGCTGCGAGGATTGCCACACCGCATAGGCCGATCGCGCCTGCGCGATCACATTGCGCTCGGTCGCGGTCACCGCCTCCAGCGCCTGACTGCGCTGCGCCTCCGCCTGCCGCACCTGTGCGGCGGGACGCCCGCCCTGGAAGATCGGTAACGAGAATTGCAGCCCGGCGGTCGCGGCGGTGCCGGAATTGGGCACGCCCTGCGCCACCGATGCCGGGGGCAGCGAACCCAGATAGGTGAAATAGGTCCCGCCCGTCACCGCCGACAGCTTGGGCAGGCGGTTCGCGCGCGCGACGTTGATGTCGTAGCGCGTCGCATCGGCCTGACGCCGCGCGGCGATCAGATTGGGGTTGAGGTTCAGCGCCTCACTCACCGCCTCGTTGGGCGATGCGGGCAGCTTCGGCAGCGCCGGCGGCTGCTCCAGCGCGACCGGCGGAGTGCCCACCACCGCGACATAATTCTCGCGGCTGGAGATCAGCTGCGCCTCGGCCTGCTGCAATTGCGCCCGCGCCAGCGCCAGTCGCGCCTCGGACTGGGCGACGTCGGTGCGGGTCAGGTCGCCGACCTGGAAGCGATCCTTGCTCGCCTGCAGGTTCACCTCCAGCACGCGGACATTCTGCTGGTTGAGCGAGGTGATCGCCTCGTCGCGGATGACGTTCATGTACGCCGCGACGACGTTGGTGAAGGTCGACGCCTCCACGCCGCGCAACGTCGCCCGCCCCGCATCGACACGCGTTTCCGCCGCGCGCACCGCATTCTTCACCGCGCCGCCCTGGAAGAGCGGCACGGACAGGTTGAGCGCGCCGTTGCCGCTGCGCTCGGGATTGAGGAAGTTGTTGTTCGCCTGCAGGATGTTGTCGGTGACGGAGCCGGTGGCGGCGACGCCCGGCAGCCCGCTCGCCCGTGCGATCGGCACATTCTCGTCCGTCGCGCGCTGTGCGGCGCGCTGGCCGGTCAACGTGGGGTTCGACGCATAGGCCTTGGCGAGCGCATCGCGCAGTGTCTCTGCCTCCGCCGGCATCGCCGACATCGCCAGTCCGACCAGCGCCACGCTCCCCAGCAGCAATCCTCGCATCATCCCCCCACTAACTTATTCTAGAATGTAAATGCCTTAGGCTTTGCAAAGCCCGGCAGCACCACGCAATCGCAATCGAGGAACGGCGACAGGCCGAACCCGCCATCGGTCTTGCGACCCGTCGCCAGCCGCGTAACGCCGCGATCGACGATGCCGGTGACGACGCGGCCGCCGGTCGCGACCTGATTGACCAGCGCGTCGGGCAGATGCTCCACCGCACCGTCGACGATCAGCACGTCATACGGCGCACCCGAGGCATGGCCCTGGGCCAGCGCGCCTTCGATCAGCGTGACGTTCGGCGTGCCCGCCAGCGCGTCCTTCGCCAGCCCGGCAAGGCCTGCATCCTCTTCGACCGCCACCACCTCGGCGACGATCTGCGCCAGGATCGCGGCGGTATAGCCACCCGCGGCGCCGATCAGCAGCACGCGGTCGCCCTTTTGCAGATAGGCTTCGGTCAGCAGCCGGCCGGTGACCATCGGCAGGTTGATCGCCCGGCCGCCGGCGACCGGCAGCGCCGTATCGCGATAGGCGATGGCGCGCGCCTCGGCGGGCACGAAGGCCTCGCGCGGCAGCGTGTTCATCGCGACCAGCACGCGCTGATCGTTCACCGCATTGGTCCGCAACTGGCTGGCAACCATCGCATGGCGCATCGCCTCCGATGCCGCCGCGTTACCCAGACCGTTATCGATGCTGACGTTCATGATGACCCCTCTCGCACAACCGTATTAGCTGCGCAATACACTTCGTGACAGTCCGGCTTGTATCGCGCGCAATCCGTCGCGCCAAGCGGCGGATGCGTGTGGAGGGCGCAATCGTCCGCGGATGGTCAGCACGGCCGCAAGGCCGTATGGGCGCGCCATGATCCCGGAACTCTATCACAAATTCATCGACTGGATCGGCGACGGCACCGGCCTGCCCGACACCATCCTGCACATCCATGCCGGCATGGCGGTGCTGATGGTCGCGCGCATCGTCACACGGCGATCGCTGGGCAGCTTCGTCCCCTGGTCGTTCGTCGCCGCGGCGGAGGCGTTCAACGAGATCATGGACCGGCTGAATTTCGGGTCGTGGCGCTGGGCCGACACGACGTCGGATATCGCCAACACCCTGTTCTGGCCGACGGTGATCTGCCTGGGCATCCGTCTGCGCCCGATGCTGCTGGCGCGCGACGCCGCGCGCGTGAAGATGCCGGACGAGGACTGAGGCCCCGTCCTGACATCTGGTCCCGGCATCTGGAGGCGCGACCGGGAATCGAACCCGGGTGCAAGGATTTGCAGTCCTCTGCGTCACCACTCCGCCATCGCGCCTCGATGCGGGAGGGCGGCTGATGATCGGTTTTCCCCGTGGCGTCAACCGCCGATTGCATCGTTTCCGGTCAACCAGCGCTCCAGCATCGCCACCAGCGGAACGTCGGCGGGCGGCATCGGCAAATCCCGCATCGCCGCAGGCGTCACCCACGCCAGCTCGGTCGCCTCCAGCGCCTGCGGATCACCCTGCCAGTCGCGAATCACGTATAGCAGCAGCAGCAAATGCCGCCCGCCCAGCGGCGCGCTGGCGAACGTCAGCGGAACGCAGCCCTCCTGATCGACGACGATGCCGAGCTCCTCGGCCAGTTCGCGCACCAGCGCCGCCTCCGGCCATTCGCCCGGATCGATCTTGCCGCCGGGAAATTCCCATAGATCCGCCATCTGCTTGCCCGGCGGGCGCCGCTGCAGCAGCACGCGTCCCTCACCATCCAGCATCGCCGCCGCCACGACCGGCAACAGGGTGACGGCCTCGCCGGCGATATCGTTACACCTGTCGACCATTTCTTAAGCGCTTTCCCCTATCGCCGACGCCATGACAGCGCGTGCGTACCTTCGTCGTCTCGTCCGGCGGCTCGCTCCGGCCCTGCGCAACGCGCGCGGCGCGACGGCGGTCGAATACGGACTGATTCTCGCGCTCGTCGTGCTGGTCATGATCGTCGCGCTACGCGGGGTCGCGGGCGTCACGGTCAATATGTGGACCAACGTGTCCGACCAGGTCAGCAAGGCTGGCTAACCAGCCGCAGAAATCCGCCGTTTTGAGCAATACCTTAGCCGCTCGTCTTAAACCTTTGGCAACCTCACCCCCGTACACCCGTCCCCGCTGCTCCGGACTTCCGGTTCAGCCGGGTGACTGAAGTTCGAACATGGAGACCGGAATGCTAGCGATTCGTAAGTTCATCAAGAACAGCAAGGGCGCCACCGCCATCGAGTACGGCCTGATCGCCGCACTGATCGCCGTCGCCGCCATTGCTGCGATGAAGGGGCTGGGCACCAAGCTGACCACGACCTTCAACAACGTCTCGTCGAACATGAGCGCCACCTAAGCGCTACCGTTCGATCGAACGAAACAGGGCGGCGGACCTCACGGGTTCGCCGCCCTTTTTGCTTTTGCAAAGTACGCGAGGCGGAAGCGACCGCCCCGCACCGGGAGTTGGCTGTGTCTTACAGCCGCCCCATCGCCAGGAACTTCTCGCGCCGCTCGCGCCGCAGCGTCGCGGCATCGCGACCCGACAGTGAGGCCAGCGCATCGCGCAGAGCATCGCCCAGCAGGCGGATCGCCTCGGCGGGATCGCGATGCGCGCCGCCCAGCGGCTCGGGCACGATCGTGTCAATCACGCCGAAGGTCTTGAGGTCCTGCGCCGTCACACGCATCGCCTCGGCCGCCTCCGCCGCCTTGTCCGCAGTGCGCCACAGGATCGACGCGCAGCCTTCGGGGCTGATCACCGAATAGATGGCATGTTCGAACATCAACACGCGATTGCCCGCCGCCAGCGCGATCGCGCCGCCCGATCCGCCCTCGCCGACGATCGCAGCGACCACGGGAACGCCTGCGGCCAGGCACGCCTCGGTCGAGCGCGCGATCGCCTCGGCCTGGCCGCGCTCTTCCGCCTCGATGCCGGGGAAGGCGCCCATTGTGTCGACCAACGTCACCACCGGCAGGCCGAACCGGTCGGCCATCTCGACCAGCCGGATCGCCTTGCGATAGCCTTCAGGTTTGCCCATGCCGAAATTGTGGCGCAGGCGGGTGGCGGTGTCGGAGCCCTTTTCGTGGCCGATCACCATCACCTTCGTGCCGCGGAACGTCGCGAAGCCGCCCATGATCGCCTGGTCGTCGGCAAAGGCCCGGTCGCCGGCCAGAGGCACGAACTCGTCGAACAGCCCGGCGACATAATCCTTGAAATGCGGGCGCTCGGGATGCCGGGCGACCTGCGTCTTCTGCCACGGGGTCAGCTTTGCGAACGTGTCGCGCAGCAGCTTGTCCGACTTGCCCTGCAGCCGCACGAGATCGGCAGCGATGTCCACGGTGCCATCCGCCGCGGTCGCCCGCAGTTCGTCGATCCGGCCCTGCAGTTCGGCAATCGGTTTTTCAAATTCGAGGAAGCTCGCCATAGTGCCGCCGGTTACGGGCCACAGCCCGTCGCGTCAACGCGTGCCGCTGTCGCGTCGTTCGGGGTCCGCCAGCGGATGACGCGTGTTGACCAGCGCGACGAGGCGGCTGGCGTCGACATGCGTGTAGATTTCGGTCGTCGCGATATCGGCATGGCCCAGCATCGCCTGCAACGCGCGCAAATCCGCACCACCGGCCAGCAGATGCGTCGCAAAGGCATGGCGCAGCACGTGGGGGCTGACCCGTTCGGGCGGAATGCCCGCGTCCGCCGCCAGCGCCTTCACCAGCTGATACAGGCGCACCCGCGTCAGATGCCCCTTGCCCGACGGAAACAGCCACGCGCGATCCGGCGCGACATGCACCCGCCACGCCGCCACCGCGGCGCGGGCGCGGTCGGATATCGGGACCAGCCGCTCGCGACCGCCCTTGCCCTTCAGGATGAGGAACGGCCGGTCGGGGTGGATGGCATTGCGCGGCAGGCTGACCAGCTCGGTCGCGCGCAGCCCCAATCCGTAGAGCAGCTCGATCAACGCCGCGAGCCGGAGGTCGGCACGCGTCGGCATCGCCGCAGCCAGCCGATCGCCGATCACCCCGAACAACGCATCGACGTCGTGCACGCTCAGCACCTTGGGCAGCGGCCGCGCCGTCCCCGGCCGAGGCAACGCCGCCCCCGGATCGTCCGCGCGATGCCCCTCGTCGACCAGAAAGGCATAGAAACGCCGCAACGCCGCCGATTTGCGCGCCACGCTGCTCTTCGCCAGCGCGCGCCATGCCTCCGCCAGCCGCTGCAACGCCGCCGCATCCGCCTGCACCAGCCCGCCGCCCAACACCTCGGACGCCAGCGACAGGTCGCTGCGATAGGCCGCGATCGTGTTCGCCGCGGCCCCGGCTTCGGCGGCCAGCATCTCGAGGAACCGCTCGATCAGCGCGCGGTCGGTGGCCATGATCCCGGCGATCAGGCCCGCGCCAGCGCCTCGGCCGCGATCATCCGCGCCTCGCCCTCCAGCCCGACGGCGCGCAGCGCACCGACGATGCGGTAGAGCATCGCAGGCGGCACGCCGTCCCAGCGCGGCGTCTGCATGCCGATCGCGGCGAGCACCACGACCATGCCCTGCTGCCCGTCGGCCGCCGCACGGTCGATCGCCCGCGTCCACGTGTTCTCGGCCCCGATCCGCACGTCCAGCGCCTTGGCCGCCCGCTCGATATCGTCGGCGGACAGCCGCCCCAGGCCGGCGACGCCCGCGAAGAACAAGCGCTGCTTCAGCGCCGCATCGCCGCGCCCGACGTAGGAGGACAGCTGACGATAGGTCAATTGCCCCGTCATATCCGGATCGGCGAGCGCGATCATCGCCCAGGCGTCGCCGCCTTCTTCCACCGCCGGGCGCCAGCGCGTCGCGGTGCGATCGAGCCCCGCGGTCAGCATCGACGCAACGAGGTAGCGTGCATCCGCGACGCCCAGCCGCGCCGGCAAGCGCCCCGCCGCGCGCGCGGTCAGCACCAATCGCGCATAGGACGGCTCGGCGCCCTTATCGTCGCCACCCCAAAGCCGCCGCATCGCGGCCAACCGCGTATCCACGTCATTGCCGACATAGGCGGCACGCAGATCGTTCGCCGCCGCCGCGGCACCGCTCGGCATATCGTTCGCGGCATCCACCGCGCCATACAGATCGACCAACGCCGCCGACGACAGCACGCCCTGTCCCGCCGCCGCCTCGGCATAGGGCACACGATCGCCCAGCGGCACGCTCGGCGACAGCGCATACCAATAGCGCGCCTGCTGCCCGGTGGTCGCGAACAGCGTATCGGGCACGGTCACGCCGGTCGCAATCGCGAGGCCGAAGCGCCACGCGGTCAGTACGTCGACGCCCGCCCATTCGATCGTCACCGCCTGCCCGCCATCGGGACCAGCGCCGACCACCTTCTGTGCCAGCTGATAGTCGATGCCGCTCGCGACGTTGCGCCGCTTCGCCGCAGTGAGCAGCGTCTTGGCGCGGCCGGGCTCGGCGGCAAGCGCCGCGCACATCGCCTGCGCCATCGTCCAGCCGCGCTCGTGCGTCGCGGCCAGGCCCGCATCGGCGATCCCGCACAGCTCGCCCGGATCACCCGTCGCGAGCGCGGTATTCATCGCGACCTGATACAGTTTCGGCGTGTAGTTCGCATTGTCGACGCTCTGCGCCACGGCTCGCGCCGCGACCGATTCGCCCATCCGCAGCAACAGCCACGCACGCTCGGCGGCAAAGTCCGCGCCATCGACATTCTCGGGCGTGTCGAGCTGCGCCGCCAGCGTCCGCCGCAGCAGGATCGACAGCCAGCGCGACGGCAGCGGTGCGGCCACCCGCCGCATCAACGCCTCGGCAAAGCGCCCGTCCGCACCGGCAAAGGCATTCGCCTCCAGCCCGCCCTCGCGCACGCCCGCCGGGCCGACACGGTCGAGCGACCGCCGGGCAAAGGCCGGCATCTCATATTGCGCCAGCACCGACGGATCGATCGTCGCCACCGGCGTGGGCGTCGCGCTGGCGACGGGCGTCGGCGTATCGCTGGGCAAGGGCTGCACCATACCCGCGCCGGCCGCCTGGCCGGACGCCGGTGTACCGCTCGCGGCCGGGGCAGGCACGGCGGACGCACCCGTGCGCGCCGGTGTCGGCCGCGCGGCCGGCTGCGACGCCGGCTCGCCAAAGCCCGGCGGCAGGATCGATTCGGGACGCTCCTGCCCGATGGCGGAGGTGAACGCCGGCACCGCCGCGATCGCGATCGCGGTCAGCGCGGCACCCCGGGCCAGCAGGCGGACGCGCGTCCTAGCTGAGGTTGGCAAGCGTCACGGCCTTCTCGACATGGGTCTGCGGCCGTTCGGAGGCCCGACCGGCGAGCAGGAACAGGCCACCGACGATCACCACGAGAACGACGATGACGGAAAGGACGAAGCGGGACATACCGTACCTTGCAACACGTAAACGCAAACCGGAGCTGTTGCCCCGTCCTGACCCGCTGTATAGCGCCGAGACCGATGTTGCAAAGCGCTGTTCCCCCGTCCGAAGATCATGCCCCCGCGAAACCGCCACGCGCGATCGTGCTCGTCGGGTTGATGGGGGTCGGCAAGTCGACCGTGGGGCGCCGCCTGGCCGCCCGCCTGCGCCTGCCCTTCGTCGACGCCGACCACGCGATCGAGGAGGCGGCGGGCATGACCGTCGCCGAGATCTTCGAACGCTTCGGCGAGGCCTATTTCCGCGATGGCGAACGCCGCGTCATCGCGCGGCTGATCGACGGCACGCCAAAGGTGATCGCGACCGGCGGCGGCGCCTTCATCAATCCCGATACGCGCGCGCTGATCCTCGAATCGTCGACCGCCATCTGGCTGCACGCCAACCCGGACGTGCTCGCCGAGCGCGTCGGCCGGCGCGACACCCGCCCTCTGCTGCGCGGCAAGAACCCGCGCGCGGTGCTGGCCGAGCTCGCCGCGATCCGCAACCCGATCTATGCCGAGGCGCATATCCACATCACCAGCAACAAGTCGCCGCACGAAACCACGGTCAATGCGATCCTGAAGGCGATCCGTCAGCCGGGGCAGGCGGCATGAGCGCGCGCATCACGGTCGAATTGGGCGACCGCAGCTACCCCATATTGATCGAGGACGGCCTGCTCGCCCGCGCCGCAGAACATCTGGCCCCGCTCGCCCGCGGCCGCACCATGGCGATCGTCACCGACGATCACGTCCTGCCCCATGCCGACACCGTGCGCGACAGTCTCGCCGCGGCCGGTGTCGCCAGCGAGACGATCGTCCTGCCGCCGGGTGAGGGCACCAAGAGCTGGCCGCCCCTCAGCGCGCTGTGCGATCGGCTGCTCGGCCTCGGTGTCGAGCGCGGCGACCATGTGATCGCGATCGGTGGCGGCGTGATCGGCGACCTCGTCGGCTTCGCCTGTGCCATCCTGAAGCGCGGCTGCAATTTCGTGCAGGTGCCCACCACGTTGCTCGCGCAGGTCGACAGTTCGGTCGGCGGCAAGACCGCGATCAACACCGCCGCCGGCAAGAACCTCATCGGTGCCTTCCACCAGCCCGCGTTGGTGCTGATCGACCCGACCGTCCTCGACACGCTGCCCTTGCGCGAAGTCCGCGCCGGCTATGCGGAGGTCGTCAAATACGGCCTGATCGACGATCCTGCCTTCTTCGCCTGGTGCGAAGCCAATGGCGCCGCTTTGCTCGCCGGCGACCCCGCCGCGCGCCACTATGCCATCGCGCATGCCGTCGCCGCCAAGGCGCGCATCGTCGCCGCTGACGAGCATGAAAACAACGGCACGCGCGCGCTGCTCAACCTCGGTCACACCTTCGGCCATGCGCTGGAAGCGGAAGCTGGCTTCGACGGCAGCCTGATCCATGGCGAGGGCGTCGCCGCCGGCTGCGCGCTCGCCTTCGCCTATTCCGCCGCGCACGGCCTGTGCCCGCCCGACGACGCCGCCCGCGTCGCCGCGCACATGCGCGCCGTCGGCCTGCCCGATGGCCTCGCCGCCGCCGGCATCGCCGCCAGCGGCGCGCGCCTGGTCGACCATATGCGCCACGACAAGAAGATGGCGGCCGGCACCCTGCCCTTCCTGCTCGCTCGCGGCATCGGCCAGACCTACCTCGACAAGACTGTCGATTTAGCCGACGTCGAGGCGTTCCTAGACCGGCAGCCGCGCTGATGCCCAACGGCACCGCCAAGCGCGACCTGCCGACCAAGGTCTGCCCCGCCTGCAACCGCCCCTTCACGTGGCGCAAGAAATGGGCGCGCGACTGGGACAACGTCATCTATTGCTCTGACGCCTGCCGCAAGAAGCGGTAACGCGGCCGCGGGTCGTCCCACCATCCGCACCACTCTCACCGTCACCCCGGACTCGTTCCGGGGTCCACCGGGCCCCCAGGGGACGGCAAGAGGCTCGAACCACCCCCCTCGCCGCAGAGTGGACCCCGGAACCAGTCCGGGGTGACGGAACGTGTGGGACAACCGCCACCTCACACCCCCCACCCGTAAGCCACTTGTCAGCTTCCCCCTCTACCCTCCCCCAACACACATATGGGGGGAACGGCACATGGCGCGGCACATCACGGCATCTGCGATCGCCGCCACCCTGCTCGCCGCCACCGCTGTCGCCCCCGCCCAGGCCGCCACCTGCAAGGCGGGCATCCTCGCCAATCTGCCGATCACCATGCAGGGCTGGCGCCCGATCGTGCAGACCACGATCGACGGCAAGCCCGCCCCCTTCATCCTCGATAGCGGCGCCTCGTACAGCATGATGCCCGCACCCGTCGCCAAGGCGTTCGGCCTCCATCTGCAGCCTGCACCCGTCGGCCTGCGCATGAAGGGGATCGGCGGCGAATCGAACGTCGATCTCACGACCGTCCGCCACTTCGGCCTCGCCGGTGCGGATATTCCGCAGGTCCAGTTCCTCGTCGGCGGCACCGACGTCGGCCAGACCGGCCTGCTCGGCCAGAACGTCCTCAGCATCGGCGATGTCGAATACGATCTGCCCGGCGGCGCCGTCCGCCTGTTCCGCGCGCAGGGCTGCGGCAAGCTCGCCATGGCCTATTGGACGCAAGGCAAGCCGTTCTTCGAAATCCCCATCGAAGCGCGCCAGAACGCCCTATCGCACACCGTCGGCACCACCGAATTGAACGGCGCGAAGCTCCGGACCGTCTTCGACACCGGCGCCGCGCAGACCGTGCTGACGCTCAAGGCCGCCGCGCGCGCGGGCGTCCACCCCGGCGATCCGGGCGTCGAGGCTTCGGGCTGGGAAACCGGCATCGGCCGCCACGTCACGCAAGGGTGGATCGGCCATTTCGCGCTGCTGAAGATCGGCAACGAGGAATTGCACAACATCCGCCTGCATTTCGCGGATCTCGGCCCGTCGTTCGACAACGACATGCTGCTCGGCGCCGACTGGTTCGTCTCGCACCGGCTGTATGTGTCGAACGTGCAGCACCGCATCTATTTCACCTACACCGGCGGCCGGCTGTTCGACACGAAATCGCACATCGATGCGGCCAGCGAGATCGCCGCGGTCGGCGGCGTCGACGCCGCCGCGCCGACGACGGCAGAGGGCTATAGCCAGCGCGGTGCGATGCTCCAGACGCAGCATGACCTGTCGGGCGCGATCGACGCCTTCAGCCACGCCGTCACGCTCGCGCCCAAGGAAGCGCGCTACGTTCGCCAGCGCGCGCTCGCCTATATCGCCGATCGCCGCCCCGTGCTGGCGATGGACGATCTCGGCACGACGCTCGCGCTCGATCCAACCGATGTCCGTGCCCGCTTGCTGCGCGCCGAACTCAGAATGCGTGCGCGTAACGACGCCGGCGCGATCAGCGACCTCGACGATGCCGCCGGCCGCCTGCCCAAGGAGGACAATCAGCGGCTTTGGATGGGGCAGCTCTACCTCGAATCCGACGCCTTCGACGCGGCGATCGGCCAATACGACCTGTGGCTCGCCAGCCATCGCGAGGACGCCCGCCGGCCCGAAGCGCAGAATGGCCGCTGCTGGGCGCGCCTGTTGCCGAACAAGGATATCGATGCGGCGAAGGCCGACTGCGCCGCCGCGGTGCGCGCCGTGCCCACGGACGCGAATTATCTCGACGGCCGCGGCCTCGTCGCCTTCCGCCAGGGTGCCTATGCCGACGCGGTGGCGGACTTCACCGCGGCGCTGGCGATCAATCCCAAACTGGTCTGGGCGCTGTACGGCCGCGGCCTCGCGGAACGCCATCTCGGCCGCACCGCCGACGGCGATCGCGACATCGCCACGGCGCAGGGTTTGAGCAAGACGATCGCCGCACGAGCGAAACGCTACGGGTTCGTCTGAAACCCGCCTCCACCGTCATCGCGAGTGTAGCGAAGCAATGACGGCCTCCCTAAGCCCCCCGCAAACTCCAGGCGAACCACAACCACCCGATAATCAGCAGCGTGCCGCCAATCGGCGTCACCGCCCCCAGCCAGCGCGGCGCCCCGAGTGCCATTAGGTACAGCGTGCCTGCAAAGATCGCCGACCCGGCAACGAACAGCCACGCCGGCCCGCGCGCCTCGAACCGCAGCGCGACCAGCGCCGCCACCGCATGGATCAGCTGATATTGCCCCCCGGTCTTCAACCACTCGACCGCCGGGCCGCTCGCGCCATGCGCCCCGAACGCGCCGGCAGCGACGGCGATCGCGCCCGACAGCGCGGCAAGCAGGCCAAGGATCATCGTGGGTCATTCCCCCAGGGTTGCTGTTCGGCGACCAGCGCCCGCGCCGCGCGCAGGTCGCCCGCCTCGATCTGGATGCGCAGCCGTTCTTTGTCGCGGCTGCGGTACATGTCCTCCGCCCGATCGATATCCGCCTGCCCGATGCCCAGGTCGCGCATCGCGACCCGCGCCATCTTGATCGCCGATTCCAGCACCTCGCGCACGACGTACACCGCCGAACTCTTCTTCAGCCGCACCAGCGCCCGCCGGTCGAATGCGCGGACGTAGATCGCCGCTTTCGGGAAGGCTTCGTGGATGCCCTCCAGCATCTCCGCATCGATCTGGTCGCCGTCCATGCAGAACAGGATCAACTCGGCTTCTGCCGCGCCTGCCTGTCGCAACAAGTCGATCCGCGTGCCGTCGCCGTAATAGACCTTGGCGCCGAACTCGCCGGCGATGTCGATCATCTCGATATCGGTGTCGATCAGCGTGACGGGAATATCCTGCGCCAGCAGCATCTGCCCCACCGTTTGGCCGAAGCGCCCATAGCCGACGATGATCGCATTGGCGCCGTCCGCCGTCGGACCGTCGCGCGGTTCGTCCTTGGCGATCGGCTCCTCGCGGAACCGCTTGGTCGCCGCCATCAGGAACGGCGTCGTCGCCATCGACAGCGTGATGATCGCACCGAACAGGCTCGCCGCCTCGGGCGCGATCAGGAAGCCCGACTGCGCCTGCGCGAACAGCACGAAGCCGAACTCGCCGCCCTGGCTCAGCAGCAGCCCCAGCGCCAGCGCGCTGCGCCACGTCATCTTGAACGCCATGCCGATCCCGGTGATGACCGCCGTCTTGGTGACGATCAGCGCCGCAGCCATCGCCGCGACGAACAGCGGCCGCTCGGCGATCGCCTGTAGGTCGAGCATCATGCCCACCGCCAGGAAGAACAGGCCGAGCAGGATCGACCGGAACGGCTCGACATCCGCCTCCAACTCGTGCCGGTACGGGCTGTCCGCCAGCATCACGCCCGCGATGAACGCGCCCAGCGCGGTGGACAGGCCCAGCGCCTCCATCAGCGCGGCGCTGGCGATGACGGTGAACAGCGCCGCGAACACGAACATCTCGCGCTCGCCCAGATTGCCGATCAGGCGGAACAGCGGCCGCAGCAGGAACCGACCCGCCAGGATCAGCCCAACGACCGCCCCGACCGTGTAAAGCGCCAGCAGCCACCCCGGCGGCCCGCCCGCGTCGGCGGGGTTGCGGCTCATCGCCGCGACGATCGTGATCAGCGGCACGATCGACAGGTCCTGGAACAGCAGGATCGAAAACGCCCGCTCGCCGAACGGCGTGCGCAGGCGGCCCGACGATTGCAGCATCGGCAGCACCTGCGCCGTCGACGACAGAGCCAGCGGCAGGCCGAGTGCCAATGATGCGGGGACGGAGAAATGCGCGAACGCCCAGATCACGCCGGTGACGGCAAGACCGCAGGCGACGACCTGCAACAGCCCCAGCCCAAAAATCTCCTGCTTCATCCGCCACAGCCGCGACGGGTTCAGCTCCAGCCCCACGACGAACAGCAGCAGCGTAATGCCGAGTTCGGCGATCCCCATCTTCGATTCGGCATCGCCGACCAGGCCCAGCACATGCGGCCCGACGACCGCGCCCGCGACCAGGAAGCCCAGCGTCGCACCCAGGCCGATCCGGCGGAACAGCAGCACGAACCCCAGGCCGAAGCCCAGCAGGATCATCCCGTCGCGCAGCATCGACACGCCCTCTGCCGCCTCATGCATCGGCCGTCTCCGCGCGTGCCGCAAACGCGGCCTCCGCCGCCGCCTCGAATGCCAGCCGGATCGAGGGGTGCCGTGCGGTATAATCGAGCGCGGGCGTGAACACGTCGATCCCTGGCCAGTCGGGCGCATCCCCCTCCCGCGCCAGCCACGCGGTCAGCGCATCGCGCGCCGCGGCCAGCTCCTCGGGCGTCTTGCCGACGATGTCCGCCGCCAGCAACGACGACGATGCCTGGCCCAGCGCGCAGGCGCGTACCAGCAGCCCGACCTCCGCCACTCGGCCGTCATCGCTCAGCCCCACGTCCACCGTCACCCGGCTGCCACAGATCGGCGATCGCTTTTCCACGGTCGCCTGCGCATGCGCCAGCCGCTCATGGTGCGGGATCGACGCCGCCAGCCGCAGGATTTCGGCATTGTACAAGGGGGCGTTCATCGCGCGTCACTTCCATTGTCGGTCTGGCCCGCCTCGCGATCCAGCATCGCGCGCGATCCGAACACGGGCAGCCCGCGACGGCGACGATCGACGAAATCGGCGATCCCCGCGCTCGTCGCGTTGAGCAGATTGTAGCATTTCGACTGGGTCATCCAGTCCGGCCGCCGCGCCGGCCCGCCACGCGCGGTATCGACCAGCAACGCCGCGAGCAGGAAGGCGAGGCTCGCGAGGATCAGCCCCTTCAGCGCGCCGAAGCCGAATCCCAGCGCGCGGTCGACCGGCCCCAGGATCGACGTGCGTGTCCGCTTGCCGATCGCATTGGCAACCAGCTTGCCGCCCAGATAGGTGCCGCCCGCGATGATCGCGAACGCCGCCACCGCCGCGCCCGACGGCGTGCCGACCGTCCCCGCCAGCTTGGCCGCGAGCGCGACGTGGAACAGCTTCAGCATCGCGACGATCGCCACCCAGGCGAACATCGACAACACCTCCGCGACGAACCCCCGCCGCGCGCCGAGCAGCGCCGCGCCCCCGACGAGCAGCAGGACGATGATATCGAGTGCGGTAAGACCCATAGACCCCCGGGAATAAGGACGCGGAACGCCCGCGGCTAGTCCTGCATCGGACGAACTGCGATACGTGGCGGAGAACGTGACGCCGCTACGCCGCTAGCGCCGTCCCTGACGTTTGATCGCTGCCCCTACTGAATCGCTATGACCCGCATCTGGCACCCCGCGTTTGCCGCGCCGCCTTCCCCACCCACCGCCGTCATTCCCGCGCAGGCGGGAATCCAGACGCGCTCCCGTTGGCGAAAGAATCGCAACGTCAGAGGTTATGGATTCCCGCCTTCGCGGGAATGACGGCGGTGACGGGACGACGGCAAAAGCGAGCCACGGGCGGGGCCAGGCAACGGCCCCGTCTCTCCCTGCGAACCCGCCGAAGCCCCTCACCCCCGCCCTAGCATATAGTCCACGAACTGCCCCAGCGTCCGGAACCCCGTCAGCCGCAACGCGCTGTCGTCCTTGGCCAGCGCGATCGGCACCATCGCGCGTTCGAAGCCGAGCTTGCCCGCCTCCTTCAGCCGCAGCGCGCCATGCGCCACCGGGCGCAACTCGCCCGACAGCGCGACCTCGCCGAACGCCACCGCATCGACCGGCACCGGCCGCTCCGACAGCGCCGACACCAGCGCCGCCGCGACCGCCATGTCCGCCGCAGGGTCCTGCACGCGATAGCCGCCCGCGATGTTGAGATAGACTTCCGCCGTCGCAAAGCTCAGCCCACACCGCGCCTCCAGCACCGCCAGGATCATAGCCAGCCGCCCGCTGTCCCAGCCGACCACCGCACGCCGCGGCGTCGCGCCGCTGGCGAGGCGCACCACCAGCGCCTGGATCTCGACCAGCACCGGTCGCGTCCCCTCCAGCGCCGGGAAGACGGTCGTCCCGCTCACTCCCTCGTCACGCTGCGTCAGGAACAGCGCCGACGGATTGGCGACCTCGGCCAACCCCTCGCTCTGCATCGAAAAGACGCCGATCTCGTCCGTCCCGCCGAAGCGGTTCTTGATCGACCGCAGGATGCGATATTGGTGGCTGCGCTCGCCCTCGAACGCCAGCACCGTGTCGACCATGTGCTCCAGAACGCGCGGGCCCGCGATCGACCCGTCCTTGGTGACGTGGCCGACCAGCACCAGCGCGGTCCCGCGTTCCTTGGCGAAGCGGATCAGCTCCTGCGCCGAGGCGCGCACCTGGCTCACCGTGCCCGGCGCGCCCTCGATCAGGTCGCTGTGCATCGTCTGGATCGAATCGATCACCAGCAGCGCCGGCGGCGCGCCGATCGACAGCGTCGTCAGGATATCGCGCACCGAGGTCGCCGCGGCGAGCTGCACCGGCGCGCTTCCCAGCCCTAGCCGCCGCGCACGCAGCCGCACCTGATCCGCCGCTTCCTCGCCCGACACATAGGCGACCGACCGCCCGGCGAGCGCGAACTTCGCCGCCGCCTGTAGCAGCAGCGTCGACTTGCCGATCCCCGGGTCGCCACCGATCAGCGTTGCCGAGCCTTCGACGAAGCCGCCGCCCAGCGCCCGGTCCAGCTCGGCGATTCCCGTCGCCATCCGTTCGGGCAGCGCGATCTCGGCATCCAGCCCGACCAGCTGCACCGTCCGCCCGCCGGTGTGCAGATTATGCTTGGCCTGGAACGGCGTAACGACCGCGCCCGCCTCTTCGACCAGCGTGTTCCATTCGGCGCAATCGCCGCACTGCCCCGCCCAGCGATGCGAAACCGATCCGCACGCCTGGCACACATATCGTTTCTGCGGTTTCGCCATGGCCACGGATGTAGCGGAACGAGAACGATAAGGGAACAGATTTCGGGCTATCGGTAGCCCCTAATCCCCCGTCACCCCGGACTTGTTCCGGGGTCCACCGGGCGGCAGGGGGACGGCTGGAGGCTCGGGACTCCCCCGTGCGGACGAGTGGACCCCGGAACAAGTCCGGGGTGACGGTGTGAAGGCGCGACGACCACGCCCAAGCGACATAGTCACGCCGCAATCGCAACGCTATGGCCGGCGCCATCATGCACCCGTCGGACCTTCGTGTCGCGCTCTTCAGCGGCAATTACAATTACACCCGCGACGGCGCCAACCAGGCGCTGAACCTGCTCGTGCGCCACTTGCTCGACCGCGGCGTGCAGGTCCGCATCTATTCACCGACGATCGATCCGCCCGCCTTCCCGCCCACCGGCGACCTCGTGTCGGTGCCGGCGATCCCGATGCCCGGCGGCCGTGCCGAATATCGCCTGGGCCGCTATCTGCCCAAGGCGACGCGTGAGGATCTGGAGGCGTTCGCGCCCAACATCGTCCACGTCTCTGCGCCCGAATTCCTCAATCACGGTGCGGTCACCTGGGCACGCCGCCACGGCGTTCCCTCGGTCGCCTCGTTCCACACGCGCTTCGAAACCTATTTCCGCTATTATCGGATCGGCTTCATCGAACCGATGATCAAGGCAATCATGACGCGCTTCTACAACCGCGTCGATCGCGTCATGCCGCCCAGCCCGAGCATGGGCGAAGCGCTTCGCGAATGGGGCGTCACCACGCCGATCACCATCTGGTCGCGCGGCATCGACCATGACCGCTTCACGCCGGACCGCCGCGATTGCGCCTGGCGCCGCAGCCTCGGCATCGCCGATCGTGAGGTCGCGATCGGCTTCCTCGGCCGACTGGTGAAGGAAAAGGGCCTCGACGTCTTTGCCGAGGTGGTGAAAGAGCTCACCCGACGCGGCGTGCCGCACAAGGTGCTCGTCGTCGGCAAGGGCCCGGCGGAAGACTGGTTCGCCGCCCAGGCCCCGCACGCAATCTTCGCCGGCTTCCAGTCGGGCGACGACCTTGGCCGTGCGGTCGCGTCGATGGACGTCTTCTTCAACCCCTCGATCACCGAAACCTTCGGCAACGTCACCACCGAAGCCATGGCCGCCGGCGTCCCCGTCGTCGCCGCCCGCGCGACGGGCGCGGTCGATCTGGTCGAGGACGGCGTCACCGGCTTCCTCGTCGATCCGAAGGACATTGCGGGCTATGCCGATGCCATCGAACGCATCGTCGCCGACCCCGCACTGAAGGCCAGCATGGGCGAAGCCGGCCACGCCAAGGCTGCGCGATACCGCTGGGACACGGCGAACCAGGCGGTGCTCGACACGTACCTGGAACTGCACGACGGATCGCACGCCATTCCGAGCCACTGAGCCATCGTCTCGGATTGCGCCACGCCCGCGACGATAAGCCTTCGGTAAAGGCCACGCCGCCCACCCCAAGCGATCGTCACCCCGGACTTGGTCCGGGGTCCACTCCGCGGCGAGGGGAACGGCTACAAGCTCCATCGCTGCCCCTGAGGCCCGGTGGACCCCGGAACAAGTCCGGGGTGACGGATCGCGTGCGGGTAGCGATCAAACCTCCACAAAGGCCCTACCAGCGCAGTCGCTCACAGCCCGCGCCCAAAACCCAAACAGGTCATTCCCGCGAAGGCGGGAATCCAGACACGCTAACGTCTGCGATGGAAGCGAAACGTCAGAGGTTATGGATTCCCGCCTCCGCGGGAATGACGGACGGTGGGATTAGAGGATTCCTGCCGGCCTTTCGATCGAAGACAGCGACGATCCCTCTTCCTCGCCGCGCCTCGGCGTCACCCGATCTTCTTTCTACGCCGCGTCTTCGCGCGAACGCTCCCCCTTCGCGCGAATGACGAACCGAACGCGTCACTCCCCCTCCCGCCAATCGAACGTCAGCGGCGCCTCGCGAAACGCGAACCGGTCGAGGTGGCTTGCCACCACCTCGCGCATCCGGCCCGTATCCTCGCCCGCAGGCACGGTCAGCACCAGATCCAGGCTCTCGCTGTCGGCCTGCATCGCCAGCACCGATCCGTTGGGAAAGGTGATCGTCCCCTCTTCCTGGGTGAAGGCCACCGTCATCTTGTGGCTCCAATGCTTGGCCAGTTGCTGGAGATAGCGGCTCGCCGAATGCGTCGGCACGCGGACGACGGAGATGTGGGGCGCGCCGCTCACTTCAGCCGCTCGATCTTGCGCACGACCTCGTCGATCAGCTCGGCCACGTCATGCCCCGCCTCTTCGGACAGATCGCCCGCCTCCAGCCGGTTCTGCAGCACCGTGCGCAGGTTGCGCATCGCCCGCCGGATCGGCGCCCGATCGGCCCGCGCGCGATGCTCGCCGACGTCGGTCAGCCGCGCGATCAGCGCCGCGACCAGCTCCGCATTCTCGGCGAGGTGCGCGGCACCCGCCTCGGTGATCGCATAGCGCTTGCGCGTCGTCTCCGACGCCTGCTCCGCGATCGACTCCATGTCGGCGAGCATCGTCAGCGCGGGATAGACCATCCCCGGCGACGGCGCATAGGCGCCCCCGGTCAGTTCCTCGACCGCCTTGATCAACTCATAGCCGTGGCGCGGTTCATCGGCGATCAGCTTCAGCAGCACCAGCCGCAATTCGCTGCCATCGAACATCCGGCGACTCCGCCCGCCGCCGCCGCGCCCTTCGCCGAACACCTCGGCAAAACGCTGGTCGAGCTTCTCGCCCCACTGCTCCCAGCCCCCGCGCGGCCCGAAACCGTGATCGCGTGCGTGCCGATATCCACCCCCATGGCGATGTTCATGTCCATGACCAAACATCATGCGTCCTTTTTGTATCTCGATGCAGTCAAGATATATCACAGTGCGCAGAGTACAAGCCCGATCAAGATATATTTTGGTCGACGGCGGCGGTTCGGGCAGATCGACATTCGCGAAGGCCCGAAGTCTTCCCCGCCAGGGGGAGGTGGCATGCCGCAGGCATGACGGAGGGGGAGGTAAGGGTAGCGCCTCGTTATTAGGGACGTTCCTGTCCGCCCCCTCCGTCACCGCCTTCGGCGGCGCCACCTCCCCCTGGCGGGCGAGGACTTACACCTGCGTCGGAGTTTAGTCGGTCCCGGTGCTCGTTGGATCGCAAATAGCGCAACGCCTTGACCACAGAAACAAAACCTACGGATGCTGCCCTACACCGCACGCCATGCTACGCCCACGCCATGCCCCGCGCGCTCGTCCGTCGTCATCCGGTGCTACCAGAACCGAAACGATCGGCCTCAATCGTTTCGCGTAAGGTGTTCATGTTATCCATGCCGCGCAAAACGGCGGACCGCCCCCCCGATCACGACGGGGGTGACGCCCCACCCCCCACGCCTTATCTGACCGTCATGGCAGACCTGCTCACCGGCCTGGAACCGGAGCCGACCCCCACCCCAGCGGCCCCAGACGCCCCGCTCGCCGACCGCCTGCGCCCGCAGACGCTCGCCGATGTCGTCGGGCAGGAGCACCTCACCGGCCCTGAAGGCGCGATCGGTCGCATGGTCGCCGCCGGGCGCCTCTCCTCGATGATCCTCTGGGGCCCGCCCGGCACCGGCAAGACGACGATCGCCCGCCTGCTCGCCGACGCGGTGGGCCTGCGCTTCCTCGCCATCTCCGCGGTCTTCTCCGGCGTCGCCGACCTCAAGAAGGCGTTCGCCGAAGCACGCGACCACGCCCGGCTCGGCAAGCGCACGCTTCTGTTCGTGGACGAAATCCACCGCTTCAACCGCGCGCAGCAGGATGGCTTCCTGCCGTACGTCGAGGACGGCACGGTGACGCTCGTCGGCGCGACCACCGAAAACCCCTCGTTCGAACTCAACGCCGCCGTGCTCAGCCGCGCGCAGGTGCTGATCCTCCACCGCCTCGGGGCCGAAGCGCTCGGCAAGCTCCTGACTCGCGCCGAGCAGCTGGAGGATCGCCCGCTCCCCCTCACGCCCGATGCCCGCGCCGCGATGATCGCGCAGGCCGATGGCGACGGCCGCTTCCTGCTCAACCAGGCCGAAACCCTGTTCTCGGTCGACCTGCCCGAACCGCTTGATCCGGCCGGCCTCTCCGCCTTCCTCCAGCGCCGCGTGCCGGTCTACGACAAGGATCGCGAGGGTCATTACAACCTCATCAGCGCGCTCCACAAATCGATCCGCGGCTCCGATCCCCAGGCGGCGCTCTATTATCTCGCCCGCATGCTGACCGCGGGCGAGGAACCGCTTTACGTCCTCAGGCGCCTCACCCGCGCCGCGGTTGAAGATATCGGCCTCGCCGACCCGCAGGCGCTGGTCCAGTGCATCGCGGCGAAGGACACCTACGACTTCCTCGGCAGCCCCGAAGGCGAACTCGCCATCGCGCAGGCGTGCCTCTACCTCGCCACCGCCCCCAAATCGAACGCCGCCTACAAGGCACAAAAGGCGGCGTGGCGCAGCGCGAAGGAAACCGGCAGCCTGATGCCCCCCGCCAATATCCTCAACGCGCCCACCAAGCTGATGAAGCAGATCGGATACGGTGCGAACTACGCCTACGACCATGATGCCGAGGACGGCTTTTCGGGTGCCAACTACTGGCCCGATGAGCTGCCGCCGCAGACCTTCTACGAACCCACCGGCCGCGGCTTCGAAGCGCGCCTGCAGGAACGCCTCGCGCACTGGAACGGCCTGCGTGCGAAGCGGCGGTGACGCACGCCCTCTGGACTATGGCGCGCGCCTGTCGCATGGGGCGTGCCGCGCCGGGTTAGCTCAGCTGGTAGAGCAGCGGTTTTGTAAACCGAAGGTCGCGGGTTCGATCCCTGCACTCGGCACCATAACGGCACCAAATGCGCGCGGCGGCGTTACGCCTCCGCAATGGTTTCTCGTCCCCTGAAGGTTGCCAGCTACAATATCCACAAAGGGATCGGCCTCGACCGCCGGCGCAACCCCGAACGCGTGCTGGAAGTGCTGCGCGAGGTAGATGCCGACGTCATCGCCCTGCAAGAGGCCGACCGCCGCTTCGGCACCCGCGAATCGGTGCTGCCGCTTCACCTGCTCGACGAACACAGCGACTGGAAGCCCGTGCCCTTCGGCATGCGCGCGCTGTCGATGGGCTGGCACGGCAACGTCATCTTCGTCCGCAAGAGCGCAGAGATCGTCCACCACACCCCCATCCATCTGCCCGCGCTCGAACCCCGTGGCGCAGTGATGGCCGACATTGCCACGGCGGCCGGCGTGTTCCGCGTCGTCGGCATGCACCTCGACCTGTCCGGCCTGTGGCGCCGGCGGCAGGCCGCTGCGATCTGCGCGCATGTCGACGGATGCAGCGAGCGGCGCCCAACCGTGCTGATGGGCGACCTTAACGAATGGACCGCCGCCGCCGGGTGCCTGCGCGACTTCGGCCGCGATTATCGCATGGCGGCGACCGGCCCCAGCTTCCATTCACGCCGCCCGGTGGGGCGGCTCGACCGGATCATGGTGTCGCGCGACCTGACCGTCACCGACTGCGGCGTCCACGCCAGCGCCGCCGCGCGCAAGACGTCGGACCATCTGCCCATCTGGGCAACGCTGGCCGTGGCACCCTGATGCGCGAAAAGGAGCTCCGCCTCGCGCTCGTCTGCTACGGCGGCATCAGCCTCGCGGTCTACATGCACGGCATCACCAAAGAGGTGTGGCGCATGGTCCGCGCCAGCCGCGCCGCCCACGCCGGCGAACCGCCAGCCGACGGCACGCAGGGCGTTTATCGCGCACTGATCGAGGAGATGGAAGCGCTCGCCGGCATCCGTTTCCGCGTCCTTGCGGACATCATCGCCGGCGCGTCGGCGGGCGGCATCAACGGCATCTTCCTCGCGCAGGCGATCACGACCGGCCAGAGCCTGGAACCGCTGACCGACCTTTGGCTCACCTCGGCGGACGTCGAGGCGCTGATCGATCCCGAGGCCGCGCCAGCCAGTCGCTTTTCGAAGATGTGGGCGCTGCCGCTCGCCTGGGTCGCCGCCGGCCGCAGCGCCGACTCGGTCGCCGCACTCGATGACGCCACACGCGATGAGGTGCGCACCAAGCTGTCGCATTTCGTCCGCTCGCGCTGGTTCGAACCACCGTTCGGCGGCGCCACCTTCACCGGCCTGCTGCTCGACGCCTTCGATGCCATGGCGCGCAGCGAAGCCGGCCCGCGCCTGCTGCCCGACAGCCAGCCGCTCGACCTGTTCGTCACCTGCACCGACTTCACGGGCCACCCCGAACGGTTGAAGCTCAACTCGCCGCCCGAGGTGCTCGAAACCGAACATCGCATTGTGCTGGGCTTTTCGGATCACGGCGCCACCGGCACGATCGGCGCCATCCCCGAACTCGCCTTCGCCGCACGTGCGACGTCCAGCTTCCCCGGCGCCTTCCCGCCCTTCACCGTCGGCGAGCTGGACGGCGTGCTCGCCGAGCGCGACGTGGCATGGCCCGGTCGCGAGGACTTCCTGCGCCGCTCGCTGCCGCGCCAATATGCCGCGCGGCAGGTCGAAAAGGCCGTGCTGATCGACGGGTCGGTCCTCGCCAACGCGCCCTTCCGCCCCGCGATCGACGCGCTGAAGGAACGCCCCGCCCGCCGCGAAATCGACCGCCGCTTCGTCTACATAGATCCCTCGCCCGGCATCAAGATCCGCCTCGGCACGCCCGGCGAGGCGCCCGGCTTCTTCCAGACCATCCTCGGGGCGCTGAGCGACCTGCCCCGCCAGCAGCCGATCCGCGACAATCTCGACGCCATCGCCGCCCGCTCTCAACGGATCGATCGGATGCGTGGCATCGTCACCGCCTTGCGCCCGGCGGTGGACGAAGAGATCGAAGCCCTGTTCGGCCATACGCTGTTCCTCGACCGACCGACGCCCGCGCGCCTCGTCGCCTGGCGCCGCCGCGCGCAAACCGCCGCCGCCACGCGCGCCGGCTACAGCTACGCCGCTTATGGCCATCTGAAGCTTAGCGACGTCGTCGCGACGATCACCGCGCTGCTCTACCGCGTCGGCGGCGAATTGGGGCAACAGCGCTGGCAGGGGATCCGCTCCGCGATCGAAGCGGCCATCGCCGAACGCGGCTTCGGCGGCGCGGCGCCCAGCTTCTCCGGCAAGGAAAGCGCCGCGACGATCGATTTCCTGCGCACCTTCGACATCGGCTTCCGCATCCGGCGCTTGCGGCTGATGGCGCGGCGGCTCGGCGAGATCGATGGCGAAGCGGAGGATGCCAGCGGCACAGCTGCGATGCGCGAGGCGATCTATGCCTCGCTGGCGACCTATCTCGATCGCCAGCGTGCCGACGACCACCTGCACCTGGGCATGCTGGTCCGGCAGATGCGCGGGCAGGATGCCGCGCCGCTGCTCGATGCACTCGCACAGGCGCTCGACCTGACCGCGCTCGATGCCGCCACCGACGAACGACTGGCCGAGGCACTGGCGACGGTCGACAAGACCACCCGCCGCTCACTGCTGCTCACCTATTTGGGCTTCCCCTATTTCGACACCGCGACGCTGCCGCTGCTTCAGGGCGAGGGGCTCGACGAATTCGATCCGATCAAGGTCGATCGCATCGCCCCCGACGATGCCGTCGCGATCCGCTCCGGCGGCGCGGAGGCGACGTTGAAGGGCATTCAGTTCAACAGCTTCGGCGCCTTTTTCAGCCGCGCCTATCGCGAAAACGACTATCTGTGGGGCCGCCTGCACGGCGCCGAGCGGATGATCGACATCTGCGTCTCCACGCTGCCCGCCACCGTCCGGATGAAGGCCGGCCGCGTCGCCGCGATCAAGCGTGCCGCCTTCCGCGCGATCCTTGACGAAGAGGAACCGCGCCTCACCGCCATCCCCGCCTTGTTCGCCAGCCTGCGTGTCGAAATCGGATAGGCTGGCCTTCCTCCGCCTCTGCGGCTACCCTCCGGCGCACCTCAGGAGTGTTGCATGCAGTTCCTCAAGATCCTGTTCTGGTTCCTGCTCGCGTTCGTCGCGGCGCTGTTCACCTATGGCAATTGGACGCGGGTCCAGATCAATCTGTGGAGCGGCCTGATCGCCGACGTGAACCTGCCGCTGCTGCTGCTGGTGACGTTCCTGATCGGCTTCATGCCGACCTACCTGTATCTCGGCACGGTCCGCTGGCGGCTGCGCCAGCGCCTGACGACCTACGAGCGCATGCTCGCCGACGCTCGCGCCCTGCCGGTCGCGACGCCCGTCGCGACGCCGACCATCGCCGAAGAGCCTGTCGCATGAGCCCGATCTACGTCGCGATCGACACGCCCGACCTCGCCCGCGCCAAGGCGATCGCTACCCGCACCCGCACCCATGTCGGTGGCATCAAGCTCGGCCTCGAATTCTTCTGCGCTCATGGGCAGCACGGCGTCCACGAGATGGCCAAGCTTGGCCTGCCGATCTTCCTCGACCTGAAATTGCACGACATTCCCAACACCGTCGCCAAGGCAATCCAGGCGCTGGGGCCGCTCGAACCGGCAATCCTGACCGTCCACGCCAGCGGCGGCCGCGCGATGCTGGAGGATGCGAAGGCCGCCGCCCCGCTCAACACGAAGGTGGTCGCGGTCACGATGCTGACCAGCCTCGACGCCGACGATCTCACCGCCACCGGCATCACCGGTAACGCGCACGATCAGGTGCTGCGCCTCACCGATCTCGCACACGAAGCCGGCATCGACGGCATCGTCTGTTCGGGCGAAGAGGTGCGCGCGGCCAAGACGGCCTGGCCCAAGGGCTTCTTCGTCGTCCCCGGCGTCCGTCCCGCCAATGGCAGCGCCGGCGACCAGAAGCGCGTCGTCACCCCCCGCGCCGCGCTTGATGCCGGCGCCTCGATCCTCGTCATTGGCCGCCCCATTACCCAGGCCGAAGACCCCGACGCCGCGGCCCGCGCGATCGGCGCGACGCTGTAGCGGCGCGCGGGGCAGATCGTAGCGCCGCTACGGCAAGCCAGCCCCGTCATTGCGAGCGCAGCGAAGCAATCCAGGGCGTCCTGGTCCCGCTCTGGATTGCTTCGCTGCGCTCGCAATGACGCGAGGGAGGAGTGATATCCGAGCCGGCCCCTTCCTCCCCGCGCTTACCGCGGTATAGCGGGCCAATGCCCGTCCTGACCAAAATCTGCGGCCTGACGACCCCCGACACGTTGGGCGCCGCCCTCGCAGGCGGTGCGAGCCACGTCGGCTTCGTCTTCTTCGCACCCTCGCCACGCGACCTCGCCTTCGACCGTGCAGCTGGCCTCGCCGGACAGGTCCCCTCCACCGTGTCCCGCGTCGGCGTGTTCGTCGACCCCGACGACGCACTGCTCGACGCCGCGATCAACGCCGGCCGGCTCAACGCGCTCCAACTTCACAAGACCGCCCCCGCCCGCGTCGCCGCGATCCGCGCCCGCTTCGGTCGCGAGACCTGGGCAGCGGTCGCGGTGAAGACCCGCGCAGACCTCGACGCCGCGCTCGACTTCGCCGGCGCCGCCGACCGCATCCTCTACGACGCCAAGACTCCGGACGGTGCCGCGCTGCCAGGCGGCATGGGCCTGCGCTTCGACTGGAGCCTGCTCGACGGCGTCCGTCACCCCTTGCCCTGGGCGCTTTCGGGCGGTCTCGATCCCGCCAACGTGGCCGAGGCGATCCGCCGCACCGGCGCGCCGCTGGTCGACGTATCCTCCGGCGTCGAAAGCGCGCCGGGGGTCAAGGATGTGGACAAGATCGCAGCCTTCCTTAAAGCGGCGCAGCTATGAACGCCCCCAACTCCTTCCGCGCGCAGCCCGACGATCGCGGTCACTTCGGGCAGTTCGGCGGCCGCTACGTCGCCGAAACGCTGATGCCGCTGATCCTCGACCTGGAGCGTGAATATCGCGCCGCCAAGGCGGACCCGGCCTTCGCCGCGCAGTTCGACGATCTGATGACGCATTACGTCGGCCGCCCCAGCCCGATGTATCATGCCGAACGCCTCAGCGAAGCGCTGCGGGAGGGTACCGAGCCGGGCATGGGCGCGCAGGTCTGGTTCAAGCGCGACGAGCTGAACCACACCGGCGCGCACAAGATCAACAATTGCATCGGCCAGATCCTGCTCGCGATCCGCATGGGCAAGACGCGGATCATCGCCGAAACCGGCGCAGGCCAGCATGGCGTCGCCACCGCGGCAGTCTGTGCCCGCTTCGGTCTGCCCTGCGTCATCTACATGGGCGCCAAGGACGTCGAGCGGCAGCAGCCCAACGTCTTCCGCATGAAGCTGCTCGGCGCCGAAGTCCGCCCCGTCACCAGCGGCGCGCAGACGCTGTCGGACGCGATGAACGAAGGCCTGCGCGACTGGGTCGCGAACGTCCACGACACCTTTTACATCATCGGCACCGCCGCCGGCCCGCACCCCTACCCGGAGCTGGTGCGCGACTTCCAGAGCATCATCGGCCGTGAAGCGCGCGCGCAGCTGCTCGAGCGCACGGGCAAGCTCCCCGACCTGCTCGTCGCCGCGATCGGCGGCGGGTCGAACGCGATCGGCCTGTTCCACCCGTTCCTCGACGATCCCGATGTCGGCATGCTCGGCGTCGAGGCGGCGGGCCATGGCCTGGAGGGCAGCGAGCATGCCGCCAGCCTAGCGGGCGGTTTCCCCGGCGTGCTCCACGGCAACAAGACCTATCTGTTGCAGGACGAAGACGGCCAGATCGCCGAGGGCCATTCGATCTCGGCGGGCCTCGACTATCCCGGCATCGGTCCCGAACACGCGTGGCTGCGCGACATCGGCCGCGTCGAATATACGAATGCCACCGACGTCGAGGCGCTCGACGCCTTCCAGCTGCTCTGCCGGACCGAGGGCATCATTCCCGCACTCGAACCCGCCCACGCGATCGCCGCCGTTGCGAAGCGCGCGAAGACGATGCGCAGCGACCAGATCATCCTCGCGAACCTGTGCGGCCGCGGCGACAAGGACATCTTCACCGTCGCTAACGCGCTGGGGGTGGCTATATGACCCTCGACTGGCGACAGGGGCTGACCAGCATCGTCGTGGCGGCGGCCGTAGCGGGTTTCGCGAGCCTCGTCCTGCGCGGCTATGATCGCAACACGCGTCTGGTGTCTGCGCTGGCCATCGGCCTCGGCATCGGCGCCTCGCGGCTGGTACAGGGAGGAAAGCGTCCGTGAGCCGCCTGTCAGACGCCCTCGCCAAGGGCCATCCCGCGCTCGTGACCTTCGTCACCGCCGGCGATCCCACGCCTGACGCCACCGGCGCAATCCTCGACGCGCTCGTCGCGGGCGGCGCGGACGTGATCGAACTGGGCATGCCCTTCACCGATCCGATGGCGGACGGCCCCGCGATCCAGGCCGCCAACATCCGCAGCCTGGCCGCGGGCACGCGCACCGCCGACATCCTCTCGATCGCCGCCGCCTTCCGCGCGCGCCATCCCGATGTGCCGCTGGTGCTGATGGGCTATGCCAACCCGATGCTCCGCCGCGGCGCCGACTGGTTCGCCGAGGCTGCGGCACAGGCCGGCGTCGATGGCGTCATCTGCGTCGATATTCCGCCCGAGGAAGACGATGCGCTCGGGCCGGCACTGCGCGCCAAGGGCATCGACCCGATCCGCCTCGCGACGCCAACCACCGACGCCGCACGTCTGCCGCAGGTGCTCGATGGCGCCAGCGGCTTCCTCTATTATGTCTCCGTCGCCGGCATCACCGGGCTGCAACAGGCGGCACAAGGCTCGATCGACCAGGCCGTCGCGCGCCTGAAGGCGTCGACCGACCTGCCGATCGCGGTCGGCTTCGGCGTCCGCACGCCTGCGCAGGCCGCGGCGATCGGCGCCGTGGCCGACGGCGTCGTCGTCGGCTCCGCGATCGTCGAGATCGTGGCGCAGCACGGCGCCGATGCGCCCGACGCCGTCCGCACCTATGTTCAATCGCTGAGCGAGGCACTGGCCTCTGCGCGAAAGGTAAATTCATGAGCTGGATCACCAGCGTCCGCAACGCCCTGCCCTTCGGCACCAAGCGCGAAACGTCGGAGGAAAACCTCTGGCACAAGTGCAAGGGCTGCGGGCAGATGATTTTCACCCGCGAGCTGGAGGAAAACCTCTACGTTTGCCCGAAGTGCGATCACCATGAGCGCATCGGGCCGAAGGAGCGGTTCAAGCAGATTCTGGACGAAGGCAGCTGCAGCGAACTGCCTGCACCGCGCGTGCCGGAAGATCCGCTCAAGTTCCGCGATTCGAAGCGCTACACCGATCGCCTGAAAGCGGCACGCACGTCCGCGCAGGAGCAGGACGCGCTCATCAACGCGCGCGGCACGATTCTGGGCAATCGCGTCGTGATGGGCGTACAGGACTTCGGCTTCATGGGCGGATCGATGGGTCTCGCAGTCGGCGAAGCCTTCGTCCGCGGCGTCGAAGCGGCGATCGCCGACAAGGCCCCGTACGTCATCTTCACCGCTGCCGGCGGCGCGCGCATGCAGGAAGGCATCCTCAGCCTCATGCAGATGCCGCGTAGCACCGTGGCGATCCAGATGCTGCACGACGCCGGCCTGCCCTATATCGTCGTGCTGACCGATCCGACGACGGGCGGCGTCACCGCCAGCTACGCGATGCTGGGCGACGTGCAGATTTCGGAACCCAATGCACTCATCGGTTTCGCCGGTCAGCGCGTGATCGAGAATACGATCCGCGAAAAGCTGCCCGAAGGTTTCCAGCGCGCCGAATATCTGCTGGATCACGGCATGCTCGACATGGTCGTTCACCGGAAGGATCTGCGCGACCAGCTCGCGACGGTGATCGGCTATCTGACGGCCGCCCGCGCCGCCTGACGCCGACCAGCCGCAGCGGGGCGCCACCGTGCCGGATCACGCCATCTCGACCGATCCCGCCGTGCAGGCACAGCTCGACCGGCTCTGGGCATTGTCGCCCGGGGCCGACGTGCTGGGTCTGGAGCGGATCACGCGATTGCTCGATCGGCTCGGCAACCCGCAGGACGCGTTGCCGCCGGTGTTTCACGTCGCCGGCACCAATGGCAAAGGCTCCACCTGCGCCTTTCTCCGCGCCGCGATCGAGGCGGCGGGGCATGACGTCCACGTCTTCTCCAGCCCGCATCTGGTGCGGTTCAACGAACGCATCCGGATCGCGGGCAAGCTGATCGACGACGCATCGCTCGCCGCGTTGCTGGCCGAAGTGCTCGATCATGCGGACGGGATCGGGGCCAGTTTCTTCGAGATCACGACCGCCGCCGCCTTCCTCGCCTTCGCCCGCACGCCTGCCGCCGCGACGATCGTTGAGGTCGGCCTGGGCGGTCGGCTCGATGCGACCAACGTTATCCGCCGCCCAGCCGTCACCGGCATTGCAGCGCTCGGGATGGACCACGAGGCATTCCTCGGCAACCGCCTGGTCGACATCGCCGGTGAGAAGGCGGGAATCGCCAAGGCCGGCGTGCCGCTCGTCACGATGAACTATTCCGCCGCCTGCACCGCCCGCATCGCCGCGGTAGCGGACGCGGCGGGGGCACCCGTCATCGCCCGCAATGCGGCGTGGTGGAGCGACACCAGCCGCAACTCCGTCCGCTACCGCGACACCGGCTTCACCCTCGTCAGCACGCGCCCGCGCCTCGTCGGCGCGCACCAGACGCGCAACCTCGCGCTCGCCTTCGCCATGCTGCGGCATCAGGGCGCGATCAACGTCCCCGAAGCCGCAATGCGCGCGGCCGCGGAATGGGCGCGATGGCCAGCGCGTATGCAGCGGCTCGGCCACGGCCCGCTCCACGCCCGCCTTCCCGACGGCAGCGATTTGTGGCTCGACGGCGCGCATAATCCTTCCGCAGCCCGCCCGGTCGCCCAGAGCCTGGGCCGGATCGCCGATGGCCGCCCCGTCACGCTCGTTCTCGGCATGCTGTCGAACAAGGATGCGGAGGGTGTGCTGCGGCTGCTCGCGCCGATGGTGTCACGTGTCGTTGCGGTACCCGTGCCGAATCACGCCTGCCATGCGCCAGCAGACCTCGCCGCGGTGGGCCAGCGGCTCGGCGTCGCCGCCACCTCCGCCGACAGCCTGGAAACGGCGCTGGAGAGCTTGGCGTCCGAGCCGCCGCACGTCGTGCTGATTGCCGGTTCGCTCTACCTCGCCGGTGAGGCGCTCGCCCGCAACGACGAGGCGCCCGACTGACTGATTAATTGCGATTGACTTGCAATAGCTGATTTAAGACTGTCGGCGGCGAACGAAGGAGTCGCCGCATGTCCGAAATCACCACGACCGTCGCTGCATTGCCACATGCGCTACCCGCCTGCCCCAATGCGCGCATCGCGCTGTTCGCGCTGCGCCGCATGGGCGCGCATGGGCTGCATGACGCGCGCGCCACGCATGCGCTGTTCACGATGTTCGGTGAGGGCTTTCGCCGCCCGCTCGTACTGATGCGCGCGCTGATGACGGATCTGGCCTCGACCGCTGCGGATACGATCGCGATCGCGCCATGCTGCTGCGCGCGCATGACCGCCGCCGAGCGCGCCTTGCTGACCGTGATCGCGCGCATCGAAACCGCGCCCGACACCGCCCGGCTGTTGATGAGCGATCTGCTCGGCGTGCGCCGCGTCGATCCGGTGCTAGCGAGCCTCGCCGCGGTCAGTGCGGCATGGGCCGACGACGGTCGGCCAATCTGCGTCTAGCGCCAGTTCGCCCGCCGCGCGGCGTCTTCCTGCGCGCGGTCGAGCGGCTCACCGGCGATCATCCCCATGATCGCCGTCGCCCGGGCGCCGTCGGTCCCCGCCATGCGATAATCGGTGGCGGGCGCCGATCCGGGCGCGGTGTAGCGCATCTGCCAGTTCGTGCCTGCGCGGCAGGCGACCCCGGACAGCGTTTCCCCCGTGAAGCTGCGGCAATATTGCCCGTTCCTGTCGCGGAACGACAAAGCGACCCGCACCGGCCCCGCATCGCCCGACAATTGATCGTTGAGCGCGACGGCCACCGGCGCCGGCACGTCGCCACCGGGCGACCCGCCCCGATCCTGCAGGACGAACAGACCGACCACCAGGCTCGCCGCGATGGCGCCACCCGCCGCCCAGCGCCGCCAGCCGTGACTGCGCACCGGCGCCGCTTTCGCCGCCCGCCGCGCCCGCACGTCGGCGAGCGAAACCACTTCTGCCGGCGGCCGCGCCAAGGGATCGAAGGCTGCGGCAAAGCGCGCCTTCATCCGACGGTGCCGGTCGGCGAGCGCACGCCAGTCGGCATCGTTCGCCACCGCAGCCTCGACCCGTACCGCCTCCGCCCCGGTCAGTTCGCCGTCGACCCAGGCGATGATCGCCGCTTCGTCCACCGGATCAGCACCCATCGCTCAAGCCTCCACCGCCGCCATCAATGACTGCCGCCCGCGCACCAGCCGGCTGGTCAGCGTGCCCATCGGCACCTCGAGCACCTCCGCCGCTTCGGCGTAGCTCTTGCCCTCGATCATCACCAGCACCACCGCCTCGCGCTGCTCGTCCGGCAGGCGGTCCAGCGCCCGCATCAGATAGGACAGTTCGACCCGCGCCTCGGCATCGCCCGCCACGCCGACCTGCATCCCCTGTTCCTCGGGCGCATGCACCGCCTCGCGGCGCTGGCGGGATCGCGCCGTATCGATCCACAGATTGCGGACCACGCGATAGGCCCAGGCTTCGAAATGCGTGCCCGGCTGCCACTGATCGCGCGCCTTCAGCATGCGTTCCGCCGCCGCCTGCACGAGATCGTCGGCATCGGGGCCGCTGCGCGCCAGGCCATGGGCAAAACGCCTCAGCCGCGGCAACAGACTTGCCAAACGTCGCTCGACTTCGTCCAAAGTGGCCCAGTCCTTCGTCCATGCGGATGAAACGTCACCCGGCGGTCGTTTCATCCATGGAGCGAGCCAAAAAAGGAAGACAAAGATGAAGCGATGGGCGCTGATGCTGACGATCGGTCTGGCCAGCCCGGCTGCGGCGCAGCTGCTGGGCGGTGGCCTGCCGGCAGGCGGATTGGGGACGCCGCTCGGCGGGGTGACCAACACCGTGCAGCGTGCCGCGGGCAGCATGCTCGGATCACGCCAGCAGGCGTCCGACGCGCTGTCGCAGGGCGTCGCGTCCGGTCTCGGCGGGCCGCTGCTGATGGCCGACGGCGCGTTGCGTGTGCTCAGCCCCCGCGACCTGCTGGCGCTGCGCAAGGAACGCCTGCGCGCGCTAGTCCGCGAAAACCGCGCGACGCTGGACGTGGATGATGACGGCAATCCCGTGCAGCGCGACGTGATCCTCGCGCTGGCCCTGTCTCCCGACACGCTCGAAAAGGCGAAGGCCGCGGGCTTTACGCTAACCCGCGTCGAGACGATCGACGGTCTCGATGTCAGCACCTCCGTACTCGCACCTCCGCGCGGCAAGCCGGTGCGCAAGGCAATCGAGGCGCTGCGCGCGCTCGATCCGGGTGGCACCTACGCGCTCGACGCGATCTACGAACCCGCGCACGCGCCACTGGCGGCGATGGCCGGCGCGCTGGCGGGCGACGGCGGTGCGGCAAGCGGCAGCGCCCCGTTGCGCATGGGCCTGATTGATGGCGGGGTCGGCCGCCATCCCGCCTTCGCGGGCATCGCCATCGAGCAGCGCGGCTTTGCGGGGGAGGCCAAGCCAAGCGGCCATGGCACCGCCGTCGCGTCGTTGATGGTGGGCCGCAGCGGCGCCTTCCATGGCGCGATGCCCGGAGCCGGATTACTCGTCGCCGACGTCTATGGCGGATCGGCAAGCAACGGCTCGGCCGTCGCCATCGTCCGCGCCATGGCCTGGCTCGCCCAGAATGGGGCGAAGGTGGTCAACATCAGCCTGGTCGGCCCGCCCAACCCGCTACTCGCGGCGGGAATTCGCGCGCTGACCGCCAAGGGCATCCGTGTCGTCGCTGCAGTCGGCAACGACGGCCCTGCCGCCCCGCCGCAATATCCCGCGTCCTACCCCGATGTGATCGCCGTCACCGGCGTCGATGCCAAGGGCAAGGCGTTGATGGAGGCGGGCAAGCCGCTCCATCTCGATTACGCGGCACCCGGCGCGGACATGGTCGGGGCAGTGCCCGGCGGCGGGTGGGAGGTGCTGCGCGGCACCAGCTTCGCCGCCCCCCTCGTCGCCGCGACACTCGCCCGCGTTGGAACGCCCGCCGCCCTTGCCGCAGAGGCCAAGCCCGGTAGCGGCCGCATCGGCCGCGGGATCGTCTGCGACACGTGCCGCACGCCCCCGAAGGCGGTCGGCCTGAAATAATTTTCGCGATGCCGGGATTAAACCGAAAAGGTCCATCGTTGTCCTTTTCGGAAGCCGGGCAGTCCCCCACGCCGGCTCGGACGAAAGGAGATTTCTCATGACCCCCACGATCCGTTTCGCCCTGATCGCGACGACCATGCTGATGACGGCCCCCGCTTCGGCGCAGCTGCTGGGCGGTGGCGGCGTCGGCGGCATGCTGGGCGGTGCCGGCAACCTCGGCGGCGCCGTGTCGGGCACGCTGAACGGCGCCGGCCAGCTCGGCTCGACCGTCGGGCAGACCAGCGGCCGCGTGTCGAACACCGTCAACGGTGTGGCACGGGCGCACGGCAGCCGCTCGATCGACACCCGCTCGGGCCGCGCCAGCGCCGATGGCGGCCTCGCCGGTAGCGTCAGCCGCAGCACCGACGGCGCCCTCGGCGCGACCGGCCCACGGGGCGGCGCGCTCAACGGCGCGCTGAGCCAGAGCGGCTCGGCCAGCGGCAGCGCGAACGGCGGCGTCGACGCCCAGCTGGTCGGCACCGATCAGGTCGCCAGCACCGTACGCGGCGCCCGCGACGGCGCGGCGGCAACGGCCGGTGCCGCGCGTGACCGCGCCACGACCACCGCGACGGCAGCCCGCAACCGGGCGACCTCGACCGCGGGCGCGGTGCGCGATCGCGCCGCCGCCACCGCGGCGACCGCCCGCGACCGCACCACGACGGCGGCCAATGCGACCCGCAACCGGGTGAACGAAGGCGCCCTCGCCGCCGGAGGCGCCGCTAACGGCGCGGCCAACGGCACGCGCGGATCGCTTGCCGGTTCGGGCTCGGCGAATGGCAGCGGCTCCGCGAGCGCGGGCAACCGCTCGGCCTCGGCCAGCGGCAGCGCGTCGGGCAGCGGTAGCCTGAGCATCAACTGACCCGCGGCAGGTCGTAGCGACAGGAAGGGGGCATCGCCGGCAACGGCGGTGCCCCTTTTCCGTTGCGGCGTTTTCGCCGTGTGTTTCGAGGCGGATGGGGTTAGGTGCTCCGCAAACGGCCGTTCCATGAACGACCCGGCATGGCTCTCACCGAGCCGAACGCCGGACGGGACACCGCCATCGAACCAGGTGAGGATCACGATCGAAGCGGGTCGGCGCATGCCGCCGCGCCCGGCGAAGGAGCATGAACGAACGACATGCGGTGGAGACGACGTAACCTCGCTTCGATGAGCGCCGATGTCGGCGATGGCCTGGCGCCCGCGGTCGAAGCCGTCACCAGCGGCGCGGCCCGACCGCCCGCTTCCACCCGCAGCTATCGCGTCATCGCGCTGGTCGTCGCCTCCGCGCTGTTCATGCAGCAACTCGACGGGACCGTGCTGACCGTCGCCTTGCCCACCATGGCCCGCGATCTCGGCACGCCCGCCACCAGCCTCAGTCTCGCGCTCACCAGCTATCTGCTGGCGCTCGCCCTGTTCATCCCGGCAAGCGGCACGCTGGCCGACCGCTTCGGATCGCGCAGCATCTTCTGCTGGGCGATCGTCGTCTTCCTGCTCGGTTCGATCGCCTGCGCGCAGGCCGGGTCGCTGCCGACGCTGGTCGCCGCCCGCTTCGTCCAGGGGATTGGCGGCGCGATGATGGTGCCGGTCGGCCGCCTCGTCCTGCTGCGCAGCGTCGCCAAGGAGGACATGGTCCAGGCCTTGTCCTGGCTGGTCATGCCCGCGCTCGCCGGGCCGATCCTGGGGCCACCGATCGGCGGCTTCATCGTCACCTGGCTCGACTGGCGCTGGATCTTCTACCTCAACATCCCCTTCGGTGTGATGGGGATCATCGGTGCGTTGCTGCTGGTGCCGGAGGTGCGCGGCGATGCGCGCGCCCGTTTCGATCTGGTCGGTTTCATCCTGTCGGGCGTGTCGCTCGGCTGCCTGTTGTTCGGCTTCGAGCTGGCGAGCCGCCCCGGCACCGGGTTGGTCGCGCTGATCCTGCTGGTCGCGGGCCTCGGCGTGGGCGTCGCCTATTTCCGCCATGCCCGTCACGTGGCCGATCCGATCCTCGACCCCGCGCTGATGCGTGTACCCACGTTCCGCCTGTCGGTGATCGCCGGATCGCTGACCCGCATCACGCAGGGCGCGCAGCCGTTCCTGCTGCCGCTGATGCTGCAGCTCGGCTTCGGCCTCACCGCAGCGAAGACCGGTACGATAACGATGGCGGGCGCGATCGGCGCGCTGGCGATGAAGGCGCTCGCTCCGCGCGTGCTGCGTCGCTGGGGGTTCCGCCGCAGCCTGATCGTTTCGGGGATCGCCAGCAGCCTGGGCTATGCGACCTGCGCGCTGTTCCGCCCCGATTGGTCGACCGCCGCGATCGTGCTGGTGCTTGGCATTTCGGGCTTCTTCACGTCATTCCAGTTCACCGGCTACAACGCCATCGCCTATGCCGACACCGCCAAGGCGCAGATGAGCGCGGCAACCAGCTTCTACGCGACCTTTCAACAGCTGACGCTGTCGCTCGGCATCTGCACCGCTGCGACGGTGCTGGAGATCGGTACGGTCATCGAGGGCACCCGTCAGCCGACGCTATTCACCTTCTCGCTCGCCTTCGTCGTCGTCGCCACCATCTCCGCATCGGCGGTCATCTGGAACCGCCGGTTCGCGGCCGACGCCGGTGCCGAGATGAGTGGCCACGCCGCCCGCTAGGCGCGCCCGATCGCTGCGGCGGCAAGCCCGCGCACATCCACCCGCGCCTTCAGCCGCGCGGCGAGCAGCGCCGTGCCGCTGACCTTGCGTTGCACGAACAGCGTTTCGACATGCGGTACGTGCCAGGTGTCGCGATCGGCGATCATTGCCTTCGCCTCCTCACGCACCACCGGCACGAAGGCGCGGTCGCCGAAGTCAAACGCACCGGGCCGGTTGAGAGCAGCGTCGATCGCCGCGATGATCCGGTCGACCGCCCCACGGTGCGCCCGCGCGGCCTCGACCCCGATAAAGCCTGTCTCCACCGCCACCTCGCGGATCATGTCGCGGTCGCGCGCCAGCCCCGCCTCGATCAACCGACGATAGGCATCCGCCGTCTCCGCCGGCACCGCGCGCGTCGCCCCGAAATCGAGCAGCACCAGCGCGCCGCTATCCGCCTGCCAGCGGTAGTTGGCGAAATTGGGATCGGTCTGCATCGCGCCGAACTCAAACAATTCACGCAACACCAACGTCACCAGCGCGGTCATCGCGGCGTCGCGCGCCTCTTGCGAGGCACCCTCCAGCGTTTCGATCGCCTGCCCCTCGACGAAGCTCATCGCCAACACGTTTCGCGTCGTCAGGTCCGGCTCCAGCGTCGGCACGACATAGCGCGCGTCCCCATCCAGCCGCGCGGCATAAGCGCGCATCTGCTCGCCTTCGCGCGTATAATCAGCTTCCTCGGCCAACTGCCGCTTCGCCTCGTCGAGCAGCGGCGCGATATCCAGCCCGCGCGGCAGCAGCCCTGATACGCGCAGCAACGTCGCGACATTGTCGACGTCGGAATCGATGCTCTCCGCAACACCCGGATATTGCACCTTGATCGCCAGCCGCCGCCCATCGGGCAGGGTCGCGCGATGCACCTGGCCGATCGAGGCCGCCGCGACCGGCGCGGCCTCGAAATGCCGAAACCGGCGCCGCCAGTCCCGTCCCCATTCGCGCGCCAGCACCTGGTCGAGCTGCTGCGGCGGCATGCGATAGCCCTGGTTGCGCAGCCGCGCGAGGATCGCCGACAATTCGGGCGGCAGCACGTCACCCGCATCCATCGAGATCATCTGCCCCAGCTTCATCGCCGCGCCGCGCAGGTGCGACAGCCGGTCAGCGACACGCGCCGCATTCGCCGGGGTCAGCACCAGATCGCCCATCCGTGGCCGCTCGCCCTGCGCCAGCCGCCGCGCGCCCTCGGCCAGCATGCCGCCCGCCACACCGCCGGCAAGCCGCCCGAACCCGCCTAGCCGCGCAAGCCTGCCCGTCGGCACCGCGCGATGCCGTGCCTCGAATCGATCGTCATCCATGCCCGCACAACGTCGCGGACGCCCGCGAAGGTCCGCCCTATCGTTCGGTCAGGCGCGGCATCAGCTCGACGAAGTTGCAGGGCCGATGCCGGCTGTCCAACTGATCGGCAAGGATGCCGTCCCACCCATCCTTCACCGCCCCGGTCGAACCCGGCAGCGCGAAGACATAGGTCCCCCGCGCAACACAGGCGCAGGCGCGCGACTGGACGGTCGACGTGCCGATCTTGGCGAAGCTCAGATATCGGAACAGTTCGCCGAACCCCGGAATCATCTTCGTCGCGACCCGCTCGACCGCCTCCGGCGTCACGTCGCGTCCCGTCACGCCGGTGCCGCCCGTCGTGATGACGCAATCGATCGCGGGATCATCGATCCACCGCTCCAGTTGCGCGATGATGGCCTCGATGTCGTCGCGCAGGATGACGCGATCGGCGAGGCGGTGCCCCGCGCCCTCCAGCCGCGCGACGAGCGTATCGCCCGACCGATCCTCGGCGAGCCCTCGCGTGTCTGATACGGTCAGCACCGCGATATTGATCGCGCGGAACGGCAGATCGGGATCGATCGGCATCAGCCCACCGCCCGCAGCTGCGAAGCGACCCGGTCGAGCGCCACGTTGCTGATCCCCGGGATCGCCTGGATCGCCTCGACCAGTTCGAGGTCGAGCAGGAAATCGCGCCCGAGCAGGACGACCGCCTCGCCATCACCTGCCGGAATGCGCGCGCGCACTTCGCCGCGCGCACCGCGCGC
Organism: Sphingomonas sp. DC5200-1; assembly: GCF_049897245.1. NCBI lineage: Bacteria > Pseudomonadati > Pseudomonadota > Alphaproteobacteria > Sphingomonadales > Sphingomonadaceae > Sphingomonas > Sphingomonas sp. DC5200-1. Next base: position 460,096 of record NZ_JAFCVW010000001.1, read on the forward strand.
CTCACCCAGCAAGGTCGCCAACGCCGCGAACGCCTCCGCCGTCGCCACCCGCGCCTCGATCGTGAAGCGCGCCATCGACGCCAGCCCCTCGAACGGCTGGATGCGCTTGACCGACACGCGCGGTGTCTCTTCGCCCGGCCGCCGATCGAGTTCCACCGTGATCAGGCCGCACCCGCCGCAGCGTGCCGCCTCTTCCAGTTCCGCCGCGACGCCATCGTCGAAACAGGTCGCGACGAACTGGCCGCTCGCATCCGACAGCGTCGCCATCATGTAGCGCTTGCCGCGGGCCGAGGTGCGCCAGCGCGCATCCTCGACCAGCACCGCCATCGTCGCCCCCGCGCGTGTGCCGTCCTCCGGAATGCGCAACTCGGTCAGCGCGACATATTGCCGCGCGCCATGCATCTTGGCGAGATGCGCGTGTCGATCGACGGGATGCGCGGAGAAATAGAAGCCGAAGGCGTCCTTTTCCTGCTCCATCGCCTGCGCCATCGTCCAGCGCAGCCCCTGCGGCAGCCGGATCGTATCGCCGGCAACCTCATCTCCACCAAACAGGCCGCCCTGACCGCTCGTCCGCCCGGCATGCGTCGAAGCGGCGAGGCCCAGGATCGTCTCGGCGACGGCATGAACCGCAGCGCGGTTCGGCTCGATCGCGTCGAACGCCCCCGCCGCGGCCAGCGTTTCGAGCTGCCGCTTGTTGATCAGTCGCGGATCGACGCGATTGGCGAGGTCGTCGAGGCTCTTGAAGGGCCCGGCCGCGACCCGCTCGACTATCAGTTTCTCCATCGCACCTTCGCCGACGGACTTCAGCGCGCCAAGCGCATAGCGAACCGCGAGGCGGCGTTCCTCGCCCTCCCCGACCGTCTGCACGTCGAACTCGGCATCGCTCTGATTGATGTCGGGCCCGACGATGTCGACGCCGAGGCGCCGCATGTCGTCGACGAAGATGCAGAGCTTGTCGGTCTGCGCCATGTCGTAACACATCGATGCGGCGAAGAATTCGTGCGGGTGGTGCGCCTTCAGCCACGCAGTCTGATAGGCGAGCAGCGCATAGGCCGCGGCGTGGCTCTTGTTGAAGCCGTAGCCCGCGAACTTGTCGATCAAGTCGAACAGCTGGTTGGCGTAATCCGCCTTGATGCCGTTATGCTCGGCGCAACCGGCGACGAAGGTCGCGCGCTGCGCGTCCATCTCCGCCTTGATCTTCTTGCCCATCGCGCGGCGCAGCAAATCGGCGCCGCCCAGGCTGTAGCCTGCCAGGATCTGCGCGGCCTGCATCACCTGTTCCTGGTAGACGAAGATCCCGTAGGTCTCCTTCAGGATCGGTTCCAGCAGCGGGTGCGGGTAGAGGATCTCCTCGGACCCCTGCTTGCGCCGCCCGAAGCTCGGGATGTTGTCCATCGGGCCGGGGCGATACAGCGACACGAGCGCAATGATGTCGCCGAAATTAGTCGGGCGGACGGCGCTGAGCGTGCGCCGCATCCCCTCCGATTCCAGCTGGAACACGCCGACCGTGTCGCCCTTCTGGAGCAGCTTGTACGTCGCCTCGTCGTCCCAGGGCAGCGCATCCAGGTCGATCGAAATGTCGCGCTTGCCAAGCAGTTGTACGGCCTTCTTCAGAACCGACAGCGTCTTCAGGCCGAGGAAGTCGAACTTCACCAGCCCCGCGCCCTCGACATATTTCATGTCGAACTGCGTCACCGGCATGTCCGACCGCGGATCGCGATAGAGGGGGACGAGCTGGCTCAGCGGCCGGTCGCCGATGACCACGCCCGCGGCGTGCGTCGACGAATGGCGCGGCAGGCCCTCCAGCTTGGTCGCGAGGTCGAGCAGGCGGCGGACCTGATTGTCGTTGGCATATTCCTTCGCCAACTCGGGCACGCCATTCAGCGCGCGCTTCAGGTCCCAGGGATCGGTCGGATGGTTGGGCACCAGCTTGGCGAGGCGGTCGACCTGGCCATAGCTCATCTGGAGCACGCGGCCGGTGTCCTTCAACACCGCGCGCGCCTTCAGCTTACCGAAGGTGATGATCTGCGCGACCTGATCGCGGCCGTATTTTTCCTGCACGTAGCGGATGACCTCGCCACGCCGGGTTTCGCAAAAGTCGATGTCGAAGTCGGGCATCGACACGCGTTCCGGGTTCAAGAATCGCTCGAACAGCAGGCCCAGCTTCATCGGATCAAGGTCGGTGATCGTCAGCGCCCAAGCGACGACCGAGCCCGCGCCCGAACCACGACCCGGCCCCACCGGAATATCGTGATCCTTCGCCCATTTGATGAAGTCGCCGACGATCAGGAAGTATCCGGGGAAACCCATCTGGACGATGACGTTCACCTCGAACGCCAGCCGCTCGCGATACGCATCCCGCCAATTGGGATCGTCGGGCTGCGCACCCAGTTCCTCGATCCGGTCGAGCCGCGCTTCCAGTCCCGCTGCCGCCTGATCGCGCAGCATCGCCGCCTCGCCGTCGCGATCGCCCGCCAGGCTGGGCAGGATCGGCTTGCGATAGGGCGCCATTACCGCGCAGCGCTGCGCCACGACCAGCGTATTGTCGATCGCTTCGGGCAGATCGGCGAACAGCTGCTTCATCACCTCGGCGGGTTTCAGCCATGCATCGGGGCACGAACGGACACGATCCTCGCTTTCGACATAGGTCGAATGCGCGATGCACAGCATGGCGTCGTGCGCATCGAGGAAGCCGCTGTCGGAAAAGCAGCACGGATTGGTCGCGACCAGCGGCAGGTCGCGATCATAGGCAAGGTCGATCAGCGCCTGCTCGGCCGCTTCCTCCACCGCGTCGCCGCGGCGGACGAGTTCGACGTACAACCGGTCGGGGAACAGCGCCTGCAACCGGTCGCAATAGGCACGCGCGCGGTCAGGCTGATCCTCGTGGAACAGGCGCGCCAATCCGCCTTCGGCCCCCGCGGTCAACGCGATCAGGCCATCGGTCCGGCCTTCCAATGCGGCGAAATCGACATGCGCCGGCAATTCGATCGGCCGGTCGAGATGCGCCATGCTCACCAGCGCGCACAGATTGTCGTAGCCCGTCGTATCCTGCGCATAGAGCGCGATCCAGTCGAGCGGCGCGGCGACGCCATCGGGCATATCGGGCCGCGCTACGCAGAGCATCGTCCCGATCACCGGCTGCACGCCGTCCTTCTTCGCCGCGTCCGAAAAGGCCATGGCCGCGTATAGGCCGTTGCGATCGGTCAGGCCGGCTGCCGGAAACTTCTGCGCCTTGGCCTGCTTCGCGATCGCCTTCGGATCGATCGCCCCGTCGAGCATCGTGTAGGACGAAAAAATGCGAAGCGGCACGAAACCCGAATGAGCCATGCGAACCACTTAGCGACTCCGACCCGATTCGAACAGGCGACCCGCCCGGAATGGACGGAACCAGCGGTGGATAACCTCGTTTCGCGCCCATAACGAGGAGATATCGCCATGGCCGACACGCGCACCTTCACCGATCCGCTAGCACCCACCGCCGCCGGGGCCGGATGGGCCTGGATCCTCGCTTATGGCGTGCTGTCGCTGACGCTCGGCGTCCTCGCCTTCCTCAATCCCTTCGCCGCCACCTATGCCGCGACTCTGGTGATCGGCGCCTTCTTCATCGCCGCCGGCATCGTCTCGCTCGCGGCGGGCGTGATAAGCAAGCACGAAGGGCGTGGCTATGCGATCGGCTTCGGCCTGCTGTCGCTGGTCATCGGCGTGCTGATGGCCTTCGATCCGATGTCCGGCGCGCTGTCGCTGACGCTGCTGGTCGGCGTGTGGCTCGGTATCCGCGGCGCGATGGAAATCGGCCTCGGCGCACGCTTCAAGCGTGGACGCGGGCTGATGATCGCCCTCGGCGTCGTCAACATACTGCTCGCGATCTACGTCCTCGCGACGCTGCCCTGGTCGGCGCTGACGCTGCCGGGCTTCATCCTCGGCATCAGCTTCGTCTTCGGCGGCGTGACCTCGATCCTGTCGGCGCTCCACCACAAGAAAGGCGCCAAGCCCTTCGCCGCCCCAGCGCTGTAAGGCACGCCGCTAGCCCCACCCACCCCGTCACCCCGGACTCGTTCCGGGGTCCACCGGCCCGCCAGGGAACGGCAAGAGGCTCCAGCCGTCCTCGCCGCGGAGTGGCCCCCGGAACAAGTCCGGGGTGACGCCCGTGTGGGGCGAGGCCCGCCCTACAGCAAGGCCTCGATATCTGCCGCAAGGTCTTCCGGCTTCGTCGTCGGCGCATAGCGCCGCACGACCTGGCCCGACCGATCCACCAGGAACTTCGTGAAGTTCCACTTGATCGCCTTGGAACCCAGCACGCCAGGCGCCGCCGTCTTCAGCCGCTCGAACAACGGATCGGCCGCCGCACCGTTGACGTCGATCTTGGCGAACACCGGAAACGTCACGTCATAGGTCAGCGAACAGAAATTCGCGATCTCCGCCGCATCGCCCGGCTCCTGCGCGCCGAACTGGTTGCAGGGAAAGGCCAGCACCTCGAACCCCTTGTCGGCGAACCGCCGATGCAGCGCCTCCAGCCCTTCGTACTGCGGCGTGAACCCGCATTTCGACGCGGTGTTGACGATCAGCAGCACCTGCCCCGCCCAGCCGTCCAGCGACAGCGGGTTGCCGTCCGCGCCCCGCACAGTGAGATCGGTGATGCCGCTCATGCGTACCTCGCAAGCAGATAGTCCAGATTCTGGCGCACGCCCGGCCATTCGCGGTCCAGGATCGAATAGACGACGCTGTCGCGCAGCCGCCCGCCGACGATCTGATGACCGCGCAGCACGCCATCCCGCTTCGCGCCCAACCGTTCGATCGCGCGCTGGCTGCGGATGTTGAGCGCATCGGTCCGGATCTGCACGCACTGTACGCCCATCGTGTCGAAGGCATGCGTCAACAGCAGTCGCTTCGCCTCGGTATTCACGCCGGTGCGTTGGACCCGCGTCGCATAGAAGGTGCCGCCGACCTCCAGACGCCGATGGCCTTCGTTCATCCGCATGTAGCGCGTGGTGCCGACAACTGCGCCCGCCGGATCGCATACCGCGAATACCAGCGCCCGTCCCTGCTCGACCTGCGCGAACGTGGCGGCAAACCAGCGATCCGCGTCCTTTAGTTGAGACACGCTCGCGTAGAATATATCCCACAAGTCATCCGTCGCAGCGACGGCGACCAGCGCGTCCTTGTCCTCGGCGACAAGCGGCCGCAACGTGACGTGACGGCCGACCAAGGTCGGGGTAGTCCGCCACGCATCGCTCACGACAGCACGCCCTCGTGCAGGCGCACGACGCGGTCCATCTTCTGCGCCAGCCGCTCGTTATGCGTCGCGATCAGCGCCGCCGAACCCTCGCCGCGCACCAGCCGCAGGAACTCGGCCAGCACGATATCGGCGGTATGTTCGTCGAGGTTGCCGGTCGGCTCGTCCGCCAGCACCAGCGCCGGCCGGTTGGCCAGCGCGCGCGCCACCGCGACACGCTGCTGCTCGCCGCCCGACAGCTGGCTAGGCCGGTGCGTCAGGCGATGACCCAGCCCCAGCGCGGTGAGCAACGCGACCGCGCGATCGTCCGCCGCCTTGCGTGCCGCTCCATGCACCAGCTGCGGCAGCACGACATTCTCGGTCGCGTTGAAGTCGGGCAGCAGATGGTGGAACTGATACACGAAGCCCAGATGATCGCGGCGCATCACGGTGCGCCCATGCGCGTCGAGCTTCGCCGCCTCGGTGCCGGCGATCCGGATCGAACCCTCGAACCCACCCTCCAGCAAGCCCACCGCCTGCAGCAGCGTCGACTTGCCCGAACCCGACGGCCCGACCAGCGCGACGATCTCGCCCGGCGCCACCGTCAGGTCGACGCCGCGCAGGACGTGGATCGTCTCGCCGCCCTGCGTGAAGCTGCGCGTCAGGCGGCCGGTTTCGAGGACATTATTCATAGCGAAGGACCTGTACCGGATCGGTGCTCGCCGCCTTCCACGCCGGATACAGCGTCGCGAGGAAGCTGAACACCAGCGCCATGATCGCGATCACGATGATCTCTACGGGATCGGGCTTCGACGGCAGTTCGGTGAGATAGCGGATCGACGGATCCCACAGGTTCTGCCCCGTCACCATCTGCACCAAATTCACCACCGCCTGGCGATAGAACAGGAACACGAAGCCCAAGAGCAGCCCCGCGACCGTGCCGAGCGCGCCGATCGTCGTGCCGACCACCATGAAGATGCGCATCAACCCGCCCCGCGTCGCACCCATGGTCCTGAGGATCGCGATGTCGCGCGTCTTGGCGCGCACCAGCATGATGAGGCTGGACAGAATGTTGAACACCGCGACTAGGATGATGATCGACAGCACGGTGAACATCGCCACACGCTCGACCTCCAGCGCCTGGAACAGCTGCGCATTCATGCTGCGCCAGTCGCTGATCACCGCGCCGGGCGGCAATTTGTCGCCCAGCGGCGCCAGGATCTGCCCCACCTTGTCGGCGTTGTTCGTCTCGATCTCAACCATGCCGACATTGTCGCCGAGCAGCAGCAGCGTCTGCGCGTCCTCGATCGGCATGAAGACATATTGCTTGTCGTAATCGTACAACCCGATCTCGAAGATCGCGGCGACCTTGTAGCTGACGATACGCGGCACGGTGCCGAACGGCGTCGTCTGCCCCTGCGGGCTGAACAGCGAGATGTCGCTGCCGACCGTCGCGCCCAGCGCTTCGGCCAGCCGGCTGCCGATCGCGATCCGGCCGCTGCCCGGCGTCACGCCGGCAAGCGACCCCATCACCACCTTGTTGCCGATCACCGGCGCGATATCCTGCATCCGCACGCCGCGGACCAGCACCGCCTCCGCCCGGCCGTTATACGTCGCCGCCAGCGGCTGCTCGATCATCGGCACCGCCGACGTGATGTTGGGCGTCCGCTTCGCCTCGGCCACCACCTGGCGCCAGTCGACGGGGCGGGTGGGATCGAACTGAATCACCGCATGGCCGTTCAGGCCGACGATCTTGTCGAACAGCTCGGCGCGAAAGCCGTTCATCACGCTCATGACGATGACGAGCGCCGCCACACCGAGCATCACTGCGACGAGGCTGATCGAGGCGACGAGGAAGATGAACGCCTCCCCCTTGCCCGGCAGCAGATATCGCCGCGCGATCATCCGTTCATAGGTAGAGAGGATCATGGCCGCGGCTCTAGGCGGAGAGACGGCGACAAGCAACAAATGTTGCGGATTCGACACAGGGCAGCCGCAATCGAAAGGACGGGCGACAATATCCGGTGACAAAGCCCCTGCCCCTGCCTAGCACAGACTCGTCTGAGACACAGGCAACGGCCGTGGTTCGGGGAAACAGTGTTCCGGCGACGCAGCGAAAACGCGCGATCGTTTACGACACAACCTAAGGGGGCTGACGGGTTTCTCGTCACGCAGGCGCCCGGATCGGAAACGGTCCGGGCGTTTGCTTGTCCGGACCGCCTCGACGGCGCCGGGCGAAGGGCGGGAGCTTCCAATTCACGCCCCCCGTCCGGCATCGTCTCTTATCGCAGATCAAAGCTGAACGTCGTCCGAACGCGGGGTCGTTCTCACGATCGACGCTGGTTTGGCCGGTACGCGAGGCCGCGCCCCACCCCCTGCTCCCGACCACCGCCACCCTTCAACCGTCATTCCCGCGAAGGCGGGAATCCAGATTGGCGAACGTCCGCGAATCAAGCTGGGAGCCTAGCGCGTCTGGATTCCCGCCTCCGCGGGAATGACGAAGAGCGTATACCGCCGCACTCTTCGTCATCCTGGCTTATGCCAAGACGACGGGGGGAAACCCCTAGAACCGCGTCGACAGCGTCACACCATAGGTCCGCGGATCGCCCGGCTGCCCCACGATCAACCCTGTGCTGCCCGACTGGGTCGAGAGCAGCTCGAAATACTGCTTGTCGAACACGTTGCGCACCCAACCGAACACGTTGATACCGCCCTCGCGATAGCCGGCGCGGACGTTGGACAGCGAATAACCCTCGATCCAGGTATAGGCCGACGGTGACGGGTTGGACGAAAAGCGTGAACGGTAATTGCCGTCATAGCCGACATAGGCTTCGCCGCCCTTACTCCCCACCGGTACGTTATATTCGCCGCCGAACGAGAACGACCATTTCGAGATGCCGGGCAGCCGCTGACCGGAGATGTCGCATTGGGCCGGGCTGTACGATGGCTGGGTGGAACTGCCGGCCTGCCCTGCCGGACTCGCCGGATTCGTGGCACTGGCCGCAGAGCCACCCGACAATTCCGGCGGGCAGGGCGCATTGGCAAAGCGGACGTATTTTGCGTCGGTGAAGGCGCCGTTGACGTACAGGTTCAGCCGGCTGCTCGGCCGAAAGCTCGTATCGAATTCGAACCCGCGCGACCGCACCTGACCCGCATTGGCAAGATAGCCACGGATCACGTTGATCGCATTGTTGTTCACCGTAGCCTGATAATCGAACACATCGGTCCAGTATCCGGCAAGGTTCAGCGTCAGCCGCCGGTTGAGGAACTGCGTCTTCAACCCGATCTCGTAATTGTTGACCTTCTCGGGCTTCACGGTCTGCGTCGACAGGTCGACGCCGGTGCTGGTGGAATTGAGCGGCAGGCCCGACAGGTTGATACCGCCCGATTTGAAGCTGCGGGCATAGGTCGCATAGGCGTGGATGTCGGGACTGACGTCATACGACACGGTGATGTCGCCCGAAGTGTTCCACGCGCTGAACCGCGGGCTATAGCGCTGCGGCGCCAGCGTGTTGATCTGGTTCTGAAACGTCGTGCGCGCCGCCGCAGTCGGCTGCGATGCCAGCAGAGCGGCCACGTTGTCCGCCGTCGCGGTGAAGGCATATTGCGCGTTACGGATGCTGACGACCGATTCGTAGAAGCCCGACTTGCGATCGTAATTGACGCGCAGGCCCGGCTGGATGTGCAGCGCATCGGTCAGCGCCCAGTTCAGCTTGCCGAACACCGCGAAGCTGGTGTTGTCGAAGTTGATCGTGTTCGTCGACGTCAGGCCGTTCAGCACATTGGGATTGTTCGCGTCATTGCCCGACAGCAGGAACCGGCTCGCCGCCGATCCCTGCACTTGCGAGCCCTGCGTATTGATCGTCTGGTGAAAGAAGAAGGCGCCGACCGTATAGTCCAGCCGGTTGGTGCCATTGGAGGCGAGGCGCAGCTCCTGCGACACCTGTTTCTGCTGCGACGGGTTCTGCGACACCGTCGTGATCGGCAGGCCGATGAAATCGCGATCGTTCTGCGGCTGCCAATCCCAGTAGCGCCACGCGCTGACCGAGGTCAGCGTCGCCGGCCCCAGATCCCAATTGCCGACCAGCGAGACACCGCCGATCTCCTGCCGCGAATTGATCGGCGCATCCAGGTCGGTCACGCGATCGAACGGATTGGTGCTGGGCGGCCGATAAGTGAACGCCGCGGCAAGCGCCGCATATTGCCGCGCGATCGGCCGCTGCGTGGTGCCGACTCGGGCGTAATATTGCACGCAGCAGAGCGGATTCTGCACGTTGTAATCGCCCGACAGCGTGAAATTCAGGCTGTCGCTCGCATTCCACAGCAACTGTCCCCGCACGCCATTGTTGTCGAGCCGGTGCAGGTTGCGCCCCGATGTGACGTCATAGATCGTGCCCTGGCGCTGCGTCGACGACGCGGACAGGCGCAGCGCGACCCGATCCGACAGCGGGCCCGATACCGACGCCTTGGCCTGGACGAATTCGTAATTACCGGCGGTCAGCTCGATCCGCGCCTCGGGGGTGAAGCTCGGCGGCCGGGTCGTGATGTTCAGCGCCCCCGACGTCGTATTCTTACCGTACAGCGTGCCCTGCGGTCCGCGCAGCACCTCCACGCGCTCGACATCGACGAAGTCGAAGGTCGAGGCGCCGATCCGCCCGATGTACACGCCATCGACGTAGAAGCCGACGCCCTGTTCGATCCCGTCGTTGGTCAGGCCGAATGGTGCGCCGAGCCCGCGAATGTTGATCGCCGAATTGCGCGGGTTGCTCGAGTAGAACTGCAGAGAGGGCTGCTGCTGTTGCAAGCGGTTGACGTTGAACGCGCCCGTCTTGTCGAGCTCGGCGCCGCCGATCACCGAGATGGCGATTGGCACCCGCTGCACCGATTCGGCGCGGCGCCGTGCGGTGACGACGATGTCGCCGGCACCCGCCGGGGCGGGGGCACCCTGCGCCGCGCTCGCGTCGTCCTGTGTGGCCGCGCTTTCGGGTGTCGGCACGGGCTCGGGCGTAGGCTGCAACACGGTCTGGCCGGCAAGCAGCATGGCAAGCGTCAGCGACATCGAAAGCTCCCTTTTATCGTTGCCATCAAACTCCCCCGAATCGCTGGGATTACAAAGATGGAGAAGCTTGGGGCTGCGATAGCCGGGCTTCGTGGTCTGAATTCACTTACGATTTTTCCGGCCTACCCCCTCTTGAAGCCGATACGGACCTTCCCAAATTCAGTCACGCATGGCGCCATGATGGGCCATGCGCCGGCATCGCACCGTTGTGGATGCCGTCGTTCAACTCGCTTCATTCGGAGGATTTGACATGCGACTCGACCTGACCCCCTATCGCCGCTCGACCATCGGTTTCGACCGTCTGTTCGATATGCTGGAAAGCAACGCGCGCGCCGCGACGGCGGAAAACTACCCGCCGTTCAACCTCGAACGGATCGCTGACGACCGTTACCGGATCACGCTCGCCGTCGCCGGATTCAGCCGCGACGAGATCGAGATCACGGCGCAGCAGAACCTGCTGCTCGTCGCTGGCAAGAAGGACGACAAGGCGGCCAACACCAACTTCCTGCACATTGGCATCGCCAACCGCAGCTTCGAGCGTCGCTTCGAACTCGCCGACTTCGTGTTCGTCGAGGATGCGCGGCTTAACGATGGCCTGCTCGTGATCGATCTGGTCCGCGAAGTGCCGGAAGCGATGAAGCCGAAGAGCATCGCGATTAAGACCGGTGCGCCGCTGGCCGCCGTCGACACAAACGCGGACGCCGCCAAGGCTGCGTAAGCCGACGTAGCACTTCCTTAGAGGTGATCAGGGGCGCTCGGATCGTACGGTCCGGGCGCCTTGTTTATGCTGCGAACCGATTTGCCCGACGGCGTCGATCCACGGCAACGCCGTCACCCGGTGATCGGCTAACCGGTTGGATGGCCGACGATCGCAACGCCGCTTCAGTTCGTCACTTTGGACCGTCTGAAACGGCCCCAGAATCAACAAGGGGAGCCGAAGCCCCCCTTGCCTTTAAAGTCATGTCGATCGGCGAGCGTCTTGGGAACTCCGCCGGATCGTCAGAAACTCTTAATTGCTGTCGCCGCTGTCAGCGACGATCACGATGCCGGCAACGACGGCAGCCGCCGCGACCAGGGCAACGATCAGACCGCCACCGGCCAGTTCGTTCTTCTTCGCCGACGCCGAACCGGTGCGGACCGACTTGGCAACCGACAGGCTCGCGGCGGGGTTCGACGGAGCGGCCGCAGCGGGGGCCACGGCGAGAGCGGCTGCAGCGACAGCCATCAGATACTTGGCAACCATGATGGTCCCCTCTTTGGTAGGTTGAGATGCTCCAATGACAAATAATTCATCGAATTCAAGGTAAAATCGCCGCATCGCCCAAAAGGCAGGCGCCAGTGTTGCAAATGTACCAAGCAAGTCGGCAGCATCTGCTCTAGTGTTACTGTCTCGTGACGGCGAGCGTTATCCCAGCGAATGATGACCGCGCATCGTCCTATTTGCATGTGCGCGCATCTGGCCGAACAAGCCGCACCGGACGTTTATCGGCGTCGATGTCGGGCGTACCCAGTCTTCGGTTTTGCCCCTGTCACCGCAAATCCGCCTGCAATACGCCCCCTGCGGCGCGTCATACCTGGCCGTCGGCAGCCGCCAACATCGCCTCCAGCGTCGTCGGTCTCACCTCGAGCGCATCCAGTTCGGCGAACATCCGATCCCACCAATGCCAAAACCGGTCGAGATCGCGAGCATCGCGCACATAGGGCGTGTGCCCCGGTTCCAGCGACGGCGAATGGAAGGAGAAGGTGAGCAGCCGCTGCCCCTCGTCGCGCACCGCGATCCGCACCGCGGCCAAGGCCTGCTCGATCGGCATGTCCTCCGGCGTCAGCGCGACTCGCTGCAACAACCCACTTCGTGCCGCGATGCCGCGCCCGTGCGGCACCCGCCCCAGCACCGGATAAAGCCCAGCGCCGTGATCGCGCAGCGCGCCGGTGAACACGCTGGTCAACGGCACCTCGATCAACGATCCCAATCGATAGGCCTCGCTGCCGATCCGGCTGAAATCCGGCCCGCCATCCGCCGAATAGTCATAGCGCGCACGGATCGACGTTTCGACGCGATAGCCCCGCTCGGCCAACAGCTCTGCCGTATCCGGGCCGATGCCGTACCGACCCGCACGATAGACGATCGGCGCAGCACCGAACGCCGCGCCCAGCACATTGGTCAACACATCCAGCTTCGCCGCCTGTGCGGCCCGCGGCAAATTGCCCGGATAGCTGTCGCCCGGCGATGGCACACCAAATGGCGGCGTGACCCAGGAATGCAGCTGCGCTCCGATCGTCGATCGCCCGTCCGCCACGACGTCCCGCAGGATCGCCACCGCCTCGGTATCGCTCGCCACCGGATGGTCGACGAGGCAGACCAGCCCCACGCCCCGATCCGCAAAGCGCGCATGCGCCGCCGGCAGCGCCCGCATCGCCGTCACCGACCGATGCCGCGCCTCCAGCGGAGCGGACCAGTCGAACTCCTCCTCGACGTCGACGAACACGAGGAACCGAGTGCCGAAGCTCTCCGGCCAGCGAATCAGCGTGTCGACCGTCGGGGCGGGCGGCCGGTACGGCGGGATAGTGCCTCGTCGCACGGGTCAGTTGGCCGCCTGCTCCATCCCCTCTTGTACGGCGGCAGGCAGGCGCAGTGTCAACAGATGGTCACCGAAGATCAACGCGCCGCCCATCTCGCTCGCCAGGTTGCGCGCCAGCCGCAGCGCGAAGCCCGCGCCCAGCAGCGGCGCGCCCTCCTCTCCGGCATCGGCATCGATGCTGAGCAACGCGTCTTCACCGCCGGTGCCCAGCGCGTGCGGGCGCGCGAAGCACAGCGCCACCTGCCCTGCCGGCGCGGGCGCTTCGGCGATATCGATCCGTTCCCCGGCAACGGCGGCAGAGGTCAAGGTGGCGAGCAAGCGCGACAGCAGCCGCTCCATCGCCCGATCGTCGGCGAGCGCGGCATGATCGCCCATCGGATGGATGTCGAGCGCCGTCCCGCGCAGCGCCGCCAGCGGCGCCAGATCGGTCGCGATCCGTTCCAGCAGCGGCTCGATCGCGACGGCCCGCGGGCGCAGTTCCAGCGCGCGGCCTTCGATCCGCGCCGCGGTATCCAGATCCTCGATCGCCGCGATCAGCCCATCGGCGTGGCGGCGGATCGTCGCGGCGTGGTCGCGATAGACGGGCGATACCGGCCCCAGCAGCTGCGCCTCGATCAGCTCGGCAAAGCCCGAAATCGCGTTGGTCGGCGTCCGCAATTCATGCACCAGCTGGCGCAGCGAATCGGACGCGCCGCTACCCTGCACAGGCCGTCCCGCGTCCTCGTCGCTGCGCGGTCGGCGGGCGATCGCGGCATAGCCGGTGAAGCGGCCCGTCGCGGCATCGAATTGCGGCTCGCCCGTCACCCGCCATGCGCCGCCCGCGTCCGACGATCCTCCGACGTCGAGCCGCACGTCCGCGAAGCGCTGCCGCTGGCGGAACGCGCCGTTGATGCCGGCATCGATGCGGACCACGCCCTGCGGTGCCCCCACCGCCAACGACACGCCGATCAGCGGCCCGCGCGTCACGCCGTCCACCGCACAGATCACGCCGGCACTGTCGGTATCGAAGCGGAAGCAAGTGGCAGGCGCCTGCTCCACTGCCTCGGCGGGTGCCGCCAGCGGTTCGCGCTGGCGCTGGAAGGCATCGATGCGCGCGACGACGTCGGCAATCTGAAACCCGCCGGCCGCGATCGGCCGCGGCTCCGGCGGCGCAAAGGCGACCGTCGGCATCGCGACCACGCGGGGAGCGACAACGATCGGCTCGGCTTCGACCGGCGCAGGGAGCGGCGCGGTTACGACGGGCTTGGGCTTCGGCGCGTCCACCACGGGCGTCGGCGCGGCCGCCGGCTCCACCTCAGCGGGCCCAACATCCGACGCGACCGGCGTCGGTGGGACATCGGCCGCCGCATCGGTCAGAACGAAATCGACCGATCCGAAGCTCTCGAGCGCCCGCTCCACCGCAGCGGGCAGGTCACGCCGATGGCGCAGCAACGCCCGCCCCTGCGGCGACAGGCGCGACAGCAGTGCAATCCACGTATCCGCGTCCAGCGTCACCGTGCGCAGCAACGGCGCCGCGACCGCAAAGGCATCTTCCGCGAACAGCCCGACAAGCGCCGCCGGCGGCGTCGCAAAGGCGAGCGCCCGCGCACTGGCAGAGCGCACCGCCAGCGGCACCGCCTGCCGCAACAGGCGCAGCCGCGCCAGGCCCGGCTCGTCCGCCGCGATCCGTCCGCGCCCCATCAGGTCGACGAGCTGCCGCCACGCCGACTGCGCGCCGAAGCCGCTGTCCATGTCGGCGGAAAGCACCGTCTTGAGGCTGTCGTCGAAGCGCACGCTCACTCCCGGAAGGCGTTACGCCAGCGGGGCGCAACACCGATTCCTTAACGAGCCGGAGTCGCAGGGGAAACAGGTGATTTTTCGACTGTCGGCAGGCCGTCGCAAAGTGGGACAATTGCGTTGCGCCGCAATTTTCTTATGCTTAGAGGAAATCGCCGATATCGTTCGGCGCGTCTTAGGAGTGGCTCACGCAATGTCGTTCGATCGGATCGATCGTCAAATCCTCGCTCATCTGCAACAGGATGGGCGCATGACCAACGTCGAGCTCGCCGAACGCGTCGGCCTCACCGCGCCGCCCTGCCTGCGCCGCGTCCGCGCGCTGGAGGAAGCGGGTGTGATCCGCGGCTATCACGCCGATCTCGATCCCGCCAGCCTCGGATTCCCGATCACCGTCTTTGCGATGGTGTCGCTGCGCAGCCAAGCGGAGCACGACCTCGCCGCCTTCGAAACGCATGTCGCCGACATTCCCGAAGTGCGCGAATGCCATATGCTCAACGGCGAAATCGACTTCATCCTGAAGATCGTCGCCAGTGATCTCAAGAGCTTCCAGGAAATCCTGACCACCCACCTGACGCCGGCACCCAATGTCGCCAGCGTCAAGACCTCGCTGACGATCCGCACCGCCAAATCGACCTCCGGCATTCCCGTCTCGGTCGACTGATCCTCCCGCGATGAGGGGGTGACGCCTCGCATCCTGAGCGCCCCGCGTCCTCCCGATCCGCCATCCCAGCGCAGGCTGGGATCTCCCCGTTGGCGCACGAACCAGGCGCCGCGAAAGACCCCAGCCTGCGCCGAGGTCACGAAGGTCCCGAAGCGAAGGCGACGGTCACCGCCGCCACCACCCGCAACGAAAAAGGGCGGCCCGTCGCCGGACCGCCCCCTCTCATTCCATCGCCGCCGCGATCACGCCGCCGGAGCGGGCGCCGAACCCACCTGCGTCCAGGTGTTCCACAGCGCCGCGATGCCCGCGCGGGGCTGACCCGTCACCGCACCGAAGGCCGCCTGTGCGCCGGCCTTGTCGCCCGACTTGGCGAGCGCGATGCCGAGGCGCGTGTTCACCTCGTTCGCATCGACGCCACCCTTCGACAGCGCCGCACGATACAGCTCCGCCGCCTTGGCATAGTTGTTCTGGCCCAGATAGGCATCGGCGGTCGCCGAGGCGATCTTGCCGTCCTTCGACGCCAACGCGGTCTTCTCGCTCGACGCCAGCGAACCGTCGCGCTGGATCGCGGTGTTCGCCGCGGCCAGCTGGCTCTTTGCATAGGTGCTGCTCGCCGGGATCTTGCCCGACGCCATGCCTTCCTTCAGCACGGCAGCCGCTTCGTACGGATTGCCGCGGTCGCTGACCATGCGGGCATAATCCTCATAGCTCGACTGGTCCGGCATCGCGCCGGCCGCGCGCAGCAGGCGGTACAGATCCAGCGTCTGCGCCTTGTCGGGCGTCGCGATGCTGTTCTGCGCGAAGGCATATTGCAGGATCACGTCGCGCCACGTCTTCGCATTCGGGAAGGCGGCGGCGTACTTCTGCATCCACGCCAGCGTCTCCGGCGCCATCTTCTTGTTGTTCGCGGTCGCGATCGCAAAGCGATAATAGGATTCCGGCACGGCCTGACCCGCCGCCTTCTGCGCGGTGATATAGCGGTCGAGGTCGGCCAGGCCGCCCGCGACGTCACCCGCCTGCACCTTCACCTTGGCGAGCTGCAGATCGAAATCGGGGCTGTTGAAGCCCGCTTCCTTCGCCTTGGTGAAATATTGCGACGCGACCGCATACTGGCCGCCGTTGAACGCGAGCTGCCCGCGGCGGAACAGATATTTGCCGCGATCGGCCGCCGGCGTGTTTGCCGCCGCGATCAGCGCGTCGAGCGGCTTGGCGAGCGCGGTCTCATTCAGCGGCGCATTCGGGTTCGCCTGCTGCGCCAGCACCAGCTTGGTGTTTTCCAGGTCGTAGCGCAGCGCTGCGGCCACATACTTGTCGTCGTCGGTGGTGGCGGCCGCCTCGATCTGCGCGACCAGCGGCTCGGCCGTCGCAACGTCCTTCGCCTTCACGGCCTGCTGCGCATTGTAGGCGATCGCCTGCACCGGCTTGCTGAGCTTGAAGCCCGGCGCCTGCTGCTCTTCCTTCTTGGCCATCGCCGGGGCGACGAACGCGAAGCCACTCACACCGGTAGCGAGCACCGCGGCCAGCGCGAGCTTCGAAAGGGTCTTCATGCTAACTCTCTCTCCGACAATTGGGGCATCGCTGCCGCTAACGTACGCGCGGCCTGTAACCGGCCGCCGCAGCGGGTACAAGCGACGCCGGGGACTGATCCCGCAGTGGCTTGAAGCCCGTGAACGGGAATTGAACGGTGGCCGAAGGCGCAGTACCGGACCAGCATGATCGCCGTCCTTTCCCCCGCCAAGACCCTCGATTACGAGACGCCGCTGCCCGATTTGGGTTCCACGCGGCCCCGCTTTGATTCCGAAGCGGCCACGCTCGCCGCCGCCGCGTCGCACCTGACGCAGAAACGCCTGTCGGACCTGATGAAGATCTCGCCCGCGCTGGCGAAGCTCAATGCCGACCGTTTTCGCGATTTTCCCGAGGCGCCCGAGCGGCCGGCGATGTTCGCCTTCGCCGGCGACGTCTACACCGGCCTCGACGCGCAGACGCTGGAGCCGGAGGCGGTGACGTTCGCGCAAGACCATCTGCGCCTGCTGTCGGGCCTGTACGGCTTGCTACGCCCGCTCGACGCGATGCGCCCCTACCGGCTGGAAATGGGCACCCGCTGGGCGCCACGGAAGCCCAAGCTGACCGACTGGTGGGGGGACCGCATCGCCCAGGCGCTGGCCGAGGACGTGACGGCGGAAGAGACCGGCGTCGTCCTCAATCTCGCCAGCCAGGAATATTGGGCGGCGGTCGCCGGGCGCCTCCCCGCCGGCATCCGCGTCGTCGCGGTCGATTTCCGCGAGGGCGACCGCTTCGTCAGCTTCCACGCCAAGAAGGCTCGCGGGCTGATGGCGCGCTGGATGATCGAACACCGCATCACCGATATCGACGCGATTCGCGGCTTCGACAGCGACGGCTATGCCTTCGATGCGGCGGCCAGCACCGACGATCAGTGGCGCTTCACCCGATGAGCGCCAGGGGCACCAGCGCCGTCGTCATCGGCGCCAGCGGCGGCATCGGCGCCGCGCTGGTCGAGGCCTTGCGCGACGAGGGGACGTATGACGTCGTCCACGCGCTCTCGCGCTCCGGCAGCGATCCGATCGATATCGAGGACGAAGCCAGCATCGCCGCCGCCGCTGCGCGCATTACCGCCGGACCCACGCCGGTGCTGGTGATCGTCGCCACCGGCCTGCTGCATCAGGGCGACCGCCTGCCCGAAAAGAGCTATCGCGAGCTCGATCCCGACTGGCTTGCCGCCAATCTGCGCGTCAACGCCATCGGTCCGGCGCTGATCGCCAAGCATATCCTGCCGATCATGCCCAAACAGGGCCGCACAGTCTTCGCGATCCTGTCGGCGCGGATCGGCAGCATCTCCGACAACCGTCTCGGCGGCTGGTACGGCTATCGCATGGCGAAGGCGGCGGCGAACCAGCTCGTCCGCACGCTCAGTATCGAGGACAAGCGCCGCAACGATCGCAGCATCATCGTCGGCCTCCACCCCGGCACGGTCGACACCGCTCTGTCCAAGCCGTTCCAGGCCAACGTCCGCCCCGGCACGCTCTTCACCCCCGACCGCGCCGCCTCGCAATTGCTCGACGTGATCGACGGACTGAAGGCCCCCGACACCGGCCGCCTGTTCGACTTCGAATGCAAGGAAATCGCGCCCTAGCGGGGACGACGCTCCACCAACCCACCGTCACCCCGGACTTGATCCGGGGTCCCGCTCCTTCTTCTACTACGCCCAACAAAAGCGGGCCCCGGATCCAGTCCGGGGTGACGAGCCGCGAAGTGCCCACCCCCAACATGACGAAAACGTCATGATGCGGCCATCCCGTTGTTATTCCACGGGGCGCATCCCCTGCATCACGACGCCATCCCGTTGCGTCCGTTCAAGGTGGAGAGGAACCCCATGAAGACGTCCCTGCCCTTCGTCCTGCTTGCGACCGCCTCGCTCTGCTGCGGCTCCGCGGCGATGGCCACCGGCGCGCAGATGCAGGCCAAGACCCAGGCCAAGACGGTCGCCACCAGCAAGACGACCACCACCACCAAGCCTGCGGTCGGCAAGCCCACTGCCACCACCCGGACGACGACCAAGACCGCCGTCGCCGCCAACGGCCGCATGGTCACCACCAAGACCAGCACGGGCAAGACGATCACCTACAATTGCAGCAAGGCCGGCAACGCCAACAAGGCCGCCTGCAAAAAGTAACGCTCTATAGGCCCGCGCGCGTACGCGTGTGCGTACGCGCGCGTGACTTTCGGTACGGATGCCCCTAAACCGGGGCCATACATCTGTAACAATCCGAAAGCGTCACACCTTGGCCGACGAGACCACCCTCGCCGAACCCCCCGCCCATCCCGAGGGCATTTCGACGATCTCGATCGTCGACGAGATGAAGTCGAGCTATCTCGACTATGCGATGAGCGTCATCGTCGCGCGCGCGCTGCCCGACGTGCGCGACGGCCTGAAGCCGGTCCACCGCCGCATCCTGTTCTCCGCGCAGGAAAGCGGCTTCTTCTTCAACCGGCCCTACCGCAAATCCGCCCGCATCGTCGGTGACGTGATCGGTAAATATCACCCGCACGGCGACACCGCGATCTACGACGCCTTGGCGCGCATGACGCAGGACTGGTCGATGCGGCTGCCGCTGATCGACGGCCAGGGCAACTTCGGCTCGATGGACCCCGATCCGCCCGCCGCGATGCGCTACACCGAAGCGCGCCTCGCCCGCGCCGCCAATTACCTGATGGAGGATCTCGACAAGGATACCGTCGATTTCCAGCCGAACTACGACGCGTCGGAACGCGAGCCGCAGGTCCTGCCGGCGCGCTTCCCCAACCTGCTCGTCAACGGCGCCGGCGGCATCGCGGTCGGCATGGCCACCAACATCCCGCCGCACAACCTCGGCGAAGTCGTCGATGCCTGCCTCGCCTATATCGACAAGACGATGGCCGGCGAATCGATCAGCATCGACGAGCTGATCGAGATCGTCCCAGGCCCCGATTTCCCCACCGGCGCGATCATCCTCGGCAAGGCCGGCGCCCGTTCGGCCTATCACACCGGCCGTGGCTCGATCATCGTCCGCTCGCGCCACGTGATCGAGGAAGGCCGCGGCGACCGCCGGTCCATCGTCCTCACCGCCATCCCGTTCCAGCAAGGCAAGAACGCGCTCGTCGAAAAGATCGCAGAGGCGGCGAGGGACAAGCGGATCGAGGGCGTCAGCGACATCCGCGACGAATCGAACCGCGAAGGCGTGCGCATCGTCATCGACCTGAAGCGCGATGCGACCCCCGAAGTCGTCCTCAACCAGCTGTGGCGCCACACGCCGGCGCAAGGGTCCTTCCCCGCCAACATGCTCGCGATCCGCGGCGGTCGGCCGGAGACGCTGAACCTCAAGGACATCATCCAGGCGTTCGTCCAGTTCCGCGAACAGGTCATCACCCGCCGCTCGAAGTTCGAGCTGAACAAGGCACGCGACCGCGCCCATATCCTGCTTGGCCTGGTGATCGCGGTCACCAACCTCGATGAGGTCGTCCGCATCATCCGCGGCTCGTCCAGCCCCGCCGAGGCGCGCGCCGCGCTGCTCGCGCGCGAATGGCCGATCTCAGAGATCGCGCCCTACCTCAGCCTCGTCGAGGCGGTCGAAGGCGAGCAGGTCGGCGACGGCTACAAGCTCAGCGATACGCAGGTCCGGGCGATCCTCGACCTGCGCCTCCACCGCCTGACCGCGCTCGGCCGCGACGAGATCGGCGACGAGCTGAAGGGCCTCGCCGAATCGATCGCCGCGCTGCTTGAAATCCTCGGAAACCGCGCCCGCCTGTACGAGGTGATGCGCGAGGAGCTGGTCGACGTCCGCTCGATCTTCGCGACCCCGCGCCGCACGGAGATCGCCGCCGCCGCCGACGGCATCGACGACGAAGACCTGATCGAACGCGAAGAGATGGTCGTCACCGTCACCGTGCAGGGCTATATCAAGCGCACCCCCCTCGACGCCTTCCGCGCGCAGAAGCGTGGCGGCAAGGGCCGCGCCGGCATGGCGACCAAGGATGAGGATGCGATCACCAACCTGTTCGTGACGAGCACGCACACGCCGGTGCTGTTCTTCTCGACCGCCGGCAAGGTGTATCGCATGAAGGTGTGGCGCCTGCCCGAAGGCGGGCCGGCGACGCGCGGCCGCCCGATGATCAACCTGCTGCCGCTGGCGCCGGGCGAGACGATCTCCACCGTCCTGCCGCTGCCTGAGGACGAAGGCCGCTGGGGCGACCTGCACGTCATGTTCGCGACCGCCAACGGCACCGTGCGCCGCAACGCGATGGACGCCTTCGCCAACATCCCCTCGAACGGCAAGCTCGCCATGCGCTTCGACGAGGGCAGCGAGGACCGGCTGATCGGCGTCGCCGTGCTCACCGAAAGCGACGACGTCCTGCTCGCGACCAAGGCGGGCAAAGCGATCCGCTTCGCCGCCACCGACGTGCGCGAATTCCAGAGCCGCACCTCCACCGGCGTCCGCGGCGTCAGCCTCGCCGAGGGCGATGCGGTCATCAGCCTGTCGATCCTGCGCGGCTTCGCGGCGACGACCGAAGAGCGCGAGGCCTATCTGAAGGCCGCCCCGTGGAAGGAAGGCGAGCGCGAGATGTCGCTCAGTCCCGAACGCATGGCCGAATTCGAAGCGGCGGAAGAGTTCATCCTCACCGTCACCCAGAACGGCTATGGCAAGCGTACCTCGGCCTTCGAATATCGCCGCACCAACCGTGGCGGCCAGGGCATCACCAACATCGTGTCGGCGGGTCGCAACGGCCCCGTCGTCGCCAGCTTCCCCGCGCATTCTGGCGAGCAGCTGATGCTGGTGACCGATCAGGCGAAGCTCATTCGCATGTCGGTCGGCGACGTCCGCGTTACGGGCCGTAACACGCAGGGCGTGACGCTGTTCAGCGTGGCGAAGGACGAGCATGTCGTCTCCGCCGCCCGGATCGACGAGGAGGAAGAGCCCGAGAACGAGGCGGAGGCGATCGTCGCCGACGAGATCGGCGACGCGCCTGCGACCTCCGCCGATGACGCCTTGGTCGTCGACGACGGCACCGGCCCGGCGACGATGGACGAACGCGTCGACGAGAGCGACGATGGCGAGGAGGGCGCATGAGCGCCCTCCCCCTCGTCGCCTATAAGGTGCTGACCGCGGAGCAGATGGCCGCGCTGGAACGGGACGGCAGTTTCGCCGGCGCGCCGGTCGACCTGGCGGATGGCTACATCCACATGTCGACCGCTGCGCAGCTGACCGAGACGGTCGACAAGCATTTCGCCGGGCAAAGCGACCTGCACGTCGCCGCGGTCGACCTCGGCAGCTTCGGCGCATCGTTGAAGTGGGAGGAAGCCCGCGGTGGCCAGCTGTTCCCGCACCTCTACGGTCCGCTGCCGCTGGAGGCCGTCTTGGGCTACGGTCCGCTGAAGCGTGCCGAAGACGGGACGGTTCGTCTGCCCATAACCAGTTGATCCGAAAGGACACTCGCCTCGCCGCCAAAAACGGGCGGAACCGCATCCGAAATCCCATCGTTACTTTGTCACAACGAGCAACAATGGAGACACTCGATGCGTACCTTGGCCCTGACGATCGGCACCCTGATGCTGATGCCCGCCGCGGCTGTGGCACAACAGGCTCCGGCCGCCGGCGCGACCGCGCAGGCCGGTGCCAGCGCGACCGCGACCACCCCGACGGTCGGCGCCACGATCTATGACAGCGCGGGCGTCTCGCTGGGCACCGTCGCCAGCGTCACGCCGCAGGCGATCGTCCTCAACACCGGCACCGCGCAGGTGCCCGTGCCGCCGGCCTCGATCGGCAAGACCGAGAAGGGCTTCGCCATGGCGATGACCAAGGCGCAACTCGACGCGGCGATCGCCAGCTCGCAGGCGCAGGCCCAGGCCGCGGTGAAGGCGAAGCTCGTCCCCGGCACCGCCGTGACCGGCCTCGGCGGCGCGGCACTCGGCACGATCAAGTCGGCCGACGCCGAATTCGTGACGCTCAATACCGCCAAGGGTGAGGTGAAGCTGCCGATCAACGGCTTCAGCGCCGACGCCAGCGGCAAGGTGATCGTCGGCATCACCGCCGCGCAGCTTGCCGCCGCAACCGCCGCCTCGGCAACCGGCGCCGCCACCAGCAGCGCCGCGCCGAAGTAAGGCCTTGGGGGCGGGCCACCGCCCCCATCGGTCCGGCGCAAGCCCGCGGACTATTCGTAGCTCCCGCAGGCCGATCGACATTCAGCGTGTTGACAAAAAATCCTCCCCCGCAAGGGGGAGGTGGCATGCCGCAGGCATGACGGAGGGGGAGGTCAGGGTAGCGTCCTGTTTGGAAACACTCCCGTGTCCGCCCCCTCCGTCACCGCCTCCGGCGGCGCCACCTCCCCCTGGCGGGGGAGGAATTACGCGTATTCCCAGCGAAGGTCGGGATCTCCCCGTTAAGGGGCATTGCAAGAGCCGCTGCAAGCACTAGCCTACACTGGGGTGACGGCGGGGACATACCAGACAACAAAAAAGGGGCGGCACCTCGCGGTGTCGCCCCTCTTCGTATCCGCAGCACCCGATACCGGGCGCCGTCCGGATCAGTAGCGGTAATGATCCGGCTTGAACGGACCTTCCACCGGCACGCCGATGTACGCCGCCTGCTTCTCGCTCAGCTTCGACAGCTGGACGCCCAGCTTTTCGAGGTGGAGCGCAGCGACCTTCTCGTCGAGGTGCTTCGGCAGGACGTACACTTCGTTCTTGTAGTTCTCGCCCTTGGTCCACAGCTCGATCTGAGCGAGCGTCTGGTTGGTGAACGAGGCCGACATCACGAACGACGGGTGGCCGGTCGCGCAGCCCAGGTTCACCAGGCGGCCCTTGGCCAGCACGATGATCTGCTTGCCGTCCGGGAATTCGACCAGGTCGGTGCCGGGCTTCACTTCGGTCCACTTGTAGTTCGACAGCGCCGCGATCTGGATCTCGCTGTCGAAGTGGCCGATGTTGCAGACGATCGACATGGGCTTCATCGCCTTCATGTGATCGGCGGTGATGACGTCGGCGTTGCCGGTGGCGGTGACGAAGATGTCGGCGCGCTTCACGGCCTCATCCATGGTCACGACCTCGAAGCCCTCCATCGCCGCCTGCAGGGCGCAGATCGGGTCGATTTCGGTCACGAGCACGCGCGCACCGCCGTTGCGGAGCGACTGGGCCGAGCCCTTGCCCACGTCGCCGAAACCGGCGACCGCGGCGACCTTGCCCGCCAGCATGACGTCGGTGGCGCGACGGATCGCGTCGACCAGCGATTCCTTGCAACCGTACAGGTTGTCGAACTTCGACTTGGTGACCGAGTCGTTGACGTTGATCGCCGGGAAAGGCAGCTCGCCCTTCTTGGCGATCTCGTACAGGCGGTGAACGCCGGTCGTCGTCTCTTCGCTGACGCCCTTCAGGTTCTTGACGGTCTCGGTCAGATAGCCCGGCTTCTTGGCGATGAACGCCTTCACCGAACGCTGGAACTCGACTTCCTCTTCATTCTCCGGCTCGCCGAAGGTCTGGCCGGCTTCGAGCTTCGCGCCCCACAGCGCGAACATGGTCGCATCGCCGCCGTCGTCCAGGATGATGTTGGCGGTCTGGCCCTCGACGTCGCCGTCCCAGGTGAAGATGTCGCCGACATAATCCCAATATTCGGCCAGGCTCTCACCCTTCACCGCGAACACCGGCACGCCCGTCGCGGCGATCGCGGCGGCGGCATGGTCCTGCGTCGAGAAGATGTTGCACGTCGCCCAGCGCACGTCGGCGCCGAGCGCGGTCAGCGTCTCGATCAGCACGGCGGTCTGGATCGTCATGTGCAGCGAACCGGTGATGCGCGCGCCCTTCAGCGGCTGAGCAGCGCCGAATTCGTCGCGCAGCGCCATCAGGCCGGGCATCTCGGTTTCGGCGATCTTGATTTCGGCGCGGCCAAAATCGGCGAGGCCGATGTCCTTGATGACGTAATCGGTGTTCGTGCCGTTGGGCGCGAGCGCAGTAGCCACGTGGCATGCTCCTGAAGAGGTTTGGATGGGTTGCCCCTAGCCGCTCCGCCCCTACAGATCAAATATAAAGATATCTTTATATCTCGCGTCAGGCGGTTCCCGTGCCCACCACCAGCAGTCGCGGGTCGATCCCCGCCTTGGCGAAGGCGCTGCTCCACCGCTGCGGCGCCGGCGTGTCGAACAGCAGCGCATCGTCGCCCGCGACATGGAACCACCCCGGCTGCGACAGCTCCGCGTCGAGCTGCCCGGCCGACCAACCCGCATAGCCCAGCGCGGCGACGTAGCGCGACGGCCCCGTCCCGTCGGCGATCGCACGCAGCACGTCGATCGTGCCCGACAGCGCCCATCGCCCGGCCACCTCGACGGTGTCCTGTCCCGCCCAATCCAGCGCATGCAGCACGAAGCCGCGGCGCGGCTCGACCGGCCCCCCGAAGTGTACCGGCGCGGGTGGTGCCGCGCCGTGTGCGATCTCGAACTGGTCGAGCAGGTCGTGCAGCGTCAGCCCATCGATCGTCGCGCCGAGGCCCACGCCCAGTGCGCCGCCCGCGTCATGCGCGCACATCGCGATCACCGCATGGTCGAAACTGGGATCGGCCATGCCCGGCATCGCGAGCAGGAACTGGCCGGACAGATAAACGGGACCTTCCATAACCTTGCCACCATAACCGTCCCGCCGGACGGCGCCATGCTTGAATTCGGCGGCGATGTGGCCGACGGTCCCGCGCGCAACCTTTCTACCCGGAGACCCCTAATGACGATCACCGTCGGCGATACCATCCCCAGCGCCACCCTGACCAAGGTCACGCCAGACGGCCCAGATCAGGTCTCTACCGATGATTTCTTCCGCGGTCGCACCGTCGCGCTCTTCGCTGTGCCCGGCGCCTTCACGCCGACCTGCTCCGCCCGCCACCTGCCCGGCTTCGTCGAGAAGCGCGACGCGCTCGCCGCCAAGGGCGTGGACGAAATCGCCTGCACCTCGGTCAACGACGCCTTCGTCATGGGCGCCTGGGCCAAGTCGCAGGAGGCCGAGGGCATCACGATGCTCGCCGACGGCAATGGCGATTTCGCCAAGGCGGTCGGCCTGACGATGGACGGCAGCAAGTTCGGCATGGGCCTGCGCAGCCAGCGCTACGCGATGCTGGTCGAAGACGGCGTCGTGAAGCAACTCCACGTCGAAGCCCCCGGCGAATTCAAGGTCAGCAGCGCCGAACACCTGCTCGACGCACTCTGATGCGAAGGGGGTGGGCGACGCGCTCCGCTCAGCCCACCCACTCCGTCACCCCGGACTTGGTCCGGGGTCCACCGGGCCGCACGGGGTGGGCAAAAGGCTCAAGCCGCCCCCTCAACGCGGCATAGACCCCGGACCAAGTCCGGGGTGACGCGGCATTCGGGGCAATCGCCCCGAACACCCCACCCCATCACCAGCCCTGCGGCTTGCCCTTGTTCTGCTGGTCCAGCCACGTCTTCAGCGGCGCGAAATACTCGACCAGCGCCTTGCCCGACATCTGCCGCGTGCCGGTCATCACCTGCAGCGCATCCGGCCACGGCTTCGACTGGCCCATGCTCAGCATCGCATTCAGCTTCTCGCCGACCGCCTTGTTGCCGTAGAACGAGCAGCGGTGCAGCGGCCCCTTCCAGCCTGCCTGCTCGCAGGCCGCTTTGTAGAATTGGAACTGCAGCACCCGCGCCAGGAAATAGCGCGCATAGGGCACCGTCCCCGGAATGTGATACTTGGCGCCCGCGTCGAACTTGGTCTCGTCGCGCGCCACCGGCGGCACGATCCCCTGATATTTCAGGCGCAGCGCGTCCCAGCCCTGCTGGTACTGGCCCGGCGCGATCTTGCCCGAAAAGACGTCCCAGCGCCATTTGTCGACCAGCAGGCCGAACGGCAGGAACGCCACCTTGTCCATCGCCTGGCGCAGCAGCAGGCCGATGTCCTTGTCCGCGGCGGGCACCTGCGCCGGCTGCAACAGCCCGATCTTCACCAGATAATCTGGCGTGATCGACAGCGCGACCGTATCGCCGATCGCCTCGTGGAAGCCGTCGTTGGCGCCGTTCTTGTACAGATACGGCTGGTTCTTATACGCCCGCTGGTAGTAATTGTGGCCCAGCTCATGGTGGATCGTGACGAAATCGTCGCCGTTCACTTTGGTACACATCTTGATGCGGATATCGTCCATATTGTCGATATCCCATGCCGACGCATGGCAGATCACCTCGCGATCGGCCGGCTTCACGATCTGCGAACGCTGCCAGAACGTCTCGGGCAACGGCGCGAAGCCGATCGACGAGTAAAAGGCCTCGCCCTGTTTCACCATGCGAACCGGGTCATAGCCCTTGGCCTTCAGCAGATCGCCGGTGTCATAGCCCAGGTCGCCCGCCCCCTTGGGCGCGACGAGATCGTAGATATTGCCCCATTCCTGCGCCCACATATTGCCGAGCAGGTCGCTGCGGATCGGCCCGGTCTTGGGCTGCACGGCATCGCCATATTTCTCGTTCAACTTCCAGCGCACATAGGTGTGCAGCGACAAATAGAGCGGCTCCACCTCCTTCCAGATCTGGTCGGTCAGCGCCTCGAACTGCTGCGGCGTCATGTCATAGCCGGACCGCCACATCGCGCCGACGTCCGCGAAGCCCAGCTCCTTCGCGCCCGCGTTCGAGATCGCGGTCATCCGCGTGTAATCAGCCCGCATCGGCGCGCCGACATTGTCGTTCCAGCTGACCCACATCTCCTTCAGCTTGGCGGGATCGCGCGTCGTCCCCATCGCTGCCTCGATGTCCGATCCGTTGATCGGCTTGCCGTCCAGCGTGCCCTTGCCCTTGCCGTAGCGCGACGACATGCGCGTCGTCAGCGTCGCGAGCTCCGTCGCCGCGCCGGGCGTCGTCGGCGCAGGCAGGCCGACGCCGTTCTTCAGCAGGTCGAGCTTGCGCTTGGTGTCATAGGACAGGCCGGTCACGCCGTTGAAGCGCGCCGCGCCCTTGGCCCATTGCACCGCCTTTTCGGTCAGCTCCGCGCCCGATTTCGCCGCCAGTGCATCGGTATCGTCGGTAATATAGGTCGCGTTGACCCAGGCGGTCTGCTGCGCGGGCACCGACAGATCGGCGGCTTCCTTCTCGACCGCGGCGACATAGGCGTCGGCCTCGGCCGCGGTCGGCTTCGCCGGCGCGGCCTGGCCAGCCGGCGCGGTCTGCGCCGCGACGGGCGCGGCAAACAGCGCCGCTGCAAGCGCGGCGGTGGAAACGAGACGCATGAAAACAATCCCCTACTGACTTCTTGTCGTTGCCGACACGATGCGCGGGGGCGCCCCTTTTGGTCAAGCGCCTGCGGTCAGGCGCTCAGGAAGTCGGCCATCGTTTGGCCCAGCTCCGGCTTGGTGACCGCGCTCATGTGATTGCCGGGAATCTCGCGGAAGATCGCCTGCGGCAGCACGTCGGCCAGCGCCGCACCCGATCCATTGTCGTCGTCGTCGATCCCCGCGACGATCAGCGTCGGCACGTCGATCGCCTCGACCGCCTCGATCGGCGTATCGACGAATGTCTCGAGCACGTTGAGCAACGCGACCGGATCGCCCCCGGTCGTCTTCAGGAACGCCTCGGTCATCCATTCGCCCGACCCGCGCTCAAAACTGCCGAGGTTGGTCAGCACGTGCCGGAAGTAGCCACCGCGCCCCGCCGTGCTGACGATGCCGGTCAGCCCCATGCCCGCAATGACCGCGCGGCGCGGCCTCGCCCCGTTGGCGAGCATCCGCATCGTCGTCCGCCCCCCCAACGAATAACCGCCGAGGTCGTAATCGGTCAGCCCCAGATGCGCGATCAGCGCCATCCCGTCGCGCATCAGCGCATCCGCCGGATAGGCGGCAAGGTCATGCGGCTTGTCCGACGCCCCATGGCCGCGCAGATCCGGCATGATGACGCGAAAGCCCTTGGCCGCAATCGCGGCGGCATGGCCGTATTTGATCCAATTGACCTCCGCCGTGGAGAAATAGCCGTGGATCAAGACGACAGGCCGCCCCTCGCCCAGCTCGCGATAGGCGATGCGGGTGCCATCGAAGCTGGCGAAATACTGCGGATCGGTGGGGGAAAGGGCCAAGGGTCGTCATCCATCGGTTGCGAGCGCCACCCCACGTGGGTCGTGATCGTCCGCCTGTCCAGCACCGATCGTCCAACGGCGGTGTGGCAGCGAACCCCCACCCCAACCGTCACCCCGGACTTGATCCGGGGTCCCGCTTTAGGGCGGGCGGGGAATAGCGGGACCCCGGATCAAGTCCGGGGTGACGGAACGAGGCTATCTCAATTCGGCGTCACGAACCCCGATCCACACCCAACACAAAGCCCATCCCCAAACCTCCGCCTGCCCCTTCCCAACCTCCAAAAAAGGGCATACTCTCCCTTCAAAAGAAGCAAGGAGAGCGATGATGGACCTGCATCGGACTGGCACGGGCGACGAGAGCCTCGTGATCCTGCAAAGCCTGTTGTGCCTGTTGCGCGAAAAGAACGTGCTCAGCCGTGCCGATATCGAGGAACTCACTGAACGCGTCGCGATGCGCGCCGCCCAGGCCGAACGCGATCCCCTGCCCTGCTGCACCGAAGCCACCCGCGCCGCCGCCACCGAAATGGCCCGCATCGGGCAATATGTCGGCCAGCATTACGGCGGCAAACACCGGCGGGTGTGAGGGGGGGATCGACGTCAACCGATCAGTTCAACGTACCCGGCTAATCCCACTCGTTTTGCCGCCCGGGCCATGCCGGCATCGGCCGTCAAGACGATCGCATCAGTTCTGACAGCCAGCACAAGGTACAGGCAGTCATACACCGCATGACCTGACTGCATAGACAATGCGAAGGCCTCGTCGAGTAACGATAGCGTAGCGACCGTATCGGTCAGCAGGTCGGGCGCAGCGGTCAGACCCGCCGCCGCTGCGGCTTCGGACAGGCCATCATTCCGCACTTTTTTGGCCAGCGCGTTCGCTACTTCCACGTGGAACCAGTCGGGTGCGATCCGCTCCACCTCCCCGACTACCCGGATCAATACGGCCTCTGCACCCGGTTCGCGCGTAACCAACTTGATCGCGACGCTCGCGTCGAGAACGATCATCCCGCGTCCCGGGCCTCGCGAATATACGGGGTGCTATCGACCGCTGCCGTCTCGGGTGGAGTCATCGCCCACAGACTGTGGACCAGCGTTCGGAGTGCATCGCCATCCAACCGCACCTTAGGCCGAGCCTGTGCGAGCGCTTCGCGCAACTCGGCTTCCAAAGATCGGCCATTGGCCTTGGCGACGCGCCGGAAGTCGGCGATCAGCGCGTCGTCGAGATTGCGGATCAGCACCTGTCCCATGGGACAGATGCTATCACTCCGCTATCAGCCGCTCAACCGCCCTTCTGCAGGTGCCGCCGGCCCAGCAGTTCGGCGATCTGCACCGCGTTCAGTGCCGCACCCTTGCGCAGATTGTCGCTGACGCACCACAGCGCCAGCCCGTTCTCCACCGTCGGGTCCTCGCGCACCCGGCTGACATAGGTCGCGTCGTCGCCCGCCGCCTCGATCGGCGTGGCGTACCCACCGTCCTCATGCTTGTCGATCAGCATGATGCCCGGCGCCTCCCGCAGGATACGCTTGGCGTCCTCGGCGGAAATCTCGTTTTCGAACTCGATGTTCAGCGCCTCGGAATGGCCGACGAACACGGGCACGCGCACGCAGGTCGCGGTCACCTTGATCTTGGGATCGAGGATCTTCTTCGTCTCGACCACCATCTTCCACTCTTCCTTGGTCGATCCGTCGTCCAGGAAGCTGTCGATGTGCGGGATCACATTGAACGCGATCTGCTTGGTGAACTTCTTGGGTTCGGCCGGATCGCCGACGAAGATGTTGCGGCTCTGTTCGAACAATTCGTCCATGCCGACCTTGCCCGCACCCGACACCGACTGGTAGGTCGCAACGACGACGCGCGTGATCTTCGCCGCGTCATGCAGCGGCTTCAGCGCGACGACCATCTGCGCGGTCGAGCAATTGGGGTTGGCGATGATGTTCTTGGCGCGATAGCCGTCGATCGCATCGGCATTCACTTCCGGCACGATCAGCGGCACGTCCGGGTCCATCCGGTACAGCGACGAATTGTCGATCACGGTGCAGCCAGCGGCGGCGAACTTGGGCGCATAGACCTTGGTCGCCTCGCTGCCGATCGCGAACAGCGCCATGTCCCAGCCGGTGGGATCGAAATATTCGATATTCTGGACCTTGAGCATGCGACCGGTGTCACCATACTCGATCTCGTCGCCTTGGCTGCGGCTCGACGCCAGCACCGCGATCTCGTCCGCGGGGAAGTCGCGTTCGGCGAGGATGTTGACCATCTCGCGCCCGACATTGCCCGTCGCGCCCGCGACCACCACCCGATAACCCATCACGTCCTCCAATTCAGTGTGCGCCGCCTAATACGGTTGCGCGGAAACGTCCACCGACTTTCCTAATCGTGCGTGCTCAGCTGCCATGTCGCGTGGTCGATCCCATGCACGCGGCCCAGATGCTCGACCAATGCGTCGAGCTCCGCATCCACCACGCCGCTGCCCACCAGCGTCGCGACCAGCGCGACATGCTCGTCGTCGCGCACCTGCGTGTCGAGGTCGGCGACGGGCAATCCCGCCTCCTCGAGATGCCCGACCAGCACATCGCCCATCGGTCCCGCCGCAGCGACCGGCACGGTGATCGTCACGCTATACGTCGCCTCCACCGTGCCGCCGGCGATCGGGATCCGGTTGATCGCATCGACCAGCGGCCGCAGCGCAGTGTTGGCGAACAGCACCACGCCGGTCAGCAGCGCGGCCTCGGCGATCATGTCCGATCCGGCGATCGATCCCACCGCCGCGGAACACCAGAGCGTCGCCGCGGTGTTGAGCCCGCGGACGTTCATCCCCTCCTTCATGATCACGCCCGCACCGAGGAAGCCGATCCCCGACACGACATAAGCGATCACCCGGATCGACTCGACGTCGCCACCCAGCCGCTGACCCAGATCGACGAACGCCGCCGCCCCGATCGCGACGAGCGCATTGGTCCGCAGCCCCGCGGTCCGCTGCCGATACTGCCGCTCCGCCCCGATCGCTGTGCCGAGCACGAAGGCGGTGAGATAGCTGACGACCGTGTCGAGAAACGGCCAGAGGTGGAAGGCGGCGACGAAGTGCATGGGGTGGCGCCTTAGCGGCACCGCATGACGAAATCACGGCTCTCTCACATTCCTCCCCTGCCAGGGGGAGGTGGCGCCGCGCAGCGGTGACGGAGGGGGAGGATACGGCCGACCTCACCGTTTGCGGCACCGCCCCCTCCACCACCCGGCTCCGCCGGGCGGTCCCCCTCCCCCGCTGAAGCGAGGGAGGAATTGGCGGCCTTACTTCTTGTTCTTCACATTCCGATCGAGGAAATCGAGGATCGCCCCCCACAGATGCTGGCTCACCATCGGCCCGCCCACCCGGTGCGTGTAGCCCGGGTAGAACATCATCTCGAACGGCGTCGCCGTCGCCTGCATCTTCGCCGCAACCTTGGTCGAATTGTCGAGGAAGACGTTGTCGTCCGCCATGCCGTGGATCAGCAGCAGCGGGTCCTTGATCTTTGGCGAATCCTCGACCGCCTGCGACGTCGCATAGCTCTTGGGGTCCTTGGCCGGATCGCCCAGATAGCGTTCGGTATAATGTGTGTCGTACAACTGCCAGTCGGTCACCGGCGCGCCCGACACCGCCGCCGCATAGACGCCCGGCGTCTTCTCCAGCATCTTCAGCGACATGTATCCGCCATAGGACCAGCCATAGGTCGCGATCTTGTTACCATCCACGAACGGCAGCGACTTCAAGTAATTGGCGCCGGCCAGCTGGTCCTCGACCTCTACCGTGCCCATCGCGTGATAGATCTGGTCCTCGAACGCCTTGCCGCGGTTGTACGAGCCGCGATTGTCGATCTTGAAATAGACCCAGCCCTGGCTGACCAGATATTGCGGCAGCGCCCCCTGCCAGCCGCGCGTCACCTGCTGCCCGGTGCCCGGACCGCCATAATGTTCGAAGAACACCGGATATGTCTTCCCCGGCACCAGCGGCGGCGTGATCATCTCCCAGTACAGCGTGCTGCCGTCCTTGGCCTTGATCGTCCCGAACTTGGTCGGCTGATGGCTGGCGAGATAGGGGTAATAGGGATGCCCCGGCCGGATCGCATTCTCGTTGATCCACTCCAGCCGCTTGCCGGTCGCATCCGCCAGATAGACCTGCGTCGGCTGCCCCGCATTGGAACGCGAGATGATGAAGCGGCTGGCCGCGCCGTCCATCGACGCGCTGTTGGTCCACCCCCGCTCGGTCAGCCGCGTCAGCACCTCCGGCCGCGCGATATCGACCGCGTAGAGGTGCTGCTCGAGCACATCGTCCTTCGTGCCGGTCAGATAAATGCGCCCCTTCGCCTCGTCCACGCCGACCAGGCCCGTCACGACCCACGGCCCCTTGGTCAGCTGCGTCCACTTGCCCGCCGGGCTGCGCAGGTACAAATGGCCATAGCCGTCCCGCTCCGACCGCCAGATCAGGCTGCCGTCCTTCAGCACGCGATAATCGTCGCTGAGGTTGATCCAGCTCCGCGCGCCCGACTTCTCGGTGAATAACACCTTCGCCTTGCCCGTCGTGGGATCGACGGCGAGCATGTCGAGCGTCTTCTGGTCGCGGCTCTCGCGCTGCACCAGCAGCGTCTTGCCGTCAGGCGTCCAGTCGACGCGCGCCAGATAGATGTCCGGGTCGCTGCCCAGATCGACCTTCACCTGCCCCGACCCGTCCGGCCGCATCACATACAGGTCGACCAGCACGTTGGGCGTCCCCGCCGCGGGATAGCGCTGTTCATAGGTCTTGGTCCCCGCCGCACCGATCGACGCACGGGTGAAGACGCGCACCGGCGCCTCGTCGAACCGCTCGACCGCCACATAACGTTCGTCCGGCGACCACCAATAGCCGGTGCGTCGATCCATTTCCTCCTGCGCGACGAATTCCGCCTCGCCGAAATGCACCGTGCCACCGCCACCGGTGGTCAGCGCGCGCGCCTCGCCCCCGCTCAGCGGCTGCGCGAACAGATTCTGGTCGCGCACGAAGCTGACGTAATTGCCCTTTGGCGAGATGATCGGGTTAAGCTCACCACCCGGCGTCGCGGTCAGCCGGCGGACCTTGCCGTCCAGCGTCGCGAGGTACAGATCGCCATCCAGCGGCACCAGGATCGACCGGCCATCGGGCGCGAAGTCATAGGCGACGATGCCCTTCGACCCGCCGATGCGCGCGCGCTCGCGCTGCATCTTTTCCGCCTCGGTCAATTCGGCGCCGGTGCCCACCTTCTTGCTGTCGACCAGCATCCGCTCCGCACCGGTGCGCGTGTCGCGCGCCCACAGATCGGTGCGCTCCTTTTCGTCGGCGCGCGGGCGCAGGAAGGTGAGCAGCGTGCCGTCCGGCGACAGCCGTACGCCGCGCGGCTGCGATCCCGACAAATCGGGGCTGCCAAAGACGCGCGCCAGCGTCAGCGTATCCGCTTGCGGCGCCGCAACCGTCTGCGCGCCCGCCTCAGCGCCTATCGCCATCGCGCCCACCGATGCCAGCGCCAGCCCCAACCACCATGTCCGCATCACCTACTCCAACTCCAACGTATCGCCGTTCTTAGGGCACGATCCGCCGACGTAAAGCGGGATTGCGGCAGGGTTACCGGCGCATCAACCGTGTCTTTACGTGGTTCGGTATAGGTACGGGGCGACAAGGGTGGCGTGTCGCACCGGATCGGCGGTCGGCATCAGTAAATGTCCCGGAGTGATATGTTGAACACCGTACAGACGGCCTGGTCGCCAAGCGCATGGGACATGGTTGCCCGATTGGGGGCCGTCGACGGCAGCGCGGCGCATCCGCATTTCGCCCGCCTCGTCTCGCCACGCGCCTCGGCGCGGGACGTATCCGATGCCGTGCATGCGCTCTGTGCAGTCCATGGCGTCCACCCCGGCCTCGCCGCCGCCGCGCGCAGCCAGTCCGCGCAGCCCGACGCCTGCGACTGGCTCGATCGGATCGCCGACGCCTTTGCCGTCGAGCGCGCCTATATCGCCCATCTCGCCGCTGCCGCCGGCCCGCTGCCCTCCACCCCCGGCCAGGCGGATAGCGAGACCGCGCTCACCACCAGCCGCCACACGCTCGAAACGCTTGGCGCCTCCGAACGCCGCGGCTGCGCGACCGGCGCGGTCGCCGCGCTGGTCCATGACTGGGGCATGATCCGCCGCCTGCTCGACGCCGCCGCGCTCCGCTTCGGCGTGGAGCCAGCCCCTCGCGCCTTCCCGCCGCATCTGGAAACGGGCGCCAGCATCGACGCCCTCGGCGGCACCCCCGCGACCGAACGCGCCATCGGCTTCGGCGCCCAGCAATTGTTCGCGCAACACCGAGCGATCTGGGACCTGCTGGAGGCAAGGGCCAGCGCGCGGGAGGGATAAGGCGACTATTGGACTGTGCCGCGGCCACCCGTTGCCGCGTGACGACCGCCCGTCAGCAGGGCCGTCATGTCACCTCGCGTCTGGATGCTGAGTAGCAGAAGA
This sequence comes from Sphingomonas sp. DC5200-1, assembly GCF_049897245.1. Lineage (NCBI taxonomy): Bacteria > Pseudomonadati > Pseudomonadota > Alphaproteobacteria > Sphingomonadales > Sphingomonadaceae > Sphingomonas > Sphingomonas sp. DC5200-1. The sequence goes on from NZ_JAFCVW010000001.1 coordinate 495,457, forward strand.
TACGGCAGCAGAAATCCGGCGCCGCCGAAGAACGCCAAGATCGCGAGACCGAGGCCGACGGGGGTGAAGTGATGACGCCAAGCGGTCCACAGTGCGGACAACAACAGGAAGCATGAGAAGTCTGCATTGAACTGGCCGGACCACGTCATGCGTGCGATATCCCCGAAAAAGATCGGGAGCAGATCCATGCCATGCCTGGCGATCACAAGCCCCGTATAGATCGCCAGCGCAGTCCAGGCAGCGATCAGCAGCGCACGAAACGCGATCATCATATTGTCTCCCCTGACACCTCGTCGATCATGGATCAGGCCGGTAGGGACAGCAATCGGTTGCGCGCACACCCCACCACCCCCGCTTGCGCTCCGCCCCGCGATCCGGCAACGACGTACCCGATATTCAATATCCGGGATCCGGCCATGAAGCGCTTCGAAGGCACGCAGAATTACGTCGCGACCGACGACCTGAAGGTCGCGGTCAACGCCGCGGTCACGCTGCGCCGTCCGCTGCTGGTGAAGGGCGAACCCGGCACCGGCAAGACGGTGCTCGCGCATGAGATCGCCAAGGCGACCGGTGCCGAGTTGATCGAATGGAACGTCAAATCGACCACCAAGGCGCAGCAAGGCCTATACGAATATGACGCCGTCGCCCGCCTCCGCGACGGCCAGCTGGGCGACGAACGCGTCCACGACATCGCCAATTACATCCGCCGCGGCAAATTGTGGGAGGCCTTCACCCGGCCCACGCCGCCCGTCCTGCTGATCGACGAGATCGACAAGGCCGATATCGAATTTCCGAACGACCTGTTGCAGGAACTCGATCGCATGGAATTCCATGTCTACGAGACGAAGGAAACCGTGCGCGCCACCGAACGCCCTATCGTCGTCATCACCAGCAACAACGAAAAGGAGCTGCCCGACGCCTTCCTGCGCCGCTGCTTCTTCCACTATATCAAATTCCCCGATCGCGACACGATGCAGGCGATCGTCGACGTCCACTTCCCCGGCATCCAGAAGATCCTGGTCAGCAAGGCGATGGACATCTTCTACGACGTCCGCGAAGTCCCCGGCCTCAAGAAGAAGCCCAGCACCAGCGAACTGCTCGACTGGCTGAAGCTGCTGCTCCACGAAGACATGCCGCTCGACGTCCTCCAGAACCGCGACCCCACCAAGGCGATCCCCCCGCTCCACGGCGCGCTGCTGAAGAACGAACAGGACATCATGCTGTTCGAACGCTTGGCCTTCATGGCGAAGCGCCAGGGCCGTTAAGCGCCCCCACCGTCACCCCGGACGTGATCCGGGGTCCCGCTTGCCGCCGCGGCGAAACAAGAAGCGGGATCCCGGCTCAAGGCCGGAATGACGGAAAAGGGCACCGTGCCCAGCGCCCGATCCGGCAAAGTCCTCCCCCGCCAGGGGGAGGTGGCACCGCGCAGCGGTGACGGAGGGGGAGGTCAGCAATGCCCTCTCTCCAAACAAACCGATCCCCCCACGCAGACCACAAACGGCTGCACCCAAAACATAACAGCAGCAATCCCCCACCGCCCCTCACCCCACCTCCATCGTCATCCCGGCCTTGAGCCGGGATCCCGCTTCTTCTTTCGCGGCGGCGGAAAGCGGGACCCCGGATCAAGTCCGGGGTGACGGCTAGGTTGCACCACGCGTACCTGAGACCCACCGGCATGCCGGCCCCAGCCACAAAAAAATCACCACCCAACCGGAACAAAATCACTCATTTCAGCAACGAAACGACCGGCAATATTTTGCCGCATTACCGTTTCTTAACCACGAATCCCAACCAAACGGTCACCGCCCCTTCCCTAAAACTCATCGGATGCAGGGCATTCTTCGCAAGTGCGGCATGATCGCCGCGGCAATCGGAGCGGCAACGCAGCTTGCCGCCCCGGCAAACGCAGCGGGCGGCAATCTGCTCGATTACGTCGGCCAGTGCGTCCCCTTCGCGCGCGAGGCATCGGGCATCCAGATCTACGGCGACGCCTGGACCTGGTGGTCGAAGGCAGACGGCCATTACGATCGCGGCCACGATCCCCGCGTCGGCTCGGTCATCGTCTTCGCCAAGAGCGGCCGCCTGCCGCTCGGCCATGTCGCCGTCGTCAGCCGGGTCGTCGAACGCCGCGTGCTGATGCTCACCCACGCCAATTGGTCGCGCTTCAACGGCGAACGCGGCCATGCCGAACGCGACGTCACCCTCTACGACGTGTCGCCCGACAACGACTGGAGCGAGGTGAAGGTCTGGTTCCGCGATTCCGAGGGGCTGGGCAGCAGCATCTATCCGGTGAAGGGCTTCATCTACGGCGGCCGCCCCTCGCCGCAGATCACTACCCGCAACCCGGATTACGTCGGCGCGCTGATCGACGCCTACGCCGCACGCTGACCCCCGGCCGAAACCCGATCTTCAAAAAGGGGCTGTCCTACACGGCCGAATGCTCCTAGCGTCGGTGGCAGGCCATGACCGATCCGTTCGCCCCGACGCTGTTCCCCGCCCTGCCGACGCCCCTGCACGCCGCCGCATTCGGGACGGTACGTACCGTCCACTTCGTCCACTTCCACGCTCGAAATGGCGGAAGTCGACCATGTTCCTGACCTTCCTCGACGAACTGCGACTCGCCGGCATTCCGGCCAGCCTGAAGGAGCATCTGGTGCTTCTGGAGGCGCTCGACGCCGAAGTGATCGACCGCACGCCGGAAGCATTCTACTATCTCGCCCGCGCCACCTACGTGAAAGACGAGGGGCTGCTCGACCGGTTCGACCAGGTGTTCGCCAAGGTCTTTCGCGGGATCGCGACGACCTACGGCACCCAGCCGACCGAGATTCCCGCCGATTGGCTGAAGGCCGTTGCCGAGAAATATCTGACGCCCGAGGAAATGGAGCAGATCAAGTCCCTAGGATCGTGGGACGAGATCATGGAGACGCTGAAACAGCGCCTCGCCGAACAGGAAGGGCGTCACCAGGGCGGCAACAAATGGATCGGCACCGGCGGCACCAGCCCCTACGGCAATTCGGGCTATAATCCAGAAGGCGTGCGGATCGGCGGGGAGAGCAAGCACGGTCGCGCGCTCAAGGTCTGGGACCAGCGCGAATTCAAGAACCTCGACAACACCCGCGAACTCGGCACGCGCAACATCAAGGTCGCGCTACGCCGCCTGCGCCGTTTCGCGCGCGAAGGCGCCGCCGACGAACTCGATATCGACGGCACGATCGACAGCACCGCAAGGGCGGGCTGGCTCGACGTGCGCATGCGGCCCGAGCGACGCAATGCCGTGAAATTGCTGCTGTTTCTGGACGTCGGCGGGTCGATGGACCCGTGGATCAAACTGTGCGAAGAGCTGTTCAGCGCCGCGACGTCCGAATTCAAGAATCTCGAATTCTTCTACTTCCACAATTGCCCGTATGAAGGCGTGTGGAAGGACAATCGCCGCCGCTTCGCCGAACGCACGCCGTTGTGGGACGTGCTTCATAAATTCGGCCATGATTACAAGCTGGTACTGGTCGGCGACGCGTCGATGAGCCCCTATGAGATCACCCATCCGGGCGGCTCGGTCGAGCATTTCAACGAGGAAGCGGGCGCCGTCTGGATGCAGCGCCTGACGACAACCTACCCGGCCGCGGTCTGGCTCAATCCGATGCCCAAGGACCAATGGGGCTACAGCCAGTCGATCCGCATCCTGCGCGAATTGATGGCCGACCGCATGTACCCGCTCACCCTCGCCGGCCTTGATGACGCGATGCGCGAGCTCACCAGAAAACGCTGACTTACCAGACGGTTGACACCCCGATCCGCACATTGCGGGGGCGCAGCGGCGTCGTCTCGTTCCGCCCCGGCAGGCCGAACGGGTTGCCGAAAGCGAACCGGTTGGAGGCGGTATTGGTCAGATTCTCGACGCCCAACCCCACGTCGATCCCCCGCCAGCGCAGTCCGGCGGTCAGGCCGATTGTCAGATACTTGCCCTGGCTCACGTCCAGAAGGTCCCCGGTCCCCAGCACCGACCGCCCGACATAATCGGCGCTCGCCGCGATCCGCGGCGTCACCCGCCCCTCCGGCCAGCGATAGGCGACCCCGCCATGTGCCGCGAACGGCGGCGTCTGCGGTAGGCGCCGGTTGTTCAGCCGCGATTGGTCGGCGATGGCGCCGTAGACGATATTGTGGGTGTACAGCGCCGACCCGTCGATCGTCAGTCGCGTCGTCGGCGTCCAGTCGAACGACGCCTCCACCGTCTGGATCCGGGCATCGCCCAGATTGGTCGTATAGGGCTGGCCGCGCCGGTTGATCAGGTCCGCCTGGATGTTGCTCCACGCCGCGGTCGACCCGCTGATTGCAAAGCTGACGCCCCGCACCCCGCTGCGCAGCCGCCGCAAGCCGATCTCGGCAAAGCGGATCGAATCGGGATCGTAATTGGCGACGCGCCCGATACCCTGCGCCACCGCCAGACCACCGGTGCGAAAGCCCGTCTGATAGCGGGCGAACGCCGCCAGCTCCGGTGCGATGCGATAGGACAGCGCGATCGTCGGATCGAACCGCTGCGTCGATCGCCCCTTGATGTAATTGCCCGGCCGCCGCGTGCTCGACGGTTCGCCATCGACCCGCGCCGTCGTGACGCGGCCGCCCAACGTCACCGACAGATCCCGCCACAGACGCGCCGTCACCTCGCCAAAACCGGACGCCGACCGCGTGACGTTGGTGACACCGACGATATCGATCGCCGCACCGCCCAGTCCCACCGATCGCGTCAGGATCGACCGATCGCTCAGCAGGCTTACGCCCGCCAGCCAAGACCGCCCACCTTCCAACGATCGCGACAGCCGCAGTTCCTGCGACACCAGCAGCTTGTCGTTGTCGAGGTCGTACCGCGCCGCCCCTCGCGACACCGGCGCCGCAAATCCCGTCGCATCGAACGTCTCGACCGTCCGGTAATCGGCGATGCCGGTCGCGGACACCAGCCGCAGCCCGCTCTCCCAATCCTTGGCGATCGTCACCCGCCCGAACAGCAAGCGCCCGAAGAACGGCTGCGCGATATAATTGCGCTGTGCAAAGGGCGATCGCCTCACATCGCCATATTGGCCGTCCGCCGATTCGACCCGCTGTGCCGCCCCGCTCGCATCGATCTGCCAGCCGCTCCCCGGATCGACCCGCAACGCCAGCCGCGCCCCCGTCGTGTCGCTATGGTTGGCGTCGACCACACGCCGCCGTGCCGCGTCGATATACCCGCCGTCGCGCACCTGATAGGCAACACCCCGCAGCGCCGCCTTACCCGCAACGAGTGGCACGTTCGCCATCAGCGCCACATCGTACCCCGGCGCGCCGCCCTGCGTCAGCGTTGTGCCCGCACTCGCGCTACCGGCGAGACCGTCCAGCACCGGTGCGCGCGTCGTCAGCCGCAACAGCCCACCGATCGCACCCGCCCCGTAAAGCGTACCCTGCGGTCCTTCCAGGATCTCGACCGCCTGCATATCGTACAGGCGCAACGCCGGATCGGGGCCGGAGGCGTTAAGCTGCACATCGTCCAGATAGACACTCGCGGTCGACTGGGTCGTACCATTGAAGCTGCTGTCCGCGATCCCGCGAATGAACACCTTGTTGCGGCCAAGCCCCAGTTGCGTGCTTTGCAGGATCGGGAGTTGTCCCGCGATCTGGCTGAGGTCTGCCGTCGCCCCATTGGCGCGCCGCGGCACGCCGCTCACCAGCGTAAGGCTGCCCGGATAGCGGAGCAGCGGCACGCGCTGCTTGCTGGCGGTCACGACGATATCCGCCGGCGCCGGTTCCGGGGGTGGGGGCGCTGCCGAGCGGGCGACCGGCCGCGGCGGTGGCGCCGGCGGCGCGACGACGATGCGATAGCTGCCGGGGCCGCTCGCCACGGCGCGAAAGCCGCTGCCCGCCAGCAGGCGATCGAGCGCCTGCTTTACCGTCAGCGTGCCGCGCAGCTCCGCCGTCCGCACGGCGTGCAATCCGCGCTCCGTACTGACGATATCGACCCCAGCAGCGCGCGCGAGCGCGATCACCGCACGGTCGAGTGTCATGGGCGCGATGGCAAGGGCGACGCGCCGCTGCGGCGGACTGGCCGATGCGGTGGCGGGCAGGCTCAGCGAACAGGCGGCGAGAAACCAGCCGGCACCCCGTCGGGATCGCCGCTTACCGCTCCGCCAACACCCAATCCGCCCCGTCACGCCGCCAAGTTGCCCCGATCAGATCGGCCAGATGCGGAATGTCGCGATCGGCTTCCCCCGTAAGGTGGATTATGCCGGTGAACGGACGCGTGGACAAGCCGCTCGCGATCCGCAGGCGGAATCCGTGTAGTCGCCGCAGGCTTGCCGCAACCTCGGCGACCGATGCCGCATCGAAGCTGAGCACACCCTGGCGCCAGCCACCCACGCTGTCCGCCGGAATCGTGCTGCGCACGATCCGGCCGGTCGCCCCGTCGCGGGTGAGAGCGTCCCCGGCCCGCAGTGTCACCGCGGCGCCGTCCGGCTCGAACATCACCGATCCCTCGCCGACCGCGACCGACAGATCGCCGCCGTCGCGCGTGACGTCGAAGGTCGTGCCCATGTCGCGGATGACTTGATCGCCAGCGTGCAGCGTAAACGGATGCGCCGCGTCATGGACGACGTGCAGCGCCACCTCGCCCCGATCCATCGCGATCGTCCGCGGATCGGCAGGGTCGAACCGCAGCACCGTCCCGCCGTTCATCGCGATCTGCGTCCCGTCCGCCATGCGGATATCGCGCCGTTCGCCATCGCGGGTGGCAATCACCTCGCTCATGCCAGCCTGGGGCGACGGTTTGAACAACACGCCCGGCACCAGCCATAGCGCCAGCGCGGCGGCGATCGCCGCCCCCGCGGTGCCGGCAAGCGGCCAGCGCCGGCGGAACACGCGCTCGTCGTCGTTCGCCGCCACCGGCGTTGCCGGCGCGTCTGGAAAATGCGCTTCGGCAATCAGCGCATCCTGCAGGGCGATCGCGTCATAGGCGCGCGCATGCTCGGCATCCGCTTCCAGCCAAAATACGAATTGCTCCCATTCGTCGGCCGACATGTCCGCCTGACGAACGTGCCACAGCGCGGCCTGATCGACGATCGCTGCCATGGCCGCGCTCATCGATCCTGCTCCATGCCAATCACGGGCATCGCGCCATTCACCTCGGCGAGGCGCGCGTGCAGGATGCGATAGGCGCGCTGCAGAAGCTTTTCGACGCCGCTCACGCTGATGCCCAATTCATCGGCGATGGCGCGCTGACTGCGCCCTTCGATACGGAACAGACGGAGCGCTCGCCCCATCCGCTCGGGCATGGCATCGATCGCCTGCTCGACGACGCGCAGGGCATCGCGCGCGACGAGCGCCCGTTCTGCGTCCGGCATGTCGTCGGCCGCGGGCTGCGACGCGAGCCACGCGCCGTCGCGTGCATCGCGCCGAGCGCCGGCGATGCGCCGATCGGTCGCGAGATTGCTGGCGACGCGGTATAAGAAGGCAGCAGGTTGGGCGATGGGCGTTGTGCCGAGTTGGTCGAGCCGCAGCCACAGATCGTGGAGCGCGTCTTCGGCTTCCTCCCGCGAACCAAGGCGCGCGACGAACAGGCGCAGGAGCATCGCGCGCTGCGCAAGGAAGACGGCATGCAGCCCCCCATCCGCCGTGCTCCCGTCAGCCAATCTGCGCCCAAGCTCCTCATGTCAGGCCGGAAAGGCCAGACCCTCAGCCGCTGCCATGTCGGCAATCGACCAAGTACGCAAGGCATCGGCTTCACGCGGACGCGCTGCCGCGATCGCATCGCCGGGTCGTTTACCCGCTCCGGGATGGCACATCACGAGATGCATGCTCGCCGCCTTGCGTAGAAACCGTGGGAATAATCCCCGATAATCGGTTGAGAAATCGTAGTGCCCCGCGAAACTGTCGTTGCAACGCAGGCCGTAACGCGCGGCGTCCCGTTTCAGGCCCCGCGAATGGAAGGCACTGCCGATCGCTTTGCCCGCAAATGGCCGCCGCAGCATCGCGCCGACACGGTCGACGCAGTCGCGCACCCAGGCGTTCGGCGCGCGATGGGCGGTTTCGAACAACACGATGTCGCGGATCCCGGGCAGCGCGTGCGAGTGCTGGTGGCCGTCGACGAAGTCCGGCGCCCGGCCCATCGCCGCGACGAAGGCGTCGAACTGCGCGGCCACTTCACCGGCGATCTCGTCGAGCGGCAGCTCGCGACGCGCCGCCGAACGGGTCAGCGGATCGATTTCCGGCATCACGCCGTCGGGCGCGAATTGCGGCATATCGGTCAGCGGGCGCTCACCGGTCAGCGTCAGGTGCAGGCCGATCTCGACATGGCGCGGCAGGTCGCGCAGCAGCGCGGCATCGGTCGCCCAGCCCGGCATCAGCGTCATGCAGCTGGTCGCGTTGAGCTTCCCCTCGCGCGCCAGGCCGGCGATCGTCTCGCTGACATCGCGCGAAAAGGCGAAATCGTCAGCGCACAGGATGAGACGCGGCACGGATCGGTCCTCCATGGTTTGACGGGACGGGCAAATGGGCAAAGCTGGTGACGGTCTGGAACGCGCGCTCGCGGATCTGCACGCTCATCAGGCGCCGGCGCTGCAACCGGCGGGCCAGGAAATGGTAGAAGAACCAGTCGCCAGCCCAGGGCGCCGCCGCGGTGTAGACGAGCCGTTCGAACAGCGTCCAACGGATCGAGGCGCGATCCCGCTCGCGCGGCGACGGCATGCACCACAGGTCCTTCGAATACCGCATATCGCCTTGCGACATGGTGCGGTGGATCACCTCGTGATCCTCAAGGATATAACCCCACAGCGCCGCATCGAAGCCGCCGACCGCCCGCAGCGCCGCCACGTCGAAGCACTGGCCCGCCCCGCCGGCATGGCATTGACGCGGCAGCATGCGTGCGGCGGTCAGGATCCGGCGTGCTTCGGCGTCGAGCGCGCTCTGATCCGCACCCGGATCGACGAAATAGGCGCCCGCAACGACGCAGCCGTCCTGCGCCAACAGCGCCTCCGCTTCGGCCAGATAATGCGGCGGGTACAGCGTATCGGCATCGCAGGTGGCGACATAGCGGGTCCGTACGCGCCCCAGGCCCGTGCGCAGCGCGCTGACCTTGCCCGGCACGGTCTCGCTGATGATCGTCGCATCCAGGCCATGCGCGCCGATCGCCGCGCGGGCGATCGCAACGCTGTCGTCGGTCGAACCGTTGTCGACCAGCAGCAGCTGGAACGGCACCGTCTGCGTGGCGAGACTAGCGATTGTCTGACCCAGGAACGCCGCTTCGTTGAAGAACGGGATCAGCACGGTCCACAGCGGCGTCGCGCGCCGCTCCGGGCCGAACATGGCGGCCGACAGCGGCGAACCGCCCGTCTCCATCCGATCCTGATCGACAACAAGATACATTCCAACGCCCCCCACGAGCCACGCTTCAGCCGGCCATGCGACACGCACGCCCGTTCCTTGCTGACAGGACGACGCCGATGGTCCGGACCCGCACCGCGGCGGCGAAATTAATTTCGGGCATGACGCCGCGGGCGGCACTGCTATGAGCGCGCGCCATGGCCCACAGCGCATCGTCCGCCCCTGACACACGGCTGTCGTCGACCGGATGGGTGGCGTTCGCGCTGCTGCTGCTCTGGGCAATCGCCCTGCGTGCGCATGATTTCGGCAACCCGATCATCCATGTCGACGAGCAATATTATCTGCTCGTCGGCGACCGGATGCTGCACGGCGCCGTGCCCTATGTCGATCTGTGGGACCGCAAGCCCGTCGGCCTGTTCCTGATCTTCGCCGCGATCCGGCTGCTGCCCGGCGATGGCATCCTCGCCTACCAGCTGGTCGCGACGCTGTTCGCCGCCGCCACGGCGTGGCTGGTGGCACGCGGCGGGCGGATGCTGGGCGCGCGACCTGCGGCGGCCCTGTTTGCGGGAGCCGCCTATATCCTGTGGCTGTCGCTGCTCAGCGGCCGCGGAGGGCAGTCGCCCGTCTTCTACAACCTCTTCACCGCCGGCGCCGCGGTACTGACGCTGCGTCTGCCCGTGCTGGCCGAGGTTCGTGCGACGCGCGCGATCGTCCTCAACGGCGCGGCCGCCTGCCTGCTCGCTGGCCTCGCGATCCAGACCAAATACACGCCCGTCGTCGAAGGCGCGTTCTTCGGCGCGACCCACCTCTGGTATCTGCACCGCGCGGGCGCCACGCTCCGGCTCTGCATCGGCGCGGCGCTGCTGTGGATGCTGCTCGGCATCCTGCCGACGGGGCTGGTCGTCGCGGACTACTGGCGCCGCGGCCCGGCGGTCTTCGACGCCTTCTGGTTCTCCAATTTCGCCTCCGTCTCGCTGCGCAAGGGCTATCCCGCCGCCAAGATCGCCGCGCGGCTCGCCGGCACGGGCGCCCAGTTGCTCCCCTTCATCGTCTGTACGGTAATCGCCCTTCGTCAGCGCCCGATGGCGCCCGAGCGGTGGATCGCCTTCGGCTGGCTCGCCGCCGCCCTGATCGCCTTCGCGATGATCGGGGCCTTCTTCGATCATTATGCGCTGCCGCTGATGCTGCCGCTCGCCATGATCGCCGCGCCGGTGCTGGATCGGCACCGCGCCGCGCCGGTCGCGCTCATCGGCTACGGCCTGATCCTGTTCGTCGCCCGCGTGCTGCTGCAGCCCACCGACGCCAGCTCCGCCCGAGCGGTCGCACAGGTGATGAAAGCCAACGATCGCGGCGGCTGCCCCTATGTCTTCGCGGGCGATTCGGTGCTGTACCTGCTCGCCAACGCCTGCATCCCCACGCGCTACGCCTTCCCCTCGACGCTCGCCTACGATGCCGAGCGCGGCGCATCCGGGGCTGACGAGGTCGCCGAGCTGCACCGCATCCTCGCCACTCGCCCGCCGGTAATCGTGACGATGGACGAGCCGATGGCGCCGTGGAATCCCGCGACCCAGAGCATCATGACCGGCACGCTCGCCCGCTCCTATCGGCAGGTCCTCACCGTTCCGCGTGAAGACGCCCACCTGCTCGTCTATCTCCGCCGCGATCTGCCCCTTCGTCGATAAAGCCGTACCGCTGGAGGCTTGGCGGCATCGCTCGGCCCGCGCTATGGCCCCGCGCATGACGCCGATGACGCTGTACAACAGCCTGACCCGAGCCGCGGAGCCGTTCCAGCCCGCCGACCCCGCCAACGTCCGCATCTATTCGTGCGGGCCGACGGTGTATCACTACGCCCATATCGGCAATTTGCGCGCGTACCTCTTCACCGACACGCTCGGCCGGACGCTGACGTGGAAGGGCTATGGCCTCACGCATATCATCAACATCACCGACGTCGGCCATCTGACCAGCGACGCCGATGCCGGCGACGACAAGATGGAGGCCGCCGCGAAGAAGAGTGGCCAGGATATCTGGGGGATCGCAGACCATTACACGCAGGCGTTCAAAGCCAATCTGAAGGACCTCAACGTCCGCGACCCCGCCCGCTTCCCGCTGGCAACCGACCATATCGACGGCATGATCGCCTTCGGACAGGCGATCGCCGACAAGCATTGCTACCGCCTGCCCGATGGCCTTTATTTCGACACCACCACCGTCCCCGATTACGGCCGCCTTGCCGGCACGCGCGATGAGGGTCCGGTCGAGGGCCGCATCGACAGCGTCGAGGGCAAGCGCCACCCCGCCGACTTCGCGATCTGGCGCACCAGCGCGCCGGGCGAGAACCGCCAGATGGAGTGGGACAGCCCCTGGGGTCGTGGCGCGCCGGGCTGGCACCTCGAATGCTCGGTGATGAGCCGGCAGTATCTGGGTGATCATTTCGATATCCACACCGGCGGCATCGATCATCGCGAGATCCACCACCCCAATGAGATCGCGCAGAACCAGGCGATCAGCGGCACCGCCGATACCGGTGCGACGCTCTGGATGCACAACAACTTTCTTGTCGATCGTACGGGAAAGATGTCGAAATCCTCGGGCGAGTTCCTCACTTTGCCCGCGCTCGTCGCCCGCGGCTTCCACCCGCTCGCCTATCGGCTGATGTGCCTTCAGGCGCATTATCGCAGCGAGTTGGAGTTTTCGTGGGAGAATCTCGCCGCCGCGCAGACGCGCCTCAAGCGCCTGATCCAAACCGTCGCCGCTCTGCGCGCCCGCGGCGAGGCCAAGGGTGCCGCGTCCGCGGCGCCCTATGCCGAACGCCTCGACGCCGCGCTGTCGGACGACCTCAACACGCCCAAGGCCCTGCCCGTGCTCGACGAACTGCTCGCCGACAAGCGCGTCAGTCCGGCCGACCGCCTCGCCGCACTCGAAGACTTCGACGCGGTGCTTGGCCTCGACCTCCTCACCCTCTCCCGCGAAGACCTGCGCGTCCGCCCCGCCAGTGCGACGATCGACGAAGCCGGCATCGCCGCCGCGCTCGCCGAGCGCCGTGAGGCCCGCGCCGCCAAGGACTTCGCCCGCTCGGACGCGCTGCGCGACGAACTCGCCTCGGCCGGTGTCGAGGTGATGGATGGTGATCCGTTGGGCTGGGACTGGAGACTGTCGCTGTGAAGGCCGTCCTGCCCGCCATCGCCCGTGGCCTGCTCGAACCGCACCTCCCCGCCGAAGTCGAGCCTATGTGGTTCACCACACCGGCCGAAGCGGGAACGATGATCGCCGACGCCACGATCGCCTGGGTCGACATGCAGCCGACCCACCTCACCGAACAGGCGATCCGCGCGGCGGGGCCGAAGCTGCAATGGGTTTCGACGCTCTACGCGGGCCTCGACGCCTTCCCGCTCGATCTGCTGCGCGATCGCCGCGTCACCGTCACCAATGGCGCCGGGATCAATGCGGTCGCCGTCGCCGAATATGCGGTGCTCGGCATCCTCGCCGCCGCGAAGCGCTATGATGAGGTTGTTCGCATGGCGGATCGCCGCGAATGGCCGATGGTCTCGCCGGGCCGCATCGAACTCGTCGACACGCGCGCGCTCATCGTCGGCTATGGCACGATCGGTCGCCTGATCGGCGAGCGTCTCACCGCTTTCGGCGTGGACGTCACCGGCGTTACCCGCTCCGGCCGCGACGGCACGCTCGCTCCCGATCAATGGCAGGGGCAGATCGGCGAATACGACTGGATCGTCCTTGCCGCCCCCTCGACCGATGCGACCCGCACGATGATCGGGGCGGAGCAGCTCGCGGCGATGAAGCGCAGCGCGTGGCTCATCAACATCGCCCGCGGCGACATGATCGACCAGGACGCGCTAGTCTCAGCGCTGACCGACGGGACGATCGCCGGCGCTTTCCTCGATCCCACCACGCCGGAGCCGCTCCCCGCGGATCATCCGCTGTGGAGCGAGCCCAATTGCCTCATATCGATGCATCTGTCGGGTCGCAGCCAGAACACGATGTTCCAGCGTGCCGCCGCGCTCTTCCTTGAAAACGTGCAGGCCTTCGTCGCCGGCGAACCGATGCGCAACGTCGCCGACCTCGACGCGGGTTACTGAAGCGGCCGATCCGCCTCCGCCGCCAGCGGGGGCGCGTAAAAGCCATGGCCCGCGGGCATTGTGGCGATCGCCGCCTCCAGCGCCTTCGCGCGCGCCGAGGATGACGGATGCGTCCGGCTGCGGAACAGGCCGCCGTCGACATCCCCCCCATGCTCGCGCCAGAACCGCACCGCAATCTGCGGATCATATCCCGCATTGCGCAGCAGATAGGCGCCCAGCAGATCGGCCTGATCCTCGGTCAGCCGGAACAGCCGGCCGTTGCGCCCCACTTCGGACAGCAGGCCACGCTTGACGCCTGCCGCCTCCAGCCGCGCGGCGTGGCGCAGGATATTGTGCGACAGCTCATGCGCGACCACGACCGCCACCTCGTCATCAGTATAGCGTTCGAAGAAGCGGACCCCGATCTGGACGATCCGCCCATCGGCAGACGCGGTCATGCCCGGCCCCAGCAGCACCTCGAACGCGCTCCGGCAGCCCGGCGAGGCGGGGATCGTCACGGTCCGGGTGCGCCCCTCGCGCATCAGCTCGACCGCCAAAGGCCGATCGGCCGGCAGCCCCGCGATCCGCTCCACCGCCGCATCACGCGCGGAACTGCTCGCGTCCTTACCGGGCGCGCCGCTACCGATCGGCCGACCATCGACCGACACGATCGAATCGCCGGCTCGAACCCCCGCCTTGGCCGCCGCGGATCCGGGCACCACCGCCTCGACCGCGATCGGCGTTTCGAACCCGAAGCTCGCCCGCGCTTGGTCGCGCAGCGCCGGATCATATTGTCCCAGGCTATGGATCGCCCAGCCCGGCGTCGGCGCCAGCGAGCGACACAGCGGCGCATTGGCCGTGGTCAACCGATAGGCGATCGCCGCCATCCGGCCGTCGACCTGCCGCAACGCATCGAACGTCGCCGCGGTGTCCGGGTCCGCCGCCACCGCCGGAGCAGCGACCGCCACGGCCGCTGCGACCGCCCACGAAATCCCATAGCGCATGCCGACCATCCTTACGCTTACTCGACCCCGCTCCTTACGGCAGCGCGCGACGCAGCGGAACCGGCCGTCGCACTATTTCAACGCCTTCGCATCGAGCGTGATCGTCTTGCCGACCGCCCTGCCCTGCACCTTGCCCTGCGACACCATTGCCCACACCTGCTTGGGCTGCGGCATCGCGCTGAACGAGGGCAGGACCGACGTCGATCCATCGACGTCGGTCAGCGAGACGCTGTACGTGCCTGTCTTATCGATCTGCCCCATGATCGAGGGGAACACGCTCACCGAGCGCCCGCCGTCGTACAGAGCCATCGTGTAGCCCTGATCGGCTCGCATATTGCGATAGACGCCATATTCGGTGCGACCTTCGCCGTCCCGACACCATAAAGGTGCGTCATCGGCCTTGGCAGGCGTTTTGGCCTTTTCGCTCGCAGCGAGGCTCGGGAGCATCAGGGACATCAGCAGGTCGCCCGCGCCCGCCGCCACTTGCTTCGCCTTTCCGAACACCAGCGGCGTCGCGCATGGCTTTACCAGCCTTGCCGCCGTGCCGGCCGCCACCACCTTGGGCCAGCGAATGCCCGCGATGAATTGCTGCAACTCCGCATCAAGTTTGTCCGCCGTCAGCGTCGTCGCGCTCATGCGGATCGCCACGATCCAGCCGTTCAGCGGCATGACGGCCAGCGCCGTGCTGCGATAAGCTCCACTCGCATTGGCATAGGTCTGGCGCAGCGCCGATCCCGCCGTCGCACCCGGCAGTGCGAAGCCAAGCGGATCGGCGCTCGCGGGCGCGGCATTGCGGAACTCGGCACGCGTCTCCAGCGCCGTCTGCGACCGATCGAACCACAGGCCGACGTCGGCGATCGCGGGACGAAAGATATAGACGGTCGCCGTGACGCTCTTGTCGGGCGCCCGATATTGCGCGGCGACATCGAACTCACCCTGCGTCGCGTCGGTCAGCGCCGTGCGCGTCAGTCCCGCGTTTTGCGCCATGAGGGCGACGCCCGTCTCGGCATGGCGCCAACCTTTGTCCGCCGGCACCGGCAGGTCGCGGGCCGACGCCATCGCGCCGGCCATCATCGCCGTTCCGATCAGCACCGCCGCCAGTCGTTTCCGCATCATCGCCCCCTCCCATCTGTATCGTGTACATAGCACGCCACCGGCCGATCGATACGCCCCCCAAGCGTTCCTTCATTGCGCAAAATCCGTTTTGGGCGCATGTGCCGCGACGTTTACACCCCGAAGGACGACATTATGGCCGCGAACTGGGCCCCCGACAGCTGGACCCGCGCCGAAGCCCGCCAGCTTCCCGACTATCCCGACGCCGCGGCACTGACGCGCGCGACGGACGCGCTCGCGAGCTTTCCGCCGCTCGTTTTCGCCGGCGAAGCGCGCAACCTGACCGCGGAGCTGGCCAAGGTCGCGGAGGGCAAGGCCTTCCTGCTCCAGGGCGGCGACTGCGCCGAGTCTTTCGCCGAGCATAGCGCGAACAACATCCGCGACACGTTCCGCGTGATCCTGCAAATGGCGGTCGTCCTTACCTTCGCCTCGAAGCTGCCGGTGGTGAAGCTCGGCCGCATGGCCGGCCAGTTCGCCAAGCCGCGCTCCGCCCCGACCGAGGTGATCGACGGCGTCGAGCTGCCCAGCTACCGCGGCGACAACGTCAACGACATCGCCTTCACGCCCGAAAGCCGGATCCCCGATCCGCAGCGGATGATCCGCGCCTATTCGCAATCGGCGGCGACACTCAACCTGCTGCGCGCCTTCGCGCAGGGCGGCTATGCCAACCTGCATCAGGTGCATCGCTGGACGCACGACTTCATGGGCCGCAGCCCGTGGAGCCGCAAATATGCGGAAACGGCGGACCGCATCGGCGAAGCGCTCGACTTCATGGCGGCGTGCGGCATCGATCCCGAAACCGTGCCCCAGCTGTCGCAGACGCATTTCTACACCAGCCACGAAGCGCTGCTGTTGCCGTTCGAACAGGCCTTAACACGCCAGGATTCGCTCACCGGCGACTGGTATGACACATCCGCACACTTCCTCTGGATCGGCGACCGCACCCGCTTCGAAAATTCGGCGCACGTCGAGTTCCTGCGCGGGATCGGCAACCCGATCGGCGTGAAGTGCGGCCCCAGCCTCGATCCCGACGCGCTGCTCCGCATGCTCGACACGCTCAATCCGGGTCGTGTGCCCGGTCGCATGACGCTCATCACCCGCTACGGCTATGACAAGATCGAGGCGCATCTGCCCAAGCTCGTCCGCGCCGTGACGCGCGAAGGCCATCCCGTCATCTGGTCGTGCGATCCGATGCATGGCAATACGGTGAAGGCCGCGACCGGCTACAAGACCCGCCCCTTCGACCGCATCCTCGCGGAGGTGCGCGGCTTCTTCGACGTTCACCGCGCCGAAGGCACACATGCGGGCGGCATCCATGCCGAAATGACCGGCCAGAACGTCACCGAATGCACCGGTGGCGCGATCGACGTGACCGAACAGAGCCTGGCGGATCGCTACCACACCCACTGCGACCCGCGCCTCAACGCCGGCCAGAGCCTGGAACTCGCCTTCCTGCTCGCGGAAATGCTGAACACGGAAATGGCCGAACGCCGCAAGGCCGCCGCCTGATCGCAGCCATTCGCGAAGGGGGCGTCAACAAACCCGCTTGACGCCCCCCGCCCCCAAGCCTAGACGCGCCCCTCCACCGCACACGGCCCCTTCGTCTAGCGGTCTAGGACGTCGCCCTCTCACGGCGAAAACACGGGTTCGAGTCCCGTAGGGGTCACCATCTGCGCTCAAGAGCGCAGAATCGCGCGATTACGCCATTCTTTGCCGCTCGCAGGTACAGCGAGCACTGAATGGCCCTCATGGCGACACCCTGGAAACACCCTTCGACCGGCGTTTATTACCTGCGCCGACAGATTCCCGAGAAGCTGCGCCCCGCATTCGACGGCAAGGCGCTGTGGAAGGTATCGCTGGGCACCAAGAATGGCAGCGACGCAACGGTGCTCTTCCTCCAGGCCAACGCCGCACTTGAACAGCGGTTTGAAGAGGCGCGGACCCGGCTGAAAGCGACGGGCAGCCCCTGCCCTTCCGCGCACGATCGTGCCGACGAAATGGTAGCCACCTATTTCCAAGGCCCCGACATCAAGACTGGCGGACTGGATGGAGAAGAACGGCTGCTACTGGCCAGGCTGGAACTCGATCGGGGGCTGTGGAATGCGACCCCGAACGGATGCAGTTCCCCTGCTCCACTGCGTGATCAGCAATGGTGGGGAACTGAGCAACAACGCCGCACTATTCCGCGATCATCCTGGACGCAAGCCGACTCTGGGCCATGCGCCCGGTACAATCTGGCGCTGGGGCGACGAAAGCTTCCGGCTCGATGCCAGAAACCAACAAATTGGCCGTCTCGTCAGCCAGATCGCCCGGCACAATGAGACCACCGCATCCGACCTCCCCGAGGGCATTGAGGCCGCGATCATTATCTATCTCGACGCGGTGCCGGTCGAAGCGCCCAAGGCCCGCAAGCGTCGTCCGACCTCGGGCCGCCTATGCCCCGACCTGCGCCTGATGGAGTTGTTCGCGGACTGGCAGGCGGTGATGCAGCCCTCCCTGCAGAGCGCGCACGAGTATGAGGGTGCCGCACGCGATTTCATCGATTTCATCGGCGACATCCCCGTCGAGGAGGTCGTCAACAACGACCTCCTCGATTATCGCGACGAAGCGGCTCATCTGCCCGCCTCCATGCCGCGCGCGGATCGCGAACTGAGCTTTACCGAACGCCTCGAGCGCCATCGGCATTCCGATACGCCCCGAGTCAGCCCTGCGACGCTCAAGAAAAGGGTGGGTGCGATCCAGGCACTGCTGAGCTTCGCCAAAAAGCAGAAGTGGATCAGCCGCAACGAGGGCCGCGATGTGCCGATCCTCGGCTATTCCAAGACCGGCGGCACCGCCCCTGTTGACGAGGCGGTGCCGGCCCGTGAGCCGGAAGTTGAGAACCCGCGATTAGACGAGCGCGAACGCCTTTAGGCCCGAAGACCTTGGACATACGCGTCCGCCTCCCGGCCGAAACTGGTTCGCCGGGCATTCGGCTACTAATCGCAAGGTTCTCACGCCTCGGTCCGCCTTCTGGCGAACACATCATCTCTACTCCGGGCGGGTTAACAATCTCAAGCGCTGAACTGCGGCGTTGACGCTGCCAAGCGTGACATGCTGACGAAATTATGCATCATTCGGCGGGGCGGGATGGCGGTGCAATCTCCCGCTTATAAAGAGATGAGGGCCGGATGCTGGCGAGCAAAAGACCCATACTCCGACGCTCGGGCCCCGACCCGGCTTCCCAAATTCCGCCGTTCGTTCACCGGCTAGGCGCGTGATGCTGTTCATGGGCAACGACGGCTTTACCAATCTCTCAGCCGACGGGCTGAAGCTGTTCGACGCCGCGATCGACTGGGCCATCGGATCGATGAAGGCGTGTTTCCGACGAACACGCGGGAAAAGCATCCCTTAATCCATACAGTGGACGACCGCGGAATTAGGACAGCCGAAGTAATGTTTCTCCACCCTCCCTGTCCGAATATCACGGCAGGTCCGCTTCTATAATCGAGAGGCATCGTCATCTCGCCCGCCCCCCCCCAACCACCCAGGAACCTGCCGGCAATAGCCATCATACGCTGGCTGAGATCAGCGTGATCCGGGCCAATTCCCTCAGTTGCCCATCGCACGGCTGGCTGGGACGCCTGACAATCGCGCGGACGCATCGAACTTGTGAATCCAGCCATAGCGTTCGGGGAAGCGATGCATCGCACGGTGCCGGGTCGCATCGGGAAGGCCCGCATCGGTATGGAGCGCGCGATTGGCGTCCCATGAGCTGCGCTGGATGAGGCGGGTGCGCAGCGCGCGCTCCTTCTGATAGGCGGCAAAGCGTGCGTCGCGGTTGGACGACGTCAGTCCGTCGAGCATGGTCGCCAGCGTGATGGCATCCTCGATCGTCGTATTCGCGCCCTGCCCGTGATGCGGCAGCATCGCATGGACGGCATCGCCGATCAGCACGACCGGCCCGCGATGCCAGTGGCGAAGCGGCGGCGCGACAAACAGGCCCCAGCGACGCTCCACATCGCCCGCCGCGACCATTTGCCGGACGGCCGGATGCCAGTCGGCGAAGGCCGCCACCGCTTCCCCCGGTTCGATCGGCACCGTCCCGCCGCTACCGGACCAGGCGGTGGGCCCCTCCACCACCGCGAAGAAGTTGACGTGCCCGCCATCGCTGCCGATCGCATAATGCAGCAGATGGGCATCCTGGCCGATCCAGAACTGAATCGCCTGGGGATCGGGCAAAGCGTTCAGTCGCTCGACCGGCACGATGCCGCGAAACGCGCTGGTCCCGGAATAGCGTAGCGGCTGTCCGCCGACCCATTGCCGGGTGATGGAGCGAACACCGTCGGCGCCCACGACGATATCGACCTCGACAGGATCGCGTCCGACGAAGTGAAGCGCCACCCGTTCGCCCACCGTCTCGATCCGCTCCAGCCGATGCGCCAGATGAATATGCTCCGCCCCGACCGCGCGGCCCAGCGTAGTCTGCAGATCGGCGCGGTGGATGCCCAGATAGGGCGCGCCGAACCGATCGCGATAGGCACCGCCCTTGCGCACCGCATGGGCCGCAAGGCGATCACCGGACAGCCCGTCGCGGTAGATCAGCTCGGTCGGCTCGACGCCCGTCCGCTCCAGCTGGTCGATCAGGCCCAGCCTTTGCAGCTCACGGGTGGCATTGGCCGACAGGGCGACCGCCGCGCCGATCTCGCTCAGTTCCGCCGCCTGTTCGTACAGCGTCGCCTCGATCCCCCGCGCCCGAAGCGCCAGCGCGAGGGTCAATCCGCCGATACCGGCGCCGATGATCGCGATCTTCATGGATAGCCTCCGTGGTCCTTACGCGGCCGTCGCCGTCTGGCGATACTCGGCCGGGGCATCGGCAAAATCGGCGATCGCCTCGGCCAGCCGTTCGGGCATCGAGTAATAGGGTGCATGGCTGGCCAGGAGCGACACGACCGCGACCGGACCGGGAAACTCCTTCTGCATCTGACGCTGCACGGCGATCGGAATCCCGACATCGTCCAGCGCCTCGATATAGAGGCGCGGGATCTCCAGCGCGCGGCCCTCCATCGGATTGGGCGTGCCGAAAGGCACGGTCGACTGCGTCTGGATGAACTGCTCGGCAGGCGGCATTCCCTCACCGGGATAATCGCCCATGAAGACTTCGCGGAACCGCTCCAGTCGCGAGAAATCCGCCTGTAGCCCGCGTCCCTCGTCGACCGGCTGGATCAGTTCCAGCGCGTGCGGCGTGCCCCGGTTGGGCTCGCCGGGCAGGACGAAGGTTTCCGGCGTAACACCGGGCGCGGTGAGGAACGCGGTCAGGTAGATCAGCCCGGCCACCGTGTCGGGATGGTGCTGCGCCAGCCACGAGATGGATGCACCGCCCATGCTGTGCCCCAGAAGGATCGACTGCCCCTCGGCCCGCGCCAGGATGTCTGCGACGGGGCGGGTATAATGCTCCATGTCGACGACCGACAAATGGCCGCCATCGCCGGGCGTATGGCCGGTCAGGTCGGGCGCATGGACGCGGTAGCCGCGCGCTTCGAGAAGCGGGACGACCGCGTCATAGCAGGCGCCGCGATTCCAGGCGCCATGGATCAGGATGATATCGGTAACGGTCATGACATGTCTTCCTGTTCGAGCCGAAGAGATCAGAAGCGATATTGCAGGCCGACCTGCGCGATGAGGGGATTGAGCTGGACGCGCGCCGTACCCGGCACGAAGCCGTTCGGCGTGCCGAGCCGGAAGCGGGCGTTAGTGCTGGTCCAGACCTTGCTGGCCGCGCCGAACACACCGATCCGCTCGTTGAGCGGCACATCGATGCCGCCCGTGATCGCAGGACCGACGGTATTGCTGGTGCGGAAATCCTTCAGCACGCCGTCTTCGGTCTTGAAGATGATCGTCCAGTTCAGGCCGCCGCCGATATAAGGCCGCACCCCGCCCGGACGCCCGAAATGATAACGCACGCTGTAGAGGCCGGGACCATAGGTCACCTTACCCAGCGTGC
The DNA here is from genome assembly GCF_049897245.1 of Sphingomonas sp. DC5200-1. Classification (NCBI taxonomy): domain Bacteria; kingdom Pseudomonadati; phylum Pseudomonadota; class Alphaproteobacteria; order Sphingomonadales; family Sphingomonadaceae; genus Sphingomonas; species Sphingomonas sp. DC5200-1. The sequence goes on from NZ_JAFCVW010000001.1 coordinate 516,975, forward strand.
CCGCCCCCGCCAGCGTTCCCGATGCGGTCAGCGTGCTGGTCGGCGGCACGCCAACGGTCGCCGCGACCGACACGTTGGGGGTCAGAAAATAGCCGATATCGAGGCTGACGCCGTTGTTGTTCGACGCGGTGGCGTTGGCGCCCGGCAGCGGCTGCCCGGCGAGCTTCACATCGGCCTTTTCGTCGAACATGACACGCGCCGCGCCGAGCCGGACATAGAATCGCCGCTCCTTGCCGTCCGGCGACTGCTGGGCCTGCGCCACGCTCGGCAGCATCAGGCACAATCCCGCAACACCGGCGAGCACCCCGCCCTTTCGCAAGGCTCGCGTATATCCATATGGTATTGAAGCCATTTTCCGCTTCCTCTCCATCTGCCGTCGCTATCTGTCGTGCGACTTGTCCCGAAGCGATTTCGCTTTCGTGGGGGGCAGAATGTCGGGGCGCGCATCGTGCGTCCAAGACCAACTCTATATGGCGTTCATACCTGGAAGGTTGGTCGGATCAGGCTATCAGATGCTCCTCGGCGAGCAGCGCTTCGGGCACGCCATACCCCCAATCCACGTATTTGCGGGCGATGATCCTAAGGAAGGAGCAGATTTCCGGTGAGAGGTCGCCGACCCGGTGGCTCATGATGATCGGTGAATAAGCGGGCTCGATCAGATCGAGATAGCGTACATCCTCGGTCCGCGCCTTGCGCACCGACTCCGGGATCACCGCCACTCCCTCTTCCGCCGCGACCAGGCCGATCGCGATCTGCAACTCGCGCGCCTCGACGATCCGGTTCGGACTCAAGCCATTGTCGTGGAACAGCGACAGCACTTGGTCGGCATAGCTGGGGCGTGGCGCGCTGGGATAGAGAACCAGCTTTTCGCGCGCGAGCGCCGACAGCGACACCGGCGCACCGTCCCGCCCCAGCGCGCTGCCGATCGGGACCGCCGCGATCAGCGCTTCGCGGCGAAGAACGGTACGCCGCACCGCCGAATCGTCGAAACGGATGCGACCGAAACCGATATCGATCCGCCCTTCCTTCAGCGCCGCGATCTGGTCCAGCGTCGAGCTTTCGACCAGGGTCAGCTCGACATCGGGCATCTCCGCGCGAAATTCGCGGATCAAGGCCGGCAGGCGCGCATAGATGGTCGAGGCGACGAAACCGATCGTGAAGCGTCGCCGGTCGGTCGCGATCGCGGCATCCATCATCGTCCGCATGTCATCCACACGCCGCAGCACCTGCACCGCCTGATCGTGGAACAACTGCCCCATCGGGGTCAGCGACAGCGGCCGGCTCGTCCGGTCGATCAACGCCGCACCGACCTCCGCCTCCAGTTGCTGGATCGACCGGCTGAGCGGCGGCTGCGCCATATGCAACCGCTCGGCCGCGCGATTGAAGTTCCGCTCCGCCGCAACCGTGACGAAGTAACGAAGCTGACGCAGGTCCATCACCGTATACCCTCAAAGTATCGCCAGAAGACCATAATGATCTTTGCGCGTCCAGAGTGGCGGGCATAGCTGAAGAGGGAATTCGAACCAAACTGCTTAGGAAGAGGTCATGGCCACGATCGCCGAGTTCGATACCTATATCGTCGATATCCCGACGATCCGGCCACATGTGCTCGCGATGGCGACCATGTACCACCAGTCGATCGTGCTGGTGCGCCTGCGCGACTCCGACGGCGTCGAGGGGATCGGCGAAGGCACGACCATCGGTGGCCTCAGCTATGGCGAGGAGAGCCCGGAGGGGATCAAGCTCACCATCGAAACCTATATCGCTCCCGTTCTCAAGACCTGCGACCCGACGCAGGTCGGCGCCGCAATCGCCAAGGTCGGCAAGAGCGTCTTCGGCAACCACATCGCGAAATGCGCGGTCGAAACGGCCTTGCTCGACATGGCGGGCAAGCGACTGGGCGTGCCGGTCTCCACGCTGATCGGCGGCGGCGCGGTCCGCGATCGGCTGCCCATCGCCTGGACGCTGGCCAGCGGCGATACCGCGCGCGACATCGAGGAAGCAGAACGGGTTCTCGCCGAGCGGCGGCATAACATCTTCAAGCTCAAGATCGGCAAGCGCGACGTTCGCGCCGATGTCGCCCATGTCGCCGCGATCAAGCGCGCGGTGGGCGACCGGGGCAGCGTGCGCGTCGACGTCAACCAGAACTGGAGCGAGGCGCAGGCCGATCTCGGCATGAAGCTACTGGAGGAGGCGGGCGTCGATCTGGTCGAACAGCCGGTCGCGCGCCACGATCATGCCGCGATGGCGCGGCTGTCCGCCAAGCATGTCATCCCGCTGATGGCGGACGAGGCACTGCACGGGCCCGCCGACGCCTTCGCCATCGCGACATGCGGCGGGGCGCGGGTCTTCGCGGTCAAGATCGCCCAGTCCGGCGGCCTGCTCCCCGCCCATACCGTGGCGACGATCGCGCAGGCGGGCGGCGTCGGGCTCTATGGAGGTACGATGCTGGAGGGCGGGGTCGGCACCGCGGCGTCGGCGCATCTCTTCGCTACCCTGCCCTCTCTGGCCTGGGGGACCGAGTTGTTCGGCCCACTCCTGCTGACCGAAGACATATTGGCCGAGCCTCTGCACTATGCCGATTTCCACCTGAGCGTGCCGACCGGCCCCGGCCTGGGCATCGCGCTGGACGAGGACCGCGTCGCGTTCCACCGACGCGACCGTCGCTCCCCTACCCTTCATGTCGTCGCGGGAAGAGGTTGAACCATGTTGTTTCACGTCGAAATGGATGTCGACATTCCGCTCGGCTTCGATGCCGAGGAAGCGGCACGGCTCAAGGCCGCCGAGAAGGCCCGTTTCCAGGAGCTGCAACGCGCGGGCACCTGGCGCCACATCTGGCGGGTGATCGGCCAATACGCCAATGTCAGCATCTTCGATGTCGGCTCCAATGCCGAGTTGCACGACATCCTGATGAGCCTGCCGCTCTACCCCTTCATGACGATCCGCGTGACGGCGCTGTGCCGTCACCCCTCGTCCCTCCACGACGACGACCGCTGACGATCGGAACCGCACGACCGCCGACGAGCGGCCGGACAGACAGAATATAGGAGAGTGTGATGGATATCAGCTTCGTGAAAACCCCCGCCATCCAGGATCTGCTCTATCGCGTCGCGGGCACGGCCTCGGACAAGGGCGATCCGCGCGCGAAGGCGATCCTGCGCGATCTGGTGGAATCGCTGATGGTGCTGATCGTCAAGCACGACATCGACGAGAACGAAGTCTGGGGCGCGGTCAACTTCCTCCAGAACGGTGCGGGCGAGTTCGGGCTGCTGATGCCGGGCGTCGGCCTCGAACATTTCCTCGACCTCTATATGGACGCCAAGGACGCCGAGGCGGGCAAGACCGGCGGCACGCCCCGCACCATCGAGGGGCCGCTCTATGTCGAGGGCGCGCCGCTGGTCGACAATGACGCCAACCTGACCGACGATCCCGACGATACCGACACGCTCTACATGGCCGGACGGGTCACGGGACCGGACGGCGAGCCGGTCACGAACGCCATCCTCCATGTCTGGCACGCCAATTCCAAGGGCTTCTACTCGCATTTCGACCCCACCGGCGAGCAGACGCCGTTCAACAACCGCCGCCGCATCCGGCTGGGCGACGATGGGCGCTATGCGTTCCATTCCAAGATGCCCAACGGCTATAGCGTGCCACCCGGCGGTGCCTCCGATCGGTTGATGCAGGTGCTCGGCCGCCACGGCAACCGCCCGGCCCATGTCCATTTCTTCATCGAGGCACCCGGCTATCGCCAACTGACGACGCAGATCAATTTCGGCGACGACCCCTTTGCCGCCGACGACTTCGCGTTCGGCACCCGCGAGGGGTTGCTGCCGGTGCCGAACCGCCAGGGCGACACCGCGCACATCGCCTTCGATTTCCAGCTCCAGCGCGCCGACGATGCCGAGGAGGAAGCCTTCTCGCACCGCGCCCGTCTCGCCGTCGCCTGATCCCCGGAAGGATATTGTCATGACCGACCTTCGCGAACGCCTTGCCACCGCTGTCGTCGACGATCCCGCCACCGGAGCCTTCCGGTGCCGCCGCGACGTGTTCACCGACCCCGCGCTGTTCGAGCTGGAGATGCAGCACATCTTCGAGGGCAATTGGGTCTATCTGGCGCATGAAAGCCAGATCCCGGAGAATAACGACTATCTCACCACCCATATCGGTCGCCAGCCGATCATCATCACCCGCGACAAGACCGGGACGCTGAACGCTGTCATCAACGCCTGCGCGCATCGCGGCGCGATGCTGTGCCGTCGCAAGCACGGTAACAAGGGCAGCTTCACCTGCCAGTTCCATGGCTGGACCTTCAGCAATGCGGGCAAGCTGCTGAAGGTCAAGGACGGCAAGACCGGCGATTATCCCGCCGGGTTCAACACCGAGGGGTCGCACGACCTGACCCGCGTCGCCCGGTTCGAGAATTATCGCGGCTTCCTGTTCGGCAGCCTGAACGCCGACGTGCCGCCGCTCGAGGACTGGCTCGGCTCGACGCGCATGGTCATCGACCAGATGGTCGACCAGGCACCCGACGGGCTGGAGGTGCTGCGCGGCAGTTCGACCTATGTCTATGACGGCAACTGGAAGCTGCAGATCGAAAACGGTGCCGACGGCTATCATGTCAGTGCGGTCCACTGGAATTATGCGGCGACCGCCAACCGCCGCGCGGAGGACTCGATCAAGGCGGTCGATGTCGATGGCTGGTCCAAGAGCGTCGGCGGCGTTTATGCGTTCGACCACGGCCATATCCTGCTCTGGACGAAGCTGCTTAACCCCGAGGTTCGCCCGATCTATGCGCATCGCGAGGCGCTGGCGGCGCGGATCGGCGAGGAGCGCGCAGAATTCATCGTCGGGCAGACACGCAATCTGTGCCTCTATCCCAACGTCTATCTGATGGACCAGTTCTCGACCCAAATCCGCGTCGTCCGCCCGATCTCGGTCGATCGCACTGAAGTGACCATCTATTGCTTCGCGCCGAAGGGCGAGAGCGACGCCGACCGCGCCTTGCGCATCCGGCAATATGAGGATTTCTTCAACGTCAGCGGCATGGGCACACCCGACGATCTGGAGGAATTCCGCTCCTGCCAGAAAGCCTATGAGGGCGCGGGCGAACTGTGGAACGACCTGAGCCGCGGGGCGACGCGTTGGATCGCCGGACCGGACGGAAACGCGCGCGCCATGGGCATCGAACCGCTGCTCAGCGGCGAGCGCAGCGAGGACGAGGGCCTGTTCGTCCGCCAGCATGAATATTGGGCGCAGTCGCTGATCGCCGCGATCGACCGTGACGGCGGCGGGAATGGTGGTGCCAAGCTGCGCCCGGTCGACCGGCTGGAGGTAGCGGCATGAGCCTGACCTACGACCGGCTCCTCGCCTTCCTCTACCGCGAGGCACGGCTGCTCGACGATCGGCAATGGGACGAGTGGCTGGAATGCTACGCCCCGCACGCAGTCTTCTGGATGCCCGCCTGGGACGATGACGACATGCTGGTGGAAGATCCGCAGCGCGAGATTTCGCTCATCTACTATCCCGATCGCACCGGGCTGGAGGACCGCGTCTTCCGGATCAAGACCGAGCGATCGGGGGCGAGCATGCCCGAGCCGCGCACCAACCACACCGTCTCGAACGTCGAGATCCTCGGCGAGGCCGACGGGCAGATGCAGGTGCGGTTCAACTGGCACACGCTGAGCCACCGTTACAACGAGACGCTGAGCTTCTTCGGCACGTCCTTCTACACGATCGACGCGACCGGCGCGCAGCCGCTCATCACCAACAAGAAGGTCGTCCTGAAGAACGACTATATCCGCCAGGTGATCGACGTTTATCACGTCTGATGCCCGGCGCCCGGAGAGGATATCATGGGCTACCGTATCGCATTGAACTTCGAGGATGGCGCGACGCGCTTCATCACCTGCGCCCCGGGTGAGACGGTGCTGGACGCCGCGTTCCGCCAGAGGATCAACCTGCCGATGGACTGTTCCGACGGCGTGTGCGGCACCTGCAAGTGCCGCTGCGAACAGGGTGCCTATGATCTCGGCGACGACTATATCGACGAGGCGCTGACCGCCGACGAGGCGGAGGAAGGGCTGGTCCTGACCTGCCAGATGCGCGTCTCGTCCGATTGCGTCGTCGCGGTGCCCGTCCCCTCCTCCGCCTGCAAGGTGAAGCCCGCCGTGCATGAGGGCGCGGTGGCGGCGGTGGACCTGGTGTCCGACAGCACGATCCTCCTCACCCTGCGGCTGGACGATCCGGCTGCGCTCGGCTTCCTGCCCGGCCAATATGTGAATCTGGCGGTGCCGGGCACGGACCAGCACCGCGCCTATTCGTTCAGTTCCAAACCCGGCGCGGCGGAGGCCAGCTTCCTGATCCGCAACATGCCCGGCGGGCTGATGAGCGGATGGCTGACATCCATGGCCAAGCCCGGCGCGCGCATGAGCTTCGTCGGCCCGCAAGGCAGCTTCTTCCTGCGGGCGGTGGAGCGGCCGACGATCCTGCTGGCGGGTGGCACCGGCTTGGCCCCGATCCTGTCGATGTTGGAGGTGCTGGCCGATACCGGGACGGACCAGCCGCTCCACTTGATCTACGGCGTGACCCGGGACGGCGACATGGTCGAGGTCCCACGGATCGAGGCGCTGGCAGGCCGCCTCCCCTCGCTGAGCTGGACCGCGTGCGTCGCCGATCCCGAGAGCGCGCATCCGCTGAAAGGCTATGTCACCGATCATCTAACCGATACGCATCTGAACGCGGGCGATTGCGATATCTATCTGTGTGGGCCGCCGCCCATGGTCGAGGCGGTGCGGGGCTTCCTGCGCGACAAGGGCGTCGAGCCCCGGCATTTCCACTATGAAAAATTCGCGCCGAGCGAAGCGCCGGTTGCGGTGGCGGCATGACATTCGCCGGACGCTTTCGCGACAAGGTGATGGTGGTGACCGGGGCCGCCCAGGGCATCGGCCGCGGCGTGGCGCTGCGCGCCGCCGCCGAGGGTGCTGCCGTCCTGCTGGTCGACCGCGCCGACTTCGTTTCCGACGTCGCGCGGGAAGCGGGCGAGCGGGCGGCGTTTTTCGTGTGCGACCTCGAAACCCATGACGGAGCGGCCGCCGCGATGGCAGCGGCGGTGACCGCCTTTGGCCGCGTCGACATCCTCGTCAACAATGTCGGCGGCGCGATCCGCATGCGTCCCTTCGCCGCCTTCGAGCCGGAGCAGATCGAGGCGGAAATCCGCCGTTCGCTGATGCCGACGCTGTGGGGCTGTCACGCCGTCCTACCGATCATGTTGGGCCAGGGCGGCGGCACGATCGTCAACGTGTCGTCCAACGCGACGCGCGGCATCCGGCGCGTTCCCTATTCGGCGGCGAAGGGCGGGATCAACGCCCTCACCCAGGCCCTCGCAATGGAATATGGCGCGGCGGGCATCCGCGTCGTCGCGACCGCGCCCGGCGGCACGCAGGCACCGCCGCGCATCGTGCCACGCAACCCGAATGGCGACGACACCCGCGAACAGGCCTGGATGGCCGAGGCGGTGGAGCAGGTCACCAGCTCCACCTTCCTGGGGCGCTATGCCACGCTGGACGAGCAGATCGCGCCGATCCTCTTCCTGGCCTCGGACGAGGCTTCCTACATCACCGGCTCGGTCCTGCCCGTGGCCGGTGGCGATCTGGGCTGACTGGAGCGATATGAAGAGCAAGATTTACCCCTCGCCCGCCGCGGCGCTGGACGGGCTGTTGTTCGACGGCATGACGATCATGTCGGGCGGGTTCGGCCTGTCGGGCAATCCCGAGAGCCTGATCCCGGAAGTCCGCGCGAGCGGGGTCAAGGGCCTGACCGTCATTTCCAACAATGCCGGGGCGGACGGCTTCGGCCTGTGGATGCTGCTGGAAAGCCGTCAGGTCGCCAAGATGATCTCGTCCTATGTGGGCGAGAACAAGCTGTTCGAGCAGCAATATCTTTCGGGCGAGCTGGAGCTGGAATTGAACCCGCAGGGCACGCTCGCCGAGCGCATCCGTGCCGGGGGCGCGGGAATCCCGGCCTTCTACACCAAGACCGGCGTCGGCACGGTCGTCGCCGAGGGCAAGCCGGTCGAGACGTTCGAGGGGCAGGATTATGTCCGCGAGACCTGGTTGCGCGCCGACCTGTCGATCATCAAGGCGTGGAAGGCCGATCCGGCGGGCAATTTGATGTTCCGCAAGACCGCGCGCAACTTCAACCCGAACATGGCGACCGCCGGCAAGGTGACCGTGGTCGAGGTGGAGGAGATCGTCGAAGCGGGCGCGCTCGACCCCGACGCCATCCACACGCCGGGCATCTATGTCGATCGCATCGTGCTGAGCACGATCAACGAGAAGCGTATCGAGAAACTGACGACCCGCGCGCGGGAGGATGTGGCATGAGTTGGACGCGTGATGAGATGGCGGCGCGCGCCGCCCGCGAGCTTCAGGACGGTTTCTACGTCAACCTCGGCATCGGCATCCCGACGCTGGTGGCCAACCATGTCCCCGCCGGGATCGACGTAACGCTGCAGTCCGAAAACGGGCTGCTGGGCATCGGTCCTTTTCCTTACGAGGGAGAGGCGGACCCGGACCTGATCAACGCGGGCAAGCAGACGGTCACGACGCTGCCGACCTCCAGCTTCTTCTCCAGCGCCGACAGTTTCGCGATGATCCGCGGCGGCCATATCGACATGGCGGTGCTGGGCGCGATGGAAGTATCGGCGGGCGGCGACATCGCCAACTGGACCATTCCGGGCAAAATGGTGAAGGGCATGGGTGGCGCGATGGACCTGGTCGCGGGCGTCCAGCGCATCGTCGTGGTGATGGACCATGCCAGCAAGACCGGCAGCCCGAAGATCCTGTCCGAATGCACGCTGCCGCTGACCGGCAAGGCCTGTGTCGACCTGATCATCACCGACCTGTGCGTCATGGCCTGCGACAAGCCGGGGCTGCGGCTGATCGAACTGGCACCGGGCGTGACGCTCGATGAGGTCCGCGCCAAGACCGGGGCACCGTTCGCGGCGGATATGCTGGAAGGCGTCGCCTGATGCCGTTCGTCACATCCGATGGGACCTGTATCTATTGGAAGGTCGAGGGCGAAACCGATCGGCCGCGCCTCGTACTGCTCAATTCGATCGGCACCGACATGGACCTGTGGAGCCCGGTCCTGCCGCTGCTGCGCGAACACGCCACGCTGCTGAGGATCGACACCCGTGGGCATGGCGCGTCGGACGCGCCGCCGGGCGACTATAGCCTGGCCGGATTGGCCCGTGACGTCGCGGCGGTGCTGGACGCGGCCGGATGGGATAGCGCCCAGGTCGCTGGTGTGTCGCTGGGCGGCATGATCGCGATGCAGATGGCGCTGGACAGGCCGGAGCGGGTGACGGGCCTGATACCGATCTGCACCTCCGCCACGATGGACCGTGCCGCATGGACCACGCGCGTCGATACGGTCCGGCGCGACGGCATGGCGGGGATCGTCGATCTGGCCATGTCGCGTTTCCTCTCCCCCGCCTTCATCGCCGAGCGGCCCGGCCATGCGGCGACGATCCGTCGCGGACTGCTCACCATGCAGGCCGAGGGCTATGCCGGATGTGCCGCCGCGATCCGCGACATGGCCCTGGCCGATCGGTTGGGTGGGATCGCCTGTCCGACCCTGGTGATCTCGGGCGACCGCGACAGCTCGACGCCCTATGTCGGCCATGGCGAGCATCTGGTCTCGGCCATTCCCGGCGCGCGGCATGTCGCCCTTCCCGCCGCCCATCTCGCGCCGCTCGAAGCGCCCGATGCGCTGGCCGACGCTATCCTGAACCATCGGAGTTGACCCCATGACCGCCGCTTTCATCTGCGACGCCGTTCGGACCCCGATCGGGCGCCTGAACGGCGCGCTGGCCGATATCCGCGCCGACGACCTCGCCGCCGTGCCGATCCGCGCCTTGGTCGAGCGTAACCCGGGCGTCGATTGGAGCGCGGTCGACGACAGCATCCTCGGCTGCGCCAACCAGGCGGGCGAGGACAATCGCAACGTCGCGCGCATGGCCGTATTGCTGGCGGGACTGCCCGAAGCGGTGCCCGGCACGACGGTCAACAGGCTGTGCGGATCGGGCCTCAACGCGGTCGGCTGCGCGGCGCAGGCGATCCGCTCGGGCGATGCCGAGTTGATCATCGCGGGCGGTGTCGAGAGCATGACCCGCGCGCCCTATGTCATGGGCAAGGCCGCCTCCGCCTTCGACCGCGCACAGAAGATTGAGGACACGACCCTCGGCTGGCGCTTCGTCAACCCGGCGATGAAGGCGGCGTACGGCGTCGACACGATGCCGCAGACCGGCGAGAATGTCGCCGATCAATGGCGCATCTCGCGCGAGGATCAGGACCGCTTCGCGCTGGCCAGCCAGCAAAAGGCCGCCGCCGCCATCGCCAGCGGCCGGATGGCGGCCGAGATCGTCCCCGTCACCATCCCCCAGAAAAAGGGCGAGCCGCGCATCGTCACGCAGGACGAGCATCCGCGCGCGACCAGCCTTGAGGTGCTCGCCAAGCTGAAACCGGTCGTCCGCGCCGACGGCACCGTGACGGCGGGCAACGCCTCCGGACTGAACGACGGGGCGGCCGCGATGATCGTCGCGTCCGAAGCGGCGGCGGGGCGATACGGCCTGACGCCCCGCGCACGCATCCTGGGCATGGCCGCCGCCGGGATCGCACCACGCATCATGGGCGTCGGCCCCATCGAAGCGGCGCGCAAGCTGTGCCGCCTGACCGGCGTCGCGATCGACGATGTCGACGTGATCGAACTCAACGAGGCCTTTGCCAGCCAGGCGATCGCGACCCTGCGCGACCTGGGGCTGGCGCAGGACGATCCCCGCGTGAACCGCAACGGTGGCGCCATCGCGCTGGGGCATCCGCTGGGCATGTCGGGCGCGCGGATCGTCATGACCGCCGTCGAGGAACTGCACCAGACGCAAGGGCGCTATGCGCTGGCCTTCATGTGCATCGGCGTGGGCCAGGGCATTGCCCTGATGATCGAACGGGTCTGACGCCCGAGACGGGCGGGGGCACGGCGTCCCCCGCCCGCTTTGCCATCAGGCGGGCAGCCGCAAAATGGGCTTGATCGTCACGCCGCTCTCGCTGTCCGCGACCGCCTGGTTGATATCGGCGAAGTCGTAGAATTTCACCAGCCGGTCGAAGGGGAAGCGCCCCTGGGCGTGGAGCGCGATCAGCTCGGGGATGAAGACCTGCGGCACGACATCGCCCTCCACGATGCCCATGATGCGCTTGCCCGGCACCATGACCATGTTCACGTCGAAGCTCGCTTCGGTGCCCAGCTTGGGCGCGCCGACGATGCCGCAGGTCCCCATGATGGTCAGCGCGTCGATCGCCTGGCGCAGCACCTCTGGCCGACCGCTGCTCTCCAGCGTGAAGTCCGCGCCGCCGCCGGTGATCTCGCGGATCGCTTCCACCGCATCGGTCTCACGGCTGTTGACGACATGCGTGGCGCCGAGCTCCTTCGCGAGGTCGAGTCGGCTGGGCGTCACGTCGACCGCGATGATCGTGGTCGCGCCCGCGACGCGCGCCGCCATGATCGCGCTGAGCCCGACCGCGCCCGACCCGAACGCGGCGAAGCTCGCGCCCGACGGCACTTCCAGCGCGCGCAGCACGGCCCCTGCCCCGGTCTGGATACCGCAGCCGAGCGGCCCGAGCAGTTCCAGCGGCGCGTCCTTCGCGACCTTCACGATGTTGCGCTCGTGCGCCATTGCGAAACTGCCAAAGGAGGACTGACCGAAGAAGTGATCGTGCAGCGCCCCGCCATGGGCATCGCACGTGGCCGTCGAGCCGTCCTTGCGGCCACCGCCGAAGTTCAGCGCAAAGAAGTCGCCGCAATGCGCCGGGTGGCCGGTCAGGCACGGACCGCAGACGCCGCACGACGCGAAGCTGAGCACGACATGGTCGCCCGGCTCGACGGCGGTCACGCCCGGCCCCACCGCCTCGACCACGCCCGCGCCTTCATGGCCGAGGACGGCGGGCAGCGGCACCGGGTAATATTGGTCGCGCACGATGATGTCGGTGTGGCACACCCCCACCGCCACGATCCGCACGAGCACCTCGCCCCCTTGCGGTGACGCAATCTTCGCTTCCTCGATCGCAAAGGGGGCGCCCTGGTCGCGAACCACGGCGGTGGTGATGCTGCGCATCTCGGTCATTATCGTCTCCTGCATCATGATATGTGGTTGGGTGGGCGGTCAGAAGGGATAGGCGGGCGCGGCGCCCTTCACCGTCACCCACTGCCAATGGGTGAACTCCTCCCAATTGGCCGGGCCGCCGATCGCGGAGCCGTTGCCGGAAGCGCCCACCCCGCCGAAGGGGTTGACCACCTCGTCGTTCACCGTCTGGTCGTTGATGTGGAGCAGGCCCGCGCGCAGCCGTTCGCCCAGCGCCATGGCTCGGCCGACATCCTTCGAGATCACCGCCGCCGACAGGCCGTATTCGGTGTCGTTGGCGAGCGCGACCGCCTCGTCGTCCGTGTCGAACGGCACCAGCACCGCGACGGGGCCGAAAATTTCCTCCTCGAACGCCGCCATGCCCGGCTTCACCCCGTCCAGCACCGTAGGTGCCAGACACAGACCTTGAACGGTGCCGCCCGCCATCACCCGCGCCCCGGCGGCGACGCTGCGATCGAGAATGTCGAGCGCATGGTCGAGCTGCGGCTGGCTGATGAGCGGACCGACCGCCACCGTGCCCGACATCGGATCTCCAGCGGGCAGCGCCTTCGCCTTCTCGGCCAGTCGGGTAGCAAAGGCGTCGAAGATCGCACGATGCACCAGGATGCGGCCCGCCGTCATGCAGATTTGCCCCTGATGCAGCCATGCCCCCCAGGCCGCATTGCGCGTCGCGAGGTCGAGATCGGCATCGTCCAGCACGATCAGCGTGTTCTTGCCACCCAGTTCCAGCGAGACCTTCTTGAGGTGACGGCTCGCCGCCTCGCCGACCTTTCGGCCCGCCCCGGTCGAGCCGGTGAACTGGATCATCGCGACATTCGGGTCCGCGCACAAAGCCGCCCCCGCCTCGCCGCCGCCGGGCAGCACCGACAGCACGCCTGCGGGCAAACCCGCCAGCTCGAAAAGTCGCGCGATTACCAGTCCGCCGCAGATCGCGGTGCGAGGGTCGGGCTTGAGCACCACCGCATTGCCCACCGCCAGCGCGGGCGCCACCGCGCGCATCGCCAGATAGAGCGGAAAGTTGAACGGCGCGATCACCCCGACCACGCCCAGCGGACGACGGCGCGCCAGGCTCAGCCGCCCCGGCTCGCTGGGCAGGACGAGCCCCTGCGCCTGATTCGGCATCGCCGCCGCCAGCTCGATCGCCTTGATCGTGATCGCCAGCTCGAACTCCGCCTTGGCGCGCACCGAGCCGCTTTCCCGCATGGTCCAGGTCACGATCTCCTCGGCATGCGCCCTCGCCAGCGCCGCCGCCTGCACGAAAACGCCCGCCCGGACATCCGCCGTCGCCGCGGCCCAGCCCTGCTGCGCGGCGCGGGCCGCCGTCGCCGTTTTGGTGACCGTGGCGGCATCGACCGAGGCGGCCCGTGCCAAAACCGCGCCAGTCGCCGGTTCGAGGACGTCATAGCCTTGGCCGCCCTCGATCCAGTGTCCGTCGAAGAACCGGCCGTCGAGATGCGCGGCGTCGAGCAGGGATGTCATTTCGCTCTCCATCATGATCGTTCAAATATTAGATGGCGCGGTACCGAGGGCCCTCGCGCCTTTGGTCAGGCATGAACGGTAGCATGGATCAAGTGGGCCATGCGCTGGTGGCGCCCACAGCTGTCGGAGCCCTCCACCAGACCCGCCGAACATCCCCGGCGCGGCCGGCATACCGAATGCCGTCGGAATGGCATGATACCCATCATCCGCTTCCTCTCCATGGTATGTCGCATTCTGTTGTTGCGACTGGTCCGAAGCTCTCGCTTTTGTGGAGGCAAGCATGTCGGAGCCGGTGCTTTCCGTCCAACACCAACTTTATATCCTGTCGATACCTGCAAGGTTGTTGGGTGTATTTATTCCTGCCCGGTGAACAACGCGCGGGTAATGGAGAAGGCCATTAATCTTGTCCTCGCCGTCCGACACGCTAAGTTATCCCTCTCAACCGCGTTGGTACAGCAAGCAGGTACAGCGTGGCTGATCGTCAGACGCAAAAAGCTCGCAAATCCGCGCTTTTTGTCATTGTGACATCCCTCCCGTAGGGGTCACCAGCCGGTCGCTGGATTGGCGCAAATGCGTGATTCGCGGACAGGTTGGATAAACGGTAGGCAAGGCGGTTAGGCAAAGTCACGACCCGCGCTCGTCCAAAAACTGGCTGACGACCTTCGCGATAGCCGCCTCGGCAAGCTGCTCCTGCGCCGCGTCCGCTACGTAAGTCGCCACCTCGGCATCCCCTTTCCAGGCGCCCACAGCCTTCATCGCTGTTGCGTTGCCTCGACCGCGGCCATGCGCCGAGCGATGGCTTTTCGCAGGTCGTGCGCCCTGCATTGCGGCAAGCCTGCCTCGTCGCACCACTCACGCATCTTGTTACCCAGCCCCGCCACAATGAACGGCTGCCCGTAATAGTTGATCAGATAGCTCGTCAGTTCATGTCAGTTGACGACGACAGGCGGACGCCATCCGCCTGGTCCGTCGGACGACATTACCGCAAGCAAACAAGCCGCCCCGGATCGCACATCGTGACACGCGTCATCTGTAGGAGGGTGTTTATCGCATCGCCCGCAGCAGTCACGCTCAGGACTGCACGAGGCGTCCAGCGGCGAAGTCACGGGCAAGCGCGATGAAGGCTTGCAAGGCCGCCGAGGAATTGCGCCGATTGGAATAGTACAGGCACAGCGGTTCAAGCGGCGGCGTCCAGTCTTCGAGGATGCGCACGAGCCGGCCCGCCGCGATATCATCGCGAACGTCCGCTTCCATGAAATAGCCGATCCCGATGCCATTCGTCGCTGCAATCCGCGACAGTGAGGCCTCGTCGAGCGTGATCGGCCCCACGACGTCGATCTGCAGTTCCTCGCCGTCCTTCTCGAAGCGCCATTGGAACAGGGCGCCGTTCGGCAAGCGGATGCGCAGGCATGGGTAGCTCAGCAATTCCTGCGGCACCTGGGGTATCGTCCGGTTTTCGAAAAAGGCGGGTGACGCCGCGACGGCCATGCGGCGAACTTGACCCAGCGGGATGGCGATCGCGTCGCTCGGCACGAAGTCAGCGCTACGCACCCCCAGATCGAAGCCCGCTGCTACGACGTCGACCAGCCGTCCCTCGGTGACGAGATCGATATGCACCTGCGGGTAACGCCGTAGATAGGCCAAGATGAGAGGCGCCATGATTTCCCGCGCCGCGGTCGCGAAGGCGTTTATGCGTAACGTGCCTGATGGCACCTCCTGCTGCGAGCGTGCGGTGTTCATCGCCTTCTGGATGTCTTCAAGCGCGGGCTTGATCTGTCCGACGAAAATTCGCCCGGCGTGCGTGAGCGAGACGCTGCGCGTGGTGCGGTTGAACAGCCGCACCGCCAGCTCGCGTTCGAGCTTGCCCACCGCGTTGCTGATCGCGGTCGTCGACAGGCCGAGGTCGAGCGCCGCCGCACGGAACGAGCCACACCGGACAATGGCAAGCACCGCCTCGAGTTCGATCAGCGAATGACGACCCATTATCCCGATTTCCGTGACATGCTATGCCGATTTGTCTCAATTATCACGTGGAATGTCCATCGCTAGATCGGGGTCATCGCCAGCGAGGAGATGACCATGTCCATGGACTTACCCAGCCCCATCGCCGATTATGTCGAGGCGAACGCCCGTCTCGATGTCGACGGCATGTTGACGCCCTTCCAGCCCGACGCCGTCGTCATTGATAACGGCAAGCGGTTCGAAGGACGGCCGGCCATTCGGCAGCTGCTCGAAGACGACGTGATCCCGGTGAAGGCGATCTTCACGCCCGACAGCGTCCGGGAAGAGGGCGGCGCTGTCGTCGTCGAAGGTCCCGCGCACGGTGACTTCCCGGGCAGTCCGCTCCGCTTCACCTACCGCTTTCATCTGACGAACGGTGCCATCGAGACCTTGGAGATCACCGTATGAGCATCACGATCGATCCCACCGAATTTGCCGGCAAGCGTGTGCTTGTCAGCGGGGGAACCAAGGGCCTCGGCCGCGCGACCGTCAAACGCTTCCTGGCCGGCGGCGCACGGGTCATCACGGCTGCGCGGGCAATCAAGGACACGATCGATGGCGTCGACTACGTCCAGGCGGACCTGACCACGCCTGACGGCGGCGCGGCATGTGCCAGGGAAGCGCTCCAGCGGCTGGGCGGGATCGACATCCTCGCTCATGTCGTCGGTGGTTCGGCCTCGCCGGCTGGTGGCTTCACCGCCTTGACCGACAAACACTGGCTTGCCGAGCTGAACGTGAACCTATTGGCAACCGTGCGGCTCGATCGCCTGCTGATCCCGCAGATGGTCGAGCGGGGCGACGGCGTTGTGGTGCATGTCACCTCAATCCAGTCCGTTCTTCCGCTGCCAGATTCGACGACCGGTTACGCCGCCGCGAAAGCGGCACTTCGGACCTATAGCAAGTCGATCTCCAAGGAGCTTGGGCCGAAGGGTGTGCGGGTCAACGCCGTGTCGCCCGGCTGGATCATGACGGACGCCACAGGCGACTTCTCGCGAGGCTTCAGGCAGCCAATGGCGGCACGCTCGAAGACGCCCGCCGGTCCGTGCTCGACGCGCTGGGTGGGATTCCGATCGGCCGGGGAGCCGAACCTGACGAGGTGGCCGACCTGATCGCCTATCTCGCCGCCGACCGCGCCGCCGCGATCCACGGCGCAGAGTTCGTCATCGACGGCGGGACGATCCGCACCGTTTGAGCATCTGGCCGTTGCTCGCCCCGGACGGCGAGCAACGGCCTAGGCTGTCCTCGCCTTAACCCAGTTATGGTCATTCAGCTTCTTGGCGAAGCTTATGCAAAGCGGACGTTGATTCATAAGTTAGGCGGCAGCGGCGGCTCGCCATCTACCCAGCGTGTAATGAGCGAGCGCAGGTCGCGACCGCTGGCAGCTTCCACGGCACACTTCAGATCGCTGCTCGCGATTATGCTATCGGCACGGGCGGCGGGCGAGCAGTTCGGCAACGCAAAGTAAATCGCGATGGTCACCGCAGAGCCCGGCGCCGACGCGCGCGGTCGTTTCGATCGGCTGATCCTCCACGGCATCGATACGCTCGATCCGCGCAGCGACGTGTTCGGAGCATGCTTCAGGCGGCCGGCGATGACCTTCGACAGGAACGGCAAGACGATCCCCAGCTATCGCTGGATCGGTATGCCGAGAGACCCGCACCTGTGGTGCTAGGCGGCATCCCGCACGAGGCTGACTTGATTGCGGCCGGCGCGCTTGGATCGATACAGCGCTTCGTCCGCCTCGGCGAGCAGGGCGGCGAAGCCCTCGCCCGCGACACTGCCGCTGGCGACGCCGATGCTGGCGGTGACGGGCGGCAGATCGCCGAACCGGCCCCATTCGCTCCGCCGGTGGGTCAGCACCGCTTCCTCGACCGCCGCACACACCCGGTCCGCCGTCTGCGCCGCGACGGCCAGCGAGCGGCCCGGCAGGACGAGCAGGAATTCGTCACCGCCCAGCCGGGCGAAGCGCGAGCCCGGACCGCCCACCTCGCGCACCGCTGCGGCCACCAGCTGGAGCGTGCGATCGCCTTCGGCATGACCCATCCGATCGTTGAGCGCCTTGAAATGATCGAGGTCGATCAGGATCAGCCCGGCGCGCCCCGTCATCCGCGCCCGCAGCCGATCGAGGCCGGTGCGGTTCAGCGCGCCCGTCAGCGCATCCTCGGTGGCGAGGCGCAGCAGCGCGCGCTCGGCCCGCTCGGCCGCGACCAGCGTCGGCAGGTTGCCGCGCATCGGCCAGCAGGCGGCCAGTGCCATCGCCATCCAGATATTGTTGATGAAATCGAAGTGCGAATTCATGCCGAGCGCAAATGCCGCCGACAGGCTGCCGCGGCCGAAGCCGATCACGGCGGTCAGGACGAAGGTGCCGCCAAGCATCCAGGCGGTGCGCAGGCGTTCGTGCCGGGCCAGATGCAAGGCCGTCACCGCGGCCCAGATGTCCACGATCATCATCGCATAATCGATATAGGCGATGCGCTGCAGGCGATGCGCGGGATCGTGCGACAGCAGGGGCACCAGCGAGACGGCCAGCAGCGCGGCGACCAGCCGCGGCCAATGGGGAGTGCGCCCGGCCAGCAGCCGCACGCCCTGCGTCACGAGCACCGCCCCGCACAGCGACAGGATGGCGCCGGCGGAGACGCGAAAGGCGCGATCGAGGGCCGGCAGGGTGAAGACCGCCATGCCGATACCCAGCATGACATAGCCGCCGCCCCAGAAACTCCGCCAGCCCGCCGCGCCCTCCCGCGTGCCCGATGCCAGCGTGACGAGCCCTGCGACGATCGTGAACAACGCCGTCAATGCGTAGATTGTCATTTGATCGAGCGGCAATCGTCTGCTCCCATGCCTCGTCACGCACGCGTTACCCCATCCAGGTTAATCAATCCTGCGTGGGCGCGAGCGTCGCCCGGTGCGCGATCTGTTCGGATGGACGATCGGCCATCGGCGGCTTGCTTCTGGCAGCTTCCCGGCACCAGAAACCCCCAAATGGTCATCCGAAGCCTTTCGCACGCGTCTTGATATGCGACATTCCTTCAGCTTCAGGTTAGCCGCCCATGCCAGCACTCTCGCGCGCCGGCAGCATTCCAAGCCTCAAGAGTCTCGCGACGTCGAGCGGTCAAACCCCGTTGACTCTTAAATCTACATATGTTGTCATTCGACATGGCACGAAACAGGCAACCCTCGAAACAGATGCGCCTCCTCCTGGCGGCCCTGTCGACCCAGCGCAGCGAATGGCGCCACGGCTATGACCTGCTGAAGGACACGGGGTTGTCGTCGGGCACGCTCTATCCCCTCCTGATGCGGATGAGCGACAACGGGCTGGTCGAGGCCGAATGGCGCGAGCCTGCGCAACCCGGGCGCCCGCCCCGCCATGTCTATCGACTGACCGCGAACGGTTTCGCGCTGGCGATGGAACTGACCAGCGGCGACGCGGCACTTTCCGGCAAGGAGATGCTGACATGAGGATGTCATTGTCCCGCGCGATCATGGCGATCGCCACGGCGTGCATGGGTGAGGACCGTCAAACCTGGTCCCAGGCGATGAAGGCCGAATATCATGCCGCAGCCGCCGAGGGGCAGGGACTATCCTTTGCGGCGGGTTGTCTCATTGCGGCGTGGCGGGAAATGTTGGGCAGCGCGACAGGGCGGTTCGTCCTCACCAGCTATGCCGTCGCGCTGGGCATCATGGTTCCGATGGCCACGATCGAGATCGGCTGTGCGGTCTTGGGCTTCCCTTATCTCTATCCCGATCAGCATGGCCTTCCGGGTGCGCTCCTCGTCGGCGGTTCCCATGAGGCGCTGCTGCGCCCCACCTATCTGGGAGCCATTCCGGCAATGGCGTTCATTCAACTCGTGGCTGGGGCCGGGCACCTGCGGCTCGCATGGTCACTGCTGGAGCGCGATTGGTCCAGCGCGCTTCGCTGGTCGCTGTGGACGTTGGCCGGAATGACCACGCTCGTCATCTTCATGGGAGTGTTTTTCCTCGATAGTCGGCAGGCGTTGATGCAGGGCTGCGTGGTCGGGATCGAACTGGCCATCCTCCTGGTCATCATGCGTCGGCACGCCGAGCTTCACCGCTTCGCTCCAACCGAGCATCCCGGCTGATTCTCTAGCCCAAGAACGACGGACGATCGAATGCGAAGCTTCGGGGTCATGATCCCGGAGAAGATGAAGGCACGCCTGCGTGCTGCCCATCACGGCCATTGCCCACGCTGAGGCGATGCCTCGGCTATCCATGGAGAGGTTGCATGCTGCGTTTGCCTTTATATCGCTCAGCCCTATGTTTGGCGGCTGCCGCGACCATCGCGGGCCTTGCCAGTGAAGCCGTCGCCCAACCGGAGCGCGTTCGATCAGAGGCAGCAGCGCCGTCGCCTTTCATGGGGCGATGGGAACTGGACCTGACGCGCATGCCCAGCACCTACGGACCGCCTCCCAAACGGGTCGTCTACAGCTTTCAGGACATCGGTGAAGGCAAGTGGCGGATGGTCGTCGACATCACCGGTCAGGACGGCCACGTCCGGCACATGGCGGCATCTTATCGTCCGGATGGAACGATGGCGCCCAGCGAGGGAGAAACGAGCGAGGCGGACAGCGTGGCCGTCATGACGCCGACCCCCAATGTGCTCGTGCTCAATATCGCGAAGGCGAAGAGGCTGGGATCGGTGAGGGTCTACATCGTGTCGGCGAACGGCAACGAAATGACCGAGTCTGCGGCGGGCCTCACCGACAAGGGAGAGCCGTTCGTGCGCAACTTCCACTACAGGCGATTGCGCTGAAGTTCTGGCTGCGGCCCCGGCCCGACTACCCAAGTGGGCGACAGGGTCGGGATCGACGACCAGCCGTCTGAACCGCACGCCGGTTCGTCAGAGCGGCATCGATCACAATCATCCGTCTTCAGCCGCGTGCGTGCCACGCCACGGAGGCTGTCGGCCCTCATACAAAGGCAAAGCCATGAAACGATCATGGGTGCTGAACGCACTTCTGCTGTCCGCCTGTGCAACGCCCCGCACGACGCCGCATCCACCACCCGACATGGTGGTGCGCTACGCCGACCTCGCGCTCGAGACCTCGGCTGGGCGGACCGAGCTCGTGGAGCGCGTAGACCGAGCGGCTCGAGACTTCTGTGCTGCCTACGATCCGCAGGACGACACTGCGATCTTTGACCCGCATCTTGCCAGCACCCGATACTGCCCCGGTTATGCGACCCTTCTGTTCATGAACAAAGCGCCTGCGTCCGTACGCCGCGCGTATCGTGAAGGCGTCGGTAGCAATTAAACCGACACCCCCATTGAGATAGCTCAATAAAGTTTACAGATTTCAATCGGCACAATTATCGAGGGACCCAAGACTGGGACATCCTTACACCGGCTCAATATTTAATGTATTTGCGGAGTTTATTTCGGGCTATTCATTCATAAAAAATTGCGTCGAAGACGATAATCAGCATTTGTCCGATTCAATAGAATGACTAGCTTCGGATGCCATACCGATCCGTCAAGCTGCGAGCGATCCTCTTTTACGATAATCAGCCGCTAACACCAAGGACGCTCCTTCCACCTTTCATGCCGACAAACGCTGTTGCCCCTAATGGACGAAAGCCGTTTCACTGTATCGCCCATCTGAAAGTGAGCGTCCCGGTTCACGAACGTCCGGCAGACGAAGCGTCTCACGGAAATGCGGCTGAGAGCGAAATTCGCAATCCCAATCACCCTAGGTGCCTTCAAGGTCCCGCCCCGCCACCAATTTCATCGCGATACTTGACTCCATCAACTATTCCGAGCCGGCATGGCGCACGTGGAAGATGCAGACATAACCGCCATCCGCCGGTTCAACCGCTTCTACACCCAGACAATCGGCGCACTTGATGCACGGTTCCTCGGGACCGAGACGACCCTGCCCTAAGCGCGGTTGCTGTTCGAGATCGCGACGCGCGAACCCGTCACCGCGACCGTGTTGCAGGATGCGCTCGACATGGACGCGGGCTATCTGAGCCGCCTGGTTGCGCGCTTCGAGAAGCGCGGCTGGATCGCGCGCGTACGGCGAAGTGATGATGCCCGCGCGCGCGGCGGATGCGATCTACGCGGCGATCGAGGCAGAGGCCACGCCGGCACCACGCGCGGTGCTCAGGCTTGTGCATAGCGCCGAGCCGGCTTGATCTCCCCTGTTATCGAGAATGTCGCCCGCGCTCCGCATTTGCCAAGCGACACGCCGCGAAATGTGTGGAGATAGCCACCACCGCCCTTCACCGATCAGCTTGCACTACTATCCCGAGCGTCGCCGTATTGCGTCAGCGTCTGGCGGATGCTGCCCGGCCGGGCGGCCTCTCCCGCGTCGTTGACCAGATGCGCGATCGTGCCCTTGCCGCCGCCCAAAGAGATCGTCGTGACATGCGAGACACGCACGCCCGGCGTATCGGGCACCTCCACGGCGCTTGCGAGCACGATCGACGGATCGGCGGTGAAATTGGCATAGATCCCCATGCCGACCGCCTGATGCCGGCGGACGTGATCGGCGACCTTGTACGCAGCCCACCCGCGCGGCGAATCCGAACGCCAGGCGCGCTGGCTAGGCGGATCATACGGCAATTCGTTCTGATAGAAGAAAGTGCGGCCGTCCTCGCCATTCCATAGCGTCTGCCAGCCCTGGAAATGCTCGACGAACAGGCCATAGCAGGTGACGTGATCCCCGTTGACGACGAGGCCGTGCGTCGCCCGGCTCTCGTCCCAGCCGACGTGGACGCGGCCGCCGTCGCGATCGCCGTGGTCGGCGCGCCAGATCCAGAGATGATCTCCGATGACATGGTGGCTGTTGATTTCCAGACAGGTCCCTGCGTTCCCCACGGCCGCCCCGCCGACGCGGAAGAAGAGATCGGCGAGCAGTGTCGGATTGTCACGATGATGACCGTCCGCGCCGCGCGGCCCGATTTGCACCAGCACCGGTGTCGTCTGGGGCCCGGCGTCGACCAGCAGTCCGGCGATCGTCACCCCCGGCACGTCGGCGACGGTGATGGCGGCCGATCCACCTTCGGCCAGAAGGGTCGCGAGACCGAGGCCGAGGACAACCGTATCGGCCCGCACCACGCGCAATGGTTCGCGCAGGCGATACACGCCGGGCGTCAGCAGCAGATGGCGCCCGGCCGCGAGCGCGCGGTTGATGGTCGCGACCGGCGTGGTCGGATCGGCGATCAGCACGGCGTCCAGCGACACATGGCGTCCGGCAGGTGCCCGATCCCAGGACATGCCGCGCGCCTCACGGCGGAGCGCCGGGACGAAGATCGTCCATTCGCCCCCCGGCCCGACGCACAGGAACGGCTTCTCGCGCACCACTGGCACGGTCGCCACCGTCGTATAGGGTGGGGTCGGGAAGCTCGACGCGGGCGCGCCCGCGACACCCATGAACATCATGTTCCAGTTCGATCCCTCCCAGCGCTGCATGCGGCTGTTGCGGGTGAACCATTGCTGCTGCGTACCGGAGCGGATCGTCCCGTCCACCCGGCAATCCGCCATGAAGCCGCCGCTCGACCAGCCGCCATCGTCCAGGGCGAGGTCGCCGGTCAGATGGATGCGGCGATAGGGCGCAGCCTGCGACACGGCCCAGCGATCCATATCGTCGGGAGGCCGGACCGTCAGATTTTCGACGCCGCGCCAGAAATTGACCAGCGCCATGCCCTTCGCCCAATCGGCCTCGGCATGCACATGGCCAGCCACGGTGACGTCGCCCGGCATGAGCCCTAAGCCCGCGACCTGCGTGAAGAAGCCGACGTTGATGTCGAGGTGGTGGTTGCCGGGTTTGAGCAAGATCGCGCGGCGCCGGTCGGTGAAATGCGCGCGCTCCTGTTCCTTGAACCAGCGGTCGATCACCGCCTGTGCGCCCGGCTCGTCGCCGTCGACGATCAGGACGTTCGGCCCCAGGTCGGGATCGCGCCGCCTGCCGACCGGCGCCGCGTTCGCAAACGTGCCGAATCCGATCGCCGCGATACCTGCGATCAGTTCCCGACGTGTCGTTGTCTGCATCCCGCCCTCTCCTACATTTCGGTGCCGCGTCGACAGCCTTGTCCTTTTAGCCTGGCACAGACTTAAGGAGCACTGTTCATGTGAACGGACAAATTTATAAACGCGCCGGCGCGCGTGCGCTTGTGGACAGGCGCACGCATAATAGGCCGTTGCTCCTATGACGCATGATGTACGTGAACCTGCGGAAGCACCCCAATGCACATATGCTAAACGGCCCCAGCGCGGTCAGTCGCCAGGGCCTTGCCGATCCCCGGCTCCGGCTAATTATTCACCTTGCGAAATGCGGCTAGTCCATCGCCAAAAGAGATGGCTGAACGGCGGGCATCGACGAGACCAATCTACCTAGGGTCAGGACCCATTGATGTGAGCGTCGCGATCTGATCCAGGCTCCGTGAGGAGACCGGGATGAGCGACCTCTTTTGGCTGACGGACGAGCAGATCGAGCGACTGCGGCCGTTCATTCCAAAGAGCCATGGCAAGCCTCGTGTGGATGACCGGCGGGTGCTGAGCGGCATCGTCTTCGTCAACCGCGATGGGCTGCGCTGGCGAGATACACCCAGCGCCTACGGTCCTTGCAAGATGCTGTATAACCGGTGGAAGTGCTAAGGGGGTAGCGAGGCGTGTTCACGCGCGTGATGGAGGGGTTAGCTGTGGGCGATGCCGAGCCTAAGACCGTGATGATCGACGCGACCTACCTAGAGGCGCACCGTACGGCATCAAACCTGCGGGTTAAAAAGGGGATCTCGGCCGCCTGATCGGTCGGACCAAGGCGTCATGAACACCAAGCTCCATGCCGTCGCCGATGCGAACGGCCGCCCCTTGAGCTTCTTCATGACCGCCGGCTAAGTCAGCGACTACACCGGCGCGGCAGCGCTGCTGGACGACCTGCCCAAGGCGAAGTGGCTGCTCGGCGACCGCGGCTACGACGCCGACTGATTCCGCGATGCCCTCCAGGCCAAGGGCATCCAGCCCTGCATCCCGGGCCGGCGATCACGCAACGAGCCGATCAGCTACGACAAGCGTCGTTACCAGCGTCGCAGCCGCATTGAGATCATGTTCGGCCGCCTCAACGACTGGAGGCGTGTTGCCACCCGCTACGATCGCTGCCCAACCGCATTCTTTTCCGCCATCACTCTCGCTGCCACCATCATCTTCTGGCTGTGATCAACAAGTCCTGACCCTAGCGTTGGCCAATTTCCGATCATTAACATTCACAACACTACGTGCATGCCAAAGGATGAGGGCAGCCGCTGACGGGACACCCCCTTCGACGCCGCAATGAAACGGGGCAATTAGGTGACGGTGTCAGGCACCGTGACAAACATCGGCGAGGGTGCCGACGACGAGGTCGTAAACCTGAACGATACGAGCGCGGCAGCCGGTGTGGACGTCGATCAGGCGCAGCGCCACCGGGAACGGGGTTAGGGCACTGGGCGATCCTTCCGGCGGTCCGCAGGTCGCCAGCACGTACCAAGCGTTAGCGCTCACACGAATGTCATCAATTCTACGTCAAACTTACACAGGCGGCTCTTAACGCCCCCGCCGGACCGGCAAGGCAGCCGGGTGGGGACCAAATTCATGACTACATTTCGCAGCCTTTTGAAGGCATCGGTGGCGTTTACCCTGGTGACTGGCTCGGTCGCCGTCCAAGCGCAGACGAGCGCCGCGGCTGACCCTGCGCAGGACACGGCGCAAAACCCTGCGCAATCGACCGCACAGGCGTCTGATACGGCCGCCGACGGCCAGGACATCGTCGTCAACGGCACCTATGCGCGCAGCCTGGCGGCGGGCATCGAGACCAAGCGCCGCGCCGCCTACGGTGTCGACTCGATCAGCTCGACCGATATCGGCAAGTTCCCGACCCAGAACGTCGCCGAGGCGCTTCAGCTGGTTCCCGGCGTGGCGATCACCCGCCCGCGCGGTGAAGGCCTGTATGTCAGTGTCCGTGGCCTGGGTCCGCAGTTCCAGAACACACTGATGAACGGCCGCACCATCGCGCTGAACGACCTGATCGAGAATGGCGGCGCGGCCGGTCGGCAGTTCCGCTTCGAGATGCTGCCCGCCGAATTCACGTCCAGCATCGACGTGGTGAAGACCCCCACCGCCGACATGAGCGAGGGCGCGCTGGGCGGCAATATCGACGTCAAGACCTTCCACCCGCTGGAGGTCGGCAACAAGACGACCGTCAACATGCGCGGCACCTATACCAGCCAGACCAAGCAGGTCCGCCCCAACGTCACCGTGCTGACCAGCGCGAAGAACAGCGACGGCACCTTCGGCATCCTGGCGGGCGCGCAATATTGGGGCAAGACGGTCCGCAACGACCGCTTCATGAACTTCGGCTGGCTGACCGACCGCTATACCGATGCGTCGCGCGGCGGCGCGCCTGCGGGTCTCTATTCGCCGACCCGCACCCGCCCCACCGTCGAGACCGAGGATCGCAAGCGCATCTCCGGCATCGTCTCGGCCCAGTGGCAGCCAACGCCCGAATTGCAGACGACGCTGGACGTGGTCGCGACGCGCCTGGACGTCGCCTATGACGAGTTCGGCCTCGACATCTACCCCGACGACAACAACGTCACCATCGGCGGCGTCAAGCAGCTGCCGACCGTGCTCCAGCCCGGCTATACGGTCGTCGGCGACACGATCACCAAGGCGACGATCAACAATGTCCGCTTCATGGCGTCGCGCGAATACAGCCTCAATCGCCATGACCTGCTGACCATCGGCCTGAAGCAGGCATGGAACCCCGATCGCTGGCACGTCATCGCCAACGTCAACTGGTCGGCCGCACACAGCTATCACCCCGATTACCGCACCGGCACGGTGCGCAGCCGCGCCTACTTCATCGCCCCGCTGACCTATGACGCGAGCGGCGGTTACCAGTCGATCCCGACCCTGACCACGCCGGTCGACGTCACCAACCCGGCCAATTACAAGATCTACCAGTTCAACATTGCGCCCAAGGACAGCAAGGACTGGGACTTCTATTCGCGTCTCGACGTCGGCCATGATTTCGACGGTTTCCTGTCGAAGCTGCAGGCGGGCGGCGAATATCACTGGCGCAAGCGCGACTATTTCCGTCGCGATTACCTGATCGACACCGCGACCAACCAGCCGCTGACCAATCTGGGTGCGGGCGCCTATCAGCAGCTGCCCTATGACGATTTCCTGGCGGGCGTCGGCGGCAATGCCTTCCGCAACTGGCTGGTCCCGACAACGGCGGCCTATGTCGGCAACTTCTTCACCCCGGCGATCGCCGCACAGCCGCTGACCAACGGCGACCTGCGCTCCTCCTTCGTTGTGTCGGAGAAGATCGCCGCCGCCTATGTTCGCGCCGATTACCAGTTCGATGCGGGCCAAGTGCCGGTCAGCGGCAATCTAGGCGTCCGCTATGTTCATACCGATCAGGTCGCGAGCGGCACGCTGATCGTTCCTGCCAAGAATCTCGTGATCAACGGCCAGCCGATCCCGGACGGCACGCAAGTACCGCAGGCGGTCAGCTACCCCAAAACGTTCAACAACGTACTACCCAGCTTCAACCTGCGCGCCGATCTGACCCCGAAGCTGGTTGGTCGCCTGGCCGCCAGCCGGGTGCTGACCCGTCCCAACGTCACCGACACCGCGCCGCGCATCACCGTGTCGACGGACGCGCAGACCGCCAGCGGCGGCAACCCGCAGCTGGTGCCCTTCCTCGCCACCCAGTTCGACGGGTCGCTGGAATGGTATTTCGCACCGTCGGGCATGCTGTCGGGCGCCGTTTTCTACAAGGCGATGGACGATTACATCACCCAGTCGAATACCGAGATCAACATTCCGGGTCGCGGCACCGTCCGCCTCTCCAGCTCGGTCAACGGCGGCAATGCCAAGGTGTATGGCGCAGAAGCCGCATACAGCCAGGTCTTCACCTTCCTGCCCGCGCCGTTCGACGGCTTCGGCATTCAGGGGTCCTATACCATACGGAAGTGAAGGCCGACTACACGGCGGGTTCGCGCGCCATCAAGGACCAGCTGATCGGCCTGTCGAAGAACAGCTTCAACCTGGTCGGCTTCTACGACAAGGGCCCGCTGTCGGCCCGCCTCTCCTATGTCTGGCGCGACAAATATCTGTCGAGCACAGGCAGCACGGTACAGGCGCCGACCTATGTCGCGGCCTTCGGCTCGCTCGACGGCCAGCTGTCGGTGCGCGCCGCCGACAATCTGACGCTCAGCCTGGAGGGCATCAACATCGCGGGCGCGCATCAGGACACCTATAACGACAGCAAGATGCGCTTCGGCGAGATCAACTATTATGGCCGGACGATCCTGTTTGGCATTCGGGCGGAGTTCTGATGAAGGCTTTCCTCACCCTGGCGGCGGTCCTCGCGACCGCCGCTGCTCCGGCGCCGCGGGCGGCCCTTCGGATGAACGACATCCAGGTGGTCGGCTCGCACAACAGCTATAAGAAGCGGATCGCGCCTGCCGTCTTCGCCGCGCTCGAACAGCGCGATCCCAAGCTCGCCGCCGCGCTGGATTATGATCACCTGACCTTGGCGCAGCAGCTCGACCGGGGCGTGCGCCAGTTGGAGATCGACATCTTCGCCGACCCCGAAGGCGGCCGTTTCGCGCATCCCAAGGGCGAGGCGATCGCGAAGGCCGCAGGCGAGCAGACCGGTTTCGACGAAGCGGCGATGATGAAGCCCGGCTTCAAGGTCTTCCACATCCCGGAAGTCGATTACCGCTCCTGCGGCACGTTCAAGCAGTGCATCGGCCAGATCGACGCCTGGTCGCGCGCGCACCCGCGTCACCTGCCGATCATGGTGACGATCAACGCCGCCGACCGGCCGATCAACAAGCCCGGCGTCACCGACCCGCTGCCGCTGACCGCACCGTTGCTCGATGCGCTGGACGGCGAGATTCGCGATGTGCTGACGCCCAACCGGATGATCACGCCCGATGACGTGCGCGGGAATGCGAAGACCCTGCGCGAGGCGGTGACCACCAAGGGCTGGCCGACGCTGGAGCGTGCGCGCGGAAAAATCTACTTCGTGCTCGACACGCCCTCGGACGTGTCCGACATCTACCGCGCAGGGCATCCTTCGCTAAAGGGGCGCCCGATCTTCGGCTGGTACGACACCGACCAGCCCGAGGCTGCGGTCGAGATCGTCGGCGATCCGCGTACCGATGGGGCTAAGATCAAGGCGTGGGTGAAACAGGGCTTCATCGTCCGCACCCGCAGCGACGCCGACACCAAGGAAGCGCGCGACAACGATCACACGCGCCAGCAGGCCGCGATCGACAGCGGCGCACAGGCGGTGTCGACCGATTACTATCCCGGCGCGCCGACGCGGGGCTGGACCAAGGGCTTCACCGTGACCCTGCCGGGCGAGGTGATGGAGCGGTGCAACCCGATAACCCAGCCTGCCGGGTGCAAGCTGCCGAAGTGAGAGGGTCGCCGTGGGACTGGGAAAGATGCTCGACATGCCAGTCCGTGCGCTCGCACTGACGCTGGCGACCAGTCTGGTCGCCAGTCCCTGCTCGGCGCGGCCCCGCTACACGGTAGACCGGGCCGTGATGCTGATCCGCCACGGCATCCGCGCGCCCTTGGAGGGTGAAGCCGCGGCGGCTCCCCTCGCCCGCGCACCATTTCCGCAATGGGACACGTACGCCAGCCATCTGACCCCGCATGGCGCCGCGGCGCTGCGCATCCTGGCGCAGTTCGAAAGGGGTCGGCTGCTCCGGCAAGGCTTACTGCCGGCCGGGCGCTGTCCAGCCCCGAATGCCCTGACGATCTGGACGAACAGCCTCTCGCGGACGATCGCCAGCGGCCATGCCCTGGCCGAGGGCCTAGCACCGGGTTGCCCCGTTGCGGTCGATCATCGTGCCGAAGGCGACACCGACCCGTTGTTCAACGCGCTGGAAGCCCGCGCCGTCCCCTTCGACGCTACCCAAGCGGCCGCCAGCATCAACGCCGAATTGCAGGATGGGACCGCCCTGATGCGCGGCACCGCCGCGGGGTTCGCCGCAATGGAGCGGGTGCTCGGCTGTGCGTCGTCCATGCCACCCTGCACATTCGCGGCAATGCCCAACCGGATCACGCCGTCCGCCGATGGCAAGGGCATCAGCCTGTCGGGCGCGATCGATCTGACCTCCGGCACCGCGCAGGTTTTCCTGCTGCAATATGCGGAAGGCTTTCCGATGCAGCGGGTCGGCTGGGGCCGCGCATCGGCCAAGGACATTCAGGCGATGTCGCTCCTGCATGCCCGCCTCTTCGACGTCTTCGCCCGCTCGGCCTATATGGCGCCGCGTGTCGGTGGTCTGATCGCACGCGCGATCGCCACGGACCTGTCACAGCCCAAGGCACCTGCGGTCCGCGTCTATGTCGGTCACGACAACACGATCGCGGCCGTCACTGCGATCCTTGGCGTTCACTTTACAATGCCTGGTTACGGCGCTGACGACCCGCCTATCGGCGGCGGCCTCCTGTTCGAGCGCCTGACCGACCGTCGCACCCACAACCACATTATCCGGCTATCGTATATTGCCCAGACACCTTCAGCGGCACGATATCTCAGCACAGGTGGACAGCGCGGTCAGATTATCGTGCGGCATCTCCCCATCGAACGATGCGGCACGCCTTGCTCACTGCCGCACTTTCAAAGCGTCATTGAACGCGAAACAACACTACCGAAGTAATTTCGTCAGAGTTTTCCACTTGTCTCCGCAGACCGTCGATCAGGACGGCGGCACGGCCGTGGTCGGTGCGGCAGCGGTCATGCGGAGCGAGGGGAAGGACGCCGAGGTGCTCGAAGGGCGCTATGCTTGCCAGAACGTGGTGGGTCGCCAGGACGCGGCCGAAGGCGAACCGCATCGAAGCCGGCCGCACCGCGCGGCGGAACGGATGGCTGTAATCCCGAACTGACGTGCCGGCGCTGCCTTTCTTCATGGCCGACCTTGCTCGCATCATGCGGTCGCGCCGACATCGATTCCAGTCCGGCTCCCACAACGCGCGCCCTCCGAAACCGCTTTGGCTCCGTCATGATCGACAACCCATGGCTGCGACGCTGCCGGTGCCGGGACCACCGTAAAATTACGATGATTTACCGGTTGGAAACCACGCGAGGCCCCAATTCGCACGACGAACTGGAGACATCCCATGCACGACCCGGCAGCCAATGCGAAGCGCGTACAATTCTACGGTCTCGACGGACAGGATTATGCGAACTTCCCGCGCATTCTGTCCGTCGTGTCGAAAAGCGCCCCCAAGGCGCTCGACCTGTTCTACAAGAAGATCGCGGCGACGCCGGAAGTTTCAGGCTTCTTCACATCCAAGACCGTCATGGATCACGCGCGCGACAAGCAGCTCGACCATTGGTCGCAGCTGTTTTCGCGGGAGCTTGGCGCCGGCTATTTCGAAAAAGCGGAACAGATCGGCAATGTGCACGCCCGGATCGGCCTGGCACCGACATGGTATATCGGCGGCTACGCCATGGTGCTGGAGCAGGTGATCCATGCAGTCGTCGCCGCCTCCCCCATCGGTCGGCTGGCCGGCAAGCGGCTCAGCCGCGTGATCGGCACTCTAGTGAAATGCGCGCTGCTCGACATGGATATCGCGCTTTCGAGCTATTTCCGCGCCGAGGAAGGACAGAGGCTCGCCGTCATCGCGCAAGTCGGCGAGGCGCTGGAGGGGCTGGCCAAGGGAGACTTTACCGCGTCGCTGCACGACCTGCCGGAGGCGTTCCGCAAGGTGGAGCAGGATTTCGAGTTCATGCGCAGCCAGATCAGCGAAACGCTGGTGCAGGTCGCCGACACCGCGAAGAGCATCAACACTGGGTCGGTGGAAATCAGTTCTGCCTCCGACGATCTGTCAGAACGCACCGAACAGCAGGCCGCGTCGCTGGAACAGACCGCCGCCGCGATGGATCAATTGACCGGCGGCGTCCGCGAAACCGCCGAAGGCGCCGCACACGTCAACCGATCGGTCAGCGAAGCGCATGCCGACGCGACGCAGGGTGGCGCGGTCGTCAAGGAAGCGGTGGGCGCGATGGATGACATCCAGCGTTCGGCCGCCGAGATCGCGCAGATCATCAACGTCATCGACGGCATCGCCTTCCAGACCAACCTGCTGGCGTTGAACGCAGGGGTCGAGGCGGCACGCGCGGGCGATGCGGGCAAGGGCTTTGCCGTTGTGGCGAGCGAAGTGCGCGCGCTTGCCCAGCGAGCTGCGGACGCCGCCAAGCATATCAAGGACCTGATCGGCGAAAGCTCGAAACAGGTCGCGCGCGGCGTGGCGCTGGTCGGACAGTCAGGCGAAGCGCTCGACCGGATCGTCGGCAAGGTGGCCGAGATCGCGACGCTGGCCGCCAATATCTCGCAGCTCGCGCAGGTCCAATCGAACAGCCTGCAACAGGTGAATATCGCGATCGGCGAGATGGATGCGACGACGCAGCAGAATGCGGCCATGGTCGAGGAATCGACCGCCGCCGCGCGGAGCCTCGCCAGTGAAGCGGACCAGCTCACCGGCCTCGTCGCGCGCTTCACGTTGGACGACGCCATGGCACCGCCCGCTCGGCCTGCGGTCGCCAAGCCCATCGCGGTGGCCGCACCCAGGCCGCCGGTCCGCGCGGCGCGCCGCGCCGGCCGCGGCAATCTCGCACTCGCCGTCACGCCGGCGGACGATGACTGGAGCCAGTTCTGAACGGTGATCGTGCCATGACGAAGCAACTCATCACCTTCGAAATCGCGGACAAGCGCCTGGGCGTCGACATCATGGCGATCCGCGAGATCCGCGCCTGGACGCCACCGACCCCCATCCCGCATGCACCCGCCTTCGTACGCGGGATCGTCAATCTTCGCGGCACCGTGCTGCCGGTCGTCGATCTGAGCGACCGGCTGGGGTGGGACGCGATCGCCCCGTCGCCGCGGCACGTCATCATCGTCATCCAGATCGGCGAGCAGATGCACGGCCTCGTCGTCGATTCGGTCAACGACATCGTGACGATCGAACCCGCCGCGTTGCAACCGCCGCCGGACCTGGGCGGCGGTTCGTCCCGACACCTGTCCGGGCTGATCGCCGTCGACGATCGGATGGTGATGGTCCTCGACCTGCGGTGCATGGCGATCGACAGTGACGCCCTGCTCGCCGACGCGGCCTGATCGTCGTCGTCACTCCCCGCGACCATGGGATTATCGGTGATGCGACACCTGTTGATCATCGAGGATGACGACGACCTGCGGCACGAACTGGTCGAGCTGGTCGAGGCGCTGGGCGGCCATGCCATCGGCGCGCGATCCGGCCATGAGGCATTGGTCCTGCTGGACGCAACGTGTTCGGTAGATGTTATCCTTTGCGATCTAAGACTTAAGGCCGAAAGTGGCCTAGACGTCCTACGCATGTTGCGTCATCGTCGATCCACCAGCACGACGGAGCCGACGATGTACTTGATGACCGGTCATCTCGATCTCACCGCCGCGGCGCTATCCGACATCGCGACGACGACGAGCGGCCTGTTCACCAAACCCCTGCGCACCGCAACGCTACGCGCGATCGTGACGGGCCAAACCGGCAGCACCGGCGACGCCTGATGGCCGCCGGCCTGTCGTTCCCGACGCTGGCGACACGGTGGCGGGCTGTGCCCGTCGTGCCGCTCGCGCTGCTCGGCGTGGCGATCGTCCTGTCGAGCCATCGCCTGGTGGCCGCGCCGGGGTTCGAGCTGATTCTCGCGCCCTTCGCCTATCTGCCGGCGTTGCGATGGTATGGCGTTCGCATCGCGATCGCCGTCGCCATCGCGACTACGCTGCCGACCCTGGCGTGGTTCGGCCAGCCGCTGCTGATCGCCGCGGCACTCGGCCATATCGCCGTGGTCGATCGGTTTTGCCGCGGGGATCGCGGCCTGTCGACGGTGACCGTCCTCTATAGCGTCGCCATCGCCAGCGTGGCGGCCGGGCTGCTGCTGCATAATCCCTGGGGCCTCGCAGCGGAGGCCGCGCTGATCGCGTTCCTGCGCACCGTGCTGTTCACCGTCGCAGCCGCCGCGATCACCGATGCCGCCGTACTCTTCATCGCGCGCGATCCGGCAACGGGCGGCCTGATGCGTCGTCCGCTGGTGTCGCTCACCGGTGCGCTGGATGTGCTGGTGTCGCTGACGGTCGCAGGCGGCGCTATGCTGTTCCTGCTCGGCGCCATGCGATCGGTGCCGGACCAGATGCTGCGATTCGCCGATCAGGCGCGGACGGCCGCCGCGCTCGCACCGGCGGCGGACCGACCGACAGGCCAGATCCGCGCGTTGCCGATGCCCGGCCATCCCGACGCCCTCCGCATGACTCATACGCCGCAGGCCGATGCGGCGTCCGCCGCGGCGCGACTGGGCTGCCGCCGGATCGACGACGGGACCGCCGGTCCGATCGAGCGGCAGACGATCGGCTATTGGTTGACCACCTGCGTCGCGCAGCGCGCGCCCGACGGGCATATCGCGATCGTGTCTCCCCGCCCCTTCGTGCGGGCGACGATGGTCGGCGTGTTCATGGGGTTGATCCCGCTGCTGGCGTATCTGCTGCTCGCGGAACTAGGGCTCGTCGCCTTTCGTCATGCGATCCGCCGGTCGGTGGCGGTATGGGAGGATGCGCTGGCGCATTTCGACCGTCATGCCCCGATCCCGCCCGTCGACGTACCCTTCAGCGAAACGCACACGCTGTTGGACCGCTTCGTCACCATCAACAACGCCTTGCTGGCGAGCGACCACGAACGACAGCGCCTGGCCCGCGCGGTGGACGAACTACGGACCACCATGGGGTTCAAGGTGTTCAGCGACGTACGCTACGATGCGGCAAGCGGGACCCTGCGGTTCGTGAAGATCGATCCACAGCATGGCCGGCGCGAGATGAGCCTGCCCGTGCATCCGGCCGACCGCCCGACGCTGGCGAATCTCGACGCGCGCGACGATGTCATGGCGGAATTTCGCGTCGGCTCCGGCGCGGAGGCCGAATGGCACCTGCTGCTGGCGCATGATTACGACCCCATCTTCGAGCGCTGGCGGTTCGGATGCGTCGTGCGGCTGCGCACCGCCAAGGCGTTCCAGACCGAGATGCGGCACCATGCGCGCCTGATGGAGCTGGGCGGCATGGCATCGGCGCTGAGCCACGAGCTGCGGCAACCGCTGTTCACCATCGCGCTTGCCGCGGAGAACGGACGGCTTTCCCTCACCCCGTCGGAGGACGCGTCCGGACGCGCTGCACAGAAGTTCGATCGGATCATCGAACAGGTGGATCGCGCGACCGCCATCGTCGAACGTACATCGGGCTATGCACGGCTGGAGCGCGGCGGCAGCGAGCCGATCAGCATCATCGACGCGATCCAGAATGCCGGACGGTTCATGCGTCCCGTGCTGTCCGAACGCGATATCGCGCTGCGGATCACCGCGCCGGCGTCGCTCCCCATCCTGGAACTGCCACGCGTCGGGATCGAGCAGATCATCGTCAACGCCCTGCAGAACGCCGCCGATTCGATCGACACCGCCCGTGCTGCGGGCGACGCCGGACCCGCCCGTATCGCGATCGACCTCGCCCAGCGCGACAGGATGGTCGAGGTCGTCATCGACGATACCGGCACCGGGCTGGCCGACGCGGTGGCCGGGACGGCGTTCGACGCCTTTTCCACGACCAAGCCGATCGGCAAGGGCACGGGACTGGGGCTGTTCGTCTGCCGCCAGATCATGGACGAGGTGGGCGGCACGATCGCTTTGGCCAACAAGCCAGACGGACGCGGTGCGATGTTGACCCTCAGCTTTCCGATCGATGCGCGGAGGTAGCGTCGCCATGACCGCCCCCGTCCCCGACACGCCCGCCGCCCATGCCTATGTCGTGGACGACGACGCGGCCTTGCGCGCCGAGCTGGCAGACACGCTGGCGGCTGCCGGGCTTGAGGTGCGCACCTTTCCCGATGGCCGCGCCTTCCTACACGAACAGGCGATGCTCCCCGAAGGCTGCGTGGTGCTCGACGTCAACATGCCCGGATTGAGCGGTCGTGAGGTACAGGACGAGTTGCGGCGCACTGGCAGCCATCATCAGATCGTGATGCTGACCGGCGCGGCGACCGTACCGCTGGCCGTCGAGGCGCTGCATGCGGGGGCGGCGGACTTCATCGAAAAGCCGATGCGCCCCGCCACGTTGCGCCAGGCCGTGATGCGCGCGCTGGAACGGCTGCGGCAGGATCAACGCGCACGCGGCCGGACGGCCGCCGCGCAGCACTGCCTGGAACGCCTGTCCGATCGCGAGCGCGATGTCCTGGCGGGGCTGGTGCTGGGCTTGGCGAACAAGATCATCGCCTACCGGCTGGGCCTGTCGACCCGCACGGTCGAAACCTATCGCGCGCATCTGATGGACAAGCTGGAGGTGTCCAGCCTGTCGGACGCGGTGCGCCTGGCGCTCGAGGCGGGGCTGGAGCCCAAGGGCGCGATCGTGCGCGCCGACGGGCCGGGCTGAGGCGCCCGTCAGGCCGCGATCGGATAGTCGCGCGTAAAGGCAGCCGCATGCTGCTCGCTCAGTGCCGGGGCGATCAGAAATCCCTGGATGCTGTCGCAGTGCAGCCCGCGCAGCAGCGTTTCCTGCTCGCTCGCCTCCACGCCCTCCGCCACGACGCGCAGCCCCAGCCGATGCGCCAGATCGATCACGCTTTCGACGATGACGCGATCCTTGCCCCCGGCACAGATCGATTCGATGAAGCTGCGGTCGATCTTCACATGGTCGATCGGCAGCTGCCGCAGATGGGTGAGCGAGGCGAAGCCCGTGCCGAAATCGTCGAACGCGATATGCACGCCGCGGTCGTGCAGGCGATCGATCGACGGCCAGACCGTGCGCGCACCGCGATCGAGCAGCATGCCCTCGGTGATCTCGACGCACAGCTGGTCGCCGCGGATGCGGCCGGTATCGATCGCCTGGATGATGCGATCGACGAACTTCGACGAGCGGAAATCCCCCAGCGTCGCGTTGATCGCGATCGATTGGAACGGCACGCCCTGCGCGTTCCACCGGTCGATCTGGCTGAGCACCTCGGTCAGTACGAAGGCACCGATATCGGCCGCGGTCCGTTCGTCGTCGAACACGTTGGCGAAGACGGCGGGCGTCATCACCGAACCGTCCCGCACCTTCCACCGCAACAACGCCTCGAAGGCCATCGGGCGGGCAGCCTGAAGGTCGACGATCGGCTGATATTGCACGAACAATTCGTCCTCCGCCAAGGCGCGCTGGATGGCGGAGCGGATATCGGCACGCCATTCCGCCTCGCGCCGGTAGCGCCCCTCGAACACCCGGGCGCAGCCGCGGCCCGATTGCTTGGCCGCGTAGAGCGCCATGTCGGCACATTTCAGCAGATCGCGATGGTCGCTGCCGTCCTCCGGAAAGACCGCAGCGCCGATGCTCGCCTGGATGCGCCAGCCGAAGGCATTGGCCTCCGTATGGTCGCCCACCATGCCGACCAGGGTCGCGAGCTTGTCGTTCAACTGCGTCAGGTCGCCATCGAACTTCAGGATCAGCGCGAATTCGTCGCCGCCGAGGCGACCGATGACCTCGTCCGCTCCGATCGCCGACTGCAAGGCGCGCGCGACGCAGGTCAACAGGCGATCGCCGGCGTCATGGCCTGCGCTGTCGTTGACGTCCTTGAAATGATCGAGGTCGACAATGGCCGTGGCGAAGGGTTCGCACCGATTGGTCGCGGCGGCCAGCACGTCCATGAAGTTGCGGCGGTTGGGCAGATCGGTGAGCGGATCGATGTTGGCGAGCCGCCACAGGCGCTGCTCGGCCTCCTTCTGCGGCGTGACGTCGAACCGGATCGCGGTATAGCCCGACCCGTCGTGGTGCGGCACGATCGTCGTATCGACCCAATAAAGCTTCCCGCTCTTGGCCCGATTGCAGATCACGTCGTGCCAGATTTCGCCGCCGGAAATGGTGCGGTACAGATGGCGGAAGAAGTCGCGATCGTGGATGCCCGAATGGACGATGCGATGCGTCGACCCGATCAGCTCGGCTTCCGAATAGCCGCTCAGCTCGCAGAATTTGTGGTTGACCGACGTGATCCGACCGGCACGATCGGTGACAGCGACGATGGCCGCCGCATCGAGTGCCTCGCGCTGAAACGTGGCGAGGTTGGTCAGCTCGGTCAGCCGCCCTTCCTGCGTTCGCGCCCGATGCTCCAGCGATGCGATCTCGCGATCGAGCTCCAACGCGACCTGTCCGAGCACGTCGGCCGCGCCGCTGTCCGTCCGATGAATTGGGTTGTAGATCGACATGCTACCATCCCGCTGATGTGACGGCACAGGACTTCGGCCGACGCGGTTACCGAAACCTAAATTTGCGTAGTTTTACGGTAGTTGCGGTACGCGCGACGCGTTCGGCGGGCGGGTTCGCAGGGACCGCGGGAAGGCTGATCCATGGCGCGCTCACGCGGGTTTCGTCCGTCCGATCGACAGGCAGGGGCGGATCGTCTTAAGATCGGCGCTTCACCGGGACAGGGGGCCGACCTGCACGTTCTCGATACGCGCCGCGCGCTGCTTCGCACTGCGATGCTGGCACCGATGGGGGTATGGAGCGCGGCGCAGACACGTGCCATCGGTACGCCGCCGGGCGACGGCATCGGCCGCGGCATTTCGCTCGACCTTGCGCGACATCGGGCAAGGCAAATCTCCGGCGTCCGCTACGACCTGTCGCTCGATCTGACGGCAAAGGACACGGCGGCGGGCTCGGCCGTCATCCGCTTCGATCGCATGGGCGACAGCGGCGATCTGGTCCTCGACTTTCGCGGTCCGACGCTCGGCGATCTGATCGTCAACGGCCGTCCGCTGTCCAAAGCCGAGCGGATCGACGGCCACCTCATTCTGCCTGCGGCGCTGCTGAAGACGGGCGCCAACGTCGTATCCGCCCGCTTCGTGACGCCGATCGCCGCCTCGGGGGCGTCGATCATCCGCTGTCATGACGACAAGGACGGCCAGACCTATCTCTACACCCTGCTCGTCCCCTCCGACGCCAATCTGCTGTTCCCCTGCTTCGACCAGCCCGACCTCAAGGCGCGGTTCCGCTGGACGCTGACCGCGCCGAGCGGTTGGACGGTGATCGCCAACGGCCCGCTCGATGCCCAACAGCCGGTGACCGGCGGCACGCGCTGGCGCTTCGCCGAAACCGAGCCGATTTCCACCTATCTTGCCGCCTTCGCCGCGGGCCCCTGGACGCACTGGACCTCCGCGCCGGCGGGGGAGCGCCCGATCAGCCTCTACGCGCGAGCCTCGCGCCGCGCCGAGGTCGATGCCGAGGCGCAGATCGCGACCAATCGCGCCGCCGTGCGCTGGCTCAGCGACTGGTTCGGTGTCCCCTTCCCCTTCGCCAAACTCGACCTGCTGCTCGCGCCCGCCTTTCCGTTCGGCGGCATGGAGCATGTCGGCGCGGTCTTCTACAACGAGGACCGCTTCATCTTCCGCGAACCGCCGACGCTGCCGCAGCGCCTCGGCCGCGACGCCACCATCTATCATGAGATCAGCCACCAATGGTTCGGCGACCTCGTCACCATGCGCTGGTTCGACGATTTGTGGCTGAAGGAAGGGTTCGCCACCTACATGGCCGCGCGCATTCAGGCCGAGTTGCAGCCGGACAGCAACGCCTGGACCACCTTTCTCCTGTCGACCAAGACGCCCGCCTATCGCGCCGATGCGACCAGCGGCACGCAGGCACTCTGGCAGCCGCTCGACAATCTCGATGCCGCCAAGAGCAATTACGGCCCGATCGTCTACAACAAGGCACCGGCGGTCATCAAACAGCTCGCCTTCCTGGTCGGTGAAGCGGGGTTCCGCCGCGGCCTCCACCGCTTCCTGGCCGACCATGGCTATGGCAACGCCACCTGGCAGGACCTGCTCGGCGCGGTCGGCGCGGCGTCGGGCGTCGACCTGACCGCCTTCGGCAGCCAGTATATGCTGCGTGCCGGCCTGCCCCGCATTGACACGCAGCTGAAGGCGGACTGCAACACGATCGGGTCGCTGACGCTCGTGCAGCGGCCGGCGCGGTCGCTGCCCGGCGATCGCGGGGGCGCATGGCCGATGAAGGTGCGCGTGCGGCTGGGCTATACGACCCGTGCCGACGTGGTGCTCGACGCGGCATTCGACGGGACGCGCGCGATCGTCTCAGGCGCCGCTGGGCTGCCGGTGCCGGACTATGTCTGGCCGAACGACGACGATCAGGGATACGGCCTGTTCCTGCCCGATGACCGCACGGTCGCCTGGATCGTCGGGCACGTCGGCACGGTGAGGGACCCGCTGTTGCGCGCCATGCTGTGGAGCGCGGTGTGGGACACGGTCCGCGACGTCCGCTTCTCGCCGGCACGCTACATCGCGATGCTGCTCGATCACCTGCCCGGCGAAACCGACGAACAGATTTCGCGGACCATCCTGTCGCGCGGCGCCGCCGCGCTCGACGTCTATCTGCCCGATGACATCTCCGCGCCGCTGCGGCCCCAATGGGAACAGGCGCTGCTCGCGCGTATCGACGATACCAAGCTCGGCTATGGCCTGCGGAAGGATGCCCTCGATCGCCTGATCGCGACCGCGCGGACGCCGCTGGCGCTCGATCGCCTGCGCGATTTACTCGCCGGGCGCGCGACATTGGTCGGCATTCCGATCCGCCAGCCGACGCGCTGGGCGATCGTCCGCCGCCTGATCGCCGTCGGCGCGCCCGACGCCGCGACGCTCTACACAGCCGAGCAACAGCTCGACCGATCGAGCGAGGCGGTAAAGGACGCCTTCGTCGCCCATGCCGCGACACCCGACCGCGCGGTCAAGGCAGCCTATTTCACGCGCTATTTCGACGATGCGACCTTGAACGAGGCGTGGGCGAGCGAAAGTCTCGGCGCCTTCAACACGATCGAGCAAGCGCCCCTCACCCTCCCCTTCCTCCGTCCGGCGCTCGACCGGCTGGAGTGGATCCGCCAGAACCGCCGTATCTTCTTCCTGCCTGCCTGGATCGACGCCTTCATCGGCGGACAGCGCGATGCCGCGGCGCTCGATGTCGTCGATCGGTTTCTGGAGGCGCACCCGGCACTCCCTCTCGATGTGCGGCGCAAGGTGCTGACCGCGCGCGACGAACTGGCCCTGACCGTGCGGATCAGATCGGCGCGGTTTTAATCGTAGGCCGTACCATGATCGACAGCAGACGGATCGAATACGCGGTCCGTATTGACCGTACGCGCCCACCATCGCCGCAGTCCCACGACCGGCCTGAAATCGTATTGATGCAGATCATCCCCGTACCCAACCGTCCCGACGGCTCGTTTGCAGTGTCAAAGTACGAGGAGCCATCATGACCGAGACCACACCAAACGCCCCCTATTCGGGTGGCGAGCCCCATCAGTTCACCGACGATGCGCACCCGGTACTGACCACCAATCACGGTACGCCGATCGCCGACAACCAAAACCAGCTGAAGGCCGGCGCGCGTGGCCCGGTGCTGCTGGAAGACGAAATCTACCGCGAAAAGATCAACCATTTCGACCACGAGCGCATCCCCGAACGCATCGTGCATGCGCGTGGAAGCGCCGCCCACGGCTATTTCGAATGCACCGACAGCCTCGCCGACATCACCGTCGCCGACCTGTTCCAGAAGAAGGGCCAGCGGACCGAGGTGTTCACGCGGTTCTCGACCGTTGCGGGCGGCGCGGGGTCGATCGATACACCGCGCGACGTGCGCGGCTTCGCGGTCAAATTCTACACCCGTCAGGGCAATTGGGACCTCGTCGGCAACAACATTCCCGTCTTCTTCATTCAGGACGCGATCAAGTTCCCCGATCTGATCCACGCCGCCAAGATGGAGGCGGATCGCGGCTATCCGCAGGCGGCGACCGCGCACGACACCTTCTGGGATTTCATCAGCCTGATGCCCGAATCCACCCATATGGTCATGTGGGCGATGTCGGACCGCACGCTGCCGCGCACCTTCGCAAACATGGAGGGGTTCGGCGTCCACACCTTCCGCTTCATCAACAAGGAAGGGAAGAGCACCTTCGTCAAATTCCACTGGAAGCCGAAGGCGGGCCTCGCCTCGACGATCTGGGACGAGACGGTGAAGATCGCCGGCGCCGATCCCGACTTCCAGCGCCGCGACCTGTTCGAACGGATCGATCGCGGCGACTTCCCGGAATGGGAGCTGGGCGTGCAACTGTTCGACGAGGACTTCGCCAACAGCCAGCCCTATGACGTGCTCGACGCGACGAAGATCATCCCCGAAGAGGTGCTGCCGGTCCGCATCGTCGGGCGGATGGTGCTCGACCGCTATCCCGACAATTTCTTCGCCGAGACCGAACAGGCCGCATTCGTGCCGAGCCATGTCGTGCCGGGCATCGGGTTTTCGAACGATCCGCTGCTGCAGGGGCGCCTGTTCAGCTATACCGATACGCAGCTGTCGCGACTGGGATCGGTCAATTTCCACCAGCTGCCGATCAACAGTGCGAAGGGGCGCGCCGCCGCGGCGGGCTGCCCGTTCATGAACCAGCAGCGCGACGGGCACATGCAGATGGCGGTGCCCAAGGGCCGCGCCAATTACGAGCCCAACAGCCTGGCACGGGCGGGCGAGGAAGCCGGTGCGCGCGAGGACCCGGATGGCGGCTACAAGACCTTCCCGTCGGAAGAGCAGGGCCAGAAGCTGCGCATCCGCCCGGAAAGCTTCGCCGACCATTACAGCCAGGCGCGCATGTTCTTCCGGTCGATGGACCCGGCCGAACAGGCGCATATCGCCTCTGCCCTGGTGTTCGAGCTGAGCAAGGTCAGCCTGGAGCATATCCGCATCGCGATGATGGCCAATCTACGCAACGTCGATGAGGATCTGGCGCAACGCGTCGCCGATGGCCTCGCGATGGATCTGCCGCCTGCGTCGAAGACCGCCGCGCCGGTGCTCGACATGGCCCCCTCGCCCGCGCTGCGGATCATCCGTGGTCCGCTCGAAAAGCACACGCTGGAGGGGCGCACCGTCGGCATCCTGATCGCGGACGGCACCGACGCCGACGAACTGAAGGCGGTGCAGGATGCGGTGAAGGCCGCCGGTGGCACGGCGATGACGATCGCGCCCAAGGTCGGCAAGGTCCCGCTGTCCGATGGCAGCACGATCGCCGCCGACGCGCAGCTATTCGGCCAGCCGTCGGTGACGGTCGATGCCTGTGCGGTCATCCTGTCGGAGGCGGCCACTGCCAAACTCGTCAAGGAAGGCGCTGCGGTCCAATGGGTGATGGACGCCTTCGGTCATCTGAAAGCGATCGGGCATAATGCCGCGGCCAAGCCCCTGCTCGACAAGGCCGGCGTCGAGCCCGACGAGGGGATCACCGATCTGTCCGGTTTCGTCGAGGCGGCCAAGAAACGCTATTGGGACCGGGAGGCCAGCGTTCGAACCCTAGCCTGAACGTAAGCGTGGCTGGCCCCGGCGTGCGGCCAGCCACGATCCGCCCATACCGATGGACGGCTGCCGGATGTCTGCCAGCGCGCAAACCTTACGCCAGCGTGCCGGCGCCCAGAAACCAACATGGATCACAAACATTGTAAGCGGCACAACCATTTGGGACTGCCGCGGATGATTCAGGACTACACGCGGCCGAACCGGCGTCCCTCCGCATGCTGACCGGATTGATCGATCGCCTGCGTGCCCCGACCACCGATCCGGCACATGTACGCAAGGACGGCTATCTCCCGCTGGCCGGCTATGGCGCGCTCGGCGACGGGCGGT
This sequence comes from Sphingomonas sp. DC5200-1, assembly GCF_049897245.1. Classification (NCBI taxonomy): domain Bacteria; kingdom Pseudomonadati; phylum Pseudomonadota; class Alphaproteobacteria; order Sphingomonadales; family Sphingomonadaceae; genus Sphingomonas; species Sphingomonas sp. DC5200-1. The sequence goes on from NZ_JAFCVW010000001.1 coordinate 560,377, forward strand.
CGGTGGTGCTGTCCGGGTGCGACGGGTCGATCGACTGGTGGTGCGTGCCGAACCTCGATTCCCCGCCCTTGTTCGACCGCCTGCTCGACGCGGATCGCGGTGGCCGGTTCAGCCTGACCCCGGACGGGCCGTTTACGATCGACCGCCGCTACCGTGACGACAGCAACGTCCTCGAAACCGTGTTCACGACGGCCACGGGACGCGCCCGCCTGACCGAATCGCTCAACAGCGGCACCGCAGGCCGCCTCCCCTGGGCGGAACTGGCCCGGCGGATCGAAGGGCTGGAGGGCGAAGTCCGGTTCGCGCTGACGATGCGTCCGGGACGGCGCGGCGATACGGTCAATCCCTATCATTCGACGATCGGCGAACACACTGTGTTCCACGTCGAGCGCGTGCTCGGCTTGTTCATTTATGACGACGCGGTCGAATGCCGCTGGTCCGACGAAGGCATCACCGGTTCGGTGACGGTCGCGGCGGGCGAACAACGCACCGTGGCGATCGTCGCGGGGCGCGACGAGCCGCTGGTCGTGCCGCCGATCGCGGAAATCGATGCACGTATCGACACGTCGGATGCCGAATGGCGCGACTGGGCAGCCGGCGTCACCTATCGCGGCGCCGATCGCCCCGCCTTCCTGCGCAGTGCGCTCGCGTTGAAGCTGCTGCTCTATTCGCCGTCGGGCGCGATTGCCGCTGCCGCGACGACGTCGCTGCCCGAGGGGATCGGCGGCGAAAAGAACTACGACTATCGCTACGCCTGGGTCCGCGACGCCGGCTATACGATCAAGGCGTTCCTGACCGCGGGCGCGCAGGCCGAGGCGAAGGCGGCGTTCACCTGGCTGCTCAACCAGCTGCGCGAGACGGGGACGCGCGTCTGCTACACGCTGGGCGGCGGCGTGGTGCCGAACGTCTCCGAATGGGCGATGCCCGGCTATCGCGATAGCCAACCCGTCGTCACCGGCAATCTGGCGACCGATCAGGCACAGCATGGCGTCTATGGCGACATCTTCGAAACCGCCTCCTGCTTCGTCGCGTGCGGCAACATCCTCGACAGCGCCAGCGCCGAATTCCTCTCGCACCTCGCCGATCAATGCGCGGATCGCTGGCGCCTGCCCGATGCGGGCATGTGGGAATTGCAGGACGAACGGCATTATACGATGTCGAAGATCAGTTGCTGGCAGGCGCTCGCCCGCGCGGTCGAACTCGCCGATCAGGGCCAGCTGCCCACCACCTGCCGCGAACGCTGGCAGCGCGAACGCGACCGGATCAAGGACTGGATCGAGGCGGAATGCTGGTCGGACGAGCGCCAGGCGTTCGTCATGTACCCGGGTGCCGACGCGATCGACGCTTCGCTGGCGCTCGCGGTTCGCTTCGGCTTCGACGGGAAGGAGCGGCTGCGCCTGACGCTCGACGCGATCGACCGTGAACTGGGCGCCGGCCCCTTCCACTATCGCTACACCGGCATGCCGCGCGAAGAGGGCTGCTTCCTCGCCTGTTCGTTCTGGATGGTGGAGGCGCGCGCCCTGCTCGGCCAGCGCGATCAGGCGCGTGCGATGCTCGACGAGCTGACCGCCGCATTGTCGCATGGCCACGGCATTCTGGCCGAGATGGTCGACCCTGACACCGGCGCCTTCCTCGGCAACCTGCCGCAGGGCCTCAGCCACCTCGCGCATCTGATGGCGCTGTCCGTCCTCAACGACGAAGCCGCCTGCGACTGAGCAGGCGGCCCCCCGGCCACGCCTCAGCCGGCGATCGTGAACACCGATCCGGAGTCGACGCGGATGCCAGCGCCGTTGATGAAACTGGCGCGCTCCGAACACAGGAAGGCGACAGCCGCGGCGACTTCCTCGGGCTTACCACGCCGCTTCAGCACCATGCCGGGGCGCTCTTCCTCCAGGAAGCTGGCGATCGCCTCGTCGAACGACACGCCCTTTTCCTCGGCGCGCTTGCGCATCATCTTGTCGGTCATCGGCGTCGCGATAAAGGCGGGCGACACGGTGTTCACCAGCACGTTGTCGCAGCCATAGGCCTTGGACAGCCCCTTCGCGAGGCTGAGGATTCCGGCCTTGGATGCGCAATAGGCGAGTTCGTCGATATAGGGCTGCACCGCGTCCTCCGACGCAAACAGCACGATGCGGCCCCAGCCCTTCGTGCGCATGGCAGGGATGGCCTCACGGCACATGCGCACCGCACCCATCAGGTTGATGTCCAGCGTCTCCAGCCAGCCCGCGTCGTCCACCTCCAGGAAATCCCCGGTCGCGCCGGTGACGCCGGCGGCATTGACGTAGATGTCGGGGTCGCCCAGCTTTTCGCGCACCTGCCGCCAGATCGCCGTCACCTCGTCCACCTTGGTCACGTCGCCCGTCACCGCGACGATCTCGCCAAGCGGGGACAGCTCGCGCACCGCATCGTCCAGCGTGCCGCCCGGCTTGTCGGTGACGGCGACGCGTACGCCCGCTTCCAGCAGCAGCCGGGCGGTTTCCTTGCCCATCCCCGAATCCGCGCCGCTGATGAGTGCGATCCGTCCCGTGATACCCAGATCCATGGTCTTCTCCTTAACGTCGATTGGCGAGGAAACGGTCGGCCGTGCGCAGCGACAGCGCCATGATCGTCAGCGCCGGATTGGCGGCGAGTGCGCTCGGGAACACCGAATTGTCGCAGATGAACAGGTTCGCGATATCGAAGCTGCGACCATCGGGGTCGACCACCGCGCGATCGCCGCTGACGCCCATCCGGCACGTGCCGATCGTATGCGCGGAGCGATCCACCGCCAGAATGTCGCGGGCCCCCGCCGCTTCCCAGATCGCGGTCATCGTCGCGCGCGCATGGGCATCGATCGCACGTTCGTTTTCGCCATAGCTGAAATCGATCCGCGCCTTGCGGAGGCCATAGGCATCGGTCTCATCCGACAGCGTCAGACGATTGGCGTCGGATGGCAGGCATTCGCCGTTGATGCCGATGCCGCCCAGCCGGTTGTAATCGTCGAGCAGATCGACCAGCGCCTGCCCCCACAGGCCGGCCCCGCGCGCCAGATTGGTCGCCAGCGTGACGGGCAGCACGCCCAGGCTCTGCATCAGATACCCGCCCGCGGCATCGAGGTCTGCGGGCCGCATCATATCCTCGCTGATCAGCGACGAGGGATAGCCGCGGTTCATGCGCATATCTGCATCGAACCGACCCCACACCTGCGTCGCGACATGCGCCATGAAATTGCGCCCGACCTGCCCGCTGGAATTGGCAAGGCCGAGGTTCAGCAGCAGCCGCGGCGTTTCCACGCCGCCCGCGCACAGGAACACGGCGTCGCAACGCTGACGCAGGCGCTGTCCATGGCGATCGTAGATCACCGCCGTCACGCGGCCGCGGCCGTCACGCTCCAGATCGATCACCCGGCATTCCGCGCGCACCTGGGCACCATGCGCCACGGCGAGCGGCAGCCAGCTCGTATCCGCGCTGGCCTTGGCGGCGACGCGGCAGCCTTGGTGGCAAGTGCCGCAATTGATGCACGCTTGCCGGATGCCCCAGTGCGGTTGCGCGCGATCCTGAGACACCAGCGCTGCCGGCGCATCGGTCGCCGTAATGCCCAGCGCCGCACAGCCGCGCGCCATCGCGTCGGCGGACGCGTTGCGCAGCACGGGCGGCAATTCGTAACGCCGCGCCGGGTCCCATGGATAGCTGGCAGGACCCGACACGCCGATGCACCGCTCGACCGCCTCGATATAATGGGTCAGCTCGGCATGTGCGATCGGCCAGTCCTCGCCGTGGCCACTGAGCGAGCGTAATCGAAGGTCCCGCGCATCGGGCCGCGGGCAGAAGGCGCCCCAATGCAGCGTCGATCCGCCCACACCCATGCCGCTGTTGTTGGCGCCGAACGCGGTGGCGTCGGCACCGCCGCTCAGCCGCTCCTCCATCCAATAGATGTCGGCCGCCAGCTCGTCGGCGACATGCTCGTCCGGACGAAAGGCACGCCCCGCTTCCAGCACGACGACCGAGACGCCCGCCTGTGCCAGCCGCGCCGCCAGCGGTGCGCCGCCAGCTCCGCTGCCGATGACCACGACGTCGACCGGATCGTTGCCGGTCCCGATGGCAGCACTCACGCGCGCGCTTCCGCGAGCTGTTGCCAAGGTTCGATCGTATCCGCGGCGGCGCGGACATAGCCCTGCTTGCGCGCGCCATCGCCGCCGATCGCGAACCCATCGTAACCGATGCGCGCCATCGTCTGAGGCAGCGCCATCCATTGTCGCGCGATCTCCCCGCGCGCCTCGGCGAACCACAATTGCATCTGACGGGGTGACAGCGTTCCGCCGGTTTCGGCTGCCTCGCCCGCGGCCAAGCTCCGCAAGCAGCGCTCGCGCGCAGCAGGATCGGCATCCGCAAATCCGCCCCCCATCACGTCGAGCGTGTCGAGCGCCGCGGGCCAGCACGTGGCATCCGCGGGCAGCTCCGCACTCCGCCAGCCGTCACCCTGCCCCGCCGCCAGCACCGCATCGATCCGCCGGGCAAGCTCGCCGGGATCGCCCGCCCCCGGCAGGACGGTCTCGATCAACGCCGCCAGCGTCGCCGCCTGTCGTTCCGACAGCAGCGATATCGGGCCCGGCACGGCGTGACGCGCCGTCAAGACCGCGCGCGTGCGCGTACTGACGCGATCCGACGCCAGCAGCGCGATCATCGCCGGCGGCAATGCGCGGACAAAGGCCGCAGACACGTGGTCCCCAATCGCCGTGGCGACAGCCTCAGGCTGCTCATACGGCAGCAGATGCGCGGCCCCCTCGATCACACTTACGCGACCGGCGGGATAATGCGGCAGATTAAGGCGGCGCTGCGCATCCTCCCCCAGATCGCCGTCTTCCCCGCCTGCCATGATCAACGCGGGCACCGCAATCTGACCCGCGGCCTCCCGCCAATCCTCGCGGCTGCCGCGTTCCAGCCAGCCCGTCCAAGCCTTCCGCCCGGAACGGCGGACATCGGCGATGGCCTGGGCGCGGAGTGGTTCGGGCAATCGTGTGGCGGTGTTGTCGTCTACGAATTGCGCAGCCTCGTCCGCATCGATCGCGCCATCGGCAAACCAGTCGAGCATCAGTTTGCGGCGATCCTCGTCCATCGGCTCCGGCGCGGGTGGGGACGCCGCCAGCAGAACCACCGCGGCGAGACCAGTGAAGCGCGCATCGCCATCGCGGGCGCGCGCCGCGGCCAAGGTGGCGATCTTGCCGCCCATGCTGTGCCCGACCACCGCCCAGGACTGCGGCTGATGCCGGGCCACTTCGCCGCCGAACCAGTCGATCAGCCCTGCGACGCCGCACTCGCTGTCCGCGCTGCCACCAAAGCCCGGCAGGTTCAGCGGAATACACTCATAGTCTTCGCCGAGGGCGGCGATGACGCCATCCCATTCGCGCGCGCTCGCACCCAGCGCGTGGAGGAAAAACAAACGGGCCACGCGCGTCAACTTTCATGAAGATCAGCAACTTATATTGAAGTCGCGCGGCAAGCATTCGGTTCCAGAAACAGTCGAAATGATGCTTGCCGATCACCGGTCGCGGCCGCAGATTTTGCCCGCGGCCGCGACGGGACGATCACTCGCCGGTCGGCGATGTGGCGTTGACGGGATCGGGCACCGATACCGCCCGCAGCGTCTGCTCCTGCGCATCCGGATCGATCCGGCGCGTGCGGCCGATATGGGGCACCTTCACGGACTGGCCGGTGTCCAGCGCCTTCACGATCGCTTCGATGATCAGCAGGTCGGCGAGCCCCTCCTCGCCGTCCGGTTCCGGGCTCCGATCGTCGAGGATGCAGTCGGAAAAGTATTTCAGCTCGCCGCCGAACTGGTCCGTCGCCTTGAACGTCTCGTGGCTTTCCCTGTCCCCGATGCGGCGTCGGTGGGCAAGGCCCTGACCGAAGCCGAAGGCAGGATCCATCTGGATCGATCCCTTCGTGCCCGCGATCGTCAGAGTGTCGACCTGGTTCGCATAATAGCTGACCGTGAACTGGGCCAGGCGGCTGCCCGGCATACGCAGCGTCACCGCGAAGGTATCGTCCAGATCACCAAAGCCCGATTCCGGTTGGCGCGTCGCGACCGCAGAGACGACCTCCAGCGGCTCCGCCTCGAACAGATAGCGGATCGCATTGATCGGATAGGGCGCCATGTCGAACAGCGGCCCCGCTTCGATCCCGTTCTTCGCGCGATGGTTGGCCGGATCGACCATCTGCGTGAAGCAGGCGGTGAAGGCGATCAGGTCACCCAATTCGCCCGCACGAATGCGACGAATGGCATCCAGTGTCGCCGGTTCAAAATGCAGGCGATAGGCGGTCATCAGCTTCGCCTTGCCCTTGACCGCCGCCGCCATGATCTCGCGCGCCTTGGCCGACGACACGTCGAGCGGCTTTTCGCTGAGGACGTGGATACCCGCTTCCAGCGCCGGCACCGCGAATTCGGCATGCCGCCAGTTCGGTGTCGCCAGATAGATGGCATCGATCTCGCCCGATGCCAGCAAGGCCGGAAATTGTTCGTACCCGTACAGATGCTTGACGCCATATCGCTTGCCGAGCTTCGTCAATTTCTCAGGGTCGCCCGACACCAAGGCGGTGATCGTCGAATTGCCGGTATGCGACACGCCCGGCATCAACGCCTCCTGCGCAATGTCGCCCAGGCCTACGATAGCGTAGCGGACCTTGCGGCCACCGAGGCCGAGTGCCGAAGCGATGCTCATGCGAAACTCCTGATCGGGGAAAGTCAGGCGCAACCGCTCCAGCGCGGTATATGGTTCCCCCGACCGGACAGTGCGCACCGGCGAGATGTCGGCCGCAGTCGCCGCCTCACACTAGGTCTGGACCCCTCCCCTAAAGGTTCTTTTTGCCCATCCGGTGGTTTGGTCGAGCAGTCGAACGCAGGACAGGCCGAACGCATGAAGACTGGGAAACCCATGTATGCCGTTCTTGGAGCGGTGGCGGCGTTCGTACTCGCTGCCCTGATCGTGATCGGCTTCCTCGGCAATCGGATGCCGGAACGGCAGGACGGGAAGACCGCTCTCGGCAAACCACTGTCGGAGCAACAGCAAACGGCACGACGCCGCGCCACGATTACAGCCGTGGGCGCCGTCACCGCGATGTGAGGGAGCCGCACTTCACCATCACCTGATGCGTTGGGCATCAAACGGCGCGGCAACGTCCTCCAGTTCAATCCGAGCGCTGTAGAACTGCAAAAAACTCAAGCAGCTGAACGGTTTACCAGCCGCCGCATAGCGTCGACGATTTCGTCGCGGTTGATGGGTTTGGGGTAGAATTCGGTTCTCTCGGGCAGGTGGACGCTGTCTCGAGTGAAATAGGCGGCGGTGAGGATGATTTCGATCGGTGGCCAGCGCTTGCGGATCGCCGCCGCGATCTCGATGCCCTTGCGGCTGCGCGGCATGTCGAGATCCATATACACCAGACGGATGTCCAGCCGCTCTTCCAGCAGCCGGATCGCGTCAGCGCTGCTCATCGCCTCGACGGCTTCGAACCCCGCCTTCTCGACCATGCCGATCGCATCCATCCGCAGGATCGGTTCGTCTTCGACCACAAGGACCGGCCAACGGGTAAGAGGTTCAGACTGTCCCATGTCGTGTGCTGACGCGCTACGCCTCTTGAACCTGATAGAGCGGGGCCGTCGCAGTGACCGTCAGGCCCTGCGCCTCGTACCGGAGGTCAACGCCGCCGGAGCCGGTTAGACCCATGCGGATGAGGCGCGACCCAAATCCCTTGCGCGTCGGCTGCGTCGCTGGCGGCCCACCCCGCTCCGTCCAGCACAGATCGAGAATCTCCGTGTCGCCATCCCGGCGCACCACCCAGTCCACCGCCACCCGGCCCGCCGGCGCCGTCAGCGCACCATATTTGGCGGCGTTCGTCGCCAGTTCGTGCAGCATCAGCGACAGCGACAGCGTCGCCCTTGGCCCGATGATCACGTCGGGGCCGGACAACAGGAACCGATCCTCGCCAAAGGTCGCCAGCGCACCGATCGCGACGTCGCCCAATTTGGCCGTGGACCATTGGTCGCGCGTCAGCACGTCGTTCGCCGCGGCCAGCGCGGACAGCCGCTTGCCGAAGGCGTTGACGGCCTCCTGATCCTCGACCTTGTCGAGCGTCTGGTGCGCGATCGCCTGCACGACGCTCATCGTGTTCTTGATCCGATGCGCCAATTCCTCGTTGAGCAGCATCTGCTGCTCCGTCGCGGCATCACGGTCCCGCCTGGCAACGACTTCGGACGTGGTTTCGGTGACGACGAGGAAGATACCCGCGACCCGGCCATCCGCATCCCACAGCGGGCTGTGCGAGTGCGTGAAGAAGGCTTCCTTCGACACGCCGTCGCGATCCGGCGTGTAGCGGCCGTTTTCGACGAACACCGTTTCGCCCGCCAGCACGCGATCGAAGATCGGCGTCAGCTGGTCCCACATCTCCGACCACCATGCGCGCGCCGGCTGTCCCAGCATCCCAGGATGCTTGCGGCCAAGGATGCGCGCATAGGCATCGTTGTAGAAGGTGAACAGCTCCGCCCCCCAATGCACCATCATCGGGAAGGCTGAGGACAGCACGATCTGCACGGCGGTCTTCAAGGGGGCCGGCCAGCCGAGCGGATCGCCGAGCGGATGCGCGATCCAGTCGATCGCCCGCAACGTCGCCGCGCAATCGCCCCCCGATGCCGGGAACGGTAAGCGGGGATCGTGGACGGCAGCGATGGTCACGGAACGGGTCTAGCCATCCCGCGGCCCTTTGGCAGCGTCTTTTTTTTGGAAACCCACGCATGACGGGGCCAGCAACATCCGGCGGCACCCACCCGAATGTAATCTCTCCGCTTCGGCTCCAATAGCGGCGTATCGGCGCCAAGCATCGACTACATCGCGCCATGAGCGGAAGGCAGGGAGCGGTTGCAGGATAGCAATCGCCCATCCCATCGCGGCTCTCCGCCAAATATACATCCAGTTCAGACTATATTTCATTACATGACGAAGAGGTTTTGCCGTTTGCTTGCAATTGTCGATCAGCCCATAACCGACTTGCGGGTTAATTCGACTGATGTATATTGCCGATACGGGTCTAACGGTGAGACAAATGCCAGCTGCACATTGCGTGTCTTCACTGGAGGGGGTCATCCTTCAGGCCGACCAGGCCTTTCTTGATCTGCTCAAGCGCGAGGAGAGCGATGTCATCGGCGCCTCGTTTCGCGACATTACCGACCCGCGCGATTTGCAGCGCAGCGTCGATATGCTTGCGATGCTGGAGGACGGCGCCGCGCCGCTCCGGTTCCAGAAACGCTATCTGCGCCCGGATGGCACGACGATCGCGGCCAATCTGCTCGTCACGCGCTTCTCCGACCCCGATCGCCTGATCGCCACCTTGTTCTGGCGGGATAACGGGCGGCAATTGCCGCCGGCCCGGCTATGGGCGACCGCCCTCAGCATCCGCCATGTCCATGAGACGCGCGTCAGGCTGTTCGGACCCGATCTGAGCACGGACCCGATCGGATCGATACTGATAGGCGTCTATCTGGCGGAAGCGGAAGGGCGCAGCATCGGCATCAGCCAGATCGCCGCCTATGCCGGCATCGCCCGCTCGACCACGCAGCGCTGGGTCGCGGTGCTGCAGCAACGCGGCATCATCGAACGGGACGGAGACCCGACGATCGACCTGTTATTGACCCAATCGGGGTTGCAGCGGGTCGAAGCGATGCTCGCGACCGTTTACGATGCGCCCGACGCTGCGGTGATGGTGGCCTGAACCATCTGCATCACGTGATCGAGCTGCGCCGCCGCAGCGGTTTGCCCCTCCGCATCCAAAATGGTCATCGCGGCCTCGAGGTGATCGAACGCCTTTTGCATGCTGCATTTGTCCACGGTACACCTCAATCCTAAACACCCGTGGTCGGGTACGTTTTCGCAAGTGTACGGGACATGACCGGGCGACACCACTGTCTTCGTGCGCGACTCGTCGCGTTCGCGCCGACCGTTCCCTCCCTGAAAGCCGGTCGTCGGATCGGTCACGCCCGGCGCGACGTCGCACGGGGATGCAGCGCGTCCAGCGCGTCCGCATTGTCCCGCCCCCAGGCGTAGAGCAGTTCGACGGGCTCCACGAAGCGCCGGCCCAAGTCGGTCAGGCGATATTCGACGGCGGGTGGTATGGCGCTCTGCACGTGCCGGCTCAGCAATCCGCTCGCCTCCAGATCGCGCAGCGTCTGGGTCAGCATCTTCTTCGATATACCCGGCAGGCTGCGGTGCAGCACACCCGTGCGCGCGGCGCCGCCATGACGGGCGGACAGCGTGTGGAGCACCATGCTGGTCCACTTGGTCGCGAACAGCTCCAGCACGCGGCGCGGCGCGCAATCCTCGCGCCATTCCTCATCGGGCGTTCCCGGTTGCATGTGGTTACCTCCTGGTGCCTGGGTACGCGAATGGTGCCGTCTAGAAGCGTGTCGGGGCCGTGCCTAGCTTCCGCCTATCAAGGAGATAGCTATGACGAAGACGGCATTGGTGGTTGGCGCGAGCGGGATCGTCGGCAGCGCGACGGCGGCCTTGTTGGTCGAGCAGGGCTGGACGGTCCACGGCCTCGCCCGTCGTCCGTCCCGCCAGCCGGGCGTACAGCCGGTCGCCGCGGATCTGCTGGACGCGCGCGCCACGGCCGCGGCGCTGCGCGGCATCGCCCCCGACGCCGTCTTCATCACGACATGGTTGCGGCAGGACAGCGAGGCGGAGAACATCCGCGTCAACGCGGCCATGGTGCGCAACCTTCTCGACGGCCTCGCCAAGCCGACAGGCCCGCGCCATGTCGCGCTGGTCACCGGCCTGAAACATTATCTCGGGCCGTTCGAGGCCTATGGGCAGGGCACGCTGCCGCAAACGCCGTTCCGCGAAGAGCAGGGACGGCTCGACGTCGCAAATTTCTATTACGCGCAGGAGGACGAGGTGTTCGCCGCCGCGGCGCGCGATGGCTTCACCTGGAGCGTCCATCGCCCGCATACCGTGATCGGTCTCGCCGTCGGCAATGCCATGAACATGGGCACGACGCTCGCGGTCTATGCGACGCTGTGCCGCGAGACGGGGCGGCCGTTCACGTTTCCCGGATCGGCGGCGCAATGGTCGGGCCTCACCGACATGACCGATGCGCGGCAGCTCGCCCGCCACCTCATCTGGGCGGCGGACACTGAGGCGGCGCACGACGAGGCATTTAACGTCGTCAACGGCGACGTCTTTCGCTGGCAGTGGATGTGGCACCGCATCGCCGACTGGTTCGGCATCGCGGCGGCGCCGTTCGATGGCATCGTGCGCCCGCTGGAACAACAGATGGCGGACGACGCCGCGCTGTGGCGCGCAATCGCGACGCGCGAGGGGCTGGCCGAGCCGGACCTCAACCGTCTCGCCTCCCCCTGGCACACCGATGCCGACCTCGGCCGGCCGATCGAGGTGGTCACCGACATGAGCAAGAGTCGCCGGCTGGGGTTCATCGGATACCAGCCGACCGACGATGCCTTCTTCGCCTTGTTCGAACGCCTGCGCGCCGACCGGCTGATCCCGTAAAGCTGGATCGGCGCACGCGCTGGACACGCGACGATTCCCGGGTCGTCGCGACAGCTTTGTCGCTTGCCGCCCCTCACCGGATCGGCAGCGCAGCATGCCAAACCGCATTGCCTCTCCCGCCGTGGCACCCTGCCCTATCTTTGCGTCGCGACGGGGCGAAAGAGGGGTTGATCCTAAGCCCCGGAGGCGTATCTGGCGCCATCGATCGCGGCGGTCGCGACTCGATTCCACGGCGCGCGTCTGCGCGCCGAAGAAGGACAGCAATGAAACCTCGATCTACCCCCATGTCCAGCGAGGGCGACAGTAGGAGCTGTGCTCCGCTGATCGGCATCGCCGGACGTGACCCGGTCGGGGAGTTCGTGCCCACCGCCTGACGCGGTGCCGCGATCTCCTGGACCGGACAGCCACCGGAACCAAGGAGGTCGCCCATGACCATCTATCTCGCGCGTGTCGAACGGCACGTGGACACCACCCGCGTCGAAGCCTTCAGCCGGCGCATCCGCCTCGCCGCGTCCCGTCCCCTGCACGCGACGGACGATAACCCGCGCCGACGCGTGGCGGCGTTCCGCGCCACCTGATCTGCCACACCCCTGAAAGATTACCCGCACGCGGAGTTCGTGCCATGACCTTGCATGCCCTGGCCCTGACCGGCCCCGGCGGTGCGCGCCCGCCGCGCGCCACCGCTCATCTCGACAGCGCCCATACGGGCGACATCATCGGTGCGTTTGGCACCATCGCCGAAACCGACACCGGCGCGCGCCGTGGCTGGCCGCGCCGCCTGCTGACGCTGGCCGCGATCGTCGGCCCCGGCCTGATCGTCATGGTCGGCGACAATGATGCCGGCGCGTTCGGCACCTATACCGAAGCCGGCCAGAATTACGGCACCAGCCTGGTGTGGACGCTGCTGCTGCTCGTCCCCGTCATCTATGTGAACCAGGAAATGGTGCTCCGCCTCGGCGCGGTGACCGGGGTCGGCCATGCCCGGCTGATCTTCCAGCGCTTCGGCCGCTTCTGGGGGGCGTTCAGCGTCATCGACCTGTTCCTGCTCAATGCCCTGACGATCGTCACCGAATTCATCGGCATCGCGCTGGGCCTCGACTATCTCGGCGTGCCGCGGCTTGCCGGCGTGGCGATCGCGTCGATCCTGATCGTCGCCGCGGCCAGCACGGGCAGCTTCCGCCGGTTCGAACGCTTCATGATGGTGCTGGTGTTCGGATCGCTGTTGCTCGTCCCGATCGCCGTCGCGATCCACCCGCCGGTCGGGCAGATCGCGCGCGACATGGTGGTGCCGCACATGCCCGCAGGCGGGCAGCTTGCCGACGTCATGCTCCTGATCATCGCGATCGTCGGCACCACCGTTGCGCCCTGGCAGCTGTTCTTCCAGCAAAGCTATCTGATCGACAAGCGGATCGGGCCGCGCTTCATGGCCTATAGCCGGATCGATCTCTGGGTCGGCATCGCCGTCGTGATCATTGGCGCGGTCGCGATGATGGCGTTTACCGCCGCCGCGTTCGCCGGCACCGCGGGGGTCGGCCACTTCACCGATGCCGGCGCGATCGCGCGCGGGATCGAGGCGCATGCCGGTCGGCTGATGGGCATCCTGTTCGCCATCGCGCTGATCGATGCCTCGATTATCGGCGCGGCGGCGGTGTCGCTCAGCACGGCCTATGCCATCGGCGACACGTTCGGCATCCGGCATTCGCTGCACCGCTCACCGAAGGACTCGATCCCCTTCTACCTCGTCTTCGCCGGGCTGATCGGGGTCGCGGCGGCGCTGGTGCTGATCCCGGGCACGCCGCTGGGCCTGCTGACCAATGCGGTGCAATCGCTCGCGGGCGTGCTGCTGCCCAGCGCGACCGTGTTCCTGCTGCTGCTGTGCAACGACACGGCGGTGCTGGGGCCATGGCGCAACGGGCGCTGGCTGAACCTGTTCACCGGTGGGGTGATCGCCGTCCTCGTCCTGCTGTCGGTGATCCTGACCGCCTCGGTGCTGTTCCCGACGATCGGCGCGGCGGCGATGTTGTGGATTTTGGGCGGGGGATCGGCGCTGGCGCTGATCGGCTGGGTTGGCATGCGCCTGCTGACCGGCGGGACGGCGGAGGCGATCGATCGTCGCGGCCGTGCCGACTGGCGGATGCCGCCGCTCGATACCCTCGCGCCCGCCATGCTGGGGCGGGGCGAGAAGGCCTGGCTCGGCATCCTGCGGCTCTATCTCGTCGTCGCCGGTGGCTTCGTGCTGGTCCGCATCATTCACCTCGCGCTGACACACCAGCTGTAACCGGCACCGTCCAAGGGGACTTATCATGACCCGGCTTTTCCCACTGGCGGGCGCCTGCGCGCTCGCCGGCCTCATCCCACACGCGCCCGCCGCGGCGCAGACCGTCCAGGACCGCGCGCCGACCGTCACCGCGCCCGCCACGCCGATCGCGCCCGACGCCATGCCGGACGATCAACGGTACGCGGTCCACGGGCAGGCGACGGTCGTCCTGCAAGCCACGCCCGGCTTCGCCTCGCCCTATGCCGGCGCCAACAGCCTGACGCCGCGTCAGGCGAAGGAGACCGTCGACGTCACGCTCTATGCCGGCGTGCGGCCCTGGGCGGGCGGCGAGCTGTGGGTGAACCCGGAGATCGACCAGGGCTTCGGCCTGTCCAACACGCTTGGCGTCGCCGGTTTCCCGAGCGCGGAAGCCTATAAGGTCGGCCGCAATTCGCCCTACACGCGGCTGCAACGGCTGTTCCTGCGCCAGACCATCGACCTGGGCGGCGCGCGCGAGGCGGTAACCGGCGTCGCCAACCAGCTCGCCGGATCGCGCACCGTCGATCGTCTGGTGCTGACCATCGGCAAGTTCGGCGTCGGCGACGTGTTCGACACCAACAGCTACGCCCACGATCCGCGTGCCGACTTCCTCAACTGGTCGGCGGTCGACACAGGCAGCTTCGATTATGCCGCCGACGCCTGGGGCTATAGCACCGGCATCGCCGCCGAATGGTATCGGGCCGCCTGGACGCTGCGCCTGGGCGCCTTCAACCTGTCGAAGGTCCCCAACGGCGAGACGCTGGAGAGGGGCTTCGGCCAGTATCAGCTCGATGCCGAGGTGGAGCATCGCCACCAGCTGGCCGGCCGGCCGGGCGGGGTGCGCGTCACGCTCTTCCGCAACCGCGGCCGGTTCGGGCGCTTCGATGAGGCGCTCGCGCTGGCGGCGCGGACCGGCGACGCCGCCGATACCGGCCTGGTGCGCAGCCGCCGCACGCGGGCGGGCATCGGCATCAACGTCGAACAGGCGGCGAGCGACACGCTCGGCGTCTTCGCCCGCGCCGGCATCGCGGACGGCCAAATCGAGCCCTACGACTTCACCGACATCGACCGGACGGCACAGGCCGGTCTGTCGCTGCGCGGTGTCGGTTGGGGACGGGGCGGCGATACGCTGGGGGCGGTCGTCATCGTCAACGCGATCAGCCGCGCGCACCAACGCTATCTCGATGCCGGGGGCCTGGGCGTGCTCGTCGGGGACGGCCGCCTGCCGAACCCCGGTGCCGAACGGATCGGCGAGGCCTATTACAAAGTCGCCGCCGCGCGGGGTGTCGAGCTGACCGTCGATTATCAGTTTATCGCCAATCCCGGCTACAATCGGGATCGCGGGCCGGCCAACGTGTTCGCGTTCCGGGCCCACGGCGCCTTCTGACCGGGGGATCGCAACCAAAGCCGGACCGCGATGCGGCGCGTCAGCGGCGCGCCGCGTCGCTCTTCGCGCGTTCGGCGGCGAACGGTTCGGAGGCGTTCCACGTCGGCCAGGTCGCGCCGGCCGCGATTTCGCGGCCCAGCGCATAGGCCACGCTGCCCTCCTGCGCCGCGCCGGTCATGTCCCAGCCGGGTTTGAACGCGTCGCAGGTCTGGTGATAGCATTCGGCATTGTAGCGCGCCCGCTCGCGCTCGCCAGCAGCGGCACCCCCGCGCACCAGATCGCGCCCCGCGCGAAAGTAGACGCCCGGCACGCCCTTTTGCGCGAAGGCATAATGGTCGGAACGGTAATACCAGCCCGCCTCGGTATTCTCCTCCGGCACGATCCGCAGCCCCTGCGCCGCGGCGACGCGGGCGAGGTCCTGCTCCAGCGGGGTACGGCCGACCCCGATCAGCTCCAGGTCGCGCGTCCGCCCCAGCACGACGTGCGGGTCGAGGTTGAACTGCGCCGCCGTGGTCGCCAGCGGCAGCGCGGGATGGTCGGCATACCAGGTCGCGCCGAGCAGGCCCTTTTCCTCCGCCGTCCACAGCGCGAACACGACCGAACGGCGCAGGCGCGGCGCACCTGCGAAGGCGCGTGCGATCTCCAGCAAAGTCGCGGTGCCCGTGCCATTGTCCACCGCACCGTTGCGGATCCGGTCGGCGGGCGGATCGAACGCATTCTCGCCATAGGCATCCCAATGCGCGCCATACAGGATGCTGCCCGCAGCGGGATCGGTGCCGGGCAGGATGCCGACGATATTGTGGCTGACCGCGCGGTCCAGGCTGGTGCGGACATCGGCGGACAGGGCGACGCCCTGCAACGGGACGCCGCGGAAGTCCGCCCGTTGTGCCGCGCGCTTGGCGGCGGCGTAATCGAGGCCGCCCTGCCGCAGCAGCGCGACGCCGATATCGTTGCGCAACGTGCCGCGAATGCCGAAGGCCGGCGGAACGCTGCCCGTATCCAGCGCATAACCGGGCACCGCATCGCTGTTGGCGAGCTGCAGCCAGGGGTAGCTCGACGGGAAGGTATCGTGGATCTGGAAGAAGGCGGCGGCGCCATGCTTCTGCGCCTCGGCCAATTTGGTGCGCGCCGCGGGGCTGGATGCACGCCCGCCGAAGCCCAGATCGCGCCCCGCCTCGACATCGGGATCGCCGGCAAGCGCGACCACCACCTTGCCGCGCACGTCGATGC
This sequence comes from Sphingomonas sp. DC5200-1, assembly GCF_049897245.1. NCBI lineage: Bacteria > Pseudomonadati > Pseudomonadota > Alphaproteobacteria > Sphingomonadales > Sphingomonadaceae > Sphingomonas > Sphingomonas sp. DC5200-1. Next base: position 576,821 of record NZ_JAFCVW010000001.1, read on the forward strand.
CGCGATACGGATCATAGCCCAGCCGCGGTTCGACCACGCCATAGCCGACGAAGACGACGCCCGCGCGATCGAGCGCCGTCGTCCCGACGATACGCGACGATGCCGCGATCTCGACGCCGGGCCGCAGCGCCTCCGTCTTGCCGCCCAGCGACAGGTCGAACCGCGCTTCTTCGCGCGTCCAGCGCAGCAGCGGAACGGTCTGGCGATATCCAGCATCCCCCGCCGGTCGCAGCCCGAGCGCCGCAAACCGTTTTTCGAGGAAGGCGAGCGTGATCGCCTCGCCCGGCTGGGTCGGCCCGCGCCCGTGAAAATCGTCCGCGCTCAGCGTCTTCACATCGGCCTTGATCCGCGCCGGCGACAGGATGGGTGCGCGGGGATCGGCCGACGCCGTCGTGGCGGCGGTCAGCAACAGAAGGGGGAGCCAGCGGGTCATGCCGGCAGCGTGACCCAACCGATCGCGACGCGCAAGCGCTACACGCCCGCGTCGCGGATCGTTTCCATCGCGACGAAGGTGGAGGTGTTGGCGACATGCGGCAGCGCCGAGATCCGCTCGCCCAGCACCTCGCGATAGCGGCGAATGTCGGGGGTGCGGACCTTCAGCAGATAATCGAAGCTGCTCGCGATCATATGGCATTCCTCCACCTCGGGAATGCGCAGCACGGCGCGGCGAAACGCATCGAGCGCGGCTTCGCGCGTGTCGGACAGCTTCACCTCGGTGAAGGCGATGTGATCGAGGCCGAGGCGGACGGGATCGATGACCGCGCGGAAGCCGAGGATATAGCCCTGATCGATCAACCGGCGCAGACGCACCTGGCACGGCGTCTTCGACAGGCCGACACGGCGGGCAAGCTCGGTAACGGACAGGCGACCATCGTCGCGCAATGCCTCGATAATGCGCCGGTCGAACGTGTCAATCGGCGCGTTCTGGGATGGTTTGCCGTCCATTTCGCCTGTGACGCTCTCGAAATTCAGGTCGTTCGGCGCGATCCTGCGCGCATTTCGGACGGATCGCCAGCGCGAAAGTCGATATGGGCGGATCGTAGAGAGGATCTTCGCCCATGACCCGCCCGCCCTTCGCCGATTTCGCGCCGCCCGTCCGCCCGCAGACGCCGCTGCGCGCCGCGATCACCGCCGCCTATCGCCGGCCGGAGGCAGAGTGCCTCGCGCCGCTGCTCGACGCCGCAACGCTGCCCGACGCGATCGGCCGCGACGCGGCCGCGACGGCGACGGCGCTCGTCACCGCGCTGCGCGCCAAGCACAAGGGCACCGGCGTCGAGGGGCTGGTGCAGGAATATGCGTTGTCGAGCCAGGAGGGCGTCGCGCTGATGTGCCTCGCCGAGGCGCTGTTGCGTATTCCCGATACGGCGACGCGCGACGCGCTGATCCGCGACAAGATCGCCGGCGGCGACTGGCGCAGCCATGTCGGCGACGGCCGCTCGCTGTTCGTCAACGCGGCGACCTGGGGCCTCGTCGTCACCGGCAAGCTGACCGGCAGCGTCAACGACAGCGGGCTGGGCGCCGCGCTCACCCGGCTGATCGCGCGCGCGGGCGAGCCGGTGATCCGTCGCGGCGTCGACATGGCGATGCGCATGATGGGCGAACAGTTCGTCACCGGCGAGACGATCGCCGAGGCGCTGAAGCGCGCCCGCCCGCTGGAGGCGCGCGGCTTCCGCTACAGCTACGACATGCTGGGCGAAGCGGCGACCACGGCAGCGGATGCCGACCGCTATTATCGCGATTACGAAAATGCCGTGCGGGCGATCGGCGAGGCGTCGGCCGGCCGCGGCATCTTCGACGGTCCCGGCATCTCGATCAAGCTGTCGGCGCTCCACCCGCGCTACGTCCGCGCGCAGGCGGCGCGGGTAATGGGCGAGCTGCTGCCGCGCGTGAAGGCGCTGGCGGTGATGGCCAAGGGCTATGACATCGGCTTCAACATCGATGCCGAAGAGGCCGACCGGCTGGAGCTGTCGCTCGACCTGCTCGAAAGCCTCGCCACCGATCCCGATCTCGCCGGTTGGGATGGCCTCGGCTTCGTGGTGCAGGCCTATGGCAAGCGCTGTCCGTTCGTGATCGACTGGATCGTCGACCTCGCCCGCCGCGCGAACCGGCGGATCATGGTCCGTCTGGTCAAGGGCGCCTATTGGGACGCCGAGATCAAGCGCGCGCAGGTCGATGGCCTCGCCGACTTCCCGGTCTACACGCGCAAGATCCACACCGACGTCGCCTATATCGCCTGCGCATGGAAGCTGCTGGGCGCGCGCGATGCGGTGTTCCCGCAGTTCGCGACGCACAATGCGCAGACGCTCAGCACCATCTACCATCTGGCGGGCACTGACTTCACCGTCGGCGACTATGAATTCCAGTGCCTGCACGGCATGGGCGAGCCGCTGTACGACGAGGTTGTCGGCGCGGAGAAGCTGAACCGCCCGTGCCGCATCTACGCGCCGGTCGGCACGCATGAGACGTTGCTTGCCTATCTCGTCCGCCGCCTGCTGGAAAATGGCGCGAACTCGTCCTTCGTCAATCGCATCGCCGATCCCGAAGTGTCGATCGCCGATCTGATCGCGGACCCCGTCGAGGCGGTGCGCGCGATGGCCGCGCCGGGGCAGAAGAACCCGCAGATCGCTTTGCCGCAGGACCTGTACGGCGCGCGCCGCAATTCCGCCGGCCTCGACCTCAGCGACGAAACCACGCTGGCGATGCTCAGCGAGACGATGGCGGGCGAAGGCCCGTGGGACGCCGGCATCGTCGGCACGGCGCGCGCGGTGCTGAACCCCGCCGATCATCGCGACCGCGTCGGTACGGTGCACGAGGTATCGGTGGAGCAGGCGCAGGCCGCCGCCCGCGCCGCGCAGGCCGCCGCGCCCGGCTGGGCCGCCACCACCCCGGCGGAACGGGCCGCGATGCTCGATCGCGCCGCCGACGCGATGCAGGCGCGCATGCCGCAGCTGCTGGCGCTGATCGTGCGCGAGGCGGGCAAGTCGCTGCCCAATGCCATCGCCGAGGTGCGCGAGGCGATCGACTTCCTGCGCTATTATGCCGAGCAGGCGCGCGCGACGTTGGGCACCGGCCATCGCCCGCTGGGCGTCGTCACCTGCATCAGCCCGTGGAACTTCCCGCTGGCGATCTTCATCGGACAGGTCGCCGCGGCGCTGGTCGCGGGCAATGCGGTGCTCGCCAAGCCCGCCGAGGAAACCCCGCTGATCGCCGCGCAGGGCGTCGGCCTGCTGCATGCGGCCGGCGTGCCGACCGACGTGCTGCACTTCGTGCCCGGCGACGGCGCGATCGGCGCGGCTTTAGTCGCGGCGCCCGAGACGATGGCGGTGATGTTCACCGGATCGACCGAGGTCGCGCGGCTGATCCAGAAGGAACTGGCCAAGCGTCTGCTGCCCGATGGGTCGCCCATCCCCTTCATCGCTGAAACCGGCGGGCAGAATGCGATGATCGTCGATTCCTCCGCGCTCGCCGAACAGGTGGTGGCAGACGTCATCGCCTCCGCCTTCGACAGCGCAGGCCAGCGCTGTTCGGCGCTGCGCATCCTGTGCCTGCAGGAAGAGGTCGCCGACCGCACGCTCGCGATGATCAAGGGCGCGCTGCACGAACTGTCGATCGGCCGCACCGACACGCTGGCGACCGACATCGGCCCGGTCATCACCGCCGAGGCGAAGGCCAATATCGACGCACACATCGCGAAGATGCGGGACGGCGGCCACCGCGTCGAACAGCTCGCGCTCGCCGGCGATACCGCGCACGGCACCTTCGTCGCGCCGACGATCGTCGAACTGTCCGACATCGCCGAGCTGGAGCGCGAGGTGTTCGGGCCGGTGCTGCACGTCGTCCGCTTCCGCCGCGCCGAGCTGGACCGGCTGATCGACCGGATCAACGCCACCGGCTATGGCCTGACGTTCGGCCTGCACACGCGCCTCGACGAGACGATCGCGCATGTCACCAGCCGGGTGAAGGCGGGCAATCTCTACATCAACCGCAACGTCATCGGCGCGGTGGTGGGCGTGCAGCCGTTCGGCGGGCGTGGCCTGTCGGGCACGGGGCCCAAGGCGGGCGGGCCGCTCTACCTCGGCCGGCTGGTGTCGGGCGCGGACCTGCCACCGGCGGTCGTGTCGGACCATGCCGATCCGGCGGCGCGCGATCTGGCGCTGTGGCTGGAGGATCGGTGCGAGAGCGCGCTCGCCACGCGCGTTCGCGACGCGATCGCGACGTCGATGCTCGGCGCGGCGACCGAGCTGGCCGGCCCGGTCGGCGAGCGCAACCTCTACGCCCTCCACCCGCGCGGACGCGTGCTGCTGCTGCCGCAGACGCGCGACGGCCTGATCGAACAGATCGGCGCCGCGCTGGCCGCCGGGAACGACGCGGTGGTCGGCGATGCAGGATCGCTGGCCACGGCGCTGGCCGCTCTGCCGCCGAGCGTTACCGCTCGCGTCCGCATCGCCGACGACTGGCGGCGTGCGCTGGCCTTCGCGGGCGCGCTGATCGAGGGCGGGGCCGCGCACGTCTCCACCGCGCTGGCCACACTCGCCGAGCTGCCTGGCCCGATCGTGCTGCCCCAGGCGGGCTGCGCGGGCTATCGCCTCGACTGGCTGGTCGAGGAGGTGTCGACGTCGATCAACACCACCGCGGCGGGCGGCAATGCCAGCCTGATGGCGATCGGCTGACCCACCGGCTGGGGCGCGTCGGTCAGACGCGCTCCAGCATCAGCGCGATCCCCTGGCCGACGCCGATGCACATGAACGCCATAGCGTAGCGGCCGCCGCTGCGGTGCAACTCCTCCACCGCGCTCATCACGATCCGCGCGCCCGACATGCCGAGCGGATGGCCCAAAGCGATCGCCCCGCCGTTGCGGTTCACCCGCGGGTCGTCGGCGGCGATGCCCAGATCGCGCAGCGTCGCGATCGCCTGCGCGGCAAAGGCCTCGTTCAGCTCGATCACGTCGAGCTGGTCGAGGCCGATGCCGGTGATCCGGCACAGCTTGCGCGCCGCCTCGATCGGCCCGACCCCCATGATCCGCGGCGCGATCCCGGCCGCCGCCATGCCCAGCACCCGCGCGCGCGGCGTCAGGCCGTGCTGCGTCGCCGCCGCCTCGCTCGCCACCAGCATCGCCGCGGCGCCATCGTTGAGGCCCGAGGCATTGCCCGCGGTGACGGTGCCGTCCGCCCGCACGACGGGCTTCAGCTTCGCGAGCGCGTCGAGGCTGGTCGCGCGAGGATGCTCGTCGGTCGAAAAGACGATCGGATCGCCCTTGCGCTGCGGGATCGTCACCGGCACGATCTCCGCCGCCAGCCGCCCGCTGGCGATCGCCGCCGCCGCCTTCTGCTGGCTGGCGAGCGCAAAGGCGTCCTGATCCTCACGCGCCACACGCCACTGGTCGGCGACATTCTCCGCGGTCTGCGGCATCGTGTCGACGCCATAGGCCGCGCGCATCGCCGGGTTGACGAAGCGCCAGCCGAGCGTCGTATCCTCGATCTGCTGCGCCCGGTCGAAGGCGCCGGCCGCCTTGCCCATCACATAGGGCGCGCGCGTCATGCTCTCGACGCCCCCCGCGATCCCCAACGCCGCATCGCCGCAGCGGATCGCCTGCGCGAGGCTGCCGACCGCGTTCAGCCCCGATCCGCACAGGCGGTTGACGGTCGCGCCCGGCACGCCGTCGGGCAGGCCGGCGAGCAGCACCGCCATGCGCGCGACGTTGCGATTGTCCTCGCCCGCCTGATTGGCGCAGCCGAGCAGCACATCGTCCACCGCGCCCCAGTCCACCGATGGATTGCGCTCCATCAGCGCGCGCAAGGGGATCGCGGCGAGGTCGTCGGCCCGCACGCTCGCGAGCGCGCCGTTCAATTTGCCGATCGGCGTGCGGATCGCGTCACAGATGAAGGCATCGGGCATCGGGCGTCCTCTCCAGCGTTTGCCGAAGGGCGTCGCCCCGAATGGCGTGCGTCGTCAAGCCGCTACGGGCCGGCGCGCGTCGCTTTGCCTAGGCGCGCCGCTCGATCAGCAGGCGGTACAGCCGCTGCGGGATATGCCAGCGCCGGCCGAGCAGGATCGCGCCGATCAGGTCCGCGCCGGCATCGCGCAGCTGCGTCACCAGCGTCCGCGCCACCGGGCGACGCGTCGCCTCCGCCTCGACCACGGGCACGACGACATCGACCGCCTGCGACAGCTCGATCCCCTCATAGCCCACCGCCATCGGCGGCGCGGTGACGACGATATAGTCGAACCGCTCCCGCAACTCGGCGAGCAGGCGCACGTCGCGCCGTTGCAGCGAACAGGCCGCGGTGCCGATGATCGTCGTCATCATGTCTTCGAACGGTTCGAGTTCCAGGCTCGCGGCCGTCTCCGGCACCGGCGCATCGCTGGCGAAGCGGACGAGCAGCACGCGCGCGCCGGCGCGACGCGCCATTGCGCGGCCCAGGCCCAATGCGGCGGTTTGCAGGCTCATCCGCGAACTCGGCGCGACCAGCAGCACCGCCCGCCCGCTACCGTGATGGTGCGCGTCGACCGCCGCGATCAGCCGGCTGTAATCGCGCGCCACGCCCTCACCCTGCTCGGCGACCGGGGCGGCGAGCACCGGCAGGCCGAGCGCCCGCTCGACCTCCACCGGGGTCAGGAAGGTTTCGCGCAGGCTGCCGGCGATGAACACCGCCGCACCCGCGATCAGGATGCCGGCGAAGATGCTGCCGGCGATCAGCAGCAGCGGCGGATTGGTGCGCCTGGTCGGGGGCGTCGGCGCCTCGATGACGCGGACGTTGGGGCTGCCCGCCTCGGTCGTCTGGTTAAGCTGCACGCGCGCCTGTTCGACCTGCGACGACAGCGACTTGAAGCTGTCCGCCAGCACGTCGCGGTCGAGCTTCATCGTCGTCAGCCGGTCGCTGATCGCATTGAGCTGCGCCAGCCGCGCGCGCGATTGGCCGAGTTGCCCCGCCAGTTCGGCGCCGCGCGCCTCCGCCCCGGCCACCGTCGCGCGCGACTGGATCAACTTGTCCTTGGTCGAATCGAAATATTGGTTGCGGCCGGTGCGCTGCGTCATGACCAGCGACGATTTCTGCTGCGTGATCGTCGCCTGCAACGCGGCGATCTGCTTGTCGAGCTGCGTCACCTGCGGCGACGTCGCCATGAAGCGCGACGCCAGATCGGCGCGCTTGGCCTGCAGGCCCAGCAGCTGCGCCTGCATTTCGCCCAGCGCCCGCGCCGCCTCGGTATTGTCGTTGTACAGGCGGATATCGGCGGGCACCGATTTGGCCTGGCTGCTGAGGCTCGACAGGCTGCGGCGCCCGTCGGCCAGCTCCGCATCGCTTTCCAGCTTGCTCTTGCGCAGCAGGTCGTCCTGCGCGACCGCGCCCGCCACCTGCGCGGCGATATCGACGATGCCGTTCTGCTGCTGATAGGCGGTGATCCGCGCGCTCGCTTCGTCCAGCTGGCGCTTGATCGCGTTACGCTGCTGTTCGAGGAAGGCGACGCGACCCGAGGCACCGTCGCGCGGCTTTCGAAATAGCGGCGGATCAGCTGGCGCAGCGCGTCGGCAGCCTGTTGCGGATCGCGCGCCGTATAGGTCAGCTGAATGACGTTCGCTTCGTTCGCCTTGGTGACGTGCAGGTGCGACTGGAATTTCTCCAGCGCCGCGTTAATCTCCGCCGGTGAGGCGGCAGGGCCGAGCTGCGCGCGCACCACGTCGCGGTGCAGCTCCAGGCTGTCGAGCATCTGAAGTTCGACATTGGCGACCGCCCCCGGGTCGAGCACCTGCCCCGGCAAGGGCGCGCGCCCGGCGTCCTGCATGTCGTAGATGCCGGCGCTCAGCGGCAGCAACCGCGCCTCGGCACTATAGCTCGGCGGCAACAGCAACGCGACGAGGATGCCCAGCCCGATGATCGATCCCGCGACGATCAGCGCGAGTCGGCGATAATAGAAAATGCCGTTCAGCAGGTCGCGCAGTGCGAATTGCCCGTGGCGCGTCTCCGTTTCCTGCTGCTCGGACGAAGACGTGAAATCAAGCATCTGGTGGATTGTCCGAGGCTGCTGGAAAGGGCTGGTGCGCCTTATGGTCGGTTCCTCTTACCTTTCCATTAAGCCTTCCGCTATATCGACTTAGCGGAAGCGACCCGTCCCGTGTCTTGCAGTGGGACGGCCGGGTGGCGCGCGGGCAACGGGACGGTGACGATGGGCAGATACGGCTTGGCGACCATGGCGGCGGTGCTGGCGCTGGTTGCGCCGACGATGGACGCGCTGGCGCAGGTCGCGCCGGTCGGGCGGACGCCCGTGCGCGGGACGATGGCGGCGACACCAGCCCCCGCCCCCACCCGGGCTCCGGCCCCGGTCGTCGATCGCACCGCCTATCGTATCGCGCCCGGCGACGAGCTCGCGATCAGCTTTCCCTATAATGCCGAACTGGACCATGCCGGGCCGGTCGGTCCCGATGGCCGCATCGCGATTCCCCTGGTCGGCAACGTCCCCGTCGGCGGCCGCACGATCGACGAGGTCGCGGCGCTCATTTCGGCCGATCTGCGCCGGCAGGGCGTGGTGGAGGATGCCCGCCCGACGGTGGCGGTGCGGCAATATGGCGGCGTCGTCTATGTCGGTGGCGAGGTCCGCCAGCCTGGCCCGGTGAAGCTCACCGCGACGATGGACCCGATGCAGGCGGTGATCGGCGCCGGTGGCCTGCTCGACACCGCGCGCACGCGCAAGGTGGTGGTGATCCACCGCAATGCCGACGGCACGATCGCGCAGCGTCAGGTCGATCTGAAGGCCTATACGAAGAACGGCATCGCGACCGGCATCGATCTGCAATCGCAGGATATCGTGTTCGTCCCGCGCTCGTCGATCGCCGAGGCCAATCTGTGGATCGACCAGCATATCAACAAGCTGCTGCCGTTCAGCCGCAGCCTGAACTACAATCTGGGCGGCGGAGCCGTCTTCGGCCGCTGACATGACCGCCGCGACGCGCGCCCTGCCTTTTCCGCGACGCAGCCTGCGCGGCTGGATGCAGGCGGCCGACGTCCGCTGGGCCTATGTCGCGCTGCTGGTCGCGCTGCTGCCGCTGTTCGGGCAGAGCTTTCATTACGTGAAGCTGCTCAAACCCGCCTGGGCCCTGTCCAAGGCGTTTCCGCTGCTGTCGCTGCCGCTGTGCCTGATCCTGTTCGCCGGGCGCCGGCCGGAAGGGTCGCGGCAGATGGTCGTCACGATCCTGTGGCTGGTGCTCGTCCCCACCTTCATCTCGCTCTTCACCTTCCAGCAGACCTTCTTCATTGCGCTGGCCTCGCAGCTGAAGCTGTTGCCGCTGCTCTACATCTTCTCGCTGCTCGGGCTGCTGCGCTGGCTGCGGCCGACGCTGCGCGAGATCGCCGCCGCCTTCCTGATCTGTGCCGTCGTCACCTTCGTCCTGCTGCTCGCGATCTGGCGGCTGGCGCCGCAATCGGCCTATGCCGAACATTATGTGGCGGGCGATTCCCCGCTTCTGTCGGCGGACGCCCGCGGCAATCGCATCCGCATGCCAATGTACTTCGGCCTGATCGGCATCCTCTATGCCTGGCGCCGCTTCACCGCGCGCTGGCAACCGCGCTGGTTCGCGGCCTGGGGGGCGGGCTTTGCCATGGTGTTCGGCCTCGTCCGCATGCGCACCTTCGTGCTCGGCCTGACGCTGATGGCGGCGATCAACGGCTTTCTCGCGGCGGGCCCGCGCCTGCGGCTGCTGATGCTGGCGCTCATTCCCTTCGCGCTCGCGGCGCTGTTCTCGGTGCCGTTCATGGCGTCGATCTTCAGCACCGACAAAGCCTTCGCGTTCGACGTCCGCTATATCTCGACGATGAAGGCGATCGGTTTTCTTGGCACCGATCCGTTTCGCTGGATCTTCGGCGTCGGCACGATCAGCCCGATCGATCCCGCCGGGTTGATGACCTATTTCAACCACTTCTTCTTTCTGGGTGACATCACCTGGATGGGGATCATTTTCGAGTATGGCATCATCGGCGCGCTGCTGATCGCGACCGTCCCCTTGCGTGGCGTGCTGCTGATGGATAGCGCCCGCCGCCTGCATGACACGCCCTTCCTCGCCGCGCTGCGCGACTATCTCGTCTATTCGCTGCTGATATCGGAAATGCTCCCCATGACCCTCGCCCCCGGGGAGATCACGTCGATCATGGCGATCGCCCTCTACGCCCGCGAGCTGCCTAAGGCCGGGGGGCGCCGTCGATGAGTAGCGCGGCCGAACACTCCCTGCTGCGTCGTCTGCACCAGCGCTATGGCGGGTCGCTGGTGACGGTCGGCACGCGGCTGATCGACATTCCCTGCCGATACGGCATGCACCTGATGATCGCGCTGCGCCTGTCGCTGGATCAGGTCGGTGCCTTCTACATCGTGTTCGGCGCGCTGATGATCGCATCGGGCCTCGGCCGCCTGGGGATCGACCGCGCGCTGACCCGCGAAATGGCACGCCTGCTCGCGGCGGACGATGCGGCGGGCGCACGGGCGGCGATGCGGCGGGCGGCGATCATGGTACTGCTGCTGTCGCTCGCGCTGACCGCCCTCGCGCTGCTCGCGGCCTGGCCGCTCGCCGCCTATGTGATGCGCAAGCCCGACATGGCACCGCTGTTCGTGATCGGCGCACTGGCCATCCTGCCGCAGAATTTCGCCAATCTCGTCGCAGGCGCGCTCGCCGGGCTGCACCGCGTCACGCAGAGCCAGATCGTCTATACCTGGCTGTGGCCGGGGCTGTTCTGCGTGCTGGTGTTCGCGCTGCCGATGTCGGATGCGCATGCGCTAGCGGCCGTGGCAGCGAGTATGACGCTCGCGACGCTGATCGGCGGCGTGATGCTGCTGCGCGATCTGCCGGCGGTGACGCCGGGCCGGCCGTCCAATCCACCCGAACCCCTGCTCGGCACCGGCCTGTCGCTGTTCAGCCTCGAACTGGTGCAGCTTCTCATCAGCGCGGCGCCGCCCTTCATCCTCGGCATCATGGCCTCAACGGACGAAGTGGGCCTGTATGCCATCGCCTGGCGGGTGGTGCTGGTGATCTACATGTTCGTCAGCGGCGTCGCGTCGATGGTCGCGCCACGCTTCGCCCGGCTCTACATGATCGGCGACCTCGCCGGCTTGCGGCAGGAAGCCGCGCGCGCCCTCGCCCTGGCGCTGACGCTCGCGATCCCGCCGATCCTCGCCGTCATCGTGTTCCCGGACCGAATTCTCGCCCTGTTCGGCCAGCAATTCCTGCCCGCCGCCACCGCATTGCACATCCTGATCCTCGGTCAGTTAGCCGCCGCACTCACCACCACCACGCCGGAGCTACTCGGCATGACCGGCTATGCGCGCGCGCTGCTGCGCGTCAACGGCCTCGCGACGCTCGTCCTGATCGGCGGGCTGGTGCTGCTGTCGGCGCCTTTGGGCGCGCAGGGCGCGGCGATCGCGACGAGTGCGACGATGCTGGTCAACGCGATCGGATGCAGCCTGATCGCGCGCGACACACTGGGCTTCACGCCGCTGGGAGCCGTCTACGCGATGTGGCAGAACCGCCGGACAGCGTTACCGCAATGAGCGAACGGCTCGACGTGGCCGATAAATGCCCGCTATGTTGTCATAAATTCCTTGGTGGCGGTGGCCGGAAAACGCAATGTTAAGCCTTTGTGGCCTAAGGAGTTTTCAAGCCCGTTTCCGGAGTCCGTGGTCTTGACGTCCGACACAACGACCGATCCGAACCACGGCGAACCCTATCGGGGGGTGGAACGCCGCCTGCGTGCGCCAGTGTTGGGCATGCGCTTCCGTGATCTCGATGAAAACGGCGCGGCGCAATACATGCTGCAGACGCCGCGGACCGTCGATGAAGGCCTGGGCGTGTTCGTCACGCCCAATATCCAGCATATCGCGCTGGCGCGGAAGGACGACGAGTTTAATCGCGCGCTGCAAAGCGCCCAGATCATCGTTGCGGACGGGTTTCCGGTCTATCGCTTTGCAAAGCTGCGCGGCCTCTCGCTGCCGGGCCGCGTTGCCGGGCGGGCCGTGATCGAGCGGATGTTCGCCGACCCCGCCGCGCTGGCGGGCCACAGGGGGTTCTTCGTCGTGGACAGCCGCGCCACGGCGGAGGGCATCGAATGCTGGCTCAAGGACTTTGCGCCGGCCTTCGCGGTTGAAACGCTGGTGCCGCCGTTCGGCTTCGAAAAAGACGCCGCCTATTGCCGCTCACTCGCCGATGCGATCTCGACCTTCGACGCGACCCTGATCTTCCTGTGCATCGGCGCGCCCAAGAGCGAATTGTTCGCCTACCGCTATCGCGCGCTGCTGCCGCCGGCATGGGCCTTGTGCGTCGGTCAGTCGTTCCGATTGCTGCTGGGCATGAATGCCCCCCCGCCAGACCTGATGGTGCGCCTCAACCTGGAATGGCTGTGGCGCATCGTCCTAGAGCCGCGACGCATGCTACAGCGCTATGGGCCCAGTACGATCGGCTTTCTGCGTGCAGCGGTCGCAGACCTGCGTCAGTCGCGTTAAATCCATCTCATCTTGCTGAGGACATTTTCGTGGAAGACCAATTGCGTAACATCCTCGACGACGCCGGCGGGCTGTTGAAGCCGGCAGCGTCGCTGTCGCCGCGCGACGACCTGTTCGCCGCCGGTCTCACCTCGTTCAAGACCGTGGGCGTGATGCTCGCGATCGAAGAGGAATTCGACGTGGTGTTTCCAGATCAGCTGCTCACGCGTGCGACCTTCAGCAGCATCGCCGCGCTGACGGCGGCGATCGAGAGCATTCGGGGAGATGCCGATGCTGCATGATCCGTCCGCGACCGGACGTGCGATGGCCGCGGCGATCGAGCGGGTCGTCGCCGTCGCCGCCGCGCATGCCGACGCGGTGGATCGGGAAGGCCGTTTTCCCGCCGAGGCCGTCGCGGCGCTGCGGCAGGAAGGGCTACTCGGCGCGCTGGTGCCGGTCGCGCTGGGTGGCAGCGGTGCGACGATGGCGGAGATCGTCGGCCAATGCCAACGATTGGGCCGCGTCTGCGCATCGACCGCGATGGTCTATGCGATGCACCACAGCCAGCTCGCCTGCCTGGTGATGCATGCGCTGGACGACCCTTGGCAGCGCGACTTCGCACGCCGGATCGCGACCGAGAATTTGCTGATCGCCTCGATCACGTCAGAGGTCGGCATCGGTGGCGACATGCGGTCGAGCCGGTGCGCGGTCGACGTGCGCGATGGTCGCTTCAGGCTGGAAAAGCAGGCGCCCACCGTCTCCTACGGCGATTATGCCGATGTCTTCTTCGTGACCGCGCGCACCCATGCCGAGGCGCCGCCGTCCGATCAGGTCCTCGTCGTTGTGCCGCGCGAAGATGCCTCGTTCGAATCGACCGGCGGCTGGGACGCGCTGGGCATGCGCGGCACCAGCACGGTCGGCTTCACCTTCCGCGCCGAGGGCGTGGCCGCGCAGATCATGGCCGTGCCCTTCGCCGATATCGCCGCCGAGGCGATGGTGCCCGCATCGCACCTGATGTGGGGCGGCGTGTGGACCGGCATCGCGGTGGAGGCGCTGACCCGCGCGCGCACCTTCCTGCGCACCGCCGCGCGCCGCCAGCCCGGCCAGACGCAGCCGGGCGCGCATCGCCTGATGCACGCCGCCGGCCTGCTCGACGGCATGCAGGCGCGGCTGCGCACGCTGATCGACCAATTCGACGCTACCTATGCGCTGGGCAACGACCGCGCCGTGGCCGATCCGCAGGAGACGGGCTGGCCGCAAGGCATGGCGCGCGCGACCGTGCTCAACATGCTGAAGCACGACGTATCGACGCAAGCCCACGAGGTGGTGCTGGAGGCGCTGCGTATCTGCGGCATGGCCGGATATCGCAACGGCACCGAATTCAGCATCGGCCGTCATCTGCGCGACATCCTGTCGGCGCAGCTGATGATCAACAACGACCGCATCGCCAGCGGCACCGGCGCCATGCTGTTCGCACAGCGCGCCGAACTGGGAACGCTCTGAACCATGGACATGCCCACCAGTTTCCGCACCCGCCTGATCGAGGCCGGCCTCGTCTTCCCGACCGGTATCGACGGGCTTTGGGGTCGCAGCGGCACGTTCGAGGCGGTGTTCGACGGCCTGGAGCGCGCGATCACCGCGGCGGGACTGAAGGACAAGCCGGAAGTCATGCGCTTTCCGCCCGCGATGGCGCAGAAGACGTTCGAAAAGAGCGGCTATATGAAGAATTTTCCGCATTTCGCGGGATCGGTGCATTGCTTCTGCGGCGACGATCGCGCGCATCACAAGCTGATGGGCCAGATGGAGCGCGGCGAAGATTGGATGGGGAACCAGCAACCCGCTGACCTCGTCCTGACGCCGGCCGCCTGTTACGCGGTATACCCCATCGTCGCCGAACGCGGCGTGCTCGGCGAGAACGGCCACCTCGTCGACGTCGCGTCCTATTGCTTCCGCCACGAACCCTCGCTGGAACCGACACGGCTGCAGCTGTTCCGCATGCGCGAATATGTGCGGATCGGCACGCCCGAACAGGTGCTCGCCTTCCGCGCCGACTGGATGGAGCGCGGGCAGGACTTCGTCCGCACGCTGGAGCTGCCGTTCGAGGTCGATGTCGCCAACGATCCGTTCTTCGGCCGTGCGGGCAAGTTGCTCGCCGACAATCAGCGGATGCAGAATCTGAAATTCGAGCTGCTGGTGCCGGTCAATGACGGCGCCGGGCCCACGGCCTGCCTCAGCTTCAACTATCACATGACCTATTTCGGCGATACCTGGAACATCCGGACGCCCGATGGCGCACCGGCGCAGACCGCCTGTTGCGCCTTCGGCATGGAGCGGCTGGTGCTGGCGTTGCTGCGTCATCACGGCTTCGACCTCGCCGCCTGGCCCGCGGGCGTGCGCGCGACGCTGGGCCTCGACTGAGCGCATCCGATGGCGATGACCCCGATCTATATCGATGGCCGGTTCGGCTGGCTGCATGCACCGGCCGAAGGCGGACACGCGCCGGTCGGCGTCGTGCTGTGCCCCGCGTTCGCACAGGAAGAGGTGTGTACCCACCACGGCCTGATGGCGCTGGGCGAGGCACTTGCCGCGCGCGGGGCCGCGGCGGTCCGCTTCGATTATGGCGGGACCGGCGATTCGATCGACGGGCCGGTGACGCTGGACGGGCTGGTCGCCGATGCCGAAGCGGCGGCGGCCTGGCTGCGCGGCCATGCCCACGTCGATCGCGTGATGCTGGCCGGCGTGCGATTGGGCGCGGCGGTCGCCATGCTGGCGGCGAAGCGGCTGGATGATGTCAGTGCCCTCGTCCTGCTCGCACCGGTGCTGTCAGGTCAGGCGTTTCTGCGGGAAACCCGTGCTTCGGCGGCGGTCGCGAGCCTGTCGGGTCTCGATCCCGTCCCGCCTTTGGAGAGCGATCAGCCGCTCAACACCAACGGCTTCCGCTGGACCGCCGCATTCCAGCGCGAGGTGGCGGCGATCGACCTCACGTCCGTAGAGGCGCCCGTCGAGACGGCGCTGTTCGTGCCGCCGCGGACGGACCGGCGTTCGGGCAAGCTGGCCCAGCGCTGGCGCGACGCGGGCGGTGCGGCCACCGAACTGCCCTTCGCTGATTACGACGGCTGGATGCAGGATCCCACGACCAACGAGACGCCGGTCGACACCTTCATTGCCGTCGCCGATTGGGTGACCCGGCACGCCGGAACGCCCGCGGGCGCCGCCATCGCGCCGCTGCGTGACGCCATATCGCTTCACACCGACAGCTATATCGAAGAGCCGCTACGCTTCGGTCCGGACGACGCGCTGTTCGGCATGCTGTGCCGACCCGCCGGCCGCCCGGCGGCGCCGGTCGCGGCATTGTTGATGCACGAGGGCAGCACCCATCACATCGGCAACGGGCGCGCCTATGTGCGCCTCGCGCGCCGGCTGGCGGCAGAGGGCTTCGCCTCACTGCGGATGGACCTGACCGGCATGGGCGACAGCCCCGCGGGCGACAATCCGCGCCATCCGCATTACGACCCCGAACGCATTCCTGAAGGCGTCGCCAGCCTCGATTGCCTGGAGGCGCATGGCTTCCCCCGCGCGATCGTCGCCGGCCTGTGTTCGGGCGCACACACCGCCTTGCAGGTGACGCTCGCCGACGAACGCGCGGTGGGCAGCGTGGTGCTCAACCTGCAAAAGTTCATCTGGCATTATGGCGACGATATCCGCGTCGCGGTGCGCGACAACAAACGGTCGCTGAAGGGCTATATCCGCGCGATGCGCAATCCGGGCGAATGGCGCCGGATGCTGAAGGGGGAGGCCGACCTGCCCGGTATCGCCCGCGTCCTCGCCAAGCGGAGCGCCGTCCGCCTGCGTCACGCCGCGACCAGCCTGCTGCCGCCCAAGCCTGGATCGGAAGCCGCGCAGGTTCGCGAACAGCTCCAGACGCTGTCGGCGCGCGGCGCCCACGTCCACCTCGTCTTCAGCGACGAGGACCCCGGCCTTGCCGACATGGGCATGAAGCTCGGCCGCTGCGCGCGCCTCCTGCGTCAGTATCCGCCCGTCCGGATGGTCACGCTCGACCGCGCCGACCATCACTTCAACGGCACGCTCGCGCGCGATCGGCATATCGAGATGATGATCGCCGCGATGACCGACGCGGTCGCCGCGCATGGTGCCGGCCTGCCCCCCGTCTCGCCGCGGACGGAGCTGCCGGCGGCGGCGGAGTGACCCAGGCCGCTTCGGTGCGGCCCGAAGCGGCCAGCGGCACGATCGCCGGACGCGGATTTCGCCTCGGCATCTATGCAGCGCTGATCACGCTCGATCTCACCGCGCTACTCGCGTCCTTCACCTTGGCCGGCGCGGTCACGTTGAACGACGCACTCGACGTCTGGGTGGTCAACGATCTCGCGGTGCTGCTGCCGATCTATTTCGGCATAGTGCTGCAGCGAAAGCCGTACAGCGGCCGGTTCTTCCAGAACTGGCGGCGGACGACGCGCGATGCGGTAACGGCGCTGCTGACCGCGACGGGAACGGCGCTGTTGCTGGTGTCCTATCTGCATGCCGAAGTCGACGTATCGTTCCGTCTGCTGCTGGCCGGGGTCGTGATCGCCGCCGCGCTGATGGTGGCGGGCCGCTGGGCCCTGCACAAACTCGCCGAAGCGCATACCGGCGGCTGGCATATCGCCACCATGGTCGTCATCGACGGCATTCAGCCCGCTGCGCTGCACGATCCATCGATCGCGCGGCTGCCGGCGATCGACATGACCGGCATCGACATCACGGCGCCCGCGCTGCCCCACCATATCCTGGCGACCTTCAGCGAACGAACCGCCGACGCCGAGCGCGTCATCGTCGCCTGCGCGGCGGACCGGCGCGAGGCCTGGGCGCGACTGCTTCGCGGTGCCAACGTCCAGGGCGAAGTGCTGCTGCCCGAATGGCAGAGCCTGGCGCCCGTCCGCCTCTCGCACCTTGCCGACATGCCCAGCGCGGTCGTGTCGCTGGGGCCGCTCGACACGCGCAGCCGCCTGCTCAAGCGCGCCTTCGACCTGTCGGTCGCGGGGGGCGCATTGGTGCTGCTCTTCCCGATCCTGTTCCTCACCGCACTGGCGATCAAGCTCGACAGCCGTGGGCCGGTGCTGTTCCGCCAGCCGCGCGTCGGGCGCGGCAACCGGCTGTTCCACGTCCTGAAGTTTCGCAGCATGCGCGTCGATGGCGCCGATCTGGCGGGCGATCGGTCGACGCAGCGTGGCGACCCGCGCGTCACCCGCGTCGGTCGCTTCATCCGTGCGACCAGCATCGACGAATTGCCGCAGGTGCTCAACGTGCTGCGCGGTGAGATGAGTATCGTCGGTCCGCGTCCCCACGCGCTCGGCAGCCTGGCGGGCGACCGGTTGTTCTGGGATGTCGAGCCCCGCTATTGGCAGCGGCACGCGATCAAGCCCGGCATCACCGGCCTTGCGCAGGTCCGCGGCTATCGCGGCGCCACGGAACATGCCGACGACCTGCACGGCCGCGTCGATCACGACCTGGCCTATCTGCGCGGCTGGACGCTGTTCCGCGACCTGCGCATCATCCTGATGACGCTACGGGTGCTGGTCCACCGTAACGCCTTCTGACGCGTCAGTCCTTCGGCGCTTCGCGCACGTCGCCCTCGCCCGCCGTGCCGGCGCTGCCGATCGAACGGTCGATCAGGCCCGACCGGCTCATCCACCAGAACAGCAGCACGCCGGGCAGCGCGGCAAAGGTCGTGCCCCAATAGAAGGCGACATAGCCGAACCGGTCGACCAATTGCCCCGTCGTCGTTGCGGTCAGGATACGGCCGACGATGCTAGCCGCCGCGGAGATCAACGCATATTGCGAGGCGGTGAAGCGCAGGTCGCACAGCGCCGAGAAATAGGCGACGACGGTGACGCCGCCGATGCCGCTCGCCATATTCTCGAACGCCATCGCGCCCGCGAGGCCAAGGTTCGAATGCCCCGATGCCGCCAGCAGCGCGAAGCTGGCGTTGGACACCATCATCAGGATCAGGCTGAGCATCACCGATCGCTTCAGGCCCAGCCGCGCATACAGCACGCCGCCGAGCGCGAGACCGATCCAGAACGCCCAGAAGCCGATAACCACGTCGTACAGCGCGATCTCGTCATTGGTGAAGCCCAAGTCGTCGAGCAGCAGCCGCAGCGCCTGCTGCCCCAGCGTATCGCCGATCTTGTGGAGCAGGATGAACGCGAGGATCAGCCACGCGCCGTGGCGCCGGAAGAATTCCAGGAACGGCCCGACGATCGACGCCTGCACCTCGGCAAGCCCGCGCCGCTGCGCCGGTTCGCGCCGCCGCGCCGGCTCGCCGCGGGTCAGCGCGACGATCATCGCCGGTAACGCGAACAGCACGCAGGCGAGATAGGCGACATGCCAGTTCGATCGCGCCGCGATCACCAGCGCCAGCGATCCGGCCAGCACCGACCCGATCTTCCAGCCATATTGCGTCATGCCCGATCCGACGCCCATCTGTTCGGGCTCCAGCGTCTCGATGCGATAGGCGTCGATGACGATGTCGTAGGTGGCGCCAGCAAAGCCGACCAGCACGACCGCGATGATCGTCGCCTGCAAATTCGCCGACGGATCGACCAGCGCCAGATTGGCGACCGCCGCCATCACCATCACGCCCGCCAGCAGGATCCACGACACGCGCTGGCCCAGCGCGCCGATCAACGGCAGCCGGACCCCATCGACCATCCACGCCCATAACGGCTTCAGATTGTAGACGAGGAAGCCCAGCGTGAAGGCGGTGATCGTCGCCTTGTCCAGCCCGTCCTGCTTCAGCCGCGTCGTCAGCGTCGCGCCGATCATCGTGAAGGCGAGGCCCGACGAAATGCCCATGAAGAACACCGCGATCGGCCCGCGTTCCGCATAGGGCGCCAGCGGCGTCAGCCGCGCCCGGATCGCAGGCGAGCGGCGCATGATCGCGATGACGAGAGCGGCAAGGGCCGCGACGATGAGGAAGTAAAGATTGTTGCCGGTCAACATGGCGGCAACACTAACGGCTTATTCGCCGCCGACCAGCGGGATTACGCGGCGGGCGCCTCCCCCGGCGGCACGGCGAACAGCGCGAAGCCCGTGGGCAGCTTGCGTGGGCGCTTGCCGGCGAGCGCGGCGTCGATCGCCTCGATCGATCCGATCAGGTCGCGTTGCTGATAGGGTTTGACGAGGCGCCCGGTCGCCAGCGCCTCCGCCTCGGGCGGGAAGCGGCCGGTGACGAACAGCACCGGCACCGCGGCGGCACGGGCACTGCGTGCGACATCCAGTCCCGATCCGTCCGCCAGATTGACGTCGACCAGCACCAGGTCAAGCGCCTCTCCCGATTCCAGCACCGACACCGCCTCTGCAACGCGGTCCACCGTCGCGATGATCGTATAGCCCGCCTCGCGCAGAATATGTTCGGTATCGAAGGCGATGAGTGGTTCGTCCTCGACCACCAGCAGCCGTTCGATCAGCCGCTTCTTCCGCCCGAACAACATATGCCGCTATGCCCCTTGGTTGACGGCGTTATCCCATGTCACGCCCGATTCGGTTAACGCGCATCTGGCGGCAAGTGACGCAAATTTTTTCACGCGCGGCACAATTGCGCGTATGGGGCGACGATGGCCGACCCCAAAGACCCCCGCACCCCTGCCGCCGCGGGCAAGACGCCCGGCGACCGGATCGCGAAACTGCTCGCCCGCGCGGGCGTCGCCAGCCGTCGCGAGATCGAACGAATGATCGCCGAAGGGCGCGTCGCGCTCGACGGCACGGTGCTCGATACCCCCGCCACCGTGCTGACGTCGCTGCGCGGCGTGACCGTCGATGGCCAGCCCGTCGGCTCGCCCGAACCGACGCGGTTGTTCCTGTATCACAAGCCGACCGGGCTGCTGGTCACCGAACGCGACCCCAAGGGGCGGCCGACGATCTACGATCGCCTGCCGCACGACCTGCCGCGGCTGGTGCCGGTCGGACGGCTCGACCTCAATACCGAGGGCCTGCTGCTGCTGACCACCGACGGCGGCTTCAAGCGGCAGCTGGAGCTGCCTGCGACCGGCGTCGAGCGCAGCTATCGCGCGCGCGCCTATGGCAACGTCACGCAGCAGCAGCTCGAGGAGCTGGCCGAGGGCGTCGAGATCGAGGGCATTCGCTACGGATCGATCGACGCCAATATCGAGCGGCGCACCGGCGCGAACGTGTGGATCGAGATCACGATCACCGAAGGCAAGAACCGCGAGGTGCGCCGCGTCCTCGAACATCTGGGGCTGCAGGTCAGCCGCCTGATCCGCACCCGCTACGGCCCGTTCGTGCTCGGCGACCTGCCGGTCGGCGGGATCGGCGAGGTGAAGCAGCATGAGATCGTCGGATTCCGCAAGACGCTGAAGGGCGGCGCTCCGGACGAGTCGATCGCGGCCGCTCCCCGTGCCGGCTTCCGCACCGCGCCAAGCGTCGATCGCACCACCCGCACGCGCCGCGGCGCCGAGCGTGGCGTGGAGCGGCCGGCAACCGTACGGCCGACCACGCCAGGCGAGCGCCCGACGCGATCGCGCCCGCGTTCCGAGGGTAGCGCGGACCGTCCCGCTGCGGCCCGTACGGCGAACCCGCGCGCCGCCGCCACCGGCGAAGCGCCCCGCCCCGGCTTCCGCACACCCGCAACGACCGATCGCGGCGCCCGTACGCGGACCCGAACCGACACGCGCGCCCGCGACGACGCCCGCGACGGCAAGGCCAACGTCCCCACCGGCGGCTCGGCGATGAAGCCGTGGGAGCGTCATGATGAGCGCGGCGCCGATCGCAGCGGCGACCGCAACCGCTCAGGCGCTCCCCGCGTCGGCCAAGGCAAGCCCGGCGCATCCCGCACCGGCCAACGACCTCCCCGCGGTGACGCCCCGACGCGCAGCGGCCCCGCAGGCGGCGGCGGCTCGCCGCGCCCATCGGGCGGGCGTCCGCCCAGCGGTGGCTTCAAGGGCGGGCCCAAGGGCGGGCCGCGCGGAGGTCGCTCGTGAGGGTAATCGCCGGCCAGTGGCGCGGGCGTCCGCTCGTCGCGCCCAAGGGCGACGCGACGCGCCCCACCGCCGACCGCACGCGCGAGGCCTTGTTCTCAATGCTCACCAGCCGCCTCGGCAGCTTCGAAGGGCTCGCCGTCGCCGATCTGTTCGCCGGATCGGGCGCGCTGGGGATCGAGGCGCTGTCGCGTGGCGCGGCGTCCTGCCTATTCGTCGAACAGGACGGCGCGGCGCTGGATGCGCTGAAGGCCAACCTCGCCAAGCTCGGCACGCGCGGCGACGTGCGCAGCGGGTCGGTAATGGCGCTGGGGCCGGCGCGCGCGCCGCTCGACCTCATCATGATGGACCCGCCCTACGGCACCGGTGCAGGCTTGGTAGCCTTGGATAAATTGGCGCGGCTGGGCTGGACGAACGCCGCGACCTGGGTCAGCATAGAGACCGCACGCGACGAGGCGGTCGAGGTCGCCGGGTTCGCCATCGACACCAGCCGCGTGCATGGGAAGGCCCGTGTGACACTCTTGCGGGCCGCCTGATCGCAACAGGAGGGAGCCATGGCGACGCAGTTCATTCCCCACCATTACGATGCCCCGCGGCGGTCGGGGCCGCAGGCGGTGGTCGGATGGGTGCATCATCCCTTGCCCAAGGGCATCGAGCTGGAGGTGCAGACGACGCCGTCCGCACAGGCGCTCGACAATCAGCAGATCGCGACGACGCGGCTGGTGCTGAGCCGCAACCAAGCGTTGCTGCTCGCCAGCTTCCTGCTCAACGCGACCGGCTATTCCGAGGCCGATGTCCCGAAACGCAGCGTGTCGCGCTGGCCGCGCTGGTTCAGTCGGCGGTCCTGACCCGCGGCAACAGTGCGAGGCCGGCGAGGCTCACGAGGCCCGCCGCGACCAGATACAGCCCGATCCACCACAGCCCGCGCGCAGCGAGCGCCTGCGCCGCGATCGGCGCGAGTGCCCCGCCCAAGATACCGCCGACGTTGAACGTCATCGACACGCCGGTGTAGCGCACGCCCGCCGGAAACAGCGTCGGCAGCCAGCCGCCGAGCGGACCATAGGCAAAGCCCATGACGAACAAGGCGAAGGCCAGCCACGCGAACACCACGACCAGCGATCCGGCGCCCAGCATCGGCCCCATCAGTGCGCCGGCGACGATGCAGCCCAGAAAGCCGATTACCAGCATCCGCTCCGCCCCCGTCCGGTCTGCCAGAACGCTCGCGACGATCACGCCTGCGGCGAGAAACAGGATCGCGACCAGCTCGACGCCGAGCAGCGCCGTCTTGTCATAGCCCAGCGTCGTCGTGCCGTAGCTCAGCGTAAAGGCGGTCGCGAGGTAGAAGAGCGCGAAGCACGCCACCACCCCGCCGGTGCCGGCCAGCAGCGCGCGGCCATGACCGGCAAACAGCGTCGCGAGCGGCACCTTGGGCAGCGCCTCCGCCTTGGCCGCTTCGACGAAGGCGGGCGTCTCGGTCAGCTTCAGTCGGATCCACAGGCCGAGCGCGACCAGCACCGCGCTCACCAGGAACGGCAGGCGCCACCCCCAGGCGCGGAACTGATCGTCGCTCAGCACCAGCCCCAGCAGCAGGAACAATCCGTTCGCCAGGATGAAGCCGACCGGCGCCCCCAGCGGGGGGAACATGCCCCACGTGTTGCGCCGATGCGGCGGTGCGTTCTCGACTGCGAGCAGCGCCGCGCCGCCCCATTCGCCGCCCAGCCCCAGCCCCTGGCCCAATCGCATCAGGCACAATAGCAGCGGCGCCCAGATGCCGAATTGTCGATAGGTCGGCAGGAAGGCGATCGCGACGGTCGACCCGCCCATGAGCAACAGGCTGGCGACGAGGGTCGACTTGCGCCCGATCCGGTCGCCGAAATGCCCGAACACCGCCGCACCGATCGGCCGCGCGAAGAAGGCCACGGCGAAGCTCGCGAAGCTCATCATCTGCCGCGCCGATGCACTTTCCCCCGGAAAGAACAGCGCCGGAAACACCAGCGCCGCGGCGGTGGCGTAAATGTAGAAATCGTAGAATTCCACCGCCGTACCGACGAGGCTCGCGGTCAGGATCCGGCGCGGCGAGGCTGGCGTGACGGCGGCGTCCGGGACTTCGGCGGCAGGGGTTTGGCTCATGCCGCCTTTCTAACCCCCAAATAAAGGCATCTGGCAACAAAGTTGCCATCCCTTCGCAACATTCCGCCGCTACCGCGATGCCACCGCGGCTCCCCTCCCCCTGTGGGTCGCGATGTATCGGTCGCCTTTCTGTCGACTGGTGCTCCCTGAACTACGGGGCGGCCGCACCGGTGGCTGCCCCGATTTTTCCGGGCTTGCCGCGCTCGCAGCTTGCCGAGCCAAGCGCCGTTCCCTACCTGTTCGCCGGTGACCGACACCGCCTCCCCCGCCGCCCTGCAGGATCCGCCGTATCTCAAGGGGTTGAACCCGCCGCAGCGCGACGCAGTGCTCACCACCGAAGGCCCGGTGCTGATGCTGGCCGGCGCCGGTACGGGCAAGACCGCGGCGCTGACCGCGCGGCTCGCGCATCTGCTGTGGACGCGCAAGGCGTGGCCGTCGGAGATCCTCGCCGTCACCTTCACCAACAAGGCCGCGCGCGAGATGCGCGAGCGCGTCGGCAGAATGGTCGGCGACGCGGTGGAGGGCATGCCGTGGCTCGGCACCTTCCACGCGATCGGCGCCAAGATGCTCCGCCGCCACGCCGAGCTGGTCGGGTTGCAGTCGAACTTCACCATCCTCGACACCGACGATCAGCTGCGGTTGCTCAAGCAACTGATCGTTGCCGCGGACATCGACGAAAAGCGCTTCCCCGCGCGCAGCCTTGCCGGCCTGATCGACGATTGGAAAAACAGGGGCCTCATCCCCGCCGATATCGATGCCGGCGAAAGCGAACGCTACGCCAACGGGCGCGGCGGCGAGCTGTACGCGCAATATCAGGCACGGCTGCGCAGCGTGAATGCCTGCGACTTCGGCGACCTGCTGCTCCACATGCTCACCATCCTGAGGACGCATACCGATGTGCTGCGCACCTATCAGGAGCGCTTCAAATACATCATGGTGGACGAATATCAGGACACCAACATCGTCCAGTATCTCTGGCTGCGGCTGCTCGCGCAGACGCGCAAGAACATCGCCTGCGTCGGCGACGACGATCAGTCCATCTATTCGTGGCGCGGCGCGCAGGTCGAAAATATCCTGAAGTTCGAGAAGGATTTTCCCGGCGCCAAGGTGATCCGCCTCGAACAGAATTACCGGTCGACGCCGCACATCCTCGGCGCCGCATCGGGCGTGATCGCGCATAATGGCGGGCGGCTCGGCAAAACGCTGTGGACCGAACTCGATGTGGGCGAGAAGGTCCGCGTACTGGGGGTGTGGGACGGCCCCGAAGAAGCGCGCCGAGTCAGCGACGAGATCGAGGCCGCGCAGCGGAACGGCACCCCGCTCGACCATATCGCGATCCTCGTCCGCGCGCAGCATCAGACGCGCGAGTTCGAAGACCGCTTCATCTCGATCGGCATGCCGTACCGCATCGTCGGCGGCTATCGCTTCTACGAACGCGCCGAAATCCGCGACGCGCTCGCCTATCTGCGCATCGTCAACCAGCCGTCGGACGATCTGGCCTTCGAACGCATCGTCAACGTCCCCAAGCGCGGCCTTGGCGACAAGGCGATCGCCAAGATCCACCAGCTCGCCCGCGCCGAGGGCGTGCCGCTCACCATCGCCGCGGCGCGCATCCTCGACACCGACGAACTGACCCCGCAGGCGCGCCGCGCGCTCGGCAATTTCGTCGGCGACATCGCGCGCTGGCGCGACCGGGCACGCGACCTACCGCATGCCGAACTGGCGCGGCAGATGCTCGACGAATCGGGCTATACCGCGATGTGGCAGGCCGAAAAGTCGGTCGAGGCGTCCGGGCGGCTCGAAAACCTGTCCGAACTCGTTCGCGCGATGGAGGAATATGAATCGCTCGGCGCGTTCCTCGAACACGTCAGCCTCGTCATGGACAAGGAGGGCGCGGTACAGGCGCCCGAGGTGACAATCATGACGATCCACGCCGCCAAGGGTCTCGAATTCGACACCGTCTTCCTGGTCG
Organism: Sphingomonas sp. DC5200-1; assembly: GCF_049897245.1. Classification (NCBI taxonomy): domain Bacteria; kingdom Pseudomonadati; phylum Pseudomonadota; class Alphaproteobacteria; order Sphingomonadales; family Sphingomonadaceae; genus Sphingomonas; species Sphingomonas sp. DC5200-1. The sequence continues at coordinate 602,372 of NZ_JAFCVW010000001.1, forward strand.
GTTGGGAAGAAGGCCTGTTCCCCTCGCAACGCGCGATCGACGAAGGCGGCACGCGCAGCCTGGAGGAGGAGCGCCGCCTCGCCTATGTCGCGATCACGCGTGCGAGGCGCCGCGCGACGATCCTGCACGCCGCCAACCGCCGCATTTACGGCCAGTGGACGTCCAGGATCCCGAGCCGCTTCGTCGGCGAATTGCCGTCCGAACATACCGACAGCGACACGACCATGTCGGGCGGCGAAAGCCTGTGGCGCGCCAATTGGAGCGAGCGCGCCGATCCCTTCGCCAATGTCGCACGCGGCACCGGCCGCGGTCCGGGCTGGCAGCGCGCGGCGGGGTCTGGCTCCGGCTTCACCACCCAGCCGACGCGGATCGTCGAGAGCCGGGCGAGCGCGGTCAGCATCGGCAACAAGGGGCGCAGCGACCTCAGCGTCGGCATGCGCGTGTTCCACCAAAAATTCGGCTATGGTGCGATCGCCGAGATCGAAGGCAACAAGCTGGAGATCGACTTCGAAGCCGCCGGCCGCAAGCGGGTGATGGACAGCTTCGTCACGATCGGGTGATCAGGGCGCCCCCGCCCGAGTATTACCCTCCTGGTCATTGCGAGCGCAGCGACGGACTGAGGCGACGGACTGAGGCGGCCGATCCCACCTTGGCGTCGTCCGGCAACCGCGCCACCGCGACACGCCCCCCATCATCCGTTCAGGAACCGGCAGGGTAGGTTCCGCGTATGGCCGTTACGGTTCCGAATCAACGGACTAAGAAGCTCAGGACGATCGCCATGCTCAAGTCGCTGTCCCTCGCCGCTGCCGCGGCCGCTGCGCTCGCCGCCGCCACTCCGGTCGTCGCCCAGTCGGCGCAGGACGAGGCGCGCTTCACCGCCGCGCAGCAGCGGTTCGACGCCGAACTCGCCCGCTATCGCGCCGAGGTGGATCGCTATCGCGCGTCGCGCGGCGGCTACACCGGCACCGGCGGCTATCGCGAAGCACCGGCCGCAAACTATTACAACAACAATAGCTACCCCGGCGATCGCGACGAAAACGGCTACGATCCGTCGCGCTATTATCGCAGCGGCGACAATTATCGCGAACGCGTGTTGAGCGCGGACGAGCGTGTCTATGCTGGCAATGACGGCCGTTATTATTGCAAGCGCAGCGACGGCACGACCGGGCTCGTCATCGGCGGCGCCGCGGGCGGCATTCTGGGCAATGTGATCGATGGCGGCCGCAGCCGCATCGTCGGCACCTTGCTCGGCGGTGCGGCAGGTGCGCTCGCCGGTAAGGCGATCGACCAGAACCAGTCGCAGGTCCGCTGCCGCTGAGGTCTACGGGGCGCGTCGGCGACGGTGCGCCCCCGCCCCTCTCGCTCCGTCACCCCGGACTCGTCCCGGGGTCCACCGGGCCGCCAGGGGACAGCAAGAGGCTGTGGCCTCCCCCCTCGCCGCAGAGTGGTCCCTGGAACAAGTCCGGAGTGACGGGGGAGTTTGCGGCAGCCTTGAGCGTGCCGAACCTTACCCCAGCTCCACCGCCATCAGCGTCACGCCGACATATTTCTCCGCCTCGGGCTCGAACAGCGCACTCGGGCGGAAGGTGTTCGCGGTCAGCGTCGGATCACCCAGGCCATCGAGCTTGAACGTACCCAGTTTCTCCTCACGTGGCGGCTTGCCGTCGCGCTCGACCGTGGTCGCATCGACGTAGATCTCGCCATGGCGCGTGTAGAGGATGTGGGGGGCGATCGTGACCGCACCCTTGTTGTAGGTGGCGGTGACGGTCATCTGGCGGACGATGGCTTCGAACATCGTCGGCACCGGTCCGGTCGGCGCAGAGGGCTGATTCATCCTCGCATCCATAATCGCTGATGCTGCATCGCAGCAAGACGCTTTACGCGCCCGTCATAGCGCAGTCAGCGATTCTGCGCGAGCAATCTGTCGAAGACGTCGATTTCCAACGGCTTCTTGAACTGGCAGCCGGCGAGATAATCGTCGGACCACATCACGTCGGCCGCGATCGTGCCCGCTTCGGGCAAGGTCAGCCAGATCGTGCTGCCCTTGGCCAGCGCGGAATAGGTTTGCAGGCGAACGCCGTGGATCGAGAGATCGACCACCTTGCACAAGGTGCGAGCGGCCTTGCCGATATGCGCATCCAACGAAACCGGCGCACGCGGAGAGCGGCGCCGGCCATTGGGTTCTGCAGGTTCGAACTCGGCGGCAAACATCGATCAAGAGTATCGCGTCGATGGTTAACGCCGAGTCAACGATCCGGTCAGTTCTTGCGGAGCGTGAGACCGCCACCGAAGCGCTTGTTGAAGCGCGCGACCTGGCCGCCCGCGTCGAGGAGCTGACCACGACCACCGGTCCAGGCGGGGTGCGCCAGCGGATCGATGTCGAGCTGCATCGTGTCGCCTTCCTTGCCCCAAGTCGAGCGGGTTTCGAACACGGTGCCGTCCGTCATCTGGACCTTGATCATGTGGTAGTCGGGGTGGGTATCTTTCTTCACGTCACACGCTCCGTATGCGGCTGGTTCCGACCAGCCTGAAAGGGAAGCGGCGCCCGTAACGGAGCGCCGCCGAAAAGTCAAAAGTCAGCGAAAGTCACACGCGTTACGCCTTGGGCGGATCGGCGATCATCGCAGTAAAGTTAGCCTCTGCAACGACTTGCCCGTCGACCTTCGCAACACCTGCGAACTTGCAGACGCTCGAGCGCTTCTGGACGAATTCCACCTCCAGGCGCAGCAGCACGCCGGGTTCGACGGGCTTCCTGAACTTCGCGCCTTCGATCGCCATGAAATAGACGAGCTTGCCCGATCCGGCGAGGCCTAGGCTTTCGACCGCGAGCACGCCCGCAGCCTGTGCCAGCGCCTCGACGATCAGCACGCCCGGCATGATCGGACGACCGGGGAAATGCCCCTGGAAGAAGCCTTCGTTGATCGTCACCGCCTTGATCGCCGCGATCGACCGGTCGAGGACGATCTCCTCGACCCGGTCGACCAGCAGCATCGGGTAGCGATGCGGCAGCGCCGCCATGACCCGCCCGATATCGAGCGGCCCCATGGTCTGTGCGTCTTCGCTCACCGACGCGGGCCCTTAGCGGCCCTGCGGGGTGCCGGCGGCCGGCGCAGCGGCCGGAGCCGGAGCGCCCGCCTGCTGACGGCGCTGGGCGTTCGCGTAGACGATCTGACGATACTGCTGCAGCAGCTCGACGGTCTGCTGCTGCGGCTGCCAGTTGGCCGGCGGCGTGATCGAGACGGTCGGCGTCGTGCGATCGATCTCGGCGATGATGTCGCGCGTGATGTCGGTCGCCGGCGGCGCGTACTGGATCGCGTTCGGCGACAGCACTAGGTTGATCTTCTTGGCCGTCACGACCGCACGCAGCGCCGGGTCATACTTGGCGACGATCTGTTCCAGCGCATAGGCCTGCGCCTTGATCGCGGGGTTCTGCGCGGCTTCGATGCCGGGCTGCGCGGCAGCCTGGGCGTCGCGCACCTGCTTGGCGATCGTCGGGTTCGATTCGGCCGCGGCGGCTTCCGCCTGGCTGATCTGGCCGTCCTTGTTGGCGTCGAGGATGCCACGCAGCTTCGTGTTCAGCGCGTTCTGCGCCGCAGCGGCCTGATCCAGCTGCGCCTTGTAGGTCGTGCCGATCTGCGTGTTGGCGGTTTCGAACGCCTTCGCGCTGAAGATCGCCGCGTCGGGCTGCGCCGTGGCAATGCCAGCGGTCTGCGCCGAGGCGCCGCCGGCGAGCAGGGCGACCGAAGCCGAGGCGATCGCCACGGCGCACGTCTTGGTAATCGTCTTCATTAGAACTGCGTCCCTACGTTGAAGGTAATGAGCTTGGGATCGTCGCCCTTCTGGGTGACGAGCGCCTTGGCGAGGTCGATACGCAGCGGGCCGAACGGCGACGTCCAGTTGACGCCGATGCCGATGCTGACGCGCGGCGTCGGGCTGCTGCCGTAATAGGTTTCCTTGAACGGCGAGATCGCCTGATCGAACGCGATCGTGTTCGTCTCGCTGCCCGAACATGCGCCGCCCGCAACCGCCGAATAGCCGATCGAACAGGTCGTCGCACGCAGCGCCGGCGCGGTCGCGCCGTCCGGCGTGTAGGTATTGTAATAAAGCTGGCGCCCCGCCGAGTCGGTCAGCAGCCGCTGGATCGGCAGCACCGTCACGTTGCCTGCCGAATCGGTGATCGTCGGGAAGCTCGCGGTCGGCAGCGGCTTGGTCAGGCCCCACAGGCTGCCCGCCTGGACATAGACCGACGGACGCAGGCCCAGTTCGCGCGCGCCGGAGCCCAACGGGATCTCCAGTTCGGCGCGCACGAGGTAATAGGCACGGCCGCCCAGCGCGTCGTCGACGATCTGGTCGCGGTCGGTGACGAGGATCTGCTTGCCGTTCGCGTCCGTCGTATAGGCCTGACGCTGCACGCGCGGGCCGACGCCACGGATATCGAAGCCGCGGAACTGCGGTTCGCCGAGGTAGAAGCGATCGGTAATGCGGACGCTGTCGATGCCGGGGCCGCGGCTCTTTTCCAGCGAGTGGATATAGCCGCCCTCACCGACGATCGAGCCGATGAAGCCGCTGCCGACGTTCCAGAACTTCGATCCTTCGACGCGCGTACGGATATACTTCACGTCACCGCCCAGGCCCGCGAAGTCCTGGTTGAAGGCGAAGCGCTGGCCCGCGGTCGGGCGCAGGCGGCTGTTGAGGCTGTCGTAGATCAGCGAATAGCCGACCGTCGACGTCCAGCGGTTGCCGATCGCTTCGCAGAGGTAACGGCCCGCCTTCAGCGGATCGCAGACGCCGTTGGTGAAATAGGTCGCCGAATCGAGACCGACCTGATCGTAGGACAGGCCATAGCGGCCGGCGAGCGACCAATATTCGGTCAGCGGCACGCCCGCGCGCACCTGGAAACCGGTCGACACCTGCGAATAGGTCGTCTGACGCTGCGTGCCGATATAGTTGAACGAGTTGAAGTCGCGGCGGAACACGTCGACGCCGATCGCGACGTTCTTGTCGAACAGATACGGCTCGGTGAAGCCGAGTTCGACCGACTTCGAATAGGTCGAATAGTTCACGCCCGCGCGCAGCACCTGCCCCTTCCCGCGGAAGTTGTTCTGCGTGATGTTCGCCTGGATGATGAAGCGTTCGAGGCTGGAATAGCCGACCGACAGCTGCAATTCGCCGGTGCTGCGTTCTTCCAGCGTCGTTTCCAACACGACGCGATCAGGTGCGGAACCGGGGTTCTGCTTGATCTCCATCTTGTCCTGGAAGAATCCCAGGCTGTTGATGCGATCCTGGCTGCGCTTCACCTGGAAGCTGTTGAACGCATCGCCTTCCGCCAGACGGATTTCGCGGCGCACGACCTTGTCCTGCGTCTGCGTGTTGCCGTTGATGTCGATCCGCTCGACATAGGTGCGCTGCGCCTGGCCGATGTGGAAGTTCATCCCCATCGTCAGCGTTTCGGGATCGCGGCTGTAATCCGGCTGCACGTCGGTGAAGGCATAGCCGAACAGGCCCGCCGACTGGCTCAGCTGATCGATCGAATCCTCGACCAGCTTGGCGTTGTACCATTCGCCCTTCTTGACCGGCAGCGACGCGGCAAGCTTCTTGTTGTCGAAGTCGCGGATTTCGCTGTCGACGGTGATGTCGCCGAACTTGTAGCGCTTACCCTCTTCGACGACATAGGTGATGATGAAGTCGCGCTTGTCGGGCGTCAGCTCGGCGACCGCGCTGGTGACACGGAAATCGGCATAGCCCTGCGTCAGATAGAATTGGCGCAGCTTCTGCTGGTCGTAGTTCAGGCGATCCTGATCGTAAGACGTGTTGGACGACAGCAGGCGGAACCAGCGCGATTCCTTCGTCGCCATCTCGCCGCGCAGCTTGCCATCGCTGAACACCTCGTTGCCGATGATGTTGATCTGGCGGACCTTGGACTTCGGCCCTTCGTTGATCTCGAACACCACGTCGACGCGATTCTGGTCGAGGTTGACCATCTTCGGATTGACGACCGCGGCGAATCGGCCCTGGCGGCGATACAGTTCCAGGATGCGGCTGACGTCCTGCCGCACCGCGGTACGGGTGAAGATCTGACGCGGCGCGAGCTTGATTTCCTTGGTAATCTTGTCGCTTTTCAGCGCCTTGTTACCTTCCAGGATCACGCGGTTGATGATCGGGTTCTCGCGCACCTTCAGCACGATGTCGCCGGTCTCGACACCCTCGATCTGATATTGGACGAACAGGTCGGATGCCTGCAGGTCCTTCAGCGCCTGGTCCAGCGTCTCCGCGGTATACGGAATGCCGACGCGCAGCTTGGTGTACGATAGCACCGTTTCGGGTTCGATGCGCTGCGATCCTTCGACGCGCAGCGACTTGATCGTGCGCACGGGCGCCGGCGTGGCGGCGGGCGCCGTTGCCGCCTGTGCGCCGGTCGCGGGTGTCGTTGCCGGCGCCTGGGCCGGCGCCTGGGCCGGCGCGGCCGCCGTCTGCGCCATGGCGGGCACACCCGACAGCATGGTGCCGGCGAGCAGCGCGGCACCCAGGCCGGCGAACTTGGAACTTGTCATCGCTGTCACTCAACCCACCCCAAAAACGTCAGGATACCCACGTAACGTCGGGAACCGCAGCGCAACGCCCTGCCCCAACCCGGTCAGCCGATCAACCCGGCCAACCGCTGCCACAGACCAACCGCGCCCAAATCGTTGAACGTGACGATCAGCATCAACGCCAATACCGCAGCCAATCCGCCGCGAAATGCCCATTCCTGTACCTGAGGTTCGAGGGGACGACGCCGCACCGCTTCGATCGCGTAGAAGAAGAGGTGTCCGCCATCCAGCATCGGCACTGGCAGCAGGTTGATGAACCCCAGATTGATGGAGAGCATCGCGACCAGCCAGACGAAGGCCGAAACGCCCAGCGCCATCTGCTCGCCGGAGATTTTGGCGATGCGGATCGGTCCGCCCAGTTCGTCGATCGAGCGGCGACCGCTGATGATCTGGCCGATCGTTTCCAGCGTGCCGCCGATGATCTCGCCCGTCATCCGCACACCGGCGATCGGCGCCTCGGCAAGGCTGACGGGGGCGAGCACGGGATCGCCGCTCTGCAGGCCCAGCCGGCCGATGCGATATTCGTTGCCGAACCGGTCGCGCTGATGGACCGTGCCGATCGTCAGCGGCGCCTCGATATCGCGGCCGGCGCGCGCCACCGTCACCGTGACCTGCTGGCCCGGCCGGATCAGCGCGTAGCGCGCGAGGTCGGAGAAGGTGTCGACCCCGCGGCCGTCGAGCGCGACGATGCGGTCGCCCGCGCGCAGGCCCGCCTTCGCCGCCGCGCCGCCCTCCACCACCGCGCCGACGACGGCGGGGGTGCGATCGACGCCATAGCTATAGGCGAAGCCGGCGAGGATCAGCACCGCCAGGATCAGGTTCACCGCCGGCCCCGCCGCGACGATGATCGCGCGCTGCCACAAGGGCTTGGCCTGGAAGGTCCGCATCCGCTCGTCGGCGGGCAGCGACAGCCATGCCGCATCGGGCTGGCTCGCGGGGTTCATGTCGCCGGCGAAGCGGACGTAGCCGCCCAGCGGCAGCCAGCCGAATTTCCAGCGCGTGCCCCGGGAATCGGTGAAGCCCGCGATCTCGCGCCCGAAGCCGATCGAAAACGCCTCCGCCTTCACGCCAAAGACGCGGCCGGCCAGATAATGGCCCATCTCATGAATGAACACGAGCGGCCCGATGGCGCACAGAAAGGCGAGGACCGCCATCAGGATACCGGGGGACTGGATCAAGCTGCGCAATCCTTCACGCGTGAACCTCTACACGCCCCCCAGTCCGGCCCGTGCTTCGGCCCCGAACCTGCTCGTCCGCTATCCGCCGTGCCTCGGCATCGACCGCCAGGACCGATTCCACCGTGGCGGGCGCCTGCGGGTCGTAACGCTCCAGCGTATCGGCGACGATTGCGGCAATTTCGAGGAAGCCGATCCGTCGCGCCAGAAAGGCAGCGACTGCCACTTCGTTCGCCGCGTTGAGGATCGCCGGGCGCGCACCGCCCGCCTCCAGCGCCTCGCGCGCCAGTGCCAGCGCGGGAAAGCGCACCGGATCGCACGCCTCGAAATCGAGCCGGCCGATCTTGACGAGATCCAGCGGTTCCATCGGCGTCGCCATCCGGTCGGGCCAAGCCAGCGTATGCGCGATCGGCACGCGCATGTCGCTGGGGCCCAGCTGCGCGAGCATCGACCCGTCGACATAATCGACCATCGAATGGATCACCGACTGCCGGTGCATCACCACCTCGATCCGGTCGTTGTCGACCGGGAACAGGCGCGCCGCCTCAATCAGCTCGAGGCCCTTGTTCATCATCGTCGCGCTGTCGACGCTGATCTTCGCGCCCATCGACCAATTGGGATGCGCGACCGCCTGTTCGACCGTCACGTCCGCCATCCGCTCCAGCGACCAGTCGCGGAACGGCCCGCCGCTGGCGGTCAGGATGATCCGCCGCACCCGCTCGGGCCGCGCGAAATCGAAACATTGGTGGATCGCGTTATGCTCGCTGTCCGCGGGCAGCAGTGTCGCGCCGGACGCCGCGGCGGCGGCGAGGATCACCTCGCCCGCCGACACCAAAGGCTCCTTGTTGGCGATGACGACGGTGCCGCCATGCGCGATCGCCGCCATCACCGGCTCCAGGCCCGCACAGCCGACGATGGCGCCCATGGTCCAATCCGCGCCCGCCGCAGCATCGCAGATCGCCTGCCGCCCGCCCGCGGCTTGCGTACCCGTCCCCGCCAGCGCCGCGCGCAGATCGGGCAGGCAGCTTTCGTCGGCGACGACAGCCACCTCCGCCTTCGTGCGAATCGCCGCGGCGGCCAGATTCGCGACATCGCAATTGGCGGTCAGCGCGCGGACGCGGAACCGGTCCGGCTCGCGCTCGACCAAGTCAAGCGTCGATGTGCCCACCGATCCGGTGGCGCCCAAAATGGTGACGGTCTTCATGCAGGAAATCCCAGCGGCACCACGACGAGCAGCGCCGCGATCGGCAGCACCGGCACCACGCCATCCAGCCGGTCGAGCACGCCGCCATGGCCCGGAATGACGCTGCCCGAATCCTTCACGCCCGCACGGCGCTTCAGATGGCTTTCATACAGGTCGCCCGCCTGCGCCAGGATCGCGAGCACCGGCGTCGCCGCCACAAAGCGCAGCGGCAGCAGATAGACGCGGCTCATCACGAGCGCGAGCACGGTCGCGGCGACGATCCCGCCGATCAGCCCGGCCCAGGTCTTGTTGGGGCTGATCGCCGGCGCCAGCTTCGGTCCGCCGATCGTCCGTCCGGCGAAATAGGCGCCGATATCGGTCGCCCAGACGAGACTCAGCGCCCATAAGGCGTTGCGCAGGCCGTCGGGCTCATGCCGGATCAGCAGCAGCGCATAGATCGGCAGCCCGCAATAGAGGACGCCGAGCGCCAGCGCCGGGCGCCGCGTGACGATGCCGAGGAAGAAGAAGGCGCCGGCCAACAGCCCGAGCGCGAAGAAATTGGGACCGGCCGCGATCGGGCACATGATCGCCAGCGGCACGAACAGGACATATTGGCCCAACCGCTTGGTCTGCGGCGGCGCGCCGTTCAGCTCGCTCCATTCGGCCATCATGAACACGCCGATCACCGCGGCGAGCAGCCAGAGCGCAAAGCCGCCGAACGCCAGCGCGACCAGCGCGACGGCGATCATGCCGACACCGGTCACCGCGCGCACGGCCAGGTCCGACGGGCGCTTGCCCGGGGCGGCGTCGCTCACAGGCCGCCGTAACGCCGCTGGCGCTGCCCGAACGCGGTCACCGCATCGGCCAGCGTGTCGCCGTTGAAATCGGGCCACAGGGTCTCGACGAACAGCAGCTCGGCATAGGCCGCCTGCCACAGCAGGAAATTCGACAGCCGTTGCTCGCCCGACGATCGGATGACGAGGTCGAGCGGTGGCAGATCCGCGGTCTGCAACTCTGCCTCGATATGTTCGGGCGTGATCGATGCAGGGTCGATCTCTCCCGCCGCCGCACGCGCCGCCAGCGTCTGCGCCGCCGCGACCAGTTCGGCCTGCGATCCGTAATTGAGGGCGATCACCAGCACCGGGCCGGTGTTGCCCGCGGTCTTGGCAACCGCATCGTCGACCAGGGCGACGAGATCGGGCGCGAACCGGCGATAGTCGCCGATGATGCGCAGCCGGACATTCTCTTCGACCAGCTCGGCGAGATCGCTGCGGATGAACAGCCGCAGCAGGCCCATCAGCGCGCCCACCTCTTCCTCAGGCCGGCGCCAGTTTTCCGAGCTGAACGCATAGAGCGTCAGCGCCTCGATCCCCATCGCGCGCGCGGCGCGTGTGACGCGGCGCACCGCCTCCACCCCCGCCTTGTGCCCGGCGACGCGCGGCAGGTGCCTGGCCTTCGCCCAGCGGCCGTTGCCATCCATGATGATCGCAACATGGCGCGGCACGAGGCCGGTATTCGGAACCGCCGAGAGGAGGGGTGCGCTGCTCACGCGAACACTCCCGAAGGAGTGCCGGGCCGCTCATGCCCCCGGCATGAGCTAAACAGCTGGCGCTGTTTACCCATCACTTACCCAAAATTTCCTTTTCCTTTGCCGCCGCCGCCGCATCGACATCGGCGATCGTCGCGTCGGTCAGCTTCTGCACCTCGGTTTCGTGGCGCTTGCGCTCGTCCTCGCTGAACACGCCCTTCTTCTCATCGGTCTTGAGGTTGTCCATGCCGTCGCGGCGGACGTTGCGTACCGCGATGCGCGCGCCCTCGGCGTACTTGCCGGCGAGCTTGGCGAGTTCCTTGCGGCGCTCTTCGGTGAGGTCCGGGATCGGCAGACGCAGCGTCTGGCCGTCGTTGATCGGATTGAGGCCCAGGCCCGCGGAGCGGATCGCCTTTTCCACCGGCCCGACGTTCGACTTGTCCCACACCTGAACCGAGATCATGCGCGGCTCCGGCACGGAGACGGTGGCGACCTGCGTCAACGGCATGTGGCTGCCATAGACCTCCACGGTGACGGGATCGAGCAGCGCGGTGGAGGCGCGACCGGTGCGCAGACCGGCCAGGTCGTGCTTCAGCGCTTCGACGGCACCCGCCATGCGGCGCTCGAGATCGGACTTGTCATAGGCAGCCATGGGTTACTCCACTTCCTTCTGCACGACCGTCGAGACGCCCTCGCCGCGCAGCACCGCGGCGAAATTGCCGTGTTCGCGGATGTTGAAGACGACGATCGGGATGTTCGAATCACGGCACAGCGCGACCGCGCTGGCATCCATGACCTTGAGATTCTGGGCGAGCACCGTGTCGTAACTGACGGTCGCGAACCGCGTGGCGCTCGTATCCTTCTTGGGGTCGGCGTTGTAGACGCCATCGACGCTGGTGCCCTTGAACAGCGCGTCGCAATTCATCTCGGCCGCGCGCAACGCCGCGCCCGAATCGGTGGTGAAGAAGGGCGATCCGACGCCGGCGGCGAAGATCACGATCCGCCCCTTCTCCAAATGTCGCATCGCGCGGCGGCGGATGAAGGGTTCGCACACCGACGACATCGGGATCGCCGACTGCACGCGCGTCTCGACGCCGATCTGCTCCAGCGCATTCTGCACCGCGAGCGCGTTCATGACGGTCGCGAGCATGCCCATATAATCGCCGGTCGCGCGTTCCATGCCGCGCGCCGCACCGGAAATGCCGCGGAAGATGTTGCCGCCGCCGACGACGATGCACAGCTCATAGCCCTGCGCCTTCACGTCGGCGATTTCCTCGGCCACGCGCGCGGTGACGGTGGGGTCGATCGACAGGCCACCGCCCTCCCCCATCAGCACTTCGCCGGACAATTTCAACAAGATGCGTTTGTAGCGCGGCGCGGGGCTCATGGGGTCCTATCGCATGGGGGAGAAAGCGGCCGGACCTTAGGCGCACATCCGCGCCGGAGCAACCGTCGCCGCGCGGCCCCCGCGTGAGGAAATGGTGCAGGGGCACGGTACGGACCGACGGATGGTGCAAAGGCTGAACCTGCGTTGACGAAGGGGTTCAGCAGATTTCAGGCTCTGCTCGCGTATCGCCGGAGTCATGGACAGGCTGACCCACTGGCTGAAGACGATGTGGCGCCGTTTCCGGCGTGCTTCGGAGGCCGCGTTCGAATCCCCGCGCCGTCCTCCGCCGAAACCCGCGCGCCGCGGACCGCGTCGCTTGCGACGACGGCGCCCCCGCTCGCGATAGGAGCGCCATCCTCCGTGTCGACATGCGGTAGCAAACCCCTCAACCCCTAAACGAGGATGCGCTTCGGCACCCGAGCAGCCGCCCCCTCCCGTCCATATTTGACTCACCTTCCAATGTTGCTATTGCGAATCGTAGTCAATTAGGGGCGGTAATGAGGTATCTGTATCTGACCATCGTGGGCGCGCTGTTGGGAACGACGGCCGCGACCGCGCAAACCGCTCCGCCTCGACAGGACGAGGCCAATGTCCACGACATCGTGGTCACGGCACAGCGGTCGCGCAGCGATATCGTCGCGTCGGGCCATCAGGTGACCACGATCGATCAGAGCGAGATCGAACTCGCCCGCTCGGCATCCGATACGCTGGCGACCATCCTTGCCAAGACCGTGCCGGGCCTCGCCGATTCCAGTCGCACGATCACCGATTTCGGCCAGACGTTGCGCGGGCGCGGCGCGCTGATCCTGGTCGACGGCGTGCCGTACAACACGAACCGCGACAGCGCCCGCGGCCTCATCGCCCTCGAACCCTCCGACATCGCGCAGGTGCAGGTGCTGCGCGGCAGCAGCGCGATGTACGGCAGCGGGGCGACCGGGGGCATCATCTCGATCAACACCCGCCCTGCCGGCGGGCCACTCCGGGCGGAAACGGTGCTGGCGGGCACCGGATCGCTCTCCAACCTGACCACGGACAGTCTGGGGGGCCGGGTGCAGCAATTCGTCTCGGGCTCGGCGGGCAGCTTCGACTTCATCGTCAACGGCGGCTATCAGCGAATCGGCGGCGGGTTCGACGGCAACGGCAATCGCCGCGCGCCCGAACCCAGCCAGGGCGACCTGTTCGACAGCAATGTGTGGAACGTCGGCGGCAAGGCCGGGCTGCGCCTCGGCGGAGCCTATGTCCAGCTGTCCGCCAGCCATTATCGCGCCGATCAGCATACCGATTTCGTGTCCGACCCGGCGGTCGACCGTTTGCCCGCCGGCACCGCCGCCGCCCGCCCCTTGCGCGGAATTCAGCTCGCCAACCAGAACCAGCTCTACAGCACGGTGCTGACCGCCAACCTCGCGGCGCGCGACGTCCTCGGCAGCCGGCTGACCGCGCTCGGCTATTACCGCGACTTCTTCTCCCGCTACACGCCGTTCGATGCGCGCGGCATCGCGACGCGCGGGCGCAACGTCGATCAGGTGACGCAGAACAGCCGGGTCTTCGGCGGCCGCCTGACGATCGAGACACCGCTGGGGGAGCGCAGCTCGCTCACCTGGGGTGGCGATCTCACCCATGAACAGAGCGACATGCCGCTCGATGTGTTCGACCCCGTTGCGTATGATGCGAGCCGGGGGCTCGTGTTCAACCGGATCGCGACGCTCCTCTACATGCCGGAATTGACGACGCTGACCTATGGCGGCTTCGTCCAGGCGCAGCACCGGTTCGCCGACTGGCTCGCGGTCGAAGGGGGCGCCCGCTACGACCGCGCCCGCGCCCGCTTCGATGCCTTCGTCCCGCTCTCGCAATCGCGTGCGGCACGGCCGGGCACGATCCCCGGCGGCACCATTTCCTATGGCGCCTGCACGTTCAACGGCAGCGCGACGGTGACCCCGGTCGCGGGTCAGGATTTCTTCGCGACCTTTTCGCAAGGCTTCCAATTGCCCGATATCGGGCTGCAATTGCGCAACGCGAACCTCGGCTTCAACATCCGCAACTCCGACCTGCAGCCGGTCCGCATCGACAGTTATGAAGTCGGCTGGCGTGGCCGATTCGGTCAGGCGCGCATGACCGCGTCCGCATTCCGCACCACGTCCGAACTGGGCGATGTGCAGAGCCTCAACAACGGCCTGATCCTGGTGCGCACCGCCGAGCGCATCCGCGGTATCGAGGGATCGATCGACGTCGGCGACCCGACCGACCGCGTCCGCGCCGGGGCGACCGCGACCTGGATCCGCGGCCGCGAACGCCCCGCCAATGCCGCCGCGTCGCGCCCGATGACCGGCTATCGCATTCCCCCGCTCAAGGTCACCGCCTATGTCGAGGTCACACCCGTCGACCGGCTCGACATCCGGTTGCAGGGGCTGCTGTCGGGCGACCGCGACTATCGGCTGAACGGCGTGCAGAGCTTCGGCCGGCGCAAGGTCGAGCAATATGCGGTCTTCGACCTGACCAGCCGCTGGCGCCCGACCGACCGGGATACGATCACGGCGGGGATCGAGAACCTGTTCAACACCCAATATTTCCCGGTGTACAGCCAGCTGCTGCGCAGCAACCTCAACAGCAGCCGCGTGCCCGCCAACGGCGCCACGCTGACGGTCGGCTACCGCCGCAACTGGTGAGCGTGTCGCCTGATGGACCTGGCAGCGGGCATCCGGCGCCGCGCGCACCGACGACGCGCGCATCGCCGCTCCGCCGGGGTTAGAAGCCGACGATCAGGTCCGCACTGGCAAGCCACTGACCGCGCCGGGTCCCGCCATCATAGGGCCGCGTACCGTTCAGGGATCGATCGTAGCGCACCTCCGGTCGAACCGTCACCGCGACCCGGCGGCTGTTGAGCGCCGCGGGGCGGTACGAGACGCCGGCGGTCACCGCGCCATAGGTCGTCGGCGGCGCAGTGTAGATCAGCGCCGGCACGCCACGGATCGCGTCGGCGAAGGCCGTGTCGGACCCGTATGTGACGACGAACGCGCCCTGCGGATCGCGCAGCGCATCGAGGCGAAGATTGGCCGACCATTGCGGGTCGATCGTGTGCAGGACATAGGCCGTCGCGCCATAGGCCTCCGCGTTCAGCCCGTCGTCGCGCAGGTAATTCGCCTCCCCCGCCACCGTCGTGCGGTCGTCGATCTTGTAGGTCGCCGTGACGTCGTTCCACCAACGCATCGCCCGGTTCGCATTGGGCAGGGCCAGCCGCGAATTTTCCGGTCCGAAGCGCGTCATCGCCAGGACCGTCAGGCGATCGCCGGCCAGGTGGCTCAGGCTGACCCCCAGATAGCCCGCTGCGGCGCCGTTATTGTCAGACCTGCCGGGGAGCACCTCGTTCCCCGCATCGATGCCGCCGATGACGTCCAGTTGCGGGCTGACATGCACCGTCGCGATCGCCCCAACCGTCTGGAACGCCAGCAGGTAATTGGTGACATAGGACAAGGTGTAGAACGGGCGCGTCGAGGGATCGAGCCCCTCATATCCCATCAGCCCCGGCGACAGCCCCAGTTTGAAATCGACGCCGCCCGGCGTCAGCACCGGCGTGTGGACCACGACATTGGCCTGCGTCAGGATGAACTGATAGCGGCCGGTGAACGTCCGATCGAACAGGCCGATGGTCGGCGAATAGCGCGCGTCGGTTCCGAACAGCCCCTGCAGGTTGAAGCCCACGTCCACCTGCGGACCACCCGCGACCGGGCGCGCGATCGTTCCCAGTATCTGGTTGAGCAAGGGGCGGTTCGCGCGGTCGGCGAACTCCTGTCCGAAGTTCACGCCGTTCGCCGGATTGGCGGGATTGACCGCGATGCTCCCTTCGACCTGCAACGCATAGGTGATCGCCGGATGCTCGCGCGACGATAGCGTGTCCGCCGGCGCGTCGGGCGCCACCGGATCGGCGTCCGGCACCCGCGCCAGCGGTTGCGATGTCTGCGGCGCGCCGACACCGTCGGCGGCTTGCGCAAGCGCCGGCGTCGGCGCGATTAGTGCTGTGCTGGCACACAGGCTGAGGAAATGGATCGTCTTCATCGCTCGTTTCACAAGGCAGGGGCAGCCGGATGGCGCGCCGGCGCGCGGCTCTCCTCGCGTCGCCAGCGACGGCGCGATGGGTGCGCAACCGGCCGCCGTACCGGCTGCCGTGGTCGTCGGATCGGATGATGGGAAGCGAAGGCCCGGCCGGGCCTCCGCCGTCCCAGGCAGCGGTTCAGCTGGCGAGACGCAATGGAACCGAGGAGCGCGCGGCCCCTGCCGCCGCATAGCCGCCATGGGCCAACCGGAAGTGCGCGATCAGCTCGCCCAGTTCATCGGCCTGCCCGGCCAGGCTGCGCGCGGCGGCGGTCGCTTCCTCCACCATCGCGGCATTCTGCTGCGTCGTGGCGTCCATCTCGCTCACCGCGATGTTGATCTGCGACAGGCCCATCGCCTGCTGCTCGGCCGCCGTCGCGATCTCGCTGGCCAGACGGCTGATCTCGATGATCCGCCCGGTCAGGCGATCGAGCACCTTGCGCATCTCGCCGACCGCATCCACGCCGGTGCCGACCTGCGCCGTGCTCGTGGTGATCCGCGCCTTGACGTCGCCCGCCGCATCCGCCGATCGCTGGGCCAGCGCGCGCACCTCGCTCGCCACAACGGCGAACCCCTTGCCGGCCTCGCCTGCGCGGGCGGCTTCCACCCCGGCATTCAGCGCCAGCAGGTTGGTCTGGAACGCGATGCCGTCGATCACGCTGATGATCTCGGCGATCTCGTCGGACGATTTCTCGATATCGCTCATCGCGATCACCGCCCGCCCGACGACCGTATCGCTCAGCGTCACGTCCGCGCGCGCCGCCTCGACGACGCTGTTGGTCTCGCGCGCCGCTGCCGCGGTGGTACGGACCTGCGAGGTGATCTCGTCCATCGCCGCCGCGGTTTCCTCCAGGCTCGCGGCCTGCTGCTCGGTCCGGCGCGACAGGTCGTCCGAAGCGGTGCTGATCTCGCCCGAGCCCGTCCGCACCTCCACCGCGTTGCTCGCGACCGCGGACAGCGTCGTGCCGAGCTTGTCGATGGCGGCGTTGAAGTCGACGCGCACCCGATCGTAATCCCCGTTGAACGGCTGATCGATCTGCGCGGTGAGATCCCCCGCCGCGACCTTCTTCAGATGGGCGCCCAATGTGGAGACGACGAACGCCTGATCCTGTTCCGACCGGCGCTGCGCGATGGCGTTCGCCCGGAACACCGCCACCGCCTTGGCCATCCGATCGATTTCGGACGACACGATCGCGCGGACCGGCGGCTCCTCCAGATTGCCGTTGGCCAATTCGTTCATCTCGCCAGCGATCGCATCCAGCGGTTCGCCGACGATCCGGTTCGCGGTCCGCCGCAGCACGATGATCAGTCCGCCGATGATCGCGATCGCCGCGATCAGCAGCGTCAGTTCCGCCTGGCGCGCATCCGCCATCACCGCGCTCATCGGCAGGTCGACGCGGACGAACCACGCGCCCTTGATACCCTTGAAGTGGATCGGCGTCTCGATGCGCAGCACGTCGCCCAGCGCCGGGTCCGACGTCCGGCCGATGCTCCCCATGCTGGCCGGCGCGGGCTTGCCGAGCAGCGCCGCATTGCGATTGTAAACGAAGGTGCCCTTGTCGGTGACGACGGTCGCCGTCCCGCCGAACGGGACGACCACCTTGTCGAGCCGATCGCGCAAGGCGCTCAGCGCGATGTCGGCGGTCACGATCCCGATGGGCTTGCCCTGCTCCATGATCGGTTCCGCGATCGTCGTCATCAGCACGTCATGGCCTTCGACCGCATAGATATAGGGCTCGATCAGCACGGTGTGCCGCGCGCGCATCGGCATCAGATAATAGTCGCCCGGCCCTTCCTTGGCGTAATCCTTCAGCGGCTCCAGCGACACGCGGTCGCCCGCCCGGTACAGATAGGGGAGGAACCGGCCCGTCTTGTCCGATGCCTTGCTGTCGACGAAGGCCGCATCGCGATTGTCGAACGCGCCGGGTTCCCAGCCGGTCGACATGCCGAAGATCTGCGGGTTGCCCCGCACCTCCGACCGCAGCAATTCGATATGCGCGTTGCGATCCACCACGCCTTGCTGGCGCAGCGACTGCATCGCGACCAGCGCCGAATGGACCAGCCCGATGGGACGTTCGAATTCGCCCTCCGCGCTGGACGCTATCTGCTTCGCCACGATCAGGCCGGTTTCCGACGCGCGTTCCCGCGCCGCGCGGTCGATCAGCACACCCGTCGTCGCCGATCCCAGGCAGACGAAGACGGCAACCGCAATGGCGCCCCGAATGCTGATCATCGTCGCCAAAGATCGTAACGCTCGCATATTTCCCGCCATGTCTTGCTTCGTTGGCGAGGGCTTTAGGTGCCGATTGTATAATTTTTGGTTCATCATGTTCAAAATGGACATCGGACCGGGCGCGACGCCGCCGCGCTGGCGTTCGCCGTCACCGGCAAGGGACGCGCGAGCTGGTTTTCAACCGCAACGTCGCATCCAAAGCGCGCGGGCCATCCGTCACGCTGACGCAACCGCAAAAAGCGTCATCCGACACGACACGAACCGCGCGCACAGGGCACGCAGCCGCATGCGCGAACCGTGCCCAGCAGGCACCGCGATTGCCGTGCTTCTGAAAAGGAGAGTGTCTAACCGCGGCTGCGATTCAGACCCCAAAACCGCCTAAGCTGTTACAGTGCTTAGGAGATTGGGAAGCGGTGGTGCCCCTGGCCGGACTCGAACCAGCATGCCTTGCGGCGTTCGATTTTGAGTCGAATGCGTCTACCAATTTCGCCACAGGGGCAGCGAAGACAGGGCGCCTAGCGGGTCATGCCGCGCACCGCAAGGGCATCGCGGCTCACCACAGCAAGAAAGCGCATCAGGCCGTCGGTGCGCGTCGTCGATAGCTCAACGCCTCGGCAACATGGACGCGCCCGATGTCGTCCGCGCCGGCCAGGTCGGCGATGGTCCGCGCGACGCGCAGCACGCGGGTGTAGCCACGCGCCGACATGCGCGTCGCTTCGGCGGCCTGGGCGAGCAGGCGGCGGCCGGCATCGTCGGGGGTCGCGACCGCGTCCAGCAGCGTGCCGTCCGCCTCGGCGTTGGTCCGCGGCGTCTGCCCCGCATAGCGCGCGCTCTGGATCGCGCGGGCGGTCGCGACGCGCGCGGCGACCTCGGCCGATCCTTCCTCGGGCGGCGGCAGGACGAGGTCGGCGGCGCTGACCGCCGCGACCTCGACATGCAGGTCGATGCGGTCGAGCAGCGGGCCGGACACCTTGGCCTGATAATCCGCCGCGCATTTCGGTGCGCGGGCGCAGGCGAGGCTGGCGTCGCCCAGATGCCCGCACCGGCACGGGTTCATCGCCGCGACCAGCTGCACCCGCGCCGGAAAGGTGACGTGGGCATTGGCGCGCGCGACGCTGACCACCCCCGCCTCCAATGGCTGGCGCAGCGAATCGAGCACCGCGCGCTGGAACTCCGGCAGCTCGTCGAGGAACAGCACGCCGAGATGCGCGAGGCTCACCTCGCCCGGCTTCACCTTCAGCCCGCCGCCGGTCAGCGCCGCCATCGACGCGCTGTGATGCGGGCTGCGGAACGGCCGGTTGCGCGTCAGCCGCCCGCCCGCCAGCGTCCCCGCGACGGACTGGACCATCGACACCTCCAGCGCCTCGGCAGCGTCGAGCGGCGGCAGGATGCCGGGCAGGCACGACGCCATCAGCGATTTGCCCGCACCCGGTGGCCCGACCATCAGCAGATTGTGCCCGCCCGCCGCCGCGATCTCCAGCGCGCGCTTGGCGACCTCCTGCCCCTTCACCTGGCGCAAGTCGGGCCCATGGCCCGATGGTTCGACCTCGCCCGGCATGGGCGCGCTCAGCAGGCCATGGCCTTTGAAATGGTTGATCAGCGCCAGCAGGTCGGGCGCCGCCAGCACCTCGACCGATCCCGCCCAGGCCGCCTCGCTCCCCTGCGCCGCGGGACAGATCAGCCCCAGCCCCTCGGCGCCCGCATGCAGCGCGGCAAGCAGCACGCCGGGCGACGGCGCGATCCGCCCGTCGAGCCCCAGTTCGCCGACGACGAGATACTCAGCCAGCGCCTCGACATCGACGACGCCCATCGCGCCGAGCAGCGCCAGCGCGATCGGCAGGTCGAAATGCGCGCCCTCCTTGGGCAGGTCGGCGGGCGACAGGTTGACGACGATCCGCTTCGGCGGCAGCGCCAGCCCCATCGCCGCGATCGCGCCGCGCACCCGCTCGCGGCTTTCCGCCACCGCCTTGTCGCCCAGGCCCACGACATTGAAGGCGGGCAGGCCCGCGATCAGCTGCACCTGCACCTCGACGCCGCGCGCCTCCAGCCCTAGATACGCCACCGTCCGCACGATCGCCGTCATGTCCGTCCCCCCGGGGACCGGTCATAGCCGCTTTCGTGTGACGGGGAATGACCATTTCGGATCAATCTTGCGTCGTTGCCCAAGCGCGTCTTGTAGATGTAACACACAAACGCCACATCGCGCGCCATGAGGGTCTCCTCGCCCACCGCGGCCTCCGTCACCGCATTGACTTCGCCGCGCCTGCTGGTTAAGCGCGCACCATCACGGCCGCCTCTTCGGGGTGGCCCTTTTCTATTTCGACGTATCCGAGGGATGAATCATGAAGCGGACCTTTCAGCCGAGCAACCTGGTGCGTGCGCGTCGCCACGGCTTCCGCTCGCGGATGGCGACCGTCGGCGGTCGTGCGGTGATCCGTGCGCGTCGCGCGCGCGGCCGCAAGAAGCTGTCGGCGTAAGCACGCCCGTGGATGTCGGCACGCCTGCCGGCATCCGCACTCTTTCGCGTCGCAGCGAATTTCTCGCGGCGAATGCGGGGCGGCGTGCGCCGATGCCGGGATTCGTCCTGCTGGTGCATGATCGCAAGGATGGTGACCCCGCCATGGGCGTGGGCTTCACCGTCACCAAGAAGATCGGCAACGCCGTCGTCCGGAACCGCATGAAACGGCGGTTGCGGGCGTTGGCGCGCGAACTGTTGCCCGCGGGCGGCATCCGCGGCGCCGACCATGTTCTGATCGGCCGCGATGGCGGGATCGAGCGCGACCATGCGCTGCTGAAGGCCGAATTCGCAAAAGCGCTGGGCAAGATCGCGCGCGGCGAGGATTCGCCCTCGCGACCGCGCGGGCCCCGAAAGCCGAAACGGTGATCGCGCGCCTTCTCATCCTGATCGCGCGCGGTTGGCAACTCGGCCCATCGCTGATCCTGCCGCCCAGCTGCCGCTACCAACCCTCCTGTTCGGCCTATGCAATCACGGCACTTCGCCGCTATGGCGCGGTCAAAGGGGGCTGGCTGGCGGTGAAGCGGATCGCGCGCTGCCATCCATGGGGCGGGCACGGACCCGACCCGGTCCCTTGAGCCAAGACGGGGCAAGACCTTGAACAAAGAACGCCAGAATTTCGTCCTGTTCGCGGTGATCGCGGCCCTGATCCTGTTCGCGTGGCCGCTGATCCAGGGCAAGTTCTTCCCCGTGTCGAACCCGCCGGTGACGAAGATCGTCAACGGCAAGTCGGTGCCGGTGACCGCGAAGACCGCCGATCCCACCGCCGACGCGCCCGCCGCGATCCGCAGCCGTCAGGCGGTGCTGGGCGATTCCCCCCGCGTCCGCATCCAGACCCCGACGCTGCAAGGCTCGATCAACCTGAAGGGCGCGCGCATCGATGACCTCGTGCTGGTCAAGTACAAGGAAACGATCGCCAAGGATTCGCCGCCCATCCGCCTGCTCTCGCCGAGCGGCGCGCCGGAGGCCTATTTCGCCGGCTTCAGCTGGCGCGACGACGGGCTGAAGCCGCCCGCGGGCGATGCCGTTTGGACCGCCTCGTCGCCGATCCTCGCGCCGGGCAAGCCGGTCACGCTCACCGCGACCAACGCCAGCGGACAGCGCTTCGCGATCGAACTGTCGGTCGACGATCAATATATGTTCACCGTCAAGCAGACGGTGCAGAACGCCGGCACCGCGCCGGTGCCCGTCGCCCCCTATGGCTATGTCAACCGCGTCGGCGTGTCGAAGGACCCCGGCACGTGGCAGATCCACACCGGCCCGATGTCGGTCCACAACGGCGGCGCCGATTATGGCGTCAAGTTCAAGGACCTCGACAAGGCACCCGAAAAGTTCGCCACCACCGGCGGCTGGCTGGGCTTCACCGACAAATACTGGCTCACCGCGCTGATCCCCGATCAGCAGGCGCAGTTCGACGGCCAGTTCCGGGCCGGCGCCAACACCGCCTATCAGGCCGATTACGCCTTCGCGCCCAAGCTGTTGCCGCCGGGCCGCGCGATCACGCAGACGACGCGCTTCTTCGCGGGCGCCAAGGAAGTAAAGGCACTCCAGCATTACGAAAACGACCAGGGCGTCACCAAGCTCGACAAGGCGATCGACTGGGGCTGGTTCGAAATCCTCGAAAAGCCGATCTTCACCTATCTCGACTGGCTGTTCCGCATGGTCGGTAACTTCGGTGTCGCGATCATCCTGCTGACGGTCACGATCCGCGGCCTGATGTTCCCGATCGCCCAGCGCCAGTTCGCCAGCATGGCCAAGATGCGCGCGCTCCAGCCCAAGATGAAGGCGCTCCAGGAACGCTACAAGGACGACAAGCCGCGCATGCAGCAGGAGGTCATGGGCCTCTACAAGACGGAAAAGGTCAATCCCGTTGCCGGCTGCGTCCCCACGCTGATCCAGATCCCGATCTTCTACGCGCTGTACAAGGTGCTGATGCTGACGATCGAAATGCGGCACCAGCCGTTCGTCGCCTGGATCAAGGATCTGTCCGCGCCCGATCCGCTGACCCCGGTCAATCTGTTCGGCTACCTGCACTTCACGCCCCCGCACCTGATCGCGATCGGCGTCGTGCCGATCATTCTCGGCATCTCGATGTACTTCCAGTTCAAGCTGAACCCGGCGCCGATGGATGACACGCAGAAGCAGGTGTTCGCGGTGATCCCCTGGGTGCTCATGTTCGTGATGGCCAGCTATCCGGTCGGCCTGCAGGTCTACTGGATCGCGTCCAACTTCCTCGCCATCCTGCAGCAGCGCATCCTCTACGCCCGCCACCCCGACCTCAAGATCGCGGCGGCCAAGTGAGCGAGGATATCGTTGCCCCCGAGCATGAGGGCTTTAGCCCTGAGATGCTCGAGGCGGCGCGCAAGACCTTTGCGGGGCCGGTCGGCTTCCTGAAGTCGGCGCCGTCCCTCGAACATCTGCCCGCACCCGTGGTGCCGGAGGTCGCGTTCGCCGGCCGTTCGAACGTCGGCAAGTCGTCGCTGCTCAACGCACTGACCGGGCGCAACGGCCTGGCGCGCACGTCGAACACGCCGGGGCGGACGCAGGAACTCAACTTCTTCGACATCGGCAGCCCGCTCGCCTTCCGGCTGGTCGACATGCCGGGCTACGGCTTCGCCAAGGCGCCCAAGGACGTCGTCAAGAAATGGCGCTTCCTGGTCAACGACTTCCTGCGCGGCCGCGACACGCTGAAGCGCGCCTTGGTGCTGATCGATTCGCGCCACGGCATCAAGGACGTCGACCGCGACATCCTCGAAATGCTCGACAAGGCCGCCGTCAGCTACCGCCTCGTCCTGACCAAGGCCGACAAGGTGAAGGCGACCGAACTCGCCGACGTCATGGACCGCACCGCCGCCGAAGCCCGCAAGCGCCCGGCGGCGCACCCCGACATCCTCGCGACCTCCAGCGAAGGCGGCATGGGCATCCCCGAACTCCGCGCCGCGGTGATCGAAGCGATCGGGTAAGAGGCGGACGCCCTCCCCACCCACAACGTCACCCCGGACTTGGTCCGGGGTCCACCGGGCCGCAGGGGGTCGGCAAGAGGCTCAAACCATCCCCCTCGCCGCGGAGTGGGCCCCGGACCAAGTCCGGGGTGACGCGGTGAGTGAGGCCACCGAAGCCCCCAAAAAAGCCCCGTCATCCCGGCCCTGAGCCGGGATCCCGCTTCTTCTGGAACGTCTAAAGCGGGACCCCGGATCAAGTCCGGGGTGACGAAGGGAAGCAGGCGGCGAGATCGTCCCCAACCTCTGTTGGACCGAAACTCCCGCGCCCACCTAAAACGTCAAGCCGATGATCCCCCACCGCCCCCTCCCCACCCCATCGCCACACAAACCGAAACGATCGCCCCCGATCGTTTCCGCCAAGCTGCCCATGTTGTCCATCTTCCACCCCCTCGCCCCGCTGGACCTCACCCCACCCCGCGGCTAACCCAGCCCCATGAAGCTCATCATCGGCAACAAGGCCTATTCCAGCTGGTCGCTCCGTGGCTGGCTCGCCGCCAAGCAATCCGGTCTCCCCTTCGAAGAGGTCGTCGTGCCGCTGTACGACGCCGAATGGGACCGCCGCCGCGAAGGCGCCGAATTCGCGCCCTCGTCGGGCAAGGTGCCGATCCTGTGGGACGGCGACGCGGTGGTGTGGGATAGTCTCGCCATCGTCGACTATCTCGCCGACAAGGTCGGGCGCGACCGCTTCTGGCCCGCCGATGAGGCGGCACGCGCCATGGCCCGCTCGATGGCGGCGGAAATGCACGCCAGCTTCGTCGCATTGCGCCGCAAGCACCCGATGAATATCCGCCAGGTCTTCCCGGCCAAGCGCCCCGACGAGGACGTCATCGTCGATCTCAAGCGCATCATGGAATTGTGGGCGCAGGCCCGCGCCCGCTTCGGCAGCGACGGCGCCTTCCTGTTCGGCGATTTCGGCGCGGCGGACATCATGTTCGCCCCCGTCTGCACGCGCATTATCTCCTACCAGCTCCCCATCGCGCGCTTCGCCGCCGCGTACATCGACGCGGTCGTCCAGCACCCCTGGATGCAGGACTGGATCGCCGCCGCGCAGGAGGAAGACTGGGTCATCGAACAGTTCGAGCAGCCCACCGCGTGAGCGCGCCCCTCGACGTCGTCGCGCTGACCCAGGCGCTGCTCCGCGCCGACAGCGTGACACCCGCGCGCGGCGCCGTATTCGACGTGCTGGAGGCGGCGCTCGCCTCCATCGGCTTCACGATCGACCGCATCGTCACCGGCGACGCACCCGACGGCCCGGTCGAAAACCTGATCGCCCTGCGTGAAGGCACGGGCGCGCATCTCGCCTTCGCCGGTCACGTCGATGTCGTGCCACCCGGCGAGGGATGGCAGGGCTCGCCCTGGTCCGGCGATATCCGCGGGGCTCTGCTCTACGGTCGCGGCGCGGTCGATATGAAAGGCGCGGTCGCCGCCTTCGTCGCCGCGGCGGCGCGTGCGAGCGGCCCGACGCTCAGCCTGCTGATCACCGGCGACGAGGAAGGCCCGGCGACCTACGGCACGCCCGTGCTGATCGAACGGTTGGCCGCGCTCGGCATCACGCCCGACCTGTGCCTCGTGGGTGAGCCCACCTCGGTCCGCCAGCTCGGCGACATGGTAAAGATCGGCCGCCGCGGGTCGGTGAACATCTGGATCGAGGTGCCGGGCCGGCAGGGCCACGTCGCCTATCCGCACCTCGCCGACAATCCGGCCGGCAAGCTCGCCCGCGCGCTCGCCGCCCTGGAGGATATGGCGCTCGACCAGGGCAATGCCTGGTTCCAGCCGTCGAACCTTGAGATCACCGACATCGCGATCGGTAACCCTGCGCACAACGTCATCCCGGCGAAGGCCACCGCGCGCCTCAACATCCGCTTCAACGACGAACAGCGCGGCGCCGACCTCATCGACCGCGTCCGCGCCGTCGTTCATACCCACGCCCCCGCCGCGATCGTCACCGGCAAGGTGTCCGGCGAGGCGTTCCTCACCCCGCCCGGGCCCTGGACCGCGATGGTCAGCGCCGCGATCGAGGCGCAGACGGGCCTCGTCCCCGAACTCTCCACCTCCGGCGGCACCTCCGACGCGCGCTTCCTGTCGAAACTCTGCCCGACGGTCGAATTCGGCCTGCTCAACGCGACGATGCACCAGGTCGACGAAGCCGTCGCCATCGCCGACCTCGAAACGCTCACCACCATCTACGCCGACATCATCACGCGCGCGGCATGACGCTGCGGCTTGCCGCGGCGGCGATGATGATCGCGTCGGGCTCGCTCCACGCGGTCGTCAACGCCGTCATCAAGAGCGGCAAAAACAAGATGGCGGGCCGCGCGACGATCGACGGCACCGCCGCGCTGATCCTGCTGCCCGGCCTGCTGGTCGTGCCGCTGCCGCACGGCGCCTGGGGCTGGCTGGTCGCGAGCACCGCGATCCATGCGCTTTACCTGCTCGCTGTCGTGCGCACCTACGAACTGGCCGACTTCTCCGCCGCTTACCCCATCATGCGCGGCCTCGCCCCACCGCTGACCGCGATCGTCTCGGTCGCGCTGCTCCATGAACGGGCGAGCGCTACGCAGATCGCCGGCATCGCGATCGTCGCGGGCGGGATCCTGATTCTGTCGATCGGCCGCCATCTGTCGCGCCCGGCGCTGGGCTGGGCGGCGATCTGCGGCTGCTGCACCGCGGCCTACACCGTCGCCGACGCGCATGGTGTCCGCGCCGCGCCGACGGTGGCGAGCTTCATCGTCTGGGACTTCGTGCTGATGGGTCCGATGATCGTCGCCCAGTTCGCGGTGATGACACGCGGCGCGGTCTTCGCCGACATGCGGCGACAATGGGGGCCCGGCGCGATCGCCGGCGCGCTGTCGATCGGCACTTATGGCCTTGCGCTGGCTGCCTTCGCTCACGGCCCCACCGCCCCGCTCGCCGCGCTGCGCGAGACGGGCATGGTGACGGCGCTGCTGATCGGCGTGTTCTGGCTACGCGAACCCGTGACGGCGCACCGTGTCGCGGCGATCGGCGCGATCCTTTGCGGCGCGGCGCTAATCCTGTTGCGCTGACCCTACCGCCCGCGCCGCAACACGATGTAGAGCGCGCCCTGCCCGCCGTGCCGCGGATGCGCGCCGCGCACCGCCGCGATGGCATCGGCGTGGCGCGACGCGGCGAGCCAGTCGGCGATCGCCGCGCGGATCGCCCCGCGGGCGTGCGGGCGCTCGCTCTCGGGGCGCGGCGGCTTGCCGGTCACGAGCAGCAGCACGCGGTCGCCGCGCGCGATGGCGCGGGCAAGGCCATCGTCGAGCAACGCATGCGCCGACGACAGGCTATGCCCGTGCAGGTCGATCGAGCTGTCGGGGATGACGATCCCGCGCGACAGCCTTTTGTCCCAGCCCCCGTCCAGCGTATTCTGCCGTGGCGGCGCGGGCGGGGCGACCATGCGCGCCGCTGGTGCCGGCGCCGCGCCGAGCGCCCGGGTGAGTGCCTTCGACGGTTTCGTCGCCTTGGTGGGGGCGACAGGCGTTGGGGCCGCCGGCCGCGCGGCCGGTACGACGCCGCGCAACGGTTTCACCGTCGCCATCACCCGCGCCCACAGGTCGGCTTCGTCAGGGTTGAGCTGGCGCACCGACCGTCGTTCCGAACGAGGTGCTCTGGAAACGCGCCAGCGTGCCGCGGGGCAGCAGCGGGAACGCCGTGCCGCGCGCCGCCATGCCACCCGCGGTCGCCTCCGCTACCGGCCCTGCACCCCAATAAGTGTCGAAGCGGTTGCTGCCCTTGATCGCACCACCGGTGTCCTGCGCCACCCACAGGCCGCTCGCGTCCTGCCGGTCCATCGACAGGAAGACGGGCGCGCCCAAAGGCACATATTTTACGTCCGCAGCCGCGCTGACCCCGCCGTTGACCACATAGCCCATCGCCCCCACCGGCGGGGTGTCGAGCTCGCGGAAGAAGACGAAGCTCTTATTCTCCTCCATGATCGCGCGGCCCTCCTCGGGGTGCGCGCGCAGCCAGGCGACGATGCCCTGCATCGACGTCTGGCCGGGCTGGAGAAGCCCGCGCGCCTTCATCAGCGCGCCGATCCCCGTATAGTCGCGGCCATTCTGCGTATCGTAGCCGACCCGCATGACCTCGCCGTTCGGCAGCCGCAGCCGACCCGACCCCTGGATCTGCAGGAAGAACACCGCCGCCTCGTCCGCGCCCCAGGCGAGGACCGGCGCCTTGCCCTGCAACGCCCCGCGGTCGATCGCCGCGCGATCGTAATAGGGCACCAAGGCGCTGCCCTGCACCCGCCCGCGCACCTTCTTGCCCTTCAGCGCATCGCTGAACTGGCCGAGGTCGACATCGATCAGATCGTCGGGCCGGGCGTAAATCGGCACCTCATAGCCGGCGCGCCGCTCCCGCGACGCCGCGATCTCGGGCTCGTAATATCCGGTGGCGAAGGCCCTGCCGTCGCCGACCTGCACCGCCTCGAAATAGGTCGCGAAGAACTGTCGCGCCCCGCCGCGTGGCACGCTCGCCGCCGCGGCACAGGCCGGCTGCCAATCGGTGCCGCGCGTCAGGCCGGAGGCGTCGGTGCGGCGCATCAGGCCGGGGCAACTGGTCAGGAACGCCTGACGGGCCGACTCCGCCTGCGCCTCGGTGATCGGCAGCGTGTCGATCGCCGGTCCCGGCGTGACGCCCGCGGTTGCGGCCGTGGTAGCCGTGGGATCGACCGTCACCGGGGTCGCGAGCAATGGCGTCGACGGCTGGATGCGACCGTCGAAGCTGCGCCCGCTCGTAATGACGGTGGCCTGGCCTCCGCTGCCGCCCCGACGCGGCGGCGTGACCGACGGTTGCAGTGGCCGCTTCGTCGTCGGCGGCGGCGGGGCATAGCCGCCATCCACCGGCACGATGCGCCCGCCACACGCACTGAGGGCGAGAGCCAGCGTAACGCCGGCCAAGGCGCGATGCCCGTTCATACGAAAACCCCGATTGTCCGCCCGCCCTGCGCGAGGCAACGAGCTATGGCTGTGCCGAAGCGGCGCGTGTGGGACAAGGGCGATGCGGCTGTGCCGACGCCGTTCCGTCGCACAGCCGGCACCGTGTGGCGTACGGCGCTCACACCTCGTCGGTGTCGGCGAGCTTCCAATTGGGATCGCGGCTCTTCAGCGTCCGCGAGAAGGTCCACAGGTCGTGCGTCTCGACCGCATCGGTCAGCGACCCGGCGACCACCTGTCCCTCCGCATCGCGCGTCACCGCCGCGATATCGGCATCGAAGCGGACCGTGATGCGACCTTCGCGGCCGTCGAGCGCCGCATCGGTGATGACCGCCCGTTCGATCGAGATCAGGCGGTTCTCCAGCGTCTCGCCCGCCTCGCGCCGCGCCGCGATCGCCTCGCCAAAGGCATGCGCCACGTCGGGCTGCGCCAGTTCGGACAGGCTCGCTTCGTCACCGGACCAGAAGGCCTCGAGCGTCATGCGATACGCCGCCTGCGCACCGCCTAGGAATTGCTGCACGTCGAAACCGGGCTCCGCACCGATGATCGCGCGCAACCCCGCCTCGGCCTGCGGTTCGATATTGCGGCCAACCGGCTCACGCGTATCCGCCGCGGCGTCCACCGGGCGCGCGACCACCCGCACGGCCGTCGCTGCGCGATCGTCAGCGGCGCGAGGCAACGGCTGCTGTTCGTGGCCGGTGCGCTTGCCGAGCACGCTGTACAGGCGCAGCGCCAGAAACGCCGCCACCATTGCGAGAAGTACTACGTAGAACACCGTGCCTCCGATCTTGACCGATACATAGGCCGAAAGCCGTTACGTTTCAAACCACAGCATCGATCCGCCTCCGCGGCCTTTACCGCCGTTGAAACAGTCCACCGGCGCTGCTAGGCGCGGGCGCCATCGGCATCGAACGTGCGAGGGGCCGCTTCGGTCCCACGGCCTCGCTGCTTCTTCACCGCTTTTTCTCGCGAAGGATTGTCTCCATGGCCGACCAGGACAACGGCACCACGATCGACACGCAGCCGACCGGCAATGGCGAAGACACCGCACCCGCGGCGGGCCTGATCTCGCAATACGTCAAGGATCTCTCGTTCGAGAACCCGAACGCGCCGGCGATTTTCCAGAACCCGAACCCGCCCGCGATCGACGTGCAGTTCAACATCGGCACCGCACAGGTCGGCGAGGAAGTCCATGAAGTCCTGCTGAAGATCGACGTAAAGGCAGATGCCGAGGGCCAGACCGCGTTCATCGTCGACCTGACCTATGCCGGCCTGTTCGGCCTGCGCAACGTGCCGGCCGATGCGATCCAGCCGTTCCTGCTGGGCGAAGCGCCGCGCCTGCTGTTCCCCTTCGCGCGCCGCGTCCTGGCCGATTGCGTCCGCGACGGCGGCTTCCCGCCGCTGCTGCTCGAACCGATCGACTTCGGCCAGCTCTACCTCGCGCAGGCGGAGCAGAATGGCGCCTTCTCGGTCGGCGACGTCGGCCACGCCTGAATTCTGATCAACGGGGCCGGGCGCCATGAACCTTACCAAGGCGCTCGGCTCGGTCGGCGGGCTGACGCTGGCCAGCCGCGTGCTGGGGCTGGTCCGCGATTCGCTGTTCTTTCGCTTCGTGGGCGCAGGCTTCGCCTCGGACGCGTTCATGATCGCGTTCCGCCTGCCCAATTTGTTCCGCGCCCTCTTCGCAGAGGGCGCGTTTTCCGCCGCGTTCATCCCGATGTTCAACCGCAAGGTGGCCGAGGGTGACAAGGTGAAGGAAGGCAGCGGCCTGGCGCACGGCATCGCCTTTGCGGAGGATGCGCTGTCGATCCTGCTGCCGGTCCTGATCGTCATGACCGCGGTGATGGAAGTGGCGGCGTGGCCCGTCACCTACACGCTGTCGGGCGGGTTCAACGGCATTGATCCGAAGCAATTCGATTTCGCCGTCCAGCTCGCGCGCCTTACCTTCCCCTACCTGCTGTTCATCAGCTTGGTGTCGCTGCTCGGCGGTATCCTCAATTCGCTGCACCGCTTCTGGGTGAATGCGGCAGCGCCGATCCTGCTCAACGCGACGCTGATCGCGGCGCTGCTGTTCTTCCATGACGACCTGCCGCTGATGACCGCACGTAATCAGGCGATCGCGGTCACCGTCTCGGGCGCGCTGCAATTGCTGTGGCTATGGTATGCCTGCCGCCGGGCAGGCGTGACGCTACGCCTGAAGCTGCCCCGCCTGGGCCCCGATGTGAAACGGTTGATGACGCTGATCGGCCCCGCCGCCGCGGGCGCCGGCGCGGTACAGATCAACCTCGTCGTGTCGACCGCGCTTGCCGCGCGCCTGCTGCCGTCCGGTTCCGTGTCGTACATCTACGCCGCCGACCGGCTGAACCAATTGCCGCTCGGTCTCATCGGCATCGGCCTCGGCACCGTATTGCTACCGACCATCTCGCGCCTGCTCGGTCGCGGTGAGGATGCAGCCGCGATGGCGACGCAGAACCGGGGCATGGAGCTCGCGCTGCTGCTCACCCTGCCCGCCACGGTCGCGCTGGTCGTCTGCGGCGCGCCGATCGCCGCCGCGCTGTTCCAGCATGGGAAGTTCGATGCGACCGATACGCATTTCACCGCGCAGGCCCTCGCCGCCTTTTCGATCGGTCTGCCGTCCTACATCCTCGTGAAGGTGCTGACGCCGGGCTATTATGCGCGCTCCGACACGAAGACGCCGGTGCGCTACGCGACGATCTCAATGGGCGTGAACCTGGCGCTCAACCTCGCGCTGATCGTGCCGCTCCAGCATATGGGGCCGCCGCTCGCCACCGCGATCGCGAGCACGGTCAACGTCGCGCTGCTGTATCGCACGCTCGTCAAGCGCGGCCAGTTCGTGGTCGACGCGCAACTCAAGCGCCGCGCGCCGCGCCTGCTCGCCGCGGCCCTGGCGATGGGCGCGGTGATGTACTTCCTCAACGATCTGTTCCAGCCCTACACTACCGGCGCCAGCCTGACCCGCTGGGCGGCGATGGCGGTGCTGGTCGGCACCGGCGCACTCGTCTATGCCGCCGCGGTGTTCGCGACCGGCGCCCTCAAGCCGCGCGACATCCGCCAGCTTCTCCGTTCCCAGTCCTAAGGTCCGTCCATGTCCGCACAGCGCCCCCTCCCGAAAAGAGTGGTGTCCGGTATCAAGCCCACCGGCAATCTCCACCTCGGCAATTACCTTGGCGCGGTGAAGCAATGGGTCGCGATGCAGGATGCGATCCAGGCGGAGGGCGGCGAGACGATGTACTTCATCGCCGACCTGCACGGCCTGACCGAATTTATCGCGCCCGATCAGCTGCGCGCGAACACGATCGAAATGACCGCGACGATGATCGCCGCCGGCATCGATCCCGATCGCTCGATCCTGTTCAACCAGGCCCGAGTGCCTGCGCACAGCGAGCTCAGCTGGCTGCTCAACAACGTCGCGCGCGTCGGCTGGCTCAATCGCATGACGCAGTTCAAGGACAAGGCCGGCAAGAACCGCGAAGGCGCCAGCGTCGGCCTGTACGATTATCCGGTGCTGATGGCGGCGGACGTGCTGCTCTATAATGCGACGCATGTCCCCGTCGGCGAGGACCAGAAGCAGCATCTGGAGTTGGCGCGCGACATCGCGACCAAGTTCAACACCGATTACGGCGTCGAGCTGTTCACGCTGCCCGAACCCCTGGTCAGCGCCGCCGCGCCGCGGATCATGAGCCTGCGCGACGCGTCGGCCAAGATGTCCAAGTCGAACCCCTCGGAACAGTCGGTCGTCAAGCTGATCGACAGCGACGAGACGATCGCCGACAAGTTCCGCAAGGCGAAGACCGACCCCGACCTGCTCCCCGCCACCGTCGAGGAACTGGCAGAACGACCCGAAGCGCGCAACCTGCTGACGATCTTCGCCGCGCTCGCCGATCGCACGCCGCAGGACGTGCTCGGCGACTATGCGGGTAAGGGCTTCGGCGCGTTCAAGCCCGACCTCGCCGATCTCGCCGTCGCAAAGCTCGGACCCATTCGCAATGAGATGGTCCGCCTGCTCGACGACCGCGGCGCGATCGACGCGATTTTGACCAAGGGCGCAGAAAAGGCACGCGACCTCGCCGCCCCGGTGCTCCGTCAGGCACAAGAGGCGATGGGCCTGATGCTCTGAATAAGCCCCCTCCCTGGAAGGGAGGGGGTTGGGGGTGGGTAGCCGCTTGCACTGAGCGCGGGTAGGCTCCCCACCCATGCAGCGAACACCCCCGGAACTGCGTGCCATCGCCCGGCAATTGCGCCGCGACCCCACGCCGGCCGAGCGTCGCCTCTGGGGCTCCATCCGAGATCACCGGCCCCGCTTCACGCGCCAGCTGCTGGTCAGCCATTACGTCATCGACATCGCGTGCCGACAGCTCAAGATCGGTATCGAGCTCGACGGCGGTCACCACGGTGAACAGATCGAACGCGACGAAGCCCGCACCGCCTACCTCGCGGCGCACGGCTGGACGATCCTCCGCTTCTGGAACGGCGATGTGCTGGATAACCTCGACGGGGTCTATGCCGCGATCCTTGCGGCGGTAGCGCAAGCGGCCACCCACCCCCGGCCCCTCCCGTCCAGGGAGGGGAGGACCTAAGCTTCCAATTCCCGCATCAGCGTCCGCACCGCCGCATCGATATCGCGGTCCTGATCGCGCAATTCCTCGATCTTGCGCACCGCGTGGATGACGGTCGAATGGTCGCGCCCACCGAACTTGCGGCCGATCTCGGGCAGCGAGCGCGTCGTCAGGCGCTTGGCCAGGTACATGGCGATCTGACGCGGGCGAGCGACGGCGCGGCTGCGGCGCGCCGACACCAAGTCGAGCGGCTTCAGCTCGAAATGCTGGCTGACGAGCTTCTGGATCTCGTCGATCGTCACCCGCCGCTGCGCCCCGCGCAGCACGTCGCCCAGCGTCGTCAGCGCGAAATCCAGGTCGATACGGTCGCCGGTCAGCTGCGCATAGGCGATGACGCGGTTCAGCGCGCCTTCCAGCTCGCGGATGTTGGCGTGGATGCGCGCGGCCAGCAGGTCGAGCACCTCTGCGGGAACCTTTGCCTCGGGCAGGTCTGCGAGTTTCCTGTCCAGTATGGCACGGCGCAACGTGAGGTCGGGCGCCTTGATGTCGGCGACGAGGCCCACCGACATGCGGCTGATGATCCGCGCCTCGACGCCGTCCAACGCCTGTGGGCAGCGATCGGCGGAGATGACGAGGCGCCGGCCCGCCCCCATGATCTCGTTGATCGTGTGGAAGAACTCTTCCTGCGTCGAATCCTTGCCCGCGATGAACTGCAGGTCGTCGATCAGCAGCAGGTCGGCGCTGCGCAGACGCTGCTTGAAGGCGTGCGTGTCGCGCGCGCGCAGCGCGCTGACGAAATCGAACATGAAGCGTTCGGCCGACATGCACAGCACGGTCGCGTCCGGATGCTGCGCCAGAAACGCATGGCCGATCGCGTGCATCAGGTGCGTCTTGCCCTGCCCCGTCCCCGAATGGAGGAACAGTGGGCTGAACCGCGGCACGCCCGGTTCGGCCAGCGCACGCGCGGCATTGAAGGCGACGCGATTCGCCGCATCGACGACGAAGCGATCGAAGGTGAAGCGCGGATCGAGCGATGGTCGCTCGGCACGCAGTGCGTCGCCGGCGACGACGGCGGGGGCCGGCTGCACGAACGGCAGCACCGCGGCGGGCTGCGGCGCGGGGGGCGCAGGCGCCTCGGCAACCAGCTTCACCGCCGGGGCCGCCACGCGCGTCTCGATCGACACGCTGCGCACGCCCGGCAACAGCGTGCGGAATTCCAGCATCAGCCGGTCCGCATAATGGTTGCGGACCCAGTTGGTCATGAAGGCGGATGGCAGCGCGAGGCGGATCGCGTCGGGATCACCGTCCTCGATCAGCTCCATCGGCTTCAGCCACTGTTCGAACAACCGCGCACCGGCCGATTCGCGCAGGTTGCTGCGGACGCGCGCCCAGGCGCGTTGCGCCTCGCTCTCCGTCACCGCCGCTACCTGCCGATCGTTCAACGCACGCCCCTTCGTTACCGGAAGCGACGCGTGTCACCCCAGTGGCTGTAGTTCAGACAGACAGATCCCCCTTACGACCACCGGCCGTTCGGCATGCCCACGCTGTTCAAGTCCCCGCTGGCCCAGAACGGCGCCGCGGTGAAGGCGAGTTATGAAGCCTTGCCCGAGTCGATCAAGCCCCCCGCAGGTCACATTCCTGAAATAAAGAGGATTGACAGCCCTCCGCCCGCGGAAATGCGTTCGGAAATCTTATAAGCCGTTGATATTGCAGCATTAATGCACGCCGCCGGAGCCGCAGGGACGACGGACTCGAGGCACGAATCGCGGTGAGTCCTGCCTTTCACTTTTCGTTCCAAACCCATCCATTTCGGGCATCAAAAAAGCCCGCCGGGATGGTCCCGACGGGCTGATTTGCGGACGTGAAGGACGGCTCAGGCGAGCGCGGTCACGGCCTTGGTCAGACGCGCGAACTTGCGGCTCGCGGTGTTCTTGTGCAGCACGCCCTTGGCGACGCCACGGGCCAGCTCCGGCTGGACGGCCGACAGCGCCGTGGCCGCCGCAGCCTTGTCGCCCGAAGCAAGCGCCGACTCGACCTTCTTGACGAAGGTCCGGATGCGGCCGACGCGGTTGCCGTTGATTTCGGCGCGGCGTGCGTTGCGACGGATGCGCTTCTTGGCTTGCGGCGTATTCGCCATTCGGTACGTCCTTGCGAGTAATGTGGTCAGTGTGAAAGAGGCGCCGGGAACACCCTACGCCGTCTCGAAGGCAGCGCCCTTAGCGATTGCGGGAGGCGGGGTCAACCGTTTCACCCCTCTTTCGTCATCCCGGCGCACGCCGGGATCCATGGACTGAGCGCCGCCAACGATGCGCCCCCGCCTCATGGACATCGCCACCATGGATCCCGGCATCCGCCGGGATGACGAATAAAGTGGCGTCAGTGTTTCTGACACTTGGGACAATAAAAGGTCGACCGCCCGCTATCCACCCGGCGCTGCACCGTCCCGCCGCACGCGCACGGCTCACCCTCGCGGCCATAGACCAGGAATTGCTTGGAGAAATACCCCAGCTCGCCGTCCGGCCGGGCATAGTCGCGCAGCGTCGATCCGCCGGCCTCGATCGCCGCGAGCAACACGTCCCGCACCGCCACGGTCAGCGCCTCGAGTCGCTTCACAGAAATCTGCCCCGCCGGCCGCGTCGGCGATATCCGGGCGACGTGCAGCGCTTCGCACACATAAATGTTACCGAGGCCCGCCACGATCCGCTGGTCGAGCAGCATCGCCTTGATCGGCGCCGCGCGGCCCTGCAACACGTCGTGCAGATACGCGCCGGTAAAGCCCTCCCCCAGCGGCTCCGGCCCCATCGCCGCAAAGGGCGGATACGCGTCGATCGCCGCGGTCTCCCACAGATCGAGGAAACCGAATCGCCGCGCATCGTTGAGCGCCAGGCTGCGCCCCTCCCCCGTCTCGATCAGCAGATGGTCGTGCGCGAGTCGCTCGGCCGGATCGACGCGCCAGCGCCCCGACATGCCGAGGTGGAAGATCAGCGTATCGCCGCGATCGGTATCGACCAGCCCGTATTTGGCCCGCCGCCCCAGCGCCGTCACCATCGCGCCCGTCAGCCGCTGGCGCAGGTCGACGGGGATCGCCTTGCGCAGATCGGCACGGCGCGGCTCGACATGGGTCAGGCGCTGACCGGCGAGCACGGGGGTCAGCCCGCGAACGGTGGTTTCGACTTCGGGAAGCTCTGGCACGCCGCCAAAGCTAGGTAGCGTTTGCTCCCGCCACAAGCCACGGCTAGGGCGGGTGGCATGACCGATACCGCCCCCACCGGAACCGTCTCCTTCGGCTACGAAGATGTCGCGCCGGACGAAAAAACCGCCCGCGTCGGCGGCGTCTTCTCCAGCGTCGCCAAGAACTACGACCTGATGAACGACGCCATGTCAGGGGGCATGCACCGGCTGTGGAAGGACCGCTTCGTCCGCCGTCTGCAACCGCGCGAGGGCGAGCAGGTGCTCGACATGGCGGGCGGCACCGGCGACATCGCGTTCCGCATCGCGGAATCGGGCGCGTCGGTGACGGTCGCGGACATCAACCCCGATATGCTCGCGGTCGGCATGGAACGCGCGGCCAAGCGCGGGCTCGACAGCCTCGTGTGGACCGAGGCGAACGCCGAGACCCTGACCTTCCCGGACCGGTTCTTCGACGCCTACACCATCGCCTTCGGCATCCGGAACGTCACCGATATCCCTAAGGCGTTGCGCGAGGCGCATCGCGTGCTGCGCCGTGGCGGTCGCTTCTTCTGCCTCGAATTCTCGACCACGACCTGGCCGGGGTTCAAGGAAGTCTACGACGGCTATTCGCACAAATTGGTGCCCAAGCTCGGCCAGCTGCTGGCGCAGGATGCCGACAGCTATCGCTATCTGATCGAATCGATCCGCCGCTTCCCCGACATGCCGACGTTCAAGGGCATGATCGCCGACGCCGGCTTCGTGCGGACGAAGGTGGAGCCGATCATGGGCGGCCTCGTCGCGATCCATTCGGGCTGGAAGATTTGATGGCGTACCGGCCATGCTCCTCCCGAGCGGGAGGAGCGCTCGCGTGACGACCTCCGTCGTCCATATCTGGCGACTGCTGAAGTGGGGCCGCATCCTGGCGCGCCACGGCGCGCTGCGCGGGATCGAGCAGGACCGCAACACGCCTGCCCCCGTCCGCCGCCTCGCCCGCGTCGCCCGCTTCGGCGCGCGGGTGCCGGCGACGCCGCGCTACGCCGATGCCTTCCAGGCGATCGGCCCCGCCGCGATCAAGCTCGGCCAGACGCTCGCGACCCGACCGGACCTCGTCGGCGACGTCGCGGCCAACGACCTGCTGCGCCTGCAGGATCAGCTGCCCCCCGTCCCCTTCGACACGATCTGCGCCGCAATGGAGGCCAGTCTCGGCCGCCCGCCGAGCGCCGTCTTCGCCCAGATCGACGAAACCCCCGTCGGTGCCGCGTCGATCGCACAGGTCCATCGCGCGATCACAACCGATGGACGGCAGGTCGCGGTGAAGGTGCTGCGCCCGGGCGTCGAGGCGGATTTCACCCGCGCCATCGACACCTATCAATGGGCCGCCGCACAGCTCGAAGGGCTCGGCGGCGAGGCCAAGCGCCTGCGCCCGCGCCTGACGGTCGAGAATTTCCGCCGCTGGACGCTGCGCGAGCTCAACTTCCAGCGCGAAGCCGCCTCCGCCTCCGAACTCGCCGAGGCGATGACCGCGGAACCCGATTTCGTCGTCCCCGCGATCGACTGGCAGCGCTCCTCGACGCGCGTGCTGACGATGGAATGGATCGACGGCATCAAGCTGTCGAACCGACAGGCGCTGATCGACGCCGGCTATGACGTCAAGAAGCTCGCCAACACCTTGGTACAGGCATTCCTGCGCCAGGCGATCGCCGAGGGCTTCTTCCACGCCGACATGCACCAGGGCAATCTGTTCGCCCTGCCCGGCGACAAGATCGCCGCGATCGATTTCGGCATCATGGGCCGGATCGACCGGCGGGCGCGGGTGTGGCTGGCCGAAATCCTCTACGGCCTGATCACCGGCAATTATAAGCGCGTCGCCGAAATCCATTTCGAGGCGGGCTATGTTCCCGCACACCACAATGTCGCCGAGTTCGCGACCGCGCTGCGCGCCGTGGGCGAACCGATGCGCGGACTGCCGGTGAAGGACATGTCGATCGGCATGATGCTCGACGGCCTGTTCAGCATCACCCGCGATTTCGACATGGTGACGCAGCCGCACCTGCTGCTGCTCCAGAAGACGATGGTGATGGTGGAGGGCGTGGCGACCAGCCTCGACCCCGATATCAATTTGTGGGAATCGGCCGCGCCGTTCGTGCGCGAATGGATCCGCACCGAACTCGGCCCCGAAGCCGCGATCGCGGATCGCCTGATCCAGGACGTGCGCACCATCGCCGGCCTGCCAGAACTGATCCGCCGGATCGAGGCGCGCTACCCCGCCCCCGGCGGCGAGCCCCCCGCCCCCCCGCTGCGCGAGATCGAGGTCGTGCGCATCGGCGGCGGCTGGCGCTATGCCGCGGTCGCCGTGCTGACCGCCTGCGCCAGTGTGGCGGCGACATGGCTGGTGCTGCACTGACGCCGATGCTGCGCCGGCCGCTCGTCCCGCTCTGGATCGCGCGCCCGTCGCGCTTTGCCGGGCTGAACGTGCGCGATGCCTGGTTGGTGGTGGTCGCGCTCGTCGGCCTGCTCCTCGCGACGCTGCTGGTCTTCGCAACGCCCGTTCCGGCCGCGGCGACCGACGGCGCGCGGGCCACCGACGGTCAGACCGACATCGCCTTGTACGATGGCATCGTCGAGACGGTGCGCCACGGCGCATCTTATTATCCTGCCGCGATAGACGCGATGCGTGCGGGCGACTACCCGCTGCGGCCCTTCGTCACCGTGCGACTGCCGACGCTCGCCGTGGTGGAAGCAGCCCTGCCCGGACCTCTTGTACTGGTGCTGCTCGATCTGCTGGCGGCGACCGTCGTCGTCGCCTGGTGGGTGCGGCTGCGCGGCGTATTCACGCGCCTTCCGCCGCGGATCGTCGCGATGATGCTGCTCGCCGCGGGGCTGATCCCCTTCGTTCAGCCGAGCCTGTCCGCCTTCCACGAAATCTGGGCCGGCCTTCTCCTGGCGCTGTCGCTCGCGCTCTACCGCAGCCGCGATCCGCTGCCCGCCATCGCCATCGGGCTTGCCGCCGCGGTGATCCGCGAGACGGCGGGGCTGTACCTCATCGTCATGCTGGCGATGGCGCTGGTCGAGGGACGCGGGCGTGAGGCGATCGGCTGGGCCATCGCCTGCGTGCTGCTCGCCGCGGTCCTGGCCCTCCATGCGCATGCCGTCGCCGCCTTCATCCGCCCGCTCGATCCCGTGTCGCAGGGATGGTCGGGACAACTCGGCTTCGGCTTCTTCGTGCGGACGATGACGCTGTCGACGGGGCTGGCGCTGTTGCCGATGTGGCTGGCGGCCCCTCTCGTCGGCCTGTCGCTGTTCGGCTGGGCGGCGTGGCATACGGGGCTGGGCCTGCGGATCGTCGTCCTGCTCAGCGGCTATGCGTTGGTGCTGAGCGTCTTCGGGCGGCTCGACACCTTCTATTGGGGCCTGCTGATCGCGCCGCTACTGCTCGTCGGCCTCATCTTCGTGCCCGATGCGCTGCGAGACCTGTCGAGCGCCGTGTTCGACCGGCGGCGGATCACGGTGAAAAGGATCGTGCGATGAAACGTGTCCTCCTGATCGTCGGCGGCGGCATCGCCGCGTACAAGGCGTGCGAGCTGATCCGCCTGCTCAGGAAGCGCGGCCATGCGGTGCGCTGCGTGATGACGGAGGGCGCGAGCCATTTCGTCACGCCGATGACGCTGGCGGCGCTCAGCGAGGATCAGGTCTACACCAGCCTGTGGGACCTGAAGGACGAGGCGGAGATGGGCCATATCCAGCTCAGCCGCCAGGCCGACCTGATCGTCGTCGCCCCCGCGACCGCCGACCTGATCGCGCGCATGGCGGCGGGGATCGCCGACGATCTCGCGACCACGCTGCTTCTGGCAACCGATACCCACGTTCTCGCCGCGCCCGCCATGAACGTGAGGATGTGGCAGCATCCCGCCACGTCGCGCAACGTCGCGCAGTTGCGCCGCGACGGCATCACGGTGCTTGAACCCGACGAAGGCGCGATGGCCTGCGGCGAATATGGCCCCGGTCGCCTGCCCGAACCCGAAGCGATCGCCGCCGCCATCGACCGCGCGCTCGCCCCGGCCGATACGCGCCTTTCCGGGCGCCATATCCTCGTCACCGCGGGACCGACGCATGAGGCGATCGATCCGGTACGCTACATCGCCAATCGCTCGTCCGGGAAGCAAGGCTTCGCCATCGCCGGTGCGCTTGCGGCACTGGGGGCCGAAGTGACGCTGGTGGCGGGCCCGGTTGAACTCGCCACGCCGGAGGGCGTCAGCCGCGTCGACGTGGTGTCGGCACAGGATATGGCGGACGCGGTGATGGCCGCACTCCCCGCCGATGCCGCGGTGATGGTCGCCGCGGTCGCCGACTGGCGCGTCGAAGCCGCGCCGCAGAAGGTCAAGAAGGGCAACGCCCCGCCTGCGCTCACCCTGACCGAGAATGTCGATATTCTCGCCACGGTGGCGCAAGGGCCGAACCGCCCCCGTCTCGTCGTCGGCTTCGCGGCAGAGACCGAACAGGTCATCGACCACGCCCGCGCCAAGCGCGATCGCAAGGGGGCCGACTGGATCGTCGCCAACGACGTGTCGGGCGATGTCTTCGGTGGTGATGCCAATACCGTGCATCTGGTGACGGCCCAGGGCGTCGAGTCGTGGGAACGGATGGGCAAGGACGCGGTCGCGCTCCGGATCGCAGACCGCATCGCCGATGCGCTTATCCGTTCTTGATACGTTCCGATTCGTTTGATAGCCTCTCCCCCTGACACAACGGGAGACGACGCATGAACCCGTACGTGACGCTGGGTGCCGCCGATACCGACGTGGCGCATGCTTTCTACGATGCCGTGCTGGCGACGATCGGCTGGTCGGCGCATGCCAGCTTTCCCGATTGGCGCGGCTATTCGGCGGGTGGCAGCGGCGACGGCCTGACGCTGTGGATCTGCAAGCCCTTCGACGGAGCGCCGGCAACCGCGGGCAACGGCACGATGATGGCGTTCGGCGCACGGACGCGCGACGAGGTCGACGCCTTTCACGCGGTGGCGATGGCGCATGGCGCGCAGGATGAGGGCGCGCCCGGCCATCGCGAGCATTACGGTCCCGATTGGTATGCGGCCTATCTGCGCGATCCGACGGGCAACAAGCTGGCCATCGTCCACAACGGCTGATCGTGCCACATTCGACAAGCCCCGCGCCGGGGCGCTAAGAGCGACGCCATGACCGCCATGACCATCCGCATCCAACGCCTACCCCATGGCGAAGGCCTTCCCCTGCCCGCTTATGCCACCGATGGCGCCGCGGGCATGGACGTCGTGGCGGCCGAGGCATTGACCCTGGCGCCCGGCGCAAGGGCGGCGGTCGCGACCGGCTTCGCGTTCGCGATTCCCGAAGGCTTCGAGGTGCAGGTGCGCCCGCGATCGGGGCTCGCGCTGAAACACGGCATCACCTGTCTCAACACGCCGGGCACGATCGACAGCGATTATCGCGGCGAAGTGAAGGTGATCCTGATCAATCTGGGCGACGCCCCGTTCCCGATCGCACGCGGCGACCGGATCGCGCAGATCGTGCCCGCCCCCGTCCAGCGCGCGGCACTGGAAAGTGTTGAAATTTTGGAGGATACTGCGCGGGGCAGCGGAGGATTCGGGTCCACCGGACGATGATGATCGCATGGTTCCTTGCAGCGCAGCTTGCCGTGGCATCGCCCGCACCGATGCCGCCGCAGGATTGGAGCACCTTGCGACCGCTGCCCTTCGCCCGGGCTGTCGATGATGGCATGACCCTGTCCGCGTTCGTGCGGAGCGAAGTGCAGGCCGGCCGATGCACCGCCGCGATCCAGACAGCCGCGGGCTGGACGCTCAAGGTCGATCTCGCGGTCTTGTTCTCCGCGGCGTCCCAGCCGCGACGCATCGTCCCCCGCGCCATCGGTTGCCCATCGGTCGAGCAATATTCCGCCGGCCTCGTGTCGAGCATGATGCGCAACGGCACGCCCGTCGGCACGGTCGATCCCGGCAACTGGTATCGCACCAGCCTGACCTTCTCATGGCCGCAATGACGCGCCGGTCGAGCCGCTCCGCGTGATCCTGTCGGACGCCGAACTCACCCGCTACGCCCGCCATATCATCCTGAAGGACGTGGGGGGCGCGGGTCAGCAGCGCTGGAAACAAGCGCACGTGCTGGTGATCGGCGCGGGGGGGATCGGCTCGCCTGCGATCCAATATCTCGCCGCCGCCGGGATCGGCACGCTGACGATCGTCGACGACGATTCGGTCGATCTGTCCAACCTGCAACGCCAGACGATCTACACGACCGGGGACATCGGCCATCGGAAGGCCGAGACCGCCGTCGCCGCCGCCCGGCGGCTCAACCCGCATGTCGAGGCGCATGCGGTGTGCCAGCGGATCGATGCCACCTCAATCGCACCCCTGGTCGCGGACGCGCACGTCGTTCTGGACGGCTGCGACAATTTCGCGACGCGGCTGGCCGTAGCGGACGCCGCTTACGCCGCACGCGTGCCGCTGGTGTCGGCGGCAATCGGCCAGTTCGACGGACAGCTCGGCGTGTTCCGTGGCTGGGAAGCGGACAAGCCCTGTTATCGCTGCTTCGTCGGCGACGATCCCGAACGCGCGGGCGTCAGTTGCTCCGAAGACGGCGTGTTGGGGCCGATGGCCGGCATGATCGGCAGCTTGGCCGCGCTCGAGGTATTGCGCGCCCTACACCCCTTTGGCACGGACGCGGCCGGCAAGCTGCTGCTCGCCGACACGCTCGACCTGCGCTTCCGTACCCTGTCGCTCCCCAAGGACCCCGGTTGCCGCACCTGCGGCGGCTGACGGATCAGCCGAGCAGCATCTGCGCGAAACTGCGCACCGCCGGGCCGATGTCCGGCCGCGCCAGCGCGAGCGCGAGGTTCGCCTGGATATAACCCGCCTTGTCCCCGCAATCGTAACGCGCGCCATCGAAGGTGAAGCCGTGGAACGGCTGCTGCCCGATCAGCTGCGCCATCGCGTCGGTCAGCTGGATCTCGCCACCTGCGCCCTTTTCCTGCCGCTCCAGGATGCGCATCACTTCCGGCTGCAGGATATAGCGGCCGGGAATCATCAGGTTGGAAGGGGCGGTGCCCTTCGCCGGCTTTTCGACCAGCGCCGTGACCTCGGTCAGCCGCCCATCGACCTTGCCCGGCGAAATGATTCCATACTTGTCCGTCTCACTGTCCGCCACTTCCAACGCACCGACGATATTGCCGCCGACCTTGTCATAGGCCGCGACCATCTGGGCGACGAAGCCCGGCGTGCCGACCATCAATTCGTCGGGCAGCAAAACCGCGAACGGCTCGTTGCCGACGATCTCGCGCGCGCACCAGACAGCGTGGCCGAGACCTAGAGGCTCCTGCTGGCGGATATAGACCGGGCTGCCCGGCTTCATGCGCGTGCCATCGACGATCTCGAGGCTCTTGCCCCGCGCGCGCATCGTGTCTTCCAGTTCGTAGGCGATGTCGAAATGGTCTTCGAGCGCGTGCTTGCCGCGGCCCGTGACGAAGATGATCTGCTCGATCCCCGCCTCGAGCGCCTCGTCCACCGCATATTGAATCAGTGGCTTGTCGACGACCGTCAGCATCTCCTTCGGCATCGCCTTGGTCGCCGGCAGGAACCGGGTGCCGAGGCCTGCGACCGGGAAAATCGCCTTGCGTACGCGCTTGATCGTCATCAGTGCCCCTAAATCCGGCATGACGCCGCAGAAAAACGGCGCCAACGTTTACTCG
Organism: Sphingomonas sp. DC5200-1; assembly: GCF_049897245.1. Taxonomy (NCBI): domain Bacteria; kingdom Pseudomonadati; phylum Pseudomonadota; class Alphaproteobacteria; order Sphingomonadales; family Sphingomonadaceae; genus Sphingomonas; species Sphingomonas sp. DC5200-1. The sequence continues at coordinate 646,505 of NZ_JAFCVW010000001.1, forward strand.
CTTGTTAACGGGCGCCGCACTAACCTTCGGCAATGACTACGACAAGCCGCCCCCGAACTTTGGTCATCTTCGGCACCCGCCCGGAAGCGATCAAATTGTTCCCGGTCGTCCAGGCGCTGCAACAGGTCGATGGCATGGACGTCGTCACCTGCGTGACCGCGCAGCATCGGGGCTTGCTCGATCAGGTGCTGGCGATCGCAGGCCTCACCCCGGATGTCGACCTCGACCTCATGGAGCCGGGCCAGTCGCTCGACCGGCTGACCGCGCGCCTCCTGACCGCGCTGGGCGAGGTAATGGATCGCGTCGCCCCCAACCGCGTCATCGTCCAGGGCGATACCGCGACCGCCATGGTGGGAGCGCTGGCAGCCTATTATCGCAAGATTCCCGTCGCGCACGTCGAGGCCGGGCTACGCTCCGGCAATATCTATCATCCCTGGCCCGAAGAGGTGAACCGTCGCATCGTCGCGCCGATCGCCGACCTGCACTTCGCGCCGACCGAGACGGCGGCGGCAGCGTTGGCGCGCGAGAATGTGACGGAGGGCGTCCATGTCACGGGCAACACCGTGATCGACGCGCTGCACTGGACGCGCGCGCGCATCACCAAACAGCCGGACCTCGCCAGCGATCTTGCCACCCTGCTCGCGCGCTTCGCCGGCAAGCGGATCGTATTGGTCACGACGCATCGCCGCGAGAATTTCGGCGATGGCATGGCGGCGATCGGGCGGGCGATCGCGCGGATTGCGGAACGGCCGGATGTCGCCGTGCTTTTTCCGATGCACCCCAATCCCAATGTCGCGGCCGTCATGGACGCCATTTTGCCCGCCGCCCCGAACGTCGCGCGGATCGCGCCGCTCGATTATCCGCATTTCATCCGCGCGCTCGACGCCTGCACGATCGCACTGACCGACTCGGGCGGCGTGCAGGAGGAAGCACCCGCACTCGGCAAACCCGCGCTGGTGATGCGCGACACGACCGAGCGGCCGGAAGGGGTTGCGGCGGGCACCGCGCGCCTCGTCGGCACCGACGAAGCGCGCATCGTTTCCGAAGTGTTCACCCTTCTCGACGACAAGGCGGCCTATACCGCCATGGCCCGCGCCCACAATCCGTTCGGCGACGGTCATGCCAGCAGCCGGATCGCAAGGATCATCGCCGATGGTTTCGGACTCTGAATTGAAGGTCGTCGTCCTGGGGCTGGGCTATATTGGCTTGCCCACCGCCGCCGTGATCGCGCGCACCGGCGCGCGCGTGCTGGGCGTCGACGTCACGCCATCGGTGGTCGAGACGGTCAATTCGGGCCGCGTGCATATCGAGGAGGTTGACTTGGACGGCCTCGTCTCCGGCGTGGTCGCCCGCGGATCGCTGCGCGCCTCGCTGACGATCGAGCCGGCGGACGTCTTCGTCATCGCGGTGCCGACGCCCTTCGCGGACGATCACGCGCCCGACATCCGCTTCGTGCTCGACGCGGCGACGACGATCGCCGCCGTGCTGAAAGCGGGCGATACGGTAATCCTCGAATCGACGTCGCCGGTCGGGACGACCGAGCGAGTCCGCGACCTGCTCGCCCAATTGCGCCCCGACCTGCGCGTGCCCGGCCGCGCCGGCGAAGCCGCCGACGTCGCCATCGCCTATTGCCCGGAACGCGTGCTGCCCGGCCGCATTCTCGTCGAACTCATCGACAACGATCGCGTGATCGGCGGCATCACCCCGCGCTGCGCCCGCAAGGCGCTGACCTTCTACCGCCGCTTCGTCCGCGGTGCGTGCGTCACCACCAATGCCCGCGCGGCGGAGATGACGAAGCTCACCGAAAACGCCTTCCGCGACGTCAATATCGCCTTCGCCAACGAACTGAGCCTCGTCGCCGATACGATGGGCGTCGACGTGTGGGAGGTGATCCGCCTCGCCAACCGCCATCCGCGCGTCAATATCCTGCAACCCGGCCCCGGCGTGGGCGGCCATTGCATCGCGGTCGATCCCTGGTTCCTGGTCCATGCCGATCCCGCCAACACGCCGCTGATCCGCACCGCGCGGCTGGTCAACGACGGCAAGACCGATCACGTCATCGCCCAGGCCGCGGCGCTGATCGAGGCGCATCCCGGCGCGCCGGTGGCGTGCCTGGGCCTCGCGTTCAAGGCGAATATCGACGACTTCCGCGAGAGCCCGGCGCTCCGCGTCGCGCAGGCGCTCAGCGAACGGTTCGGTGCGCGCGTGAGGATCGTCGAACCCTATGCCGACCGCCTGCCCCCCGCGCTGGAAGCCCATGGCGCGACGCTGATCGACATCGACGCGGCCATCGATGCCTGCCCGATCATGATCGTGCTGGTCGATCATGACGTGTTCCGATCAGTGCCGCTGGAGGAGCGCGCCGACAAGCTGGTGCTCGATACACGCGGCATCTGGCCGGACCAGCCCGCCCCCCGATCGGCGCGCGACGCGCTCCGCCTCGCCGGGTAGGCACCGCCCGTCAGGCGCGGTTCAGGGTGTTGCCGCCACCGATGCGGCGCCCTATCTGCCCTGCCTGCTCGACTGACGGGATTTCATGCTCAAAAAGTTGCTTCAGGGGCGCCGCGCGGCGGCCGCTCCCACTCCTGCGATCCCGGATGGCGAACGCGTCTATGCGGTGGGCGATATCCATGGCTGCGACGACCAGCTGAGCCGCCTGCTCACCGCGATCGACGCGGACGACGCGGCGCGCGGGCGCACGCGAACGACGTTGATCTTCCTCGGCGACTTGGTCGATCGCGGCCCGGCCTCGGCGGGTGTCATCGAGCGGCTGTACCGCCTGGCCGCAGACCGCCCCGCCACCCGGTTCCTGCTCGGCAATCACGAAGAGGTGTTCCTCGACGCGCTGAAGGGCGACCCCAAGGCGCTGCGCATGTTCTGCCGCATCGGCGGGCGCGAGACGATCCTGAGCTACGGCGTCGATTCCACCGAATACGACCGAATGGACTATGACGAGCTGCATCAGGCGATGCAGCGCCATGTGCCGGCCGAGCATCAGGCGTTCTTCGAGCGATTCGAAGACCTGATCGTCATCGGCGACTATGCCTTCGTCCACGCCGGCGTCCGCCCCGATACCGATCTGTCGGCCCAGCGCAGTGCCGACCTGCGCTGGATTCGCAAGCCGTTCCTCGATCACAACGGCCCGCTGGAAAAGGTGATCGTCCACGGCCACACGATCAGCGAAGACTTGGACGTGCAGGGCTATCGCATCGGCGTCGATACGGGCGCCTACCAGACCGGCCGACTGACCGCGCTGGGACTGGAGGGCACCGAGCGCTGGACCGTGCAGGTCGGCTGACGGGCTGAAGGGATACTCTGGCCCGGTCAGGCGTTGTTGGCGCGGCATATGGGGGGGGTCATGCCGGACCGACCCCTGCTATGACCGCGGAGACGGCATCATCCGGTGTCGTATGAAATGCTGTCCGCGAGCGTAAACGGCCGGCGTGAGTGGTTGTCTTGTTTACCTGTTTATGGCAGGGCGACCGTGACGAACATGAAGAGGGAGTTTTTATGCGTCTTGGGAAGTATCTGATGGCCGCTGCGGCCGCGACGATGGCTGTTGCTCCGGCGGTTGCCGCTCCGGCGAACCCGGCGGCGAGCCTGTCGGTCGCCAAGTCGATCCGCACCGGTTCGGTGTCGGGCAAGAAGAACGAGCTGGCCGGTGGCGGCATCCTGATCGCCGTTCTGGCGGTCGCTGCCGTGGCTGCTGGCATCGTCGTCGTCGCTGACGACAACAGCGGCAAGGCCGACAGCAACTAAGTTGCTGTGACAACTTCGGTTGGGAAATAGCGGTCTTCGGGCCGCTATTTTTTTGCCCGCCGTCTGCCGCCCGGTTCGCGGCTAGTGCGTGATGACATGGCGTTCATCCCCCTTCTCCGTTCGCCCTGAGCCTGTTGAAAGGCAGGGCGCCACAGGCGAGGTCGGCGCTTGCGGGCACCTGTGCTTCGACAGTGAGCCAGGTGAAATCATCCCCCGGATGGTTTCAGCCGAGCCTGGGGGGCTCGGCGGCCTGCTCACCAGCACGACCGGTTCTATATGTCATCCGGCTCTAGCCCATGGCGGCGGGTTATCGTGATGATGTGAGTACGCGCCCTTCCCGGTTGCTCCTGCCCCGCGCGCCCGCTAACCGGGCGACTTGATGCAAGCCTCCGATCACAGCCCCGCCGCCCAGCTTCCGGGCGGCGCCGTTTTTCCGCACCGGCACCTGACCGGCATCGACGGCCTTCAGCCGCATGAGATCGCCTTTCTGCTCGACGAAGCGGAAACCTGGATCGCGGCGAACCGCAACCATGCGGCGCCCGACAAGCGCCTCGACGGCCTGACGCAGATCAACGCCTTCTTTGAAAACAGCACGCGCACGCTGCTCAGCTTCGAAATCGCGGGCAAGCGCCTGGGTGCGGACGTCGTCAACATGCACGCCGCGCAATCAAGCGTGAAGAAGGGCGAAACGCTGATCGACACCGCGCAGACGCTGAACGCCATGCGCGCCGACGTGATCGTCATCCGCCACATGGCGAGCGGCGCGGTGCGGCTGATCGCGGATAAGGTCGACTGCCCGGTGCTCAACGCCGGCGACGGTCGCCACGAACATCCGACGCAGGCGCTGCTCGACGCGCTGACCATCCGCCGCCGCCGCGGCAGCATCGCCGGCCAGCGCGTGGTGATCTGCGGCGATGTGCTGCACAGCCGCGTCGCGCGATCGAACATCCTCGCGCTCACCGCGCTCGCCGCAGAGGTCCGCGTCTGCGCACCCTCGACGCTGATGCCCAGGGCGATCGAGCGGATGGGCGTCACCCCCTTCACCGATTTCGACAAGGCGCTGGTCGGCGCCGACGTCGTCATGATGCTGCGCGTCCAGAACGAGCGGATGGCAGGCGATTATATTCCGTCGAGCCGCGAATATCGGCTCCGCTACGGCCTGACGCCGGAGCGAATCGCACAGCTGCCCGACGCGTTGGTCATGCACCCCGGCCCCATGAACCGCGGTGTCGAGATCGATTCGAGCGTCGCGGACGGGCCGCAATCGGCGATTACCGAACAGGTGGAGATGGGGGTGGCGGTGCGCATGGCCTGCCTCGACGTCCTCACCCGCCGCGCGCGCAAGGTGGAGGGCTGGGCATGAGCGTGATCGGCTTCATCAACGCCCGCCTCGCCTGCCCCACCGGCGGCGTCCGCGACGGCAGCCTGCTGGTCCGCGACGGCGCGATCGTCGCCAGCGGTACGATCGACGTGCCCGCCGATGCGACGATCGTCGATTGCGGCGGCAAGACGCTCAGCCCCGGTATCGTCGACCTCGGCGTATTCCGCATCGATCGCGCCGCCTTCCGGGCGGGCGGCATCGTCCGCGTCGCGCTGATGCCGGATGGCAATCCGGTGCTGGACGATCCCGGCATCGTCCAGCGCGCCGCACTGATCGGCAAGCCCGACCTGTGGATTCACCCCATCGCCGCGGCAACGCGCGGTCTGGCCGGGGCCGAGATGGCGGAAATGGCGATCTGCGCCTCCGCGGGCGCGCGTGCGGTCGGCACGGGTCGCGGCTGGATCGCCGATTCGGGCGTCATGCTGCGCGTTCTCGCCTACGCGCGTGACCTCGACATCGCCGTCGTCGCCCATGCCGAGGATGGCGCATTGACCGCGGGCGCCGTCGCGACCGATGGCGAGACGGCGACGCGGCACGGCCTGCCCGCCGCCCCCGCGATCGCCGAAGCCTTGGCCGTCGCGCGTGACCTGATGCTGGCGGAGGAAACCGGCGCCCGGCTGCACATCCGGCAGGCGACCACCGCTGCGGCCTTCGACCTGATCCGCGCCGCCAAGCGCCGCGGGGTCCGCGTCACCTGCGGCATCACGCCCGCCCATCTGCATCTGTCGGATATCGCGATGAGCGATTTCCGTACCTACGCCCATGTCTCCCCGCCGCTGCGCAGCGAGAGCGACCGGCAGGCCGCCCGCGCCGCGATCGCGGACGGGACGATCGACGTGCTGTGCTCGGGCCACGATCCGCACGGCCCGGAGGCCAAGCGCCTTCCCTTCGTCGATTCGGCGGCCGGCATGGCGGGCGCGGAGACGTTGCTGCCGCTGGGGCTCATGCTGGTACGCGACGGGCTGCTGCCGCTCGAACGGCTGCTGGCGATGCTGTCGGTCAACCCTGCGCGCGTGCTGGGACTGGAGACGGGCACGCTAGCCGCCGGGCAGCCGGCGGACCTGATGCTGTTCGATCCGGAAACGCCGTGGCAGGTCGATGGCACCGCCTTCGCCTCCGAAGGCAACACACCCTTCGACGGCCTGCCCGTACAGGGCCGCGTGCTCCGCGTGTGGAAGGGCGGACGCGAGATCGCCTAGGCGACCCGCGCGCTCCGCTTGCCCGTCAGCGCGACGCCAATTGCACCGGCGTGCGCAGCCATTGCGCGATGCGATCCCCCGCCTCGCGGCGGACGAAGCAGGCGCCGCCCTTGGCGCGATAGGCGCGGCACATCTGCACCGCCGCATCGCGGGTAAAGCCACCCACCGACAGACGGTACAGCGACCCCTGTTCGGCGGCGAAGCGCGCGCCCGTCGGCTGATGACCGGACAGCGAGGCGAAACGGCGCGTCGCATTGGCCCAGCCAGACCGGGCCACCGCCGGGTTGCTGAACGCACCCAATTGGACGAACCAGTCGCCCGCCGGCGCGGAGCGGACGAGCGGCGTCGCCGCAGGCACGTCCTGCACCACATGGCGCTGACCGCTGGCGGCAAGTGCCAGCTTGGCGGGGGTGGCATCGGCGCGGATCAGCATCGTCGGCGCTGGCTGCACCGCATCGTGCTGCGGTGGGAGGTCGACCTTTGCGAATTGGACCACCGGTGCGGGCGCCTCAGCGGCAACCGGCGTGGGCGTCTCGACCGCGGCCGTCTGCACCGGCGCATCCGGGATCGGCGTCACCGGCGTCGGCGCGTTGAGCGCCAGCGCCACCGGCCGGCCCGTATCGGCAACCGGCCGCACGCCGAGCAGGCTCGCGACCTGATCGGGCGCGCCCTTCGGCTGGGTGAAGGCGGCCCATTGCTCCATGCGCGCGTCGAGATCGGCGGACGACATATCCGCCGCCGCGGCGATCCGGGCCATGTCCCAGCGCCCGGCGAGCGCATAGCTCAACGCGAGGTTCTGGCGGATCTTCGCGGTCGCGCCCGGCGCGCGCGCCGCAGCGTCGAGGATCGTGATCGCGCCCGCCGGATTGCCGGCCAGCGCCGTGGCGAGGCCCAGGTCGGCCGCGGGGATATCCTTGGCATGGGCATCCAGCGTCGCGCGCGCCGCAGACCAGTCGCCCGTCGCGATCTGCGCGAGCGCGAGGTTGAGCGCGGCCTTGCCGTTGCCCGGCATCAGGTCGACGACATCGGCAAAGGTGTCGCGTGCCGAAGCGAAGCGCCCAGCCTGCAGATAGCCCTGGCCGAGCAGCATGCGATAGCCCGCGTCGCGCGGTGCCTGCGATACCGCGCTCTCAGCATAGGCAACTGCAGACGGGTCCCGCGTCGCCAGCGCGCGCGCGGCCTTTTCGGCGTCGCGATGCGCCGCCTTGGCGGTACGCGCCGCCGCGCGGTCGCTCGCCTTGGCAAGGTGATTGCCCGTCGCGGTGCAGCCGACCATCGTGCCGCCGAGCACGAGCGCGGACAGGCCGAGCGACAGGATGAGACGCGGTGTCATCGGATAAACCCCCAGTGTTTCGCGACCCTGGTGCGGTGCGGCCGGGTCATGGCCGAGTCCTTGCGCGCGACAATTGCGCGACGAGCGTATCGACCTCGGGCACCGCGACGAGCAGCGCGTCGAGGGCGTCGGTCAGCAGATCCTGTGCGGATCGATCGGTGATGGCGCTCGCCAGCCGCAGCCGCAGATGCCGATCGGCATCGATGCGCAACGCCAGGGCCGCCTGCCCTTCGGTTGGCGTCTCGCGCCGGATGCGCTGGGCTGCGGCAAGGGATACCTCGGCAACGGCGGCGGGTCGGCCGATTTGCGCCTCGAGCAGGTCGCGCTGGACGAGCACGGGTGGAACGCTGTCTGCCGCCCCCATGTCGTTCCAGCCGAGGTCATCGCTCTGGCTGGGGGGAAAGCTCATCAGCGCGCCGCTGCGCATCGCCGGCCGCGCCTGTCCCTTGCGGGCGAGCAGGCCGGACGACAAGGCCGCCATCGGCTTGGGCGAAGCGGTCACGCGATCAGCCCCCGATCACCCGGCGACCGAAGCCACCACCCGCCGGACGCGCGCCGAAACCGGCATGGCCCGACGCATTCGGCACGCTGAACACGGTCCGGCGGAAATTCTTTTCCAGCCGGTCGGCGACAAACGTCCACAATTCCGTGATCTCTGCCGCGGATCGTCCGTCCGGGTCGACCTCCATCACGGTTCGGCCATCGATCATCGATGCCGCGAAATCGGTGCGCTGGTGAATGGTGGTGGGGGCGACGGTGCCGTGCTGCGACAGCGCGATCGCGGCCTCGCTGGTGATCCGGGCATGCGGCGTCGCGCCGTTGATGACGAACACCACCGGCTTCCCCGCCCGCTCGCACAGATCGACGGTGGCACCCACGGCGCGCAGATCGTGCGGGCTGGGCCGCGTCGGCACGACGACGAGCTCGACGACGGCGATGACGCTCTGGATCGCCATGGTGATCGCCGGCGGCGTATCGATCAGCGCCAGCTTGAATCCCTGCTGCCGCAAGACTTCCAGGTCGGCCTGCAACCGCGCGACCGTGGTCTGCGCGAAGGCGGGAAAGTCGGCGGTCCGCTCGTTCCACCATTCGGACAGGCTGCCCTGCGGGTCGATGTCGATCAGCACGACGGGACCATTGCCGGCCATCTGCGCCTGCACGGCGAGATGCCCCGACAAGGTCGTCTTGCCCGACCCACCCTTTTGCGATGCCACCGCGAGGACGCGCATAGCTTCCCTTCGAACCGTCCAAATCTGTCGCGATACCTGTCAGATCGAGGCTAAGAACCGGTTAATGGGACGATGTGCGGCGATCCCACTTTGCCTTGCGCGGTCTGGCGGGGCATGGTGGCGGCAACACGGGATCAAAAAGGGCAGCGGAATGCGGAACTTCGGTGGACTCGCACGCGCGGCGCTGGCGGCGGGCATGGCGCTCGCCACGCCGGCGGGCGCGCAGAGCGTCAAGGCGGGCGTCGACGCCTGGGGTCGCGGCGATTACGACGGTGCGGTGGCCCAATGGCGCGGGCCTGCGGTGGCGGGCGACGCCGATGCGCAGTTCAACCTCGGCCAGGCGTATAAACTCGGCCGCGGCGTGCCGGTCGATCCGGCGCTCGCGGAAAGCTGGTTCCGCAAGGCGGCGCTCCAGGGCCATTTTCAGGCGCAGGACAATTATGGGCTCGCGCTATTTCAGTCGGGCCGCAAGGCCGAGGCTGCGCCGTGGCTGGAAAAATCGGTCGCCCGCGGCGAGCCGCGCGGGCAGCTGGTGCTCGGCACGATGCTGTTCAACGGCGACGGCGTGCCGCGCGATTATCCCCGCGCGTATGCGCTGATGACGCTGGCCTCACAGGCCGGTCTGAAGGCCGCGTCGGAAACGCTGGCGCAGATGGACCAGTACATCACCCCGGCCGACCGCGAGCGCGGCACGGCGCTGGCCCAGCGATATCGCGACGAGCTGCGCAATGCGCCGCCTGCCGCCCAGCGCAACACCGCCGTGGCGACGACCAGCGTGCCGCCGTCCCGCACGGTCGAAACGCCCCGGCCCGCCAAGACGCCGCCGCGCAAGCCGGAAGACGTCATCCCGCCGCACCAGCGCTCGCCCGATCGCCCGGTCAACGACCGGATCGCACCGCATGAGCCGATCCGCAAAACGCCGGCCGCCGCCGCTACCCCCGCCGCCATGGGCGGATCGTGGAAAATCCAGCTCGGCGCGTTCAGCACACAGGCGAATGCCAGCACGCAATGGGCACGCGTCCGCGGCAAGCTGGGCGGCGCGCAGCCCGTCTACGCGAAGGCGGGCAACGTGATCCGGCTGCAGGCCAGCGGCTTCGCCAACAAGGCCGCGGCGCAAAAGGCATGCGCGGCATCGAGCGTGTCCTGCGTGGTGGTGGCGCCCTAACCTCGGCGAGGTTCGAGGCATCCCCCTCCCCGTCACCCCGGACTCGTTCCGGGTGACGGGGTGGATGCGGATCGTCGCCTACGCCGCCCAATCCTTCCGCGCATAGCCCTGTGCGTAGAGCAACGCGCTCAAATCCCCATGATCCACCCGTGCCGCGGCCGCGGCGGCGACGATCGGCTTGGCATGATAGGCCACGCCCAGCCCCGCCGCGCCGATCATCGCAAGATCGTTCGCGCCGTCCCCCACCGCCAGGCTCAGCGCGGGGTCGATCCCCCGCTCCGCAATCGCGGCACGCAGCGTCTCCTCCTTGGTCGCCGACCCCACGATCGGCTTGGCAACCGTGCCCGTCAGCCGGCCGTTCTCGATCAACAGCACGTTGGCAATCGCGCGATCGAAGCCGATGTCCGCCGCCACCGGCTCGGCGAACCGCGTGAAGCCGCCCGACACCAGCACCGCATGCCCGCCCTGCGCGCGCATCGTCCGCACCAGTGCCTTGGCACCCGGCATGATCGTCACCCGCTCGGCAAGGCATTGCGCGATCACGTCTTCGCTCAGCCCTTTTAGCAGCGCGACGCGGGCGTCCAGTGCCCCTTCGAAGTCGAGCTCGCCGCGCATCGCCGCCTCGGTGACGGCGGACACCTCCGCCTTGATCCCGGCATAGTCCGCGAGTTCATCGATGCATTCGACGGTAATCATCGTCGAATCCATGTCGGCGACGAGCAGCGCTTTCCGCCGCGAGGCGGTCGGTTGAACGATAACGTCGGTGGCGGCAAACGCGCCCTCCAGCGCCCCGCGCCCCGCTGCCGCATCACGGGCGAACGGGACATCCGCCGCGACGCCCTCGTCGAGCCACGCCGCCGCGCCGGGCGCACATCCCGCCGCCGCCAGCCGGTCGACTGCGGCCGACAGGTCGCCTCGCGTCAGCGCTTCGCCTATGAGCGTCGCCGTGAACATGTCCGTCTCCCACCCCAAACCGAGCGTCGCGCTCATCGCAGGGCCGACCGCCAGCGGCAAGTCCGCTGCGGCGATCCGGATCGCCGAGCGCCACGACGGCGTCGTCATCAATGCCGACGCGAGCCAGGTCTACGCCGACCTCCGAATCCTCACCGCCCGCCCCGATGCCGCGGAAGAGGCGCGCGTGCCACATCGCCTGTTCGGTCATGTCGATGGTGCCGACGCGCGTTATTCCGCCGCGCGCTGGGCGGACGAGGCGCGCGCCGCGATCGACGCGGTCCACGCCGAGGGCCGTCTGCCCATCCTGGTCGGCGGCACCGGCCTGTACATGCGCACCTTGCTCGACGGCATCGCGCCCGTGCCGCCGATCGACCCCGCCATCCGCGCCGACGTGCGCGGCCTACCGGTGGCCGAGGCGCATCGTCTGCTCGCGCAGGAAGACCCCGCCGCCGCCGCCCGCCTTGCCCCCGCCGACACGACGCGGGTGGCGCGCGCGCTGGAAGTGAAGCGCGCGACCGGCCGGCCGCTCGCACATTGGCAGGCGCAGCGGGTCGGCGGCATCGGCGACCGCATCCGGCTCGCCGCCGGGATCCTGCTCCCCGACCGTTCGTCGCTGTTCGACCGGATCGACGCCCGCTGCGCGACGATGTTCGCCAACGGCGCCATCGAAGAAGTCGCCACGCTGCTCGCACGTAAAGACCTGCCCGCCGACGCGCCGATCCGTCGCGCGATCGGGGTGCCGCCGATCGGCGAATATCTGCGCGATGCCACCTCGCGCGATGCTGCACTGGCGCAGGTTCAGCTCGACACACGGCGCTACGCGAAGCGGCAATATACGTGGTTTCGCCATCAACCGCCCGACGATTGGCGCATCGCGACAGAATCGAATGAAATCGATGTCGCCATAGCAAGTTTATTATAGAAAAGGGTTGACCCCCCCGGCCCGTCCGGCTACCCGCGCCGCACCAAACGCAATTCTGGTGGAGACGAACCGTGGGCGAAAAGAGCGGAGCAGACATCCTGGTCGAGGCGCTGTGCGATCTCGGCGTGGAGGTCGTGTTCGGCTACCCCGGCGGGGCGGTCTTGCCGATCTACGACGCGATGTTCCGGGCGAACGCCAATGGCACGCGGATCAAGCACATCCTCGTCCGCCACGAACAGGCGGCGACGCATGCGGCGGAAGGCTATGCCCGCTCGACCGGCAAGCCCGGCGTCGTCCTCGTCACCTCCGGCCCCGGCGCGACCAATGCGGTCACCGGCATCACCGACGCTTTGCTCGATTCGATCCCGATGGTCGTCATCACCGGCCAGGTTCCGACCGGGCTGATCGGCACTGATGCGTTCCAAGAAGCGGACACGGTCGGCATCACGCGTCACTGCACCAAGCACAATTATCTGGTGAAGGACCCGGCAAAGCTGGGCCCGACGATCCACGAGGCGTTCCATATCGCGACCAGCGGCCGTCCCGGCCCCGTTGTCGTCGACATTCCCAAGGACGTCCAGGTCGCGACCGCGCGCTACACCAAGCCCGGCCCGATCCAGCACAAGACTTATCGTCCGCGCGTCAAGGCACCGCAGAGCGAGATCGAGCAGGTCGTCGACATGCTCGCCGCGGCGGAACGCCCGATCCTCTACACCGGTGGCGGCGTCATCAATTCGGGTCCGGCGGCGTCGCAGCTGCTGATCGAGCTCGCCCGCATCTCGGGGGCACCCGTCACCTCGACGCTGATGGGCCTCGGCGCCTTCCCCGCTTCGTCGCAGCAGTTCCTCGGCATGCTCGGCATGCACGGGACCTATGAGGCGAATATGGCGATGAACCAGGCCGATCTGGTGATCGCGATCGGCAGCCGCTTCGACGATCGCGTCACCGGCCGCCTCGACGCGTTCAGCCCGAACAGCCGCAAGGTTCATATCGACATCGACCGGTCGAGCGTGAACAAGAACGTCCGCGTCGACCTCGCCGTCATCGCCGACGCCGGCCATGCGATGGAGGACATGGTCCGCATCTGGAAGGCGCGCCAGCACCCCAAGCCCGACACCACCGATTGGTGGCGCCGCATCGCCGGCTGGCGCGCGGTCGGTTGCCTCGACTTCCCGGAAACCGCCAGCGACATCATGCCGCAGCGCGCGATCCGCGCCTTGTGGGAGGCGACGCACGCCCGCAATCCGATCATCACGACCGAGGTCGGCCAGCATCAGATGTGGGCGGCACAGCACTTCGGCTTCGAAAAGCCGAACAAGTGGCTGACCAGCGGCGGCCTCGGTACGATGGGCTATGGCCTGCCCGCCGCGATCGGCGCGCAGCTCGGCAACCCCAATGCCCTGGTCATCGACATCGCCGGTGAAGCCAGCATCCAGATGAACATCCAGGAACTGGCGACGGCGACGCAATATCGCCTGCCGGTCAAGATCTTCATCCTCAACAACGAATATATGGGCATGGTCCGCCAGTGGCAGGAACTGACCTATGAAAGCCGCTATGCCGAAAGCTATTCGGACAGCCTGCCCGACTTCGTGAAGCTCGGCGAAGCCTATGGCTGGAAGGGCATCTTGATCGACCGCCGCGACCAGCTGGAGGACGGCATCCAGGCGATGCTCGACCATGACGGCCCGGTGATCGTCGACTGCCGCGTCGCGAAGCTCGCCAATTGCTTCCCGATGATCCCGAGCGGCGCCGCGCACACCGACATGATCCTGCAGGCCAATGAGGTCAGCGGCACGATGGACGACGAGGCGAAAGCGCTGGTTTGACCCTTTATTCCTCCCCGGCACGGGGAGGGGGACCATGCGGAGCATGGTGGAGGGGGAGTGCGGCAAGCGATGGCGCTGGTGGAGGGCCCCCTCCACCACTCGCTACGCGAGCGGTCCCCCTCCCCGTTCCGGGGAGGAATTTGACTTGCACATCAAGACCGAAGCCACCGAACGCCACACCCTGGCGGTCATCGTCGACAATGAACCCGGCATCCTCGCGCGGATCGCGGGCCTGTTCACCGCACGCGGCTATAACATCGAAAGCCTGACGGTCAGCGAGATCACCGCCGACAAGACGGTCAGCCGCATCACCATCGTCACCAGCGCCTCGCCGGCGACGATGGAACAGATCATCGCCCAGCTCGATCGGCTGGTGCCCGTCCACAAGGTGACCGACCTCACCGCGCAGGGCGCGCACGTCGAACGCGAGCTCGCGCTGGTGAAGGTCGCGGGCAGCGGCGATCACCGGATCGAGGCGCTGCGCCTCGCCGACGTGTACCGCGCCCGCGTGGTCGATGCGACGACGACCAGCTTCGTGTTCGAAGTGACGGGTTCGATCGAGAAGATCGACAAGTTCGTCGAGCTGATGGGCGAAGTCGGCCTGATCGAGGTCGCCCGCACCGGTATCGTCGCCATCGCCCGCGGCAAAGAGGCGGCGTAAGTTTCACCACCCGTTCCCCACAACCCTCCCGTCACCCCGGACGTGATCCGGGGTCCCGCTTCTCCAACTGGCGGGACAACAGCGGGACCCCGGCTGAGGGCCGGGGCGACGAAAGGAAGTACTATGAAGGTCTATTACGATCGCGACGCCGATCTGAACCTGATCACCGACAAGAAGATCGCCATCGTCGGCTATGGGTCGCAGGGCCACGCGCATGCGCAGAACCTGCGCGACAGCGGCGTCAAGGACGTGGCGATCGCGCTGCGCGAAGGGTCGGCGACCGCCAAGAAGGCGATCGACGCCGGCTTCAAGGTGCTGTCGAACAAGGAAGCGGCGGCGTGGGCCGACATCGTCATGATCCTGGCGCCCGACGAGCATCAGGCGGCGATCTGGGACGCGGACCTCAAGGGCAATATGAAGCCCGGCGCGGCGCTCGCCTTCGCGCACGGCCTCAACGTGCATTTCGGCCTGATCGAGCCGCCCGCGGACATCGACGTCATCATGATCGCGCCCAAGGGCCCCGGCCACACCGTGCGCAGCGAATACGTCCGCGGCGGCGGCGTGCCCTGCCTGATCGCGATCCATCAGGACGCCAGCGGCAATGCGCATGACGTCGCGCTCGCCTATGCCTCGGGCGTCGGCGGCGGCCGGTCGGGCATCATCGAAACCAACTTCCGCGAGGAATGCGAAACCGACCTGTTCGGCGAGCAGGCCGTGCTGTGCGGCGGCATCACCCACCTGATCCAGGCGGGTTTCGAAACGCTGACCGAGGCGGGCTACGCCCCCGAAATGGCCTATTTCGAATGCCTCCACGAAACCAAGCTGATCGTCGACCTGCTGTATGAGGGCGGCATCGCCAACATGCGCTATTCGATCAGCAACACCGCCGAATATGGCGATATCGTCACCGGCCCGCGGATCATCACCGAAGAGACGAAGAAGGAAATGAAGCGCGTGCTCGCCGACATCCAGTCGGGCCGCTTCGTCAAGAACTTCGTCCTCGACAACCGCGCCGGCCAGCCCGAGCTGAAGGCCAGCCGCAAGCAGGCCGCCGCGCATCCGATCGAAAAGGTCGGCACGGAACTGCGCGCGATGATGCCCTGGATCGGAGCCAACAAGCTGGTCGACAAGGCGAAGAACTAAGCGATCCTGTAAATCCTCCCCCGCAAGGGGGAGGGGGACCGTTCGGCGCCAGCCGAATGGTGGAGGGGGAGGACGGCGACGCCCGTCCAGCCGAGGCGTGTCGCTTCCCTCCCCCTCCGTCACGGCATCGCCGTGCCACCTCCCCCTGGCGGGGGAGGACTAGGACCGCCAAGCGCGCAACCAACCGTTTCCGAACCGGCACTTTCCCACTGCGCAGCGTTATGGTCAAACCTGGAACGATTGTTCCAAGGGAGACCCACCACATGCGCCTGATCCTCGCTGCCGTCCTGGCCGCTGCCGCCGTGCCCGCCATCGCGCAGGCCCCCGCCGGCCTGCCCGGCTCGCCGAACGCCGCCGCCGTGACCGCCGGCACCTATGCCGTCGATCCCGCACACACGCAGGTGACGTGGACGCTCAACCACATGGGCTTCAGCATGCTGTCCGGCCAGTTCGGCGCCGAAGGCGGCTCGCTGACCATCGATCCCAAGCGCCCCGCCGCGGCGAAGCTCGACGTCACCTTCGCGATCAACAAGCTGTCGACCACGTCGGAACAGTTCAAGCATCATCTGGAATCGAAGGACTTCTTCGACGCCGCCACCTACCCGACCGCGCGCTTCGTCTCGACCTCGGTCGTCGCCAACGGCAATCGCGCCAAGATCACCGGCAACCTGACGATCAAGAACGTCACCAAGCCGGTGACGATCGATGCGACCTTCGTCGGTGCGGGCACGAACCCGATGAGCAAGAAGCTGAACTTTGGCTTCCGCGGCACCGCGATGATCAAGCGCAGCGATTTCGGCCTCGGCTATGCGCTCCCCGTCGTCGCCGACGACGTGAAGCTCGACATCAACGCCGCGTTTACCGCGCAATAAAATGGCCGTGCGTGCGGGATGGCCTGAAACTTTTCCGCACGCACCGCCCGTTTGGCGGGTGGACAAAGCCGCCGCGCTCCGTCATGACGCAGCCGTGATGATGAGCGCCGCCGCCACCCTGCGACTTACCCGCCCTTAGGGGCGGCCACTGCTCATGCATGCTCCCCTAAGGGCCGGATAACGCTTCAGCGCCACCTTGCCGCGCCAGCAGCGCGCGGCCGACGACGGGACTCCCCATGCTTCGCGATCCTTCGACCAAGTACCGCCCCTTCCCCACCATCGACCTCCCCGACCGGCGATGGCCGTCGCGGGTGATCACCCAGGCCCCGCGCTGGCTGTCGACCGACCTGCGCGACGGCAACCAGGCGCTGATCGACCCGATGGACGCGGAAAAGAAGACGCGCTTCTTCGACCTGCTGGTGAAGGTCGGCCTCAAGGAAATCGAGGTCGGCTTCCCGAGCGCGGGCGCCACCGAGTTCGACTTCATCAGCGGCCTGGTGAAGACCGATCGTATCCCCGACGACGTGTTCGTGCAGGTGCTCACGCAGTCGCGCCGCGACCTGATCGAAACGAGCTTCGCCAGCCTCGACGGCGCGAAGCAGGCGATCGTCCACCTCTACAACGCCGTCTCGCCAGCGTGGCGCAAGATCGTGTTCGGCATGACCCGCGCCGAGGTGAAGCGGATCGCGATCGAGGGCGCGAAGGTGTTGCGCGACGAGGCGGCCAAGCGCCCCGACACCGATTGGCGGTTCGAATACAGCCCCGAAACCTTCTCGACCGCCGAACTCGATTTCTCGGTCGAGGTGTGCGCCGCGGTGATGGACGTGCTGCAACCCACCGCCGACAAGCAGATCATCTTCAACCTGCCCGCGACGGTCGAGTGCGCGACGCCCAACGTCTATGCCGACCAGATCGAATGGTTCGGCCGCAACATCCCGAACCGCGACGCGGTGGTGATCTCGCTCCACACCCACAACGATCGCGGCACCGGCGTCGCCGCGGCGGAGCTGGGGCTGATGGCCGGCGCCGATCGCGTCGAAGGCTGCCTGCTCGGCAATGGCGAGCGCACCGGCAATTGCGACCTCGTCACCGTCGCGCTCAATATGTACACGCAAGGGGTCGATCCGCGGCTCGACCTGTCGGACATCGATGCCATCGTGAAGACGGTGGAATATGCGACGCGCATCCCCGTCCATCCCCGCACTCCCTATGCCGGCGAGCTGGTGTTCACCGCCTTTTCGGGCAGCCATCAGGACGCGATCAAGAAGGGCTTTGCGGCCCGCGAACAGCAGAACGACGAGGCGTGGGAAGTCCCCTATCTGCCCATCGACCCCGCCGATCTCGGCCGCAGCTACGAAGCGGTGATCCGCGTCAATTCGCAATCCGGCAAGGGCGGCGTCGCCTGGGTGATCGAGCAGGACAAGGGCCTGAAGCTGCCCAAGCGCCTGCAGGCCGATTTCAGCCGCCACGTTCAGGCGCTCGCCGACGAAACCAGCCGCGAACTCGGCGCCGCCGACATCTGGGGCCGGTTCGAGGCGACCTACCTGCCCCGCGAAGGCGACCGGTTCGTACTCCGCGACTATGAGGAACGCGGCACCGCCGGGGATCGGCTATTCGTCGGCCGCGTCGCGGTGGATGGCGAGGAGCGCTCGATCTCCGGCCGCGGCAACGGCCTGATTTCCGGCGTCATCGCGGCGCTTGGCGAGACGACGGGGCCGGACCTCGACGTGGTCGACTATAGCGAACACGCCATCGGCCATGGCGCCGATGCGCAAGCCGCGGCCTATGTCGAATGCCGCACCGCCGACGGGCGGACCGTGTTCGGCGTCGGCCTCGATACCGACATCGCCACCGCCTCGGTCCGCGCGGTGCTCAGCGCCGCCAACCGCGCCTGATCCTCCATTCGTTCGCCCTGAGCCTGTCGAAGGGCGCCTCGCCAGATGCGGAGCGCTCGCGGATGGCGGCCCTTCGACAGGCTCAGGGCGAACGGCGATACTGTGTCAGACGGTGAAGCTCTCGCCGCAGCCGCAGGCGCCCTTGGCGTTGGGGTTGTTGAAGACGAAGCCGGCGGTGAAATCGTCTTCCACCCAATCCATCGTCGATCCGACGAGGTACAGGATCGACCCGCCGTCGACGAACAGGGTGCCGCCGGGCGTCTCGATCCGCTCGTCGAACGGCTTCGCTTCAGTGACATAGTCAACCGAATAGGCGAGACCCGAGCAGCCGCGGCGCGGCGTCGACAGCTTGACGCCGATCGCGCCGTCAGGCGCGCGCGCCATCAAGTCCGCGATGCGCGCATCCGCCGATGGGGTGAGGATCAGCGGCGCCGGGCGCTGACGGAGCGTGGTGGCCATCACAGCATCCCCAATTCGAGTTTCGCCTCGTCGGACATCTTCTGCGGGTCCCAGGGCGGATCCCAGACGAGGTTGACGTCGGCGAAGGCGATACCCGGCACCGCGGCGACGCGCATCTCCACCTCGGCCGGCATCGATTCCGCCACCGGACAATGCGGCGTGGTCAGCGTCATCGTCACCACCGCCTGCCCTTCGGCAGTCACCTCGACGCCGTAGATGAGGCCGAGGTCGTAGATGTTGACCGGAATTTCGGGGTCGTAGATTTCCTTCAGCGCCTCGATCACGCCCTCGTACAGCGCGCCGCCGGGCTCGCCGGGCGCATCGCCCTGCGGCTTCTGCTGGAGGAAGCCCGACAGGTAATCGCGCTGGCGCGGCTCGACAGCGTCTTCGACGCGCGCGCGCGGCGGCGTCTCCACCGCGTCCACCTCTTCGATACGGATCGTATCGCTCATCCGAATATCCTCGTTACGCGTTCGACGCCCTTCACCAGCGCCTCGATATCCTGCGGGCCGTTATAGACCGCGAAGCTCGCCCGCGCGGTCGCGTCGACGCCCAGCGCCTCCATCAGCGGCTGCGCACAATGGTGGCCGGCACGGATCGCGACGCGGCCTTCGTCCAAGATGGTGCCGACATCGTGCGGATGCACCCCCTCGACCGCAAAACTGACGATGCCGGCGCTGTCCTCCGGTCCGAACAGCCTGACGGAATTGAGCGACGACAGCGCCGCGCGCGCGTCGCGGACCAGTGCGGTTTCGTGCGCGTGGATTGCGGCGAGGCCGATGCCCTCGACGTAATCGATCGCAGCGGCGAGGCCGAGCGCGCCGACGATATGCGGGGTCCCCGCCTCGAACCGGCCCGGCGGGGGCGCATAGGTCGTCTTGGCGAAGGTAACGCGATCGATCATCGATCCGCCGCCCTCATAGGGCGGCATCGCGGCGAGCAAATCACCCCTGCCCCACAGCACGCCGATCCCGGTCGGGCCGTAAAGCTTGTGGCCGGAGAAGACGTAGAACTCGCAGCCGATCGCAGCGACATCGACCGCAACGCGCGGCACCGCCTGGCAGCCGTCGAGCAGGATCTTGGCGCCGACGCCGTGCGCGAGGTCGGTCGCGCGCTTGGCGTCGAGCACCGAGCCGAGGACGTTGGAGACATGCGCCAGCGCGACGAGCTTGTGCTGCGGCGTCAGCATGCGCTCCATTGCGTCGAGGTCGATTCGATGGTCGTCCGTCAGCGGCAGCACGTCGATCGCGGCGCCGACCCGTTCGGCGACCATCTGCCACGGCACGATGTTGCTGTGATGCTCCAGCATCGACAGCAGGATGCGGTCACCGGCCTTCAGCTGCGTCGCAGCCCAGCATTGCGCGACGAGGTTGATCCCTTCGGTCGCGCCGCGGACGAAGACGATCTCGTCGGGGGTGGCCGCGCCGATGAAGCGCGCGACCTTTTGCCGCGCGGCCTCATAGGCCAGCGTCATGTCGGCGGAGCGTTGGTACACGCCGCGGTGGACCGTCGCATAGGTCTCGCCATAGGCGCGTGCGATCGCGTCGAGCACGGGCTGCGGCTTCTGCGCGGTGGCGGCGGTGTCGAGATACGCCCAGCCGGCGGGGATCGCGGGGAAGTCGGCGAGCCGGTCGAGCGGGGCTTCAGTGGCGGTCATGCGACGGCTCCGCACGCGCGGAAGTGGACGAAGTGGAGGGTACGTCCTGTTCTCAATTCCTCCCCGGCACGGGGAGGATTTGGGGTCGACACCCTCACAACGCGCGCTCCAGCCAGACATCGGCGTCGGCCGCGAACACTTCGCGCACCTGCTCATCCGCGATCCGGTCGAGCGCGTCTGCCACGAACGCCCGCGTCAGCAACGCCTTCGCGCGCGCCGCGGGGATACCGCGGCTCTGCATGTAGAAGAGCGCGCGCGCGTCGAGTTCGCCGACTGTGGCGCCGTGCGCACACTTCACGTCGTCGGCGAAGATTTCGAGCTCGGGCTTCAGGTTCACCGTCGCGGTGCGCTGCAGCAGCAGGCCGCGCAGCGACTGTTCGCCGTCGGTCTTCTGCGCATCGCGTGCGACCTCGACCGCGGCGGCGAGGCTGACGGTCGAGCGGTCGGCGGCGACCGCGCGCCAGAGTTGGTGCGACTGGCCGTTGGGGTGGGCGTGGCGGACGCGGACCGCGCATTCCTGGCGCTGCTCGTCACGGGTCAGCAGCGCGCCGCCGAGTTCGGCATAGGCGCCGTCGCCGTTCAGCGTCAGCGCGGCGTCGAGGCGGGTGCCGGCAGCGGTGGCGCCCAGCGCGACGCTGACGAAGCTGGCGGCTTCGGCGATGGCCACCTCGTCGCGCGTCGAGACGAAGCCTGCATCCTGCACGATCCGCACCGCGCGCATGACGCGGGCGCCCTTGCCCAGATCGAAGCGGGTCAGCGTGTTGGTCCAACCGGCGCCGGTATAGGTTTCGACCAGCGTGAGGACGGCGTCTTCGCCGAGCGTGATACTGAGCGGGGCGTGGCCGTCACCGCCCGCATTGGCGCGGACGATCTCGAGGCGGGTGACGCTCTGGGGCGCGAGCGTCACGCCAAGCCCCTGCCCTGCCGCGTGGCGGGCGAGCGGGTGATCGCTGGCAAGCGTCGTGGGCGCGATGTCGAGCCCGGCAGGCTGGTCGACCAGATCGCCGTCCACGAACACCAGCCGGATGGCATCGGCCAGGATCGGCTGCGGGATCGCTGCCGTGGTCGCGGACAGCGCGCGCGCGGCCTGCAGCGCGGGCATGTCGGCCCAGCGGAACGCCTCGTCGCGGGTGGTGGGGAGGTCGAGGACGTCGGTCATGCGGCGAGGCTCTTTTGATCGCGCGAAGACGCGAAGACGCGAAGAGACGAGGTTTCACGCGGAGACGCGGAGACTCGGGAAGGAAGAATGGTGCCTGCGGCGCTTGACTTCCAGTCCTCCCCCGCCAGGGGGAGGTGGCGCGGCGCAGCCATGACGGAGGGGGAGGATACGGCGAGGCTCAGGTATGCGGAGACGCCCCCTCCACCCCTCGCCTGCGGCGAGCGGTCCCCCTCCCCCGCTAAAGCGAGGGAGGACTTTTGGGAAAACGTCACGCGACCACCCCCGCATAGCCTTCCTTCTCCAGCTCCAACGCCAGCTCGGGCCCGCCCGAACGGACGATGCGACCGTCGGCCAGCACATGGACGTGATCGGGCTGCACGTAATCGAGCAGGCGCTGATAGTGGGTGATCAGCAGCACCGCCTTGTCGGCCTTGCGCATGATGCGGTTGATGCCGTCGCCGACGATGCGCAGCGCATCGATGTCGAGGCCCGAGTCCGTTTCGTCGAGGATTGCGAACTTGGGGTCGACGATGCCCATCTGCACCATCTCGTTGCGCTTCTTCTCGCCACCCGAAAAGCCGACGTTGACCGGGCGCTTGAGCATTTCGGCATCCATTTCGAGGGATGCGGCCTGCGCGCGGGCGAGCTTCAGGAATTCGGCGCCCGACAGCGGCTTTTCGTCGCGCGTCGCGCGCTGGGCGTTCAAGGCCTCGCGCAGGAACTGGACGTTGCTGACGCCGGGGATTTCGACCGGATATTGGAAGCCGAGGAACAGGCCGGCGGCGGCGCGTTCGTTGGGTTCGAGCTCGAGCAGGTCCTTGCCATCGAAGGTGATCGACCCTTCGGTCACCTCGTAGCCGGGGCGACCGCCGAGCACGTAGCCCAGCGTCGACTTGCCCGCGCCGTTCGGACCCATGATCGCATGGATCTCGCCCGCGTTGACGGTGAGGCTGAGGCCCTTGAGGATCGGCTTACCGTCGATCTCGGCGTGGAGGTTTTCAATCTTGAGCATCAGCGGGAACGCTTCTTCTTTGAAAGATGGATAACGAAAAATAAGAACGAGAAAACGATAGCCAGCGTGCTCGCCAAGCTAACCGCAATTACCACCGCCAAGCCTGACCAGCCGGCGATCGTCACTTGCTAAGTCCGCCGCAGCACAACACGCCACCGTCACCCCGGACTTGTTCCGGGGTCCACTCCTCCACTCGGGCAGCGCCCCCTTGTGGCACGGTGGATGCCGGCACAAGTCCGGCATGACGGGGTGCTTGGGTCATCCGACGGAGCCTTCCAACGAAATTCCCAACAGCTTCTGCGCCTCGACTGCAAACTCCATCGGCAGCTGTTGCAGCACTTCGCGGGCGAAGCCGTTGACGATCAGCGCGACCGCCGCTTCCTGGTCCAACCCGCGCGACATCGCGTAGAACAATTGGTCCTCGCTGATCTTCGACGTCGTCGCTTCGTGCTCGATCTGCGCGCTAGGGTTCTTGACCTCGATGTACGGCACGGTGTGCGCGCCGCACTGGTCGCCAAGCAACAGGCTGTCGCACTGGGTGAAGTTGCGGACGTTCTCCGCCGTCGGCGCGACGCGGACCAGGCCGCGGTAGGTGTTGTCACTGCGACCCGCGCTGATCCCCTTCGACACGATGGTCGACTTGGTGTTCTTGCCGAGGTGGATCATCTTGGTGCCGGTGTCGGCCTGCTGGCGGTTGTTGGTCACCGCGACCGAGTAGAATTCGCCGACCGAGCCGTCGCCTGCGAGCACGCAGCTTGGGTACTTCCAGGTGATGGCGCTGCCGGTTTCGACCTGCGTCCACGACACCTTGCTGTTCTTGCCCTGGCACAACGCGCGCTTGGTGACGAAATTGTAGATGCCGCCCTTGCCGTCCTCGTCGCCCGGATACCAGTTCTGGACGGTCGAATATTTGATCTCGGCATCGTCCATCGCGACCAATTCGACGACCGCGGCGTGAAGCTGGTTCTCGTCGCGCATCGGCGCGGTGCAGCCTTCGAGGTAGCTGACGTACGAGCCCTTGTCGGCCACGATCAAAGTGCGTTCGAACTGGCCGGTGTTTTCGGCGTTGATGCGGAAATAGGTCGACAGCTCCATCGGGCAGCGCACGCCCTCGGGGATGTAGACGAAGGTGCCGTCGCTGAAGACCGCGCTGTTGAGCGTGGCGAAATAATTGTCGCGCTGCGGCACAACCTTGCCGAGCCACTTCTTCACCAGCTCGGGATATTCGCGGATCGCTTCGCTGATCGAGCGGAAGATGACGCCGGCGGCTTCCAGTTCCTTGCGGAACGTCGTCGCCACCGACACGCTGTCGAACACCGCATCCACCGCGACGCGGCGCTTGGGCTCGCTGCCATCCTTGACACCAGCGAGCATCTTCTGCTCCTCCAGCGGAATGCCGAGCTTTTCGTAGACGCGCAGGATCTCGGGATCGACCTCGTCGAGGCTGCCGAGCTTCGGCTTCGCCTTGGGTTCGGCGTAATAATAAGCGTCCTGGTAATCGATCGGGGGGACGTTGAGCTTGGCCCAGTCCGGCGCCTCCAGCGTCTGCCACAGGCGGAAGGCCTTCAGGCGCCAGTCGAGCATCCATTCGGGCTCGCCCTTCTTGGCGCTGATGTAGCGGACGGTGTCTTCGCTTAGCCCCTTGGGCGCGAAGTCCTGTTCGATATCGGAGGTGAAGCCCCATTCGTAGGTCTTGGAGACGGCCGCATAGGCTTCGGCGTTCTTGGTGGCCATGGGTTACACCTGTACAGGAATGCGAGGCGCGGCGGCGGCGGCCGGCGCGCGGGAAAGATGGGCGAGGCTGACACCGGCGAGCGCGCCGCGGACGGCTTCGTTGACGACGCCCCAATGCGGGCGGACCTGGCACGCGCCTTCGATCGCGCAATCGTGGCGACTGCCCTCGACGCAGGAGGTCAGCTGGATCGGGCCTTCCACCGCTTCGACGATGTCGGCGAGGCTGATCGCGGAGGGCGGGCGCGACAGGCGAAAGCCGCCGCCGGTGCCGCGCGTGCTTTCGATCAGGCCGGCGGAGGACAGGCGGCTGACGAGCTTCTGAGCAGTCGGCAGCGGCACGCCGGTTTCCTCGGCGAGCAGCGTCGCGTTGAGGCGGCCGGCCGCACCGCAATGGCGCGCGGCGGCGGACATCATCACGACCGCATAATCGGCGAGGCTGGAAAGGCGCATGGCTCCGAACTGCTTGTTGCACGCCGGTTGTTGAGAACGGCTCGCAAATCGGATCAATTCGATCCGATTGCCAGATAGGGGTTTGTCTGGCGGGGTCAAGCGGGGTGTGGCGTTTGAGTTGCGGGCGGGTCGATATGGTGCGGAAGGGGCGCCCGCCCCCTTCGTCATTCCCACGGAGGCGGGAATCCAGACGCGCAGGTCTGCGATGGGGCCGCAGCGGTAGCGATTATGGATTCCCGCCTTCGCGGGAATGACGGATTTGGTTGGTCGCCACGCGCCCCCCCTCGTCATCCCGGCGGACGCCGGGATCCGTGGATGCGGGACGCTGGTGTTGGGCACGAACCGCGAGAGGCATCGTATCCATGGATCCCGGCCTTCGCCGGGATGACGAAGGTTAGCACTGAAATGACGAAAGGAGGGCGTGACGCCGCGCGCAGCTTTGACCTTCGCCCTTCCCAATGCGATGGGCGCCACCATGTATCAGACCCTGCGCCCGCTGCTGTTCACCCTCGACGCCGAGCGCGCGCATGGGTTGACGTTGAAGGCCTTGGCGGCGCGCGGAAAGCTGCCCGTCGTGGCTCCCACTTCAAACCCGCGACTCGCGACCCAGATCGGCGCCCTCCGCTTCTCCAACCCGCTCGGCGTCGCGGCGGGCCTCGACAAGGATGGCGTCGCGGTCGACGGGCTGTTCGCGATGGGCTTCGGCGCGGTGGAGATGGGGACGCTGACCCCCCTGCCCCAAGCGGGCAACCCCAAGCCGCGGCTGTTCCGGCTGGTCGCGGATCGCGCGGTCATCAACCGGATGGGGTTCAACAACGGCGGCCTGGAAGCGGGCCTCGCCAACGCCCGTGCCGCAAAACGGCGCTCCGGCCGGCTCGGCATCAATGTCGGCGCCAACAAGGACGCGACCGATCGCATCGCCGATTACGTCACCGGCGTCACCGCCGCGGCCCCCCTCGCCGATTATGTCACGATCAACATCTCCTCGCCCAACACGCCGGGCCTGCGCGACCTGCAGCACGGCGCAGCGCTGGACGAGCTGCTCGCCGCCTGTACCGAGGCGCGGGGCAGCACGCCGCTGTTCCTGAAGGTCGCGCCCGATCTCGATGCGGCCGCGATCGACGGCATCGTCCGCGCGGCGATCGACCGGCGGATCGACGCGATCATCATGGGCAACACCACCGTGTCACGCCCACCGCTGCGCAGCCCGCATGCCGGCGAAACCGGCGGCCTGTCGGGCGCGCCGCTTGCCACGCTCGCCCGCCAGCGCCTCGCCGATGTGCGCGCAGCGAGCGGCGGCGGCATCGCGCTGATCGCGGCAGGCGGCATTGATAGCGGCGCGGAAGCCTATGCGCGCATCCGGGCAGGCGCATCGTTCGTGCAGCTCTATTCGGCGCTGGTCTTCGAGGGCCCCGGCCTCGCCCGCCGCATCCTGACCGATCTCGACGCATGCCTCGCCCGCGACGGCTTCGCCAGCGTGACGGATGCCGTAGGGGCGTAACGGCTTGCCCTGACGCGGCGAGGCGTTAGGTTTCGCCGCGATGACCAGACTTGCCCTGACGCTCGCCCTCCTATCGCTGCCGCTGCCCGCCCTTGCGGCACCGGCGAAGACCCCGGCCGGGCCCAGGGCGCCCGGAGCGACGGCGCCCGGGCCCAAAGTGCCCGGCATGGTCAGCGCCGCCGATCCGCGCGCCGCGGCGGCGGGCGTCGAGATGCTGAAGGCCGGCGGCAGCGCCACCGATGCGGCGATCGCGACGATGCTGGCGCTGAACGTCGTCGAGCCGCAAAGCTCCGGCCTGGGCGGTGGCAGTTTCTGGGTGCGCCACGCCGCGCGCACCGGCCAGATCGACACGATCGACGCGCGCGAAACCGCACCGCACGCCGCCACCCCGCGCTGGTTCTACGCCGCCGACGGCACGCCGCTGTCGCATGCCGATGCCGTCCCCGGCGGCCGCAGCGTCGGCGTTCCGGGTGCGCTGCGCGGTATGGCGTTGGCGCATCGCAACGGCGGCAAGCTGCCATGGGCGCGGCTGTTCGCGCCCGCGATCCGGCTGGCCAAGCAGGGATTCCAGCCCTCGCCGCGGTTCAACAATGCGGTCCGCTCGTTCGGCGGCGACCTGACGCCGCAGGGCAGCGCCACCTTCACGCCCGGTACCGACGGCCTGATCCGCAATCCGGCGCAGGCGGCGCTGCTCGAACGGATCGCGAGGCTTGGCCCCGACAGCTTCTACGTCGGTCCGCAGGCGCAAAAGCTCGTCGCCACGGTCAACGGCGCCGCCCGCAACCCGTCGCAGATGACCACCGGCGACATCGCCAGTTACGAAGCGAAGCCGCGCCCGAACCTGTGCGTGCCCTATCGCACCTACAAGATCTGCGGCATGGGCCCGCCCTCGTCGGGCGGAATCACCGTGCTGATGATCCTGAAGCAGCTGGAACGGTTCGACATGGGCAAACTCGGCCCGGCCAGCCCGGTCGCCTGGCACCTGTTCGCCGAAAGCTCGCGCCTCGCCTATGCCGACCGCAATATGTACGTCGGCGATCCCGATTTCGTGCGCGTGCCGATCAAGGGCATGCTCGACCCCGCCTATATCGCACAGCGGTCTGCGCTGATCTCGCCCAGCACGACGATGGCGACGGTCAGCGCCGGAACGCCGCCGGGCGCGCCGCCGCGCACCGCCGCGCCGGTCAGCGAGGTGCCCGGCACCACCGACCTCGCCGTTGCCGATCGTGACGGCAATGTCGTCGAGGTGACGACCACGATCGAAGGGCCGTTCGGATCGGGGCTGATGGTCGACGGCACGATGCTGAACAACGAACTGACCGATTTCGACATCGTGCCCGTGGATGCAGGCTATCTGGTCGCCAACCGGGTCGAGGGGGGCAAGCGCCCGCGTAGCTCGATGGCGCCGACGATCGTCTATGACGCGCAGGGCAAGGTGCGCCTCGCGCTCGGTGCGGCGGGCGGATCGACGATCATCGCGCAGATCGCCAAGGCGCTGATCGGCGTGCTCGACTGGAATCTGTCTGCGGAGGACGCCATCCGCCTCGGCCTCGTCTACGCGCCCGGCCCCGTCGCGACGCTGGAAAAGGGCACGCCGGCCGAAGCGCTCCAGCCCGCGCTCGCCAAGCTCGGCGAACGGACGCAGATCGCGCCGCTGGGCCTCAAGGCCAATGCGATCGAATGGAAGGGCAACCGCTGGGTCGGGGCCGCCGATCCGCGCAGCGAGGGCGCCGCGATCGACGAAACGGGCCGCGTCACCAAACCGCTGCCCATGGCTCCCGTCGCCAATCGCCCCTCGGAATAAAAAGCGCGTCACGGACGTTACGGCAGGCGCGGGATCCACACGCGCCGCCGGCATGCAGGAGAGAGCCATGCGCACCCTCGAACACTTCCCCAACCTCGTCACCATGTTCTTCACCCGCGCGGCGGAGAAGGGTGACGCCCCCTTCCTTTGGGCGAAGCGCGACGGCCAATGGGTCGCCACGAGCTGGGCAGAGGCGGCGCGGCAGGTGTCGAGCCTTGCCGCGGGCCTGAAGGCGATCGGCATGAAGCGCGGCGACCGGGTGATGCTGGTCGCCGAGAACCGGCCGGAATGGTGCATCAGCGACCTTGCCATCATGGCGGCGGGCTGCGTCACCGTGCCGACCTATACGACCAACACCGAGCGCGACCATGCGCACATCATCGAAAATTCGGGCGCCTGCGCGATCATCGTATCGACCGAAAAGCTCGCCCGGACGCTGATGCCCGCGGTGCTGCGATCGAACCAGGGGCAGACGGTGATCGGCATCGACCCGATGCGCGCGCCGTCGACCAGCATCGATTTCCACGACTGGCACCGGCTGATCGCCGATCATCCCGCCGATCCCGCGCGCGTCGCGGCGGAGGCGGATTTCCAGCGCAATGATCTGGCCTGCATCATCTACACCAGCGGCACCGGCGGTGCGCCGCGCGGCGTGATGCAGCATCACGGCGCGCTGCTGCACAATGTGAACGGCTGCGCCGCACTGATCTCCGAGGATTTCGGCTGGGACGACGAGGTGTTCCTGTCGTTCCTGCCGCTTTCCCACGCCTATGAGCATACCGGCGGGCAGCATTTCCCGATCGGGCTGGGCGGACAGATCTATTACGCCGAGGGCCTCGACAAGCTCGCCGCCAATATCGAGGAAGTGCGCCCGACGATCATGTTCGTCGTGCCGCGCCTGTTCGAAGTGCTGCGCACCCGGATCAGCAAGGCGATCGAGAAGAAGGGCGGCATGTCCGCCTGGCTGCTCGACAAGGCGCTGGAGATCGGCGCGAAGCAGAGCGCGGGGCGGCTGTCCCTCACCGATCGGCCGACCAAGCTGTTGGTCGATACGCTGTTCAAGCCGAAGATCGCCAAGCGCTTCGGGGGGCGGATGAAGGCGATGGTGTCGGGCGGCGCGCCGCTGACGCCGGAGGTCGGGCTGTTCTTCCAGAGCCTCGGCCTCACCTTCCTGCAGGGCTATGGCCAGACCGAGGCGGCGCCGGTCATCTCGTGCAACCGGCCGCGCGTGGGCGTGAAGGTCGACACGGTCGGCCCGCCGCTCGAGGCGACCGAGGTGGTGATCGCGCCCGATGGCGAAATCCTCGTCCGCGGCGAGCTCGTCATGCACGGCTATTGGCGCAACGAGGCAGAAACCGCGCGCGTGCTGCGCGACGGCTGGCTGCACACCGGCGACATCGGCGACATCGACGCGGCCGGCCGCATCAAGATCACTGACCGCAAGAAAGACCTGATCATCAACGACAAGGGCGAAAACGTCGCGCCGCAGAAGGTCGAAGGCATGCTGACGCTGCAGCCCGAGATCGTCCAGGCGATGATCGCCGGTGACCGCCGCCCCTATATGGTGGCGGTGATCGTGCCCGACCCCGAATGGACACAGGAATGGTGCGCGGCGAACGGCACCGCGTGCAAGGCAGCGCGCCTTGCGGAAAACAGCGAATATCGCACCGCGATCGGCCATGCCGTGGAACGCGTGAACAAGGACCTGTCCGTCACCGAACGCATCCGCCGCTTCATCCTGGCGGACGAACCCTTCGCAATCGAAAACGAACAGCTGACCCCGAGCCTGAAGATCCGCCGCCACGTGATCCGCGGCGTGTACGGCGAACGGCTGGATGCGTTGTACAAGGGGTGAGACGAGGCAAAGGGCAGCGCATGGTGGGAGTGATATCGCCGCCCTCCCCCTCCGTCAGCTGCGCTGCCACCTCCCCCTGGCGGGGGAGGAATTGCAGCTGAATCCTCCCCCGCCAGGGGGAGTTAACACGCCGCAGGCGTGACGGAGGGGGAGGACGGGGTGAAGCTCAGCGGCTCCAAACGAAACCTCGCCGACGCAAAGGCCTCACGCCGCCACCAAGCTGCGACAGCCATTCCTCCCTCGCTTTAGCGGGGGAGGGGGACCGCCCGCGCTAGCGGGTGGTGGAGGGGGCGCTTCCGCGAGCGTCAAGTTCGTCGATGATGAGCCGCATCGCCGCGTCAAGATCGCGAAGGACGTCACTGGCACCCAGCCTCAGGGTCGCGATGCCTTGCTCGGCTAGCCACGCATCGCGCCCGGCGTCACGTTCGGGGCGATCGCCGCGGGCATGGGCTTCTCCATCGACCTCGATGACGAGACGGGCCTTCGCACAGTAAAAGTCGAGGACGTACGGGTCGGCGGGCACCTGCTTCCGGATCCGGAGCGGCAGTTTGCGAAGCTCTCGCCAGAGCAGGATTTCGGGGAGTGTCAGGTTTCGTCGCAGCGCCTTTGCATCGGCAAGGTTCTTCTTGGAACCGCTGAGCTTCACCCTGCCCTCCACCTCCGTCAGCTTCGCTGCCACCTCCCCCTGGCGGGGGAGGAATAGCTTACGACCCGTCGAGGCGCAGTTCGCCGCCCCGTCACTTCTTCCGCGGCAGCACCGCGAGCGTCCAGTCCTTCTCCGGCACCAGATATTTTGCCGCCGTCGCCTGCAACACCTGCGGCGTCACTTCGCCGAAGTCGCGGCCCAGGCGGCGGACCGCGTCGATGCGGCGTTCGTCGAACGTGCCGCCCGACATTTCGCGCAGCCAGAACAGGCTGCTCGTCGCGGCGCGGGCGTAGCTTTGCTGCAGCGGCCCCTTCACGCGCTCCAGCTCGTCGGCGGTGACCGGCGTCTTGGCGAGGTCCGCGGCGATCTTGCGGGCGAGGCTGAAGAACAGCGGCACGTTGGCGGGTGCGACCTGGCTCACCGCCATCAGGCGGCCGCCGCCGGGCAGGCCCTTGGGCCAGCTGCTCGCAACACCGGGGCTGTAGCTCGCGCCCTCCGCCTGGCGCATCTGTTCGAACAGGCGGTCGCTGAACACCTGCGCCAGCACGTCCAGTCGCCGCGCTTCGGCGATGTCGGTCAGGCCCGCGCCGGTCGGCCAGGCGATCACCGCGCTCGCCTGATTGTCCGGACCGTTGTGATAGCGCAGCACGGGGCTCGCGACATGCGCGGGGAAGCGCACCGGCGGCGGCGCGGTCGAGGTGTCCACGCGCGGCGGCAGTGCGCCGAAGCTCTTGGCCACCGCGGCGATCGCCTCGTCCGGGTTGATCTGTCCGAACACATCGACCTCGATCGGGCCGCTGGCGAGCAGCGGTGCCCAGAACGCCTTGAACTGCTCCGGCGTCAGCGACGACACCGTCTTGGCACTCGGCGTCAGCCAGCGCTGGTCGCCATCGTGCAGCAGCCCTTCCAGATCGCGCGACAGCACGCCATCCGCCGACGAATCATAGCCGGGGATCGCGGTGAGCGCCGACGACTTCGCCCGCGCGACCGGTGCCGCATCCCAGCGCGGATAGGCAAGCTTCGCCGCCGCCAGTGTCAGCTCGTCGGCATAGTCCTTCGGACTGCTCAGCGTCGCGATCGAGAAGGCATCGTCGTCGATCCCGAAGTCGAGGCCGAGTTGCCGCCCCGCGGTCAACTGGTCGAGGTCGTCCTGGCTGAGGGTGCCGATGCCGCTTTCCATCAGCGCAAGGTCGCCCGCCCAGGCGGGGCTCGGCTTGCTCGCCGGCAAGGCGTTATAGCCGCGCCCGAAGCGCACGCGCACGAAGACGCGGCCGGTATCGTCGGGATTGGCGAAGGTCAGCAGCCGCACGCCGTTCGAAAACACCACCTTTTCCGACGGCAGCCCGGCGATCTGCGTCCGCGACACGACCGTACCCGGCTTGCCCAACGCGGGCAGCTTGCTGAAATCGACCGCCGCCTGCGCCGCACGCTTGATCGTCAGCGTCGACACGTCGGCCTTCAGCGCCGCCGCCAGCTTTTCCGCCGCGCCCTTTTCGGCGGTGCGCGTGTTGACCAGCGCGCGCGTCGCGACGCCGGCGAAGATCTTCTTCGTCGAGGCAAGGACGTCGGCGGGGTTGAACATGCCCTTCGCCTTGGCGTCGGTCAGGATCGCATAGCTGTTGGCGGGTGCGGTCACGGTTTCGCGGATGTCGAGCGCGCCGGCCATGTCGTCGGCCTGCTTGGCGCTCGCCTCGACCTGCGCGGTCTCCACGCCGTTGCGGATTGCGACTTCGTAATCGGCATATTCGCGGTCGATCTCGGCCTGTGTCGGCGGCGTCTTCTGTGCATCGGCGATCACCGCGCGCACGTCCTTCAGCGCCTGTTCCCACTGGTCACCGACCGGCAGGATCATGACGGTCGTCATGTTCGCCGAGCGCGACCGGTCGTCGAGGTCGACGCCCGCCTGCACGAAGCTGGCGCCCGCGCGCGCCCGCCGTTCGAGGCGGCGGCTGATCACCCGTGCCGCGATCGTGTCGACCATCCGCTTCTGGTTGAAGATCTTGGTGTCGTCATTGTACTGCCACGGCCGCACGACGCCCATCATGACCAGCGGCGGCAGGCCCGGTTCGACCATCACCGCAGAGGTCGGCTCGTTGGGCGACGGCTTGCCGAAATCGGGTGCGGGCGTCGCCGGGCCATTGCCCGTCCAGCCGGCGAAATGCTGCGTCACCATCCGGCCGAGCGTCGCCGGGTCCATATCCCCCGAGATGATAACGACCGCGTTTTCGGGCCGATACCAGCGATCGTGAAACGCCTTTACGCTTGCCCCCGTCGCCGCCTCCAGCGTCTGGAGCGTGCCGATCGGCGACCGTTCGGCGAGCGGCTGGCCGGCGAAGAACAATTTGCTCATCGCCTCCTGCAACTTCACCTGCGGCCCCGGCTGTTCGCGGCGCTCGGCCAGCACGATCGGCCGTTCGGCGGAGACCGCCGCATCGGTTAGCGTCGGCTGTTCCATCATGCCCGACAGGATCTTCAGGCTTTCATCGACCGTCTGCTCGGTCGCGGATGGCAGGTCGAGCTTGTAGAGCGTCTGCGTCGGCGTGGTCGAGGCGTTGCTGTCCGACCCGAAGGTTGCGCCGAACCGCTGCCACACGCGCTTCGCCTCGCCATCGGGCACATATTCCGATCCGCGGAACGACAGGTGCTCGATGAAATGGGCGTAGCCGCGCTCGCTATCCTTTTCGTTGAGCGAGCCTGCGTCGATACGCACGCGGATCGACACCTGACCCGGCGGCACGCCGTTCTTGCGCACCGCATAGCGCAGCCCGTTGGGCAGGGTGCCGAACACCCAGGCCGGATCGTGCGGCAGGTCGCTGCCCTTGTAGAGCCAGGCGGTCGGATCGACCTTGACCGCGGGGGTCGCCTGAGCCGCTACCGCGGAGCGGGGCGCCTTGACCTGGGCGATGCCGCCGGTGGCCAGAGCGAGGACGAGTACGGGCGCGAATGCGCGGGAGAGATACGCCATGGCCCCTGCTGTAGCGTGGCACGACGGGCGCCGCCAGCGAGGACACCATCTGTGCCGACGCTCCATGTTTCGGTCATGATTTGGCCCCGGTATGCCGATACCCAAGCCCTACAGAACAATCAGGATAAGCGACGCTCGCGCCTCTCGGCCGCGGCGAACGCCAGGATGACGACGGCAGGGGCATGACGATCGCGACGACCAGGACGGCATCGGCAATGTGGCGGGATTCGGGCGCCCCGGCCCCGACTCCCCCGACGCAGCCACAGCCGCAGGGCCTGCTGCGTGGGCTCGACCTGCCTGCGGGCCTGCGCCGCCGCATCGATCGCGTGATCGCCGCCTCGTCGCTGGTCGCCACCGATCCGGTGCTCGACATGCGCCAGTTCGCCTGGACCGCCTTGCTCCGCGATCACTGGCGCACGATCCGCGACGAAGCGATGAGCGCGCTGTCTGCCGACACCGCCCCCGCCGACCGCACCGTGACGCTGTGGAGCCGCGACGGCGACACCCCCGCCCCCTGCCCGCAGACGCATCGCATCGTTTCGACCATCCCCGGCCTCGACAGCGCCGCGCTCGCCATCCTGCCGCCGGGCGCGCATCATGCGATCCGGCGCGGCGCCACCAAGGGGCTGATCACCTGCCACCTCGGCCTCGTCGTGCCGCGCGACGGCGACGTCCGCATGCGCGTCGGCGATCGCGTCGTGCGCTGGTCGGAGGGCGAGACCTTGGTGTTCGACGACACCTACGACCACGAAGTTTGGAACGAGGCGAGCGGCACCCGCATCGTCCTGCGCATCCGCTTCGACCGCCCGCTGCGCAACCCCGGCAAATGGGTCGCCGACCGCGTCCGCCGCCTGCCGGGTTTGCGGGCAGCGGACGAGGCGTAACGTCTGATAGACGAACCTCAGTCCTCCCCCGCCAGGGGGAGGTGGCATGCCGCAGGCATGACGGAGGGGGAGGTAAGGGTGGAGCTTCGTTACTAGGGACGTTCCCGTCCGCCCCCTCCGTCACCGCCTTGCGGCGGCGCCACCTCCCCCTGGCGGGGGAGGACTTAATCCTGCGCCGAACGCCAGTCCGTCCCACACTCCCGTCACCCCGGACTTGATCCGGGGTGACGATGGGATGAGGCCCCACTGATCGCCCTACCCGATCACAGCCTTCGCGATTAAGCGTTATCCCGATCAGACGGACTGCGGTATCCCCTGGCAACAGCATCGTTGCGGCGGCGTTCATGCCCGCAGCGGACGTAGCGTTTTGAGGGAGAGCAGGACATGGACGCGATCACCGAAGGCAGCCCACTCAGCGACCCGAACAAGAAGCCCGCCGCGCTGCGCAGCCTGCTGGGCCGCACATCGCGCGACTGGTGGCCGGAGGCGCTGTCGGTCGACATCCTTCATCAGAAGGGCGTCAGCGGCAATCCGATGGGCGACGACTTCGACTATCGCTCCGAATTCCTGACGCTCGATTACGACCAGCTCAAGCGCGACCTCACCGCGCTGATGACCGACAGCCAGCCCTGGTGGCCGGCCGATTACGGTCACTACGGCCCCTTCTTCATCCGCATGGCCTGGCACTCCGCCGGCACCTATCGCACCGGCGACGGCCGCGGCGGCTCGTCGGCGGGCCAGCAGCGCTTTGCCCCGCTCAACTCGTGGCCCGATAACGGCAACCTCGACAAGGCGCGCCGCCTGCTGTGGCCGATCAAGCAGAAGTACGGCCGCAAATTGAGCTGGGCCGACCTGTTCATCCTGGCGGGCAATGTCGCGATCGAATCGATGGGTGGTCCGACCTTCGGCTTCTCCGGCGGCCGCGAGGACGTGTTCGAGCCCGAGAAGGATGTCTATTGGGGCACCGAGGAGGAGTGGCTCGGCCAGACCCGGATCGAAGAGCAGGAGGGGCGCGCGCTCGAAAATCCGCTCGCTGCGATCCAGATGGGCCTCATCTACGTCAATCCCGAAGGCCCCGGCGGCTGCCCGATGCCGCAGGGTTCGGCACGCGACATGCGTGAGACGTTCGCCCGCATGGGCATGAACGACGAGGAAACCGTCGCGCTCACCGCCGGTGGTCACACGTTCGGCAAGGCGCATGGCGCGGGCGATCCGAAGCTGGTCGGCGTCGAGCCGGAAGGCGCCGACATCGCCTCGCAGGGCCTTGGCTGGGCGTCGACTCACGAAAGCGGCATGGGCGATCACACGATCACCAGCGGCATCGAAGGCGCGTGGACGCCGACGCCGACGACGTGGGACATGAGCTATTTCGACATGCTCTTCGACCACGAATATGAGCTGACCAAGAGCCCCGCCGGTGCGCACCAGTGGCATCCCGTCGGCGATCCCGACGAGACGCTGGCGCCGGCCGCGCACTCTGCGGGCAAGCGCGTGCCGACCATGATGACCACCGCCGACATGGCGCTGAAGGTCGATCCGTCGTACAATGCGATCTGCCAGAAATTCCGTGCGGACCCGGCCTATTTCGCCGACGTCTGGGCGCGCGCCTGGTACAAGCTGACGCACCGCGACATGGGCCCGAAGATCCGCCTGATCGGCCCGGAAGTGCCGCAGGAAGAGCTGATCTGGCAGGATCCGATCCCGATCGCGGACTATCCGCAGATCGACGACGGCGACGTCGCCGACCTCAAGACCGCGATCGCCAATTCCGGCCTGTCGACCGCGGAGCTGGTCACGACCGCCTGGGCGTCGGCATCGACGTGGCGCGGGTCGGATCATCGCGGCGGCGCCAATGGTGGCCGCATCCGCTTGGCGCCCCAGAAGGACTGGGAGGTCAACAACCCCGAACAGCTCTCCAAGGTGCTCGGCGTCTATGAGGGCATCAAGGCCGACTTCGACGGCAAGGGCGACAAGAAGGTCTCGATCGCCGACCTGATCGTGCTCGGCGGTTCGGTGGGAATCGAGGCGGCGGCCAAGGCCGCGGGCCACGCGATCGCGGTGCCCTTCGCGCCCGGCCGCACCGACGCTTCGGCCCAGCAGACCGACGCCGAAAGCTTCGACGTGCTGGAGCCGAAGGCCGACGCCTTCCGCAACTATCTGCAGGTCAAGTATAACGTGCCGACCGAGGAGCTGATGATCGACCGGGCGCAGCTGCTCGGCCTGTCGGCGCCCGAGATGGCGGTGCTGGTTGCGGGCCTCCGCGTCCTCGGCACCAACCATCCCAAGGCGGGCCAGCACGGCGTCTTCACCGATCGGCCGGGGCAGCTGACCAACGACTTCTTCGTCAACCTGCTCGACATGGGCACCGCGTGGAAGCAGGTCAGCGATGACAGCGACGAGGAATTCGTCGGCACCGATCGCCACACGCACGAACAGAAGTGGACCGCCTCGCGCACCGACTTGGTGTTCGGCTCCAATTCGCAGCTGCGCGCGATCGCCGAAGTCTATGCGTGCAGCGATGCCGCGCCGATGTTCGCCGATCACTTCGTGAAGGCGTGGACGAAGGTGATGAACGCCGACCGCTACGACCTGCTGGTCGGTTCGCCGGCCTGAGACATACGGTTCGTCCCGGTCACCGGGAAGGAGCGACCCTTCCGGCCGGGATGACGGACCGCCGGTGCGATCCCCTCTCGCACCGGCGGTCTTTTTTCGTAGGTGTCTAAGATTTAGGCACGTCCTCGCCCCGTTCGTGTTGAGCCTGTCGAAGCACGGTGGCCGCGGGCGACCGCCGCGCGTGTGGAAACACGCCCTTCGACAGGCAACGCGGCGCAGCCCCCTTCCCCGCCAGCCCCACTCCTCTTATCGTAGTGCCATGCTGAAGCACGTCCTGCGCGTCGCCGCGCTCATCGCCGTCATCGCCGTGGCGGTCGTCGTCTATCTCGCCTGGCCGGATACGGCGAAGCTGTCGGTCGATCAGGTCGCCGGCAAGCGCCCCGCCATCACCGAACCCCGCGACCAGACGCTGCCCACCGTCAAGGTCGCTGACGTCGTCGGCTGGCAGGGCAATGAAACGCCCACCCCCGCCGCGGGCCTGACGGTGAAGGCGTTCGCCCGCGGCCTCGAGCATCCGCGCTGGCTGTATCGCCTGCCCAACGGCGACGTGCTGGTCGCCGAAACCAACTCGCCGCCCCGCGACGGCGGCGGGATCGAAGCCTGGGTCATGGGCCGGCTGCTCAACAAGGCGGGCGCGGGCGTGCCCTCTGCCAACCGCATCACCTTGCTGCGCGACGCGAACGGCGATGGCGTTGCCGAGGAACGCCATGTCTTCATGACCGGGCTGAACTCGCCGACTGGCATGGCGCTGCTCAATGGCCAGCTCTACATCGCCAACACCGACGCGCTCGTCCGTGTGCCTTATGCCGACGGCGCGACGCAGATCACCACCAAGCCCGAGCTGGTCGTCAAGCTGAACGGCGGCGGCAACCATTGGGCGCGTACGCTGATCGCGGCGCCGGACGGCAAGACGCTGTTCGTTGGCGTCGGTTCGGCCTCGAACATCGCCGAAAAGGGGCTGGAGGCGGAGAAATTCCGCGCCAACATCCTGCAGGTCTATCCCGACCAGAAGACGTTCCGCATCTACGCCAGCGGCCTGCGCAACCCGCAGGGCATGGCGATCAGCCCCTACAATCAGCAGCTGTGGACCGTCGTCAACGAACGCGACATGCTCGGCTCCGACCTCGCGCCCGATTACCTGACGCAGGTCGAGCTCGGCGATCAGTTCGGCTGGCCGTGGTTCTATTGGGGCGGCTATCCCGACAATCGCGTCGATCCGCAGCGCCCCGACCTGCAGCAATATTCGAAGCGCCCCGATTACGCGCTCGGGCCGCACGTCGCCGCCCTCGGCCTCGCCTTCGCCAACGGCATGAAGCTCGGCGACCGCTACGCCCAGGGCGCGCTGATCGGCGAGCATGGCTCGTGGAACCGCAAGCCGGTGTCGGGCTATAAGGTCGTCTTCGTGCCCTTCGCGGCGCGCGGCTTCCCCGTCGATGGCGTCAAGCCGCAGGACGTGCTGACCGGCTTCCTCAATGCCGACGGCAAGGCGCGCGGCCGCCCGGTGGGCCTGGAATCCGATCGTACCGGCGCGCTGCTGGTCGCCGACGACGTCGGCAACACGATCTGGCGCGTCGCGGCGAAGTAACGCTCGCCCGCCCCCACTCCCCCGTCACCCCGGACTCGTTCCGGGGTCCACTCTTCAGCACGGGGACGGCCAGCGTCTCCAGCCGCACCACGCCAGCCTCATCCGCCCTTACGCACGCAGCGAAGCCATCCAGGGCGTCCTGGTCCGGCCCTGGATGGCTTCGCTACGCTCGCAATGACGAGACCGGTTCAACCCGCGAGTATCCCTGCCGGACAACCGCCGCGCCGAACCGTGCGCGCCCCTATTTCCCCGCGTCGGTAAACTTCACCGCCGTACCCGTGGCATTCGTCTTGCCCCAACTGATCGCCGTCACGTGCGCCTCGCCATATTTGGCGTTGATGACCGCATCGGCGCCCATCTTCTTCGCCCGCTCCCACAGCTCGCGATAGATTTTCGCTTCGGACGACGCCTTGCTGAACACCGTCGCCTTGCGCACCCCGGCCTTGACCTCGCCGATCACCTGATAGGGCCGATCCGTAATGTCGCCGGCAAAGACGGGCACGCCCGCCTCCGGATTGACGAGCGGCGCTTTCGCCTCCTGCGCAGCGGCGACCCCGGCACACCCTAACAGCGCAGCGCACAGCGCCATGCGAACGATCGTCATGAAAACCCCTCCTGCTTCACCGGACGCCTGATCCGCGCGGCCGTCCGAATGTGCCCAAGGTCGCGCCGCGAATCCAGCGCCACCGGATCGCCCCGATGCGCATCGCCCGCCGGCAAAGATCGTCCTCGCGATACCGCTCCCAACCGCCTACATATCGGACGATATGGCTCCGCTCGATTCCGTCCCTGCCCATCCGTCTCAACCGGACGCCAGCGTGACGCCCACCGGCGATGCCGCGAAGCAGCTCGCCACCGTCATGGCGCATATGCGCCATGGCATGGTCGTGTACGGCGCCGACGAGCGTATCCGCCTCATCAACCCTCAGGTCAGCGCGATCTTCGGTCTGGACCCGGCCAATCTTCCCGTCGGCACGATGCTGGGCGACTATCTTGCGCAGATCGGCCGGGCCGTCGGCTGGTCGACCGATCGCGTCGCCCGCGTCCTCGACAACCACCGTATCTGGCTCAAACGGGGCGAGCGCCAGACGCTGGACCATCATTTCGACGATGGGCAGGTTTTCGAAATCATCTTCACGCCCGGATGTGGGGGCGGCGCGGTGCTGACCTATGTCGACGTCACCTACGAACGCTCGATGCAGCGCGTCGTCGACGAGCGCGCAGCCCTGACGCGCCGCGCGCATGCCATGCTGGCCACGGTGACGAAGATCGCCGCCGACACCCGCGTCCTCGCCTTCAATGCCCGGATCGAAGCCGCCCGTCTCGGCGACCATGGCCGCGGCTTTGCCGTCCTGGCCGATGAAGTGCGCGAATTGTCGCGCCAGACGTCCGCCGTCCTGCTCGAAATCGCCCAGATCAACGAAGCCTCGCTCAACCTCGCTTAGGCTCAGGCAAGGACGCGACAGCCCACGTCCTGCTACGATCGTAACAGTCGCTCGGGGCGCAAGACTATCGGGACAATTTGATTAGGCTTGTCAGCCTCTTCGGAACGGATGGTGGAGCCGAGGGGGGACGAAGAGCCATCACCCAACGCGCAACAATTCAATTACTTAGCTTGCTGTTCCGCACCGATGTGTAACAGCCCTTGTGTATCATTCAAGAGGCGTCGATGAGCAACGCGGATGTCAGTTTGCCCATAAAGCACAATCTGTGTGACAGGCTCAGTCCGTGGCTCGCTTAGCGGAGGATGCTTCATGCTCCGCCCTCTGCCCCTCATGACCTAGGAAATGTGGGATCGTCGCGCATAAGGATTGTTTCTGAAGAGGTAGCGTCGCGTCAAGGCGGTCAGTAAAGATGCGGCATGAGCACGAATCTACCGGTCATCCTTTCAGGCCCGCAGATGCTGGCCGTTCCTCCGTCGTCACATGAATTGTCGCTGCTGACGGAGGCGCGGAGCCTTTTCGACTCCGGCTTCCATCCCTACGCTCTCCTCGCTCTTTGGAATGCCGCGGTCCATAATCTGAGGCGACGCGTCGAGGCGTACGGCACAGACCTCTGGCTGTCGGTCGTCAAAGACGAGAGCGGCCGAAAGAAGTTCGACAAGGACGGTGAAACGATCGCCGAGCGCTGGTCGGGCGTCGACGATCTGGTTCTGATCGCCGGTGCTTCGCGGCTAGGTCTGATCGACAAGAAGGGCGGCAAGGCCCTTGAAATGATCAACTGGAACCGCAATCACGCTTCGCCCGCTCATGATTCTGACAGCGTCGTCAGCGACGTAGACGTAATGGCACTGGCGATGCTCCTCCAGGCCAATCTATTCGACAAGTCCATGCCAGACCCGGGGCACTCGATCGCGGGGCTGTTCGAGCCCGTCAAAACGATCGCGCTTGACGCCAATCAGCTACAAACGCTGACCGATCAAATCAACGCTCTGACGGTATCGGACCTGCGGAATGCTTTCGGCTTTCTGATGGACATGCTCGCAGCCGGACAGCCGCCCGCGACCCAGAACGCCGCCGTCCTTCTGCCCGTCGCGTGGGGGCGGGCGTCGGAAGATCTGCGGAAAGCAGCGGGCCTGCGTTACCAGAACGTCGTCATCGATCCCGCGTCGGACACCAGCCCCGATAAGGGCACCGAGGCACGACTGATTGACTTCCTCACGAAGGTGAAGGGGGTCAACTACATCCCCGATGCATCGCGCGCCCGACTCTACCGACATGCGGCGAAGCTGCTCGCGCAGGCAAAGAACACTAGTTACGGCTGGGGTGCTGAAGAGACAGCGGCACGCACGCTCGCCCAGTTTGGGCCTTGGGTGCCGTCGATTGCCTTCGACGAGGTCTACCAAGAGATCGTCGCGGTATATTGCGGCAATTTCTGGGGCTCGTCCGATGCGGGGGCGATCCTCAATGATTTTTTTACCAGCCTGAACACCGATCAGGTTCGCCGGCTCATCCAGATCATCACGACCAACGAACGGGCGAAATCGGAACTCTTTCAGGCCAGGCCGAAGCAGAAAGCCGTTGATCTGCTCGGAGTGCTCAAAGGCAAGTTGACGATCAACGCCCATCTGGTCGAGGCGGATCAGGCGATCGCTGCGGTACAGGCAATGTAGTGAATACGTCGAGAAGCGCCTGCAGTGAGATGTATTGGTTCCTGTCGGCGTGCCGGTGCTGTGCTGGCAAGCGAGCGTCATCAGCACGTCAGCGACGCTGTTGACGTGGCAGTTCTGGCAGTCGCCGTCCACCAATTCGCGATGCGGCGCACCCGTACCTGCGGCATCGCGCGTCGGTCGGCCGAGCGGCACGCCGGTCAGCCTGTCTACGCAGAACAGGTTGGCGGGCGTGTGGTCCATCGCGACCACGTCGAGCAGCAGCTCGGGTTTGGCGCGATGCTCGACGGAGCCGAGCTCCTGACAGGCGCGTGCGGAACCCTATCGGCCGGTCAGCACTCGTTCCTTCCCCAGCCGCAGGACTGGGTTCAAACAGGTTCCCAGGCGACTACCCACATGTTCGCGCAAAGCTCGCTCGCGCCTTGGGCGTTAGCGCGACAAGCACTACCCTAAACGCCGCATAAGCGAGACCAATATCAGCGCAGCCGCTAAGTCTACAACTTTGTTTAATCAGAATGAAGCGAAACGAAGGATTACGGCTTTCGTGGACGAATACGGCGTCTGGAAGAGCTCTGGGAGGCATCCCCGGACGAGAGGGACGGCGCTTCCACGGTAGGCGGCTGAGACGAAGTCTCAGCCGCTCCTATTAGCGGCCTTACCCTTTTGCGAGGTATACTAGGACCTGCGACCGGAGCCGCAGGCTGCGGTCGATTGTCCCGAGTACCGGTCTCCCCACTATCCTTGTCGTTATACTGTTCTCCAGTGGTGTTCGTGGCGACCATATCGTCTCCAGCCGCAACAATGTAGTCGCTAGACGAGACCATATTGTCGTTCTTGGAGACTATGCGGCGGCGATTGCGGACGCCCGCAACCGACTTGCTAATCGGCTTGGCTGTTCGCTTGATCAGCTCCTCGTCCATATCAGTGTTGATGCGGTAGATGCGTATGCGTGAGTGGGCGACCTCCCCTCGCGAGATTATTCCACGCCGTTCGAGGGATTTTATAGCAGCCCACATGCGGCTTCTATCCATCGCTCTAGCTATGCCACCATACATCTCATCCCCGGCGTACAAGGCATCTCCGCTGAAATAGGCTGCGACCTTTTTCCAGCCAATTGTCCGATCAACTATCTGCCCCAGGACCAGCGCCTCGAAGGCGTCAAGATACGGCACAAGTTTACGCATCATAGATTGATAAATGACGAGCTGTTCGAGCACCTCCATGTCAGTGGGCTTCGTCTCAGCCTTCATCTCCGCCCAGGTGCTAACTCTCTTCTCCGTCACCGACACCCTCTCGCCTGTCGCCCGATTGCTTGACACGCTTTGCATATGCGAGCCCACGTCGGATACAATCGCGTACTCCAACCTTTGCCCCGATAGCGCCTTGCGTTGAGAACCTAAACCGGCGCGGCTCAAAACCGGCCGAACCTGCACACATGCAATCAGCGGGTCCTTGGTTCGAGCCCAAGTGCGTCCACCGCCTATTCAGTGACTTAGCGGGTAAAGCATGGGCGGCGCTGCCGCCATGTCCGTCCCATGTCCGCCTGGCATCACCTATGACTTAGGTCGGTTGAGACAGGTCAGCGAGTTCAGCCGCCCCATCCTGACCCCTTCGGCCATCTTTGGCGGCCGAAGACGGTAAGAGCGGTTGCCTTGATGCTCTCCCGTTGCGACCGTGCTTCGTGCACCCAGTCTCCGGCGTAAGCATTGCGGGAGGAGATCGCCTTCCCTGCTTCCGTCTTTGGCCCGGTCGACTTTTCCCAAGGCTTCGTACGTCGGATCATCTCTGCCTGCCGAGCACGACGCTCGGGTGTCCATGCTGACTTCGTGCCCATCTGGCTCTCGGCTGTTCAGTTCGTTCGGCGTCTTATCATCACAAGCTTCACCGCTGAACAGCCGATGTTCGGGGAATAAGGGCGATCATAGGACCGCAGGACGCAAGCAGGACGGGAGAGGCCGGAGCGGCGGCTCGGTCAGAACGTAAGGCGGCTTCCCGAGGCGGCCGGTCACTCGCAGGAGGCTTTCGCCGACCTCGCTGGCCTGCACCGGACTTACGTCAGCGACGTTGAGCGTGGGGCGAGGAACCCGACGATCAAGGTGGTCGACAAGCGACGGCCCTTGGTGTGAGTGCCGGAACTCTCTTGGATTACGTCGAGGCAGGGCGACCGAATGTCGCTGGCGGAAGTCCAGACGGGTAAATTTGGTCGAAAGATTGCCAGCGTGAAGCGGGATCGAGCGAAAGCAGCTCAAACCATTGCGCGTGATCCGCCCGGTTCTCCGCCACCAGCCTCAACCAGGGGCCGGGGCGGATAAATCGCACGTGCAAGATGATATGGCACCGGCGGCAGATTGGATACGCTGAAAGCGGCGTAGCGTAATCCTCTAAATGCATCTGGTGCGTCGATGGGAGCGCCCGGTTGCAGATCGAGCACCATGGTGCTGATTCCGAGGGAAGCCGCCCCCTCATTCCGAAATGATGCCGCCCCCCTGTTCCGAGAATTACTCGCCCCCTGATTCCGAGATGATGTCGCCCCCTTTGCGGGGATGACGATGAAG